>JANNST010000052.1:0-105155 GCA_031402865.1 Chloracidobacterium sp. | reverse complement strand
GTTTTGTTGCAATTTAATGGCGCAATTGGTTGCTTCTTTTAATAACCGGAGGGGGTCGCGCCCGGCCTAATTGTAACCGCACCGAGACGCCCGGTCGAAACCGCTTCCGGTTCTGACACCTCACCCGCGTCTAAGTTTTTGCAGGTTTTCAGCGGCTGTCTCAAGCGTCTCGTCCTTTTTGCAGAAGCAAAATCTGACAAGCTGCGAGCCGAGCGTCTTGTCATGATAAAACGACGAACCCGGCACGACCGCAACGCCGACCTCGCGAATCAGGTGTTTAGTAAATTCAATGTCGTCCGCGAAACCAAAATCGGAGATATCGCACATCACATAATACGCTCCTTCCGGGGTGTCACATTTGAAACCAGCGTTTTGCAGGACTGGCACGATGAAATCTCGTTTCTTTTGATATTCCTTTTGCAGGTCTTCGTAATAGCTTGGCGGAAGTGCGAGTGCGTACGCACCGGCGTGCTGAAGCGGATTTGCCGCTCCGACCGTAAGGAAATCATGAACTTTGCGGATTGCCGACGAAACATCCGGCGGTGCGATGCAATAACCGACGCGCCAGCCCGTGACCGAATATGTTTTGGAGAGCGAATTGACGACGACGGTTCGATCACGCATGCCCTCGATCATAGCCATAGAAACGTGCTCGAGCGGATCGCCATCTTCCTCGATGTTGTATGTAATGTGCTCGTAGATCTCATCGGTAAAAGCCAACGCGTCGAATTCTTTGCAAAGATCGGCGATGAATTCAAGTTCTTCGCGAGTAAATACTTTACCGGTCGGATTGTTTGGATTGCAGATGATGATCGCCTTAGTTCGCTCATTAAATGCGGCCCGCAATTCTTCGCGGTCGAAGATAAATCCATTGTCCGTGCGATATAGCGGCACATGACGCGGTTTTGCGTCTGACAAAATAGCGTCCGGCGCGTAGTTCTCATAAAACGGCTCGAATACGACGACTTCTTCGCCCTCATCAACGGTTGCCATCATCGCCGCGATCATCCCTTCGGTCGAACCGCACGTGACGGTTATCTCAGTTTCGGGATCGACGTCCATCCCTAAAAACCACATCGTCTTTTTTGCGATCGCATCGCGGAAACTCTTCACACCCCACGTGATGGCGTACTGATTATGATCGGCCGCTATCGCATCCATCGCCTTTTGCTTGATGTCCTCAGGCGCGGCAAAGTCCGGAAATCCCTGGCCGAGATTAACCGCTCCATATTTGAGAGCCTCACGCGTCATCTCGCGGATTACGGATTCTGTAAAGCTCGCGGCTTTACGGGAGATGCGGTTTTTAACTTGGCTGCGATCAGTTGCGAAATTGGTCATTCTCCACCTCAGGGTGCTTTTCTATCCAAAGCACGTCGATTTGATCTTTTGGCCGATCAGCAGATCGTTTGTTTACGAGCAGTTCACCTTTGCCAATAGTCGGTATCGCAAGTTCCTCAAAAACAGCAATTTTGCGATTTGGCCAGGCATTTTCAAATTCTACGCCGTCGATCTCATTTATTATGTCAATTCGATTCGGAGGCATTCCGATCTGAAACACCATTCCTGAAGTTAGAAGGTCGCTCTTCTCAAGGTCGAAAGTCGGTGCTCCGAATCGTTTCAGAGCGCGCCACACCCTGTCTGCATTTTCGTCCGAAATACGAATCCAAAAATCAATATCGCCGGTAGCACGCACATAGCCATGGAATGCCATAGCGACAGCACCTACGATCATGAACTCAACTTTTTCTTCTAAAAACGCGGACAACATGTCTATGAAGTTCTTGTTTAGAATCTTTTCCACTTTTTAGCGCCCAAACATTTTGAGATAACTCCATCAACATTTGAAACCGTTCAGCCGGAGTAGTAAAGTGCAGAACATCGCCCGCATCTTCCTGCTCCGACATCTTCATGACTTTTACCGGCATTTGACTTCGATCAGTTCGGTTCATTTCAATGATTATTTTAACATAGATTGGAGCTAATTCTTTGCACCAAACCTGAGCGTCAGTCCGGCAGAAACCGTGAAGGGATAGCCCGGCGTGGCGTGAATACGCGAGGTGATTGGCGAACTCTCGCCGGGTCGAATGCGCGATTCGAAGAAGTTTTGCGTCTCGAAATACTTTTTATTCAAAACATTATCGATCGAGAAGTTGAGATCGACCCATTTTTTCAGCCGTTTTGTAAGCGAGAAATCGACGACATCGTGTCCGGCGGCTTTTATCGTTGGATCTTCGCCGTCCAAGCGGTAGCTTGATATGTGTCGCCAGTTTAGGAACGCGTTGAATCCGCGCAATTCTGAAAGAACGAGGCCGGCGTTCGCGACGGTGCGCGGGGCGCTGTCGACGATGATTCTTCGGCGAGGGGAGTCCGTAGTAAACTCGCCGGGATAGTATGCTTTGATCACCTGCGTCAGGCCGGCATTCAGGCTGAGAAAACGGTTGAAACGTGTTGCCGTGCGGATCTCGAAGCCGTACGAACGCGAGGGGCCGGCAAATTCGATGCTGCCGTCGTCGGTAACATAAACCTGTTCGTTCGAGCGGTCGATCAAGAAGGAGCTGAACACAAGCGAAAGACGTTTTCCGTTGTAGGACGTTCCGGCTTGATAGAAATCCGTTGTCGATATCTTCGGTGCGTCCGGCTGGCGGACAACACCTCGCGCGTCCTGAGACGAAATTCCGCGTCCGTAATTTGCGTAAAAAGTCATCGGTAACGAATCGAACGGCGACAGGGCGACCGCGAGTTTGGGCTGGAATTTTCCGCTCGCCTCTCTGCCGTCGAGAATCAGCGCGCAGGGATTTTCCGGCGTGTCCGGGTTGGCAAAGCCGCTGTTGCACGGCGATACACCATCATCCCGGCCGCCAAGCTCGAATCCATCGACATCGAATGTAAAATAATCAAAACGCAAGCCGGTATCGACACGCAAATGACCATCGAAAAACGCAAAACTGTTCTGGACGTATCCCGAGTAATTATTTACCTTTGCGTTAGCTTGTGTGAGCAGCACCGCCGAATTATCTATGTTCTCGGGCAGAAATTTTCGCCTTGGGTCGCGAGAAATCGAAGGATAAAGCCCGACATTAATTTGGTTAAAGTGGACTCCGCCTCCGACGGTCAAAAGCGACTGGATACTGCCGAGTTTGTATGGCTGCAGAAACTGAACGTTCCCTACTTCCTGCAGGCGGCTGTCGTGCTGTTGAATCTCGTCGCCAAAGATCGGGTCAGCGAGAAAGAACGTGAAATTCGAGAAAAGATCGAACAACGAGCGGCTTACGAATGCATCGGCTTTGAATGTTGCGCCCGATTTCCATTCTTTACGGTAATAAGATCCAATCGTTCCAAGCTGCACCTTTCCGCCGCTATCGGGGTCGAGCGCATCAAAACGGTCGAGCCTTCCGGCATCTACTTCATCAAGCGGTATTTGCCCGGACGCAAAAAAATCGTTGCGACCGAGATTTAGCTTTATGCCAAACGCCTGCGAATCGCTTAATTTATATGTAGCGTTTCCCGCGATGTTATCCCTGCGATACCGCAAAGGGCTCTCGAACGGCCCATCGGAATAGCTCGGTTCGTAGGAGATAAAGGCATCGACATTCTTCCACTCTGGACTGTACGCAAAAAATCCGCGAAATGTATTGAAGGAACCTCCTTGAAGACGCGCAGTAAATTGCTGCGGCAGCGATTCCTTAAGTTTGATCTGCACGACGCCGAGTCCCGAAAAGTCACCATATGCCGCCGAAAACGGCCCGTTGATAATCGAAACATCCTGGACCAATTCAGGCGATAGCGATTTCAGATTTCCAAGATAGCCCTGTCCGTGTCCCTGTGTTCCTTGATTCTGTTGAAAGTTATCGACCAAGATCTTCAAACCGCCGTTTAGACCGCCATGATCCGTATTAAAACCAAACCGGCGGATCTCCAATGATTTTCCGCCGCCTTCGTGCTGTCCGACATTGATGCCCGCGTTAAGAGTAAATATTAATTGGTCATCGCGTGTGAAAAGCGAGTTCTTGTAGATCGTGTCATCGCGCCGCTCTACATCTGGGGCGAGCACGTCATCGTTGATGGTAACGCTTTCGGAGATCGGCGGGATCAGATAAGTGATCTTCCATTGCACATTCTCAATTTGATCCGAGGCCGTGAAATTGAGATCGATGGGTATTACGTTCCGGCCTGACACTTTAACGGAAATCGGACCCGAGGGAACTTGAAGCGAGAACGCTCCCTCCGCATTCGTCACGGCCGTCAGCTTTCCTTTGGACGTCTCTACCTCAATAGTGATATTAGGTACAAGCTCGAATTGCGGAGTAACTACAGTACCGGAAAGCGTCCTCAAATTTTGAGCGTTAAGGTCGCCGGCGTTGAACAAGAGAAGACCGACGTAACAAAAGAGACTTCCCAAATTCCTAGCGAAACTAAACCTGTTCATAATTTATAACCATCCCTAATCTATGTGACGTAACACGAAGAGTACATCCGTAACACCGGCTCTCCAAGTGTTTTCGACGGGGCGGCAACTTTGGATTCGCGAAACTAGGAATTTACGATGTCGGAAGACGGAAGCGTAAGAAAAAGCTTGCCGTTTTTGATGCCTTTGAGGCTTAAGAGCTTATTCGAAAGATTGACGATGTCGGACACAACGCCGCCAAGGGCGATAACTTCCATGCAGTCGTCATGGCTGACATGGAGATGCATTACGGACAATATCAGGGAATGAAAACTGTGCTGTATCTCGGCCATCTCCTGCAAAAGATTTCGGGCGTGATGATCGTAGATGAGCGTCAGGCTTCCAAGAGCCTTGACGCCGGATTCGGCTTCGATCCTTTCCTGGATCAGGGCATCGCGAATCAGATCGCGTAATGCCTCGGAACGCGTTGCATATCCGCGATCCGCGATATATCGGTCGTAATTTTCCAGCAAAGCCTCGTCAATGCTGACGCCGAATCGGATAATGTCGCTCAAAATGTTTCTTTACCAATGCTCATTTTTCTACCAATCCCAGTTTGGCCGGGTGCGGAAGACCTCCTCCATCATTCGAGGCGATAGTGGAAATCGGAATTGTTTCAACGGTAACGATAGTGGCTTCAGGCAGTATCTGATTAAAAAGACGACGCACCTGCTGTTCGTCACTAACGGCGACTGCCTCTTGAAAGCTGCTTAGCATTTTTAGCACGTCTTCGTTCGGGTAGGTTGCAATCTTGCCGATAAAGATCTTCGGGTGATGCGTTTTCAAAAGGTTCTCGCCGGTAATCTCCAGTTCCTCAAAGAGTTTTTCGCCTTTTCGCACACCGGTGAATACGATATCGATGTCTTCGTAAGGTGTCAGGCCGGACAAGCGTATCATGTCCTCTGCCAGGTCGAGTATCTTGATCGGTTCACCCATGTCGAGGATGAATATCTCGCCGCCGCGTCCAAGCGCACCGGCTTGCAGAACAAGCTGCGAAGCCTCGGGGATTGTCATGAAATAGCGCGTCATCTCCTTGTCGGTAACGGTGATTGCCTCGCCCTTCTGGATCTGTTCGCGGAATATCGGAACGACCGAGCCGGCCGAGCCGAGCACGTTTCCGAAGCGCACCGCCAGGTAATTCGTTTCGTAAACCTGGTTCAGTTCCTGGACGACAATCTCTGCGATCCGCTTCGACGCTCCCATTACGGATGTCGGATTGACGGCCTTGTCGGTCGAGATCAGCACAAACGCCTCGACGCCGTGTTCGCCGGCAAGCTTACCAAGAGAGCGTGTGGCAAAGATATTGTTCTTTACTGCCTCGCTCGAGTTGGTTTCCATCAACGGCACGTGTTTGTGGGCAGCGGCATGGAATATCACCTCTGGCTTGTACCGTCCAAGTACCTCGCGCATTCTGGGTTCATCGCCGACATCAGCGATTAGCGGAATGTATTCGACATCGACCGCTTCCGACGCCAGCTCACGCGCAATATTGAACAGAAGGAACTCGGCACGCTCGACAAGCAAAACCCTTTTCGGACGGTAACCGATAATTTGCCGAACTAATTCAGAGCCGATCGAGCCGCCCGCCCCTGTAACCATCACGGTCTTGTCGGTGAGGAAATCGTGTAGGTTTTCGTCGTCGAGATGGACAGGATCGCGTCCCAAAAGATCCTCGATCTGCACGTCGCGAATGCGGCTTACCGAAACGCGGCCATGGGCGATCTCGTTCAAACTAGGGACGATCTGCGCCCTGACAGGAATTGCCGTGCACACATCCAGTATGCGGCGAATGTCTTTACCCTGGGCCTGATCGATCGCGATAACGACCTGTTTAATATCCATTTCGGCAACCAGGTGCCGGAGATCTTGCGTTGTGCCGAGTACCTTGATACCGCTGACGCTGCCGCCCTTTTTCCGCGGGTCGTCATCGACAAAGCCGCGGATATCAAATTCCGCATCAGCCCGCCCGCTCATTTCCTTTACGAGAGTCGCGCCCATTCGTCCGGCACCAACGAGCAGGGCTGCTTTTCGTTTAATGCGACGTTTTGTTCCGAATGTCCTGTTTTTATCGCCTATTTCATAAAAGAAGCGCCTTAGAACGCGCAGGGCCAAAAGCGCGCCAAAACCGAGCACCGTGTCGATCATGATCACGGAAATCGGCACCTGCCAAAGGTTAAAGTCTGTAAATATGAGCAGAAATCTGAGCGTTATGAGGACTGCACCCGATAACAATGCCGCGGTCAAAAAAACTTTCAGGTCTTCGATGCTCACGTAGCGCCACAGTATCGAATATGCGCCGACAAGCAAGAGGGCCAAAAATTGGATAAGAATCACGAAAGGAAGCTGCCGGAGAGCAATTTCAGAATAAAACTCAGTGAGCTGAACGTTTATCGCCGGTAGATAGGCAATAAAAAACGCGACCGACAGCACCGCGATGTCCAACAAAAACTGTGTCGGCCGCCGCAAAAACCAAAGTTGTTCCGATAAAGGTTTTTGGTCGTCCACGCTATTAGACATTAAAGGGGAAATACGCTCCGTATTTCGAAATTACAGCGCGTGAAGCGATGGTGTCAATAACAAATGATTGATAAACAAAGCATTTGCCGATTCGCGGACGCCGGACAACCCGCCTGATAAAAGATTGAATCTAAGGCATTTGTGAGTTATTCTCTTGCTGGTATTTTGGTTTGAGGTTTTATCGATGTATTTAAGGATTTTGTTAATTTTGGCGATTGCGGTCTGTTTTTCACAGGCGTTGTTTGCACAGGCCGTTCCTGCCGAAGCCGATACCCAAAAGGGATATCTAATTGGTCCGGGCGATGTGATCAGCATAAAAGCTCTCGGCGAGCCATCGTTCGACATTGAGGCCATGACTGTCGATGAAGACGGCATGATTCAAATACCTTATTCAGACCTTCCGCTCATCGCCAAATGCAAAACGGAGCGTGGACTGCAGGCGGAAGTTGTTCAGGCCTGGTCGAAATACCTTCGTAAACCACAAATAAACCTGCGCGTTACGCAGCGCAACAGCCGTCCGCCCGTCAGCATATACGGCGAGGTCCGCAAGCCCGGCGAGGTTACGCTTACGCGCAAGGCGTATTTGCTTGAACTTGTTTCATTTGCCGGTGGAGAGACGGACAAGAACGGCGGGATTGTACAGGTCTTTCGGACGCGCCAGCCGATGTGCGGTGACCCGACAGTTGCCGCAAACTGGAAATCGAGCGGTGACGGTGCTTTCGACGTGCCTTCGCGAATGTATAGCCTTGCCAACTTGCGGCAAGGACGTGACGAGGCAAATCCGGAGATAATCGCCGGGGATATTATCGTCGTTCAAAAAGCCGCTCCCGTCTACGTTACGGGCGAGGTAATAAGGCCGGGCGAGTTCAGCATCCCTGAAGGAGGCCTGCCTTTAACCCAGGCGATTGCGATGGCCAGCGGCATCACCCGTGAAGCGAAAACCAGGAACGTTAAGATTTCCCGGCGAAAAATTGGTTCACCACAGCCGGAATTGATCTCGGTTAATTACGATCAGATCAAAAAGGGAACCCAAAAAGATGTAATGCTCGAACCTTTCGACATTGTCGAGGTGGATAAGGCAAGCAAAAAATTTACCGACTATCTTCTTGATTTCGTGGTTGGAGTTCCGAATCGCATACCGATACGGCCTTTCTAAACGCCGAAATTATTTCTCCGCGTCGGCGTAGATCTTGTCGATCACGTTCCTATATTTTTCGTTTACTATCCGGCGCTTGATCTTAAGCGTCGGGGTCAATTCACCGCTTTCAAGAGTCAGCTCATTTTCAAGCAGCACGATTTTTTTTACCGTCTCGTATTTCGCGAGCTTCGTGGTTGCAGCGGCAATTTGTCGCTCCAACAGATCGATGATACGCGGACTTTCGCAGAATTCCTTAGGCGTCGATAATTCCAGCCCTTTGATCTTCGCGTAAGATTCCAGCTGTTCGAAATTCGGCACGATCAATGCGGCCGCGAACTTACGTTCATTACCGACAAGCACGGCCTGATTAACAAACCGCGAAGAACGGATCATCTGTTCTATCGGCGATGGAGCGATATATTTGCCGCCCGAGGTTTTAAAGAGTTCTTTCTTGCGGTCGGTGATATAAAGAAAACCGTCTTCATCGAGTCTGCCGATATCGCCTGTTTTGAACCATCCGTCTTCGGTAAAAGCTTCTTTGTTAGCCTCGTCTTTTTTGTAATAGCCGAGCATTACACCGGGGCCGAATGCCTCGACCTCACCGTCTTCGGCAATGCGCACCTTCATGTTCCGTATAGCCTTGCCGACAGAACCAAGGCGCACGTCAACCGGATTGCTCGATGTAATCACGGGCGATGTCTCGGTCAAACCGTAGCCCTGCATGATCGAAATGCCCGCTCCCGTAAAGACAAGATAAATATCATCCGGCAACGCCGCTCCGCCAGTAATGCAGGAACGCAGATTTCCGCCAAAAAATTGCCGCAGCTTTGAAAATACAAGCCTGTCCGCTAGCTCGTGCTTGATCGTAAGGGCCGAAGACACCGGCTCGCCAGATGCATTTGCCCTCGCGTACTCCCTCGCTTTCGACATCGCCCAATCGAAGATCTTCTCCTTCAGGCCACCGGTCTGTGCGGCTTTTAGCTTCGCTTTGGCATAAACTTTCTCAAAAATACGCGGCACGCCGACAAAAATAGTCGGCTTGACCTCGCGAAGATTGTCCGGCACCTTCTCCACCGACTCCGCGTAGTAAACCGCCATCCCATTCAAAATGTAAAGGTACATGGCAGAGCGCTCAAAAACGTGCGATAGCGGCAAAACCGACAATGGCACGTCATCGGACGAAAATGTGTACTTCTCACCCGAGTCGATGACATTTGAGATGATGTTGTTGTGCGTCAGCATCACGCCCTTCGGCTCACCGGTCGTTCCGCTGGTATAGATCAAGGTTGCGATATCGGTCGGGAGTATCGAGCGTCTTAATCCGTCGACCAAGCCGCGATCTTTCTGTTCGCGACCCATTTGCTCCAGGTCCGAAAGCGAAACAGCATTCTCAATTTCAATATCGGAAGAATCAAAAAATATAATCTTTTCTAGCGACAAACATTCGGGCATGACCTCCGCGATTCGGTCGTAGGCCGCTTTGTTTTCGAGAAAAAAGGCCTTGGTGGTCGAATCCTTAATTATGTAGCAGACCGAATCCGGGGCAAGCGTTGTATAGATAGGAACATCGATAACCCCGGCAAACTGGCAGCCTGCATCGACCAGCGTCCAGTCCGGTGAATTTGCGGCAAGGATAGCGGCTTTATCGCCTTTACGAAGCCCAAGCGCGTGTAAACCGAGTGCTATCGCCTCCGCCCGCTCGATCATCTCGCCGGACGAGATTGCTTTCCACTCTCCGTCTTTTTTGAAGTTTAACGCGTTCGCCCGATCATGTTTGCGGGCGGCATGCACGAATAGTTCGGCAAGCGTTTTCGGTTCGTCGTCGAGAAGCGGCGTGCCGCGGCCGAGTGATTCGCGTGAAATTGTATCGGTGACGGATATCATTTTTGCAGTACGCCTCCGAAGAAGATCTTCAATACCTCACCGGCCATCGGCGCCAACTCATAGGATTTGTTCGAAAGTATCCAGTTCGTCACCATTTCGTCGAGAGCGCCGTACAGGATTTTGGCACAGACAATCGGCTTCAGATCGCCGCGAAATACGCCCGATTCCTGACCCTCGGCAATCGTTTTGCGAATAATGTCGAGATACTCGGCGAAACCGGCGGCCGAAAATTCCTGCATGAATTTGGTCGAACCGCGAAGCTCGACCTGAAAAACGATCGCCATGTCGCGGTCCGCGCCAAGCTTTTCGAGATGAAGCTCGGCAATGCGATGCAGCTTCTCCGACGGGTCTGTGATCTTCGCGATCTCACGCCGCCCTTCGGCAATAAACTCGGCCATCGCCCGGTCGAAGATCGAGTGCAGAATCTCGTCTTTGCTTTTGAAATACAGGTAAACAGTTCCGTCTGCAATTCCAGCCTCACCCGCAATATCGGCTACCTTGGAGTTAAAGTAACCTTTACCGGCAAACACTTTTATGGCCGCACGAAGAATCGCTTCGCGTTTATCCGTGATGACAGTTCGAGCCGTCGAATTTGTAATTCTGCTGCGGGACATCCTTTTATTGTAGCTACCAAACACGAAGATACGACTGAATGATGATTCATTCAGTGTAAGACTACACCAGAGTTGAGGTTTAATTCAAGGAAAATGAATTGACTGTATGGGTGGATATTCTTGAAACCAGAATCTAAATCAAATGTGTGGCGGAGAGGACAGGACTCGAACCTGCAAGCGCTTACGCGCGGTAGTTTTCAAGACTACTGCCTTACCAATTAGGCTACCTCTCCGCATATGACTCGGGCGAACTAGAAATATAACGCAATTCAGCGTCTATAGACAACTTCGTGAGAACATTACCACACGTTTATTGCGGGTACTCCCGGCAAAGATTGCCGCCGCAGTGCGTCTAACTTTTGCGGGTGCCACAAGGCGTCCCGGCGGGTTTTCGAGTATAAACATGAAAGTTCTGCAAGTTGATAAGAGTCATGGAAAGCACCCGAACTTATATTGGGAATCCGTTCATTGCGACATTCTAAAATCGGAGTTGATCGTTCCCGCACTGCCGACCCCTTCAAACCCGGTAACATTGACGATCAGGGTTTTCTATTCGTTGAGCTTTGCCGATGGCCGCTTCGGATCTTCGACGCCGGGAATTATAACTAGAGTCGGCGACAAGTATTTTACGCAGGACAGCAACGGGAATTTTTTTCGGGTCAAGGACTGGAACTCTGGAGATGTGCAGGAATTTAAGACCAAATTTCAACTGGGCCAGCGGTTTTGGGATGAAAAATTCATGTTGATTCCCCCCGATAGCTGTAGTTTGTTCGATCACAAGGTTGTTACATCCGGAAAAGAGGAAATTTTGCGTCCTAACATTCTTTGCCGATTCAGGCTGATAGATGGAATAGATATCGATGCGGCCGGTGACGAATTCAAGCGGCCTCTGCACCTAAAGATCGACGTAGTTCGCACCGATGGGCCAAACATTTTTCAACGCCAACGCGATTTCCGTTCTAACAGTAAGCTGTACGACGTCCGCGATGGGAACACTAAAACGCTTTGGCACGAGCTGGGCCATGCGATTGACGAAGATCATATACAGGGGCTTCTCGGCGACGGAACATGTAAGATTGAAGATGCTCGCGGTAACCTGGACCACTGTTACACGACACCGCCCGGAACCGAAGCAAACATAATGGGCAAGGGTTCCGGATTAGTACTTGCAAACGCAAAACCGTGGGTTGAACTGATAAAGCTTCACACAAATAATGTTCCGCACGTTTGGGGAGTAACGCAAAATACTTCCCTTCCACCAAGAAAACCCAATCCACTATTTCTTTGATGGGTTTGTGGTCGAATGGCACACCGGTATATTAGCTAAAAACGGTCTCCCTGCGCTGGGCGCAAAAAAACCCGGCTGGGAGTTAAGCAGCCGGGAACACAAGAGAGGAGCGAAGATGGACGATCTCGCTCATTCGGACGCTAACATTTGTTGAATCTGTGATTCGAGTTTCGAAGTTTTATCCCAGCCGTCGCTTTTGAGCGTTATGGCACCTCGCTGATTGATCAGGAAATAGGACGGGAAGCCCATGTTGATGTTTCCGCCCTTGTCCATGTCCGCGTATTTGAGAAACACACCAAAACTATTGGGTAAGATATTGAACGCAAATGGGTTCTTCCTCAGATATGGTTCAACCTTTACCTGATTTTCCATCGTTAGTGCCAAAAACACGACATCTTTATCCTTATAACGCTTTACTACCTCATTAAGCTTCGGTATCTCGCTATGGCAAATCGCGCATCTGGTTGACCAAAATGTCAGAACTACGACCTTGCCCTGTAGTTGACTGAGATTGTACGTTTTTCCGTCAAGAGCCTCGCCGTTAAAATCCGGCGCCGCCGCACCAGGTCGCAAGCTCTGCTGGGCAAAGGCCGAAACGGTGATTACTAGCGTTAACAGAAAAAGATTAATAAATCGCATGCTCTTAGGTACTGCAGATGTTTTAAGTTGTACAAAGGTGTTGAACACCTAGTTTAAACAAACTGCTAATGCAAAGTTAATCCAGAAAAAGATTCTATAAAGGAAATGCAGACAGTCTGTGGGGTTTGACTGTTTTAGGGCAAAGACACGAACCGATATCGAACCGGACTACGTGTTAAACTTTCCCCGATGCTTCTTGAATCGATTGAAATTGAAAATTTCCGAAATCTAGAAGGCGGCGTGCATTGTGGGCACGGTCTGAACATTCTAGTAGGATTCAACGGACAAGGCAAGACGAACTGGCTTGAGGCAATACATATTCTGTCGACGACACGTTCTTTTAAGACGGCGAAACTCCAGGAAACGATCTGTTTTGGCGAAGACACGGCCATTATCCGAGGCCGCGTAATGCAATCCGAAGACATTCATCGCGATCTACAGGCCGCGTTGCAGGGCAATACGAAAACTTTTCTCGTAAACGGCAAGCGCGAGACGCTGCAGCGATATCTCGGCCAGCTTCACGCTGTCGTGTTTAACGCTGATGAGCTTGAGATCGTTCGCGGCACGCCGGACGCACGCCGCAAATTCCTTGACCGGGCTATCGTTTCGATCCATCCGCCGTACGTCCAGACGCTAATGGACTACAACCGAGTTATCAAACAAAAGAATTCCCTGCTCCAAGCTGCAAATGACGAACGCAACTCGCAGGAAAAAACTGCCGGTCTGCTCGAGCCGTGGAACGAGCAGCTTGTCACGCATGCCACCAGAATTCACAGGTCCCGTGTTCGTTTTGTAGAGCGGTTGAACGAAGCTTTGGAGAAGAACCTGCTTGGCAGTGAAGAAATAACGATCCGTTATGTCTCATCGCTCGAAGGCAAAGGCGACCTGTCGGACTTTGAGGGCCTTCTCGCCGAACGCCTGAAACTTCGTGTACAAGCTGAAATAGCCGCCGGCTACGCCCTTGTCGGCACACACCGCGACGATCTTGAGATACTGCTGGACGGCCACGATATTCGAAAATACGGCTCCGCCGGCCAGCAGCGAAGTGCCCTGCTCCTGCTTCAACTAGCGAACCTTTCCGTCTACCACGCCCAGCAGCAGGAGTATCCGCTGTTTTTGTTAGACGATATCGACGCCGAACTGGACTATCAACGCATAGGCCAACTGCTGAAATTTCTCGACGGAAAAACGCAGACTTTTGTTACCACCTCGAAGGAAAGTTTTGTAGAAACTTTCGGCTCAAATTCGAGTGTTTTCGATGTTAACTCCGGCGCGGCTCGATTGCGTTGAATTATCCATATTTACAACCTTTGGTGCTGTCTAAATAAGCCAAAAAATGCTAAACTGTATCTTTGGTCGCAGCCCTGATTTTAACGAGCAATGAATACTAAACGCTTTGATCGGTTTGTTGAAAGCAATCCGCGAAAAATGGGAGGCACAGCGGTATTTCGCGGAACACGGGTGCCGATCCAGAATCTTTTTGATTATCTGGAGGCCGGCGATGGCTTGGAGATATTTCTCGATCATTTTCCTACAGTCGCCCGCGACCAAGTCATCGGCGTTCTCGAACTGTTCAAGATTGAGTTACTGGCAGACTATGAAATTGCTGCTTGACGAGTGTGTGCCGCGACCGCTCAGGAAACAACTCAAGGGACACGATGTTGCAACGATTGAACAGGCTGGTTTGAAAGGACTGGAAAACGGTGACCTACTTAAGGCCGCATCCATCGACTTTGAAGTGCTTGTTACCGTCGATAAGAATATTGAATATCAGCAAAATCCAAAGAACCTGCCGATGGCGATACTTATACTTTCAGCAAGTTCGAATCGCCTTCAAGATCTGGTGTCGTTGATCCCAAAGGCTCTCTTGGCGCTCGGCAACATAAAGTCAGGCGAGATTATTATAATAGACACAAAGAGTTAGAGGTTACACATAAATTGGCTAAAGCAAAGCAAGAATACGGTGCAGATTCGATAACGGTGCTCGAGGGACGCGATGCGGTACGCAAGCGACCGGCTATGTACATCGGCTCAACGAGCGAGATCGGCCTTCATCATTTGGTATATGAGGTTGTCGATAATTCGGTTGACGAGGCGTTGGCGGGTTATTGCGACACGATTGAGGTCACTATACATATCGACAACTCGGTGACTGTCATTGATAACGGCCGCGGCATACCGACGGACATGCATAAGCAGGAAAAGCGTTCGGCGGCTGAGGTCGTGATGACGATCCTTCACGCGGGCGGCAAATTCGACTCGAATTCCTACAAGGTTTCCGGCGGCCTGCACGGCGTCGGGGTCAGCTGCGTTAACTTTTTAAGCGAATATCTGCGGCTTGAGATCTGGCGTGACGGTAAGACGCATGAGATGGAATTTGCTGCCGGAATCCCGGTTGCCCCACTCAAACACACAGGTACGACGACAAAACGCGGGACAAAGATAACATTCCGCCCCGATTCGAGCATTTTCGAAACAACGATTTACAGCTTCGACAAGCTGTCCGAGCGGCTTCGCGAAAAAGCGTTTTTGAACAAAGGCATCCGCATTTTTATCAAGGATGAACGCGACGAAGGCGATAAATCGCACGAGTTTTATTACAAGGGCGGCATTGCCGAATTCGTTAAGCATTTGAACAAGAACAAAAGCCCGCTGCACGATGAGCCGCTTTACTTTGAACTTGTCGCGGAAGAACTGTCGATCGAAGTTTCGATGCAGTACAACGACAGTTACGACGAGAAGATTTTTTCGTTTGCCAACAACATCAATACGGTCGACGGCGGAACGCATCTGTCCGGCTTTCGCGGAGCGATCACACGCACGATCAACAACTACGCCGAAAGCTCCGGCATGACCAAGAACGCAAAAGTGACGCTAACCGGAGACGACGTTCGCGAAGGCTTGGTGGCGATCATCAGCGTCAAGATTCCGCAGCCGCAGTTTGAAGGGCAGACAAAAGGCAAGCTCAATTCACCTGTGAAAGGCCCGGTCGAATCGTTTTTGAACGATAAGCTCGGCGAGTACTTTGAGATGAATCCGAATGTTGCCAAAAAGATTGTCGGCAAGGCGGTCGATGCGGCCCGCGGCCGGGAAGCGGCACGAAAGGCCCGTGAGATTGTTCGCAAGAGCGCGCTGGGAACATCGACATTGCCCGGCAAGCTCGCGGACTGTCAGGAAAAAGACCCGGCTTTGTCGGAAATTTACATCGTTGAGGGAGATTCCGCCGGAGGCTCTGCAAAACAAGGACGCGACCGGAAGAACCAGGCCGTTTTGCCGCTCAAAGGTAAGATTTTGAACGTTGAAAAGGCCCGTTTCGACAAGATGCTCGGCCACGGCGAAATCAAGGCCCTGATCACGGCTTTAGGCACCGGTATCGGTAAAGACGATTTCGATGTTAATAAACTGCGCTATCACAAGATCTGCCTGATGACCGACGCCGATGTTGACGGCAGCCATATCCGCACGCTTTTGCTGACGTTTTTCTATCGTCAGATGCCGCAGTTGCTTGAAAACGGTTACATTTACATCGCTCAACCGCCGCTTTACAAAGTAAAGCGCGGCAAGAAAGAAGAATACCTGATGGACGATAAGGCGATGGACCGCTACCTGATGCGGATTGGCACAAACGATGTCGAGATTAGAACAGGCGACAAAGCCGTGACTGGTAAAGAGCTTGCAAAGGCTCTTGGGCAAACCAAAGAGTTTAAGAATTATTCCGAGCGTTTTGCACGTCGGATGGGCAATGACGCTAGGCTTTTAACGCTGGTTTTGGAGGCTTTTGCCGGAAAGGACGGCGTTCTGGTTAAACACGACATCAAGCTGCGAAAGGTTTTCGAGCAGGAAGAATTGATGGCCGAGGTGGAAGGAAAGATCGCCGCCGCCGGCTTCGACACCGAACTTGCCCACGACGAGGAGCACGGCCTGTCCGAGATCGAGATCACAATGCCGAACCACCAGCGTATCCTGTTCGACTGGAACATGGCGAGCTACGTCGAATTCCAGAAGGCGATCGAGCTAATGCGGTCACTGGATCAGGAATTTGCCGCTCCGTTCATTCTGGGCGAGAACGGCACCAGCGAAACTATAAATTCGCGCGAAGAACTGCTCGAAAAGGTCACCGGTATGGCCAAAAAAGACCTGACCATTCAGCGTTACAAGGGCTTGGGCGAAATGAACCCCGAACAGCTCTGGGAAACGACAATGGACCCGGAAAAACGCACTATGCTCCAGGTCCGTATTGAAGACGCGATCGAAACCGACAGCATTTTCACTGTCCTGATGGGCGACCAGGTAGAGCCGCGTCGTAAGTTTATCGAAGACAACGCGCTCGATGTCAAGAATCTGGACGTTTGAGTTTTGTTCGAAAGCAGAGAGACAGCCGCGGATGAGGAATCAGAAATTCATCCGCGGCTTTTCAGATTTTGCTACTACGAACATGGCACTCTGCCGCCCGGACATGGTCTGAGCGCGTTTGCCCAGACGAAAAGAGCTACCTGTTGTCCGTGCATTGAGCCGACCTCGTCAGCGGTGCGGAAGTGCAGGCCGGAATAAATTCGGGCGTCGATCACCTCGTCGAGTCCCTGGTTGAACGTGTTCCATTGACGTGTGATACCCGTAATCGTAGAGGTTATGGGTACGCCCGGAGCGTCGCCGAATGTTAGCTGCATAATTGTCGCCATCGCCGAACTGTTCGTCGTGTGACCGGAACCGTATTCAGGATGCCGAGGCGTCGGGAACAACGGCGTCCAGCCAGGATCGGCCGTCGTTAGTGGATTTCCGTCTTCGTCACCGCGTCGAATGGCAGGCTGCGGCCGCCAGAAGTTGTAGACGTACTTTGCGTCCCAGCAGGCGATGCTTGAGTCGGCAGCCGCCATATGCACGAGGGCAAAGGTTCGAGCTTTGGTCGAGAGGTCGAAGTTGGATGCCGCGACCAAATTCCGAAGCGGCTGATTCCAAATCGCAACCGGCGAGCCTAGCCAGAAGGTCGCGATCTGAGTTTGTTCCGCAGTTCGCGTTGCGCTGTTGATTGAACCGATCTCTTTGATCTCGTTGTAGTCTCTTGCATACTGCTCGCTGTCGAGAGGTGGCGGTCCCTCGGGGCGAAACTGCGAGCCGCTCGTCTGGACCCACGGTGTCACATTGCCCCAGCCTGGCAGAAGTGCCGGAGCGCTAGTCAGTGGTACCCAGACGCCCGGAAGTCCGGCTCTTCGGGCCCGATAATTAAATTGAGCGGCCGCAGCTCCGTCGTTTGCACGCACGGCCAAGATCGCCGCCGCCGCAGATCGGCCGTATCCAACACCCGGATCATCGACCGATAGACCGTTGGCGGCCAACGATGCAAGAAACATGGCGTCGAGCGATGCGGCATTGCTCGCAAACAGATTTCTCAACGCGTGGTGCGCCGACGCGATTGCCGCCGCTTCCGGTGAAGCTCCGGCTGGTGCCGGGCTGGACGGAAGATAGGTCCTGTATTGACGGGTGATTCCGTTAACGGCGTCGTGAACCGACACTTGAACGATCGCCATCGTTCGGGTCTGCTGCACCGGCGCGAGACCCGACGCCGGCAAAAGCGTCAGTCTTGCCGCTTCCTGGTTCCATTCCATCACCGGGTCCTGCGGCTGCGCCGGGACGGTGACATAGGTTCCGATCAAAAGTGCGATCGCCATCGCGATCAACATAGTCTGTTTTTTCATCTTCTTTCTCCTCTTATTAGCTTGAATTGAACGCTGTTGCCACTACAGGGGCGGAAAGGGTTTATTCGATAGCTCTTCACTCCGCATGCGCCACAGCGGCGGTTCCGAACCAATATCCGATCAAAACGGGAAACGCGAATATCACGGACATTTAACGGGAACATTTCTGCGCGGCCGATTACGAACAACACGTGAATCTTTGTTATGTTCTTCCTCGGATAACATGATCTTTCCTCCTATGTTCTTGACTAAAAGTAAACCGGGGCCCTGAACCGAGCAGAAATCGAACTTCATTTGATATGAAGCAAAAGATCGAACACTTCGGGGTGTCGAGCCATCAGCTTGAATCCTTTCAGCCGGAGATTCCAAAGGTCCGCGAATGACTGCTGCAGGCTTTTTACACGCCCGCCTGCGGTTTCCGGGTTTTCGATCGCGGCGAGAAGCGAGATGTCGGATTCGAGCAGGCTTATTACCCATCCGTCGAGCGCCCGCATTTCTTCTCTAAGCTTCCACACGTCCGGCGAGTATGCGTTCTGGGCCTCGGCAAGTTTCGGGACGACGCCTGCCCGACACACGGCTTCCATGCGGCCAATCGCAACTTGAAGCTTCGCAATCTCGGCTTTTGCCTCCAGAACCTTTCCCAGTACCAACTTAAATATTCCGACCTTGAGCTGCGCGGCCTGCTCGTTGGAAACATTGTGCTCTCTCAAGATTTTGTTGTGGCCGTGAAACCACCCTTCTTCGACCAGAATTCTATTGGCTTCATCCTTTGACAATCCCATTTTTCAGATACTCCTTTTTTCGCATTACTCCCACGGTTGTCAGGTATAATGTGCGATGTCGTCCAACAAGGCAGACTTTAACCATGGGGCTCCCGGAAGTACTTACGAAACGCCAACGTTTCGCCAAAAGAACTCCAACGAACTCCAAAACGGTTGTGAATACAAGAAATTGAGAGGAAAACCTCATACTTATGAATTCGGCCGATTTCGCTTGAGTACCAGCGAAAAGCGGCTTTTGCGCGATGGGATACCGGTTTCGCTAACACCGAAGGCATTCGATCTGCTCGCGGTGTTGGTGGAGAACAGCGGACATTTGCTCGAAAAAGATGAACTGCTAAAGAAAATCTGGCCGGACAGCTTTGTCGAAGAAGCTAATCTTTCGGTGAAGATGTCTGAAGTGAGGCGCGTACTAGGCGAAGGCCCGAACGATCATCATTACGTCGAAACGATTCCCCGGCGCGGCTACCGGTTTATCGCTGACGTTAAGGAACTCGATGAAGTCGAGGCGGAACCCGTTACCGGCGAAATAAGCGAGGACCAGAGCGATGCGGCCGCTAACACCGAACAGAAGACGTTGCCTCAACAGCCCGTCGATACGCCGCGAGCGAAAGTCTTTCGGCGCTGGCCGGTCATCCTGGCAGGAGTGCTGGTACTTTCGGGGTTGTTGTTCGCGTTCGACGTGGCCGGGTTGCATAAACGCTTTTTTGGCGGGGCGGAGACTGTCAACATCCGATCGCTTGCGGTGCTGCCATTGAAAAACATTTCAGCCGACGAGTCTGAAACATATTTTGCGGATGGCATGACCGAGGCCTTGATTACGGATCTAGCCAGGATCGGCTCGCTACGCGTCATTTCGGGACAGTCCGTCATGCGGTACAAGGACAGCCGGCAGACGGTGCCGGAAATCGGCCGCGAGCTGAACGCGGACGCGGTACTTACGGGGTCGGTGATCCGCGAAGGCGACCGGGTGAGGATTGTGCTGCAGTTGATTCAAGCGACTACCAGCCAAAACCTCTGGGCACACAGCTACGAGCGGGATATGCGGAACATTCTGGCACTTCAGCGCGAGGTTGCGCGGGACGTGGCGAGCGAGATACGTATCAAACTCACACCGCAGGAGCAGCAGCAGTTCGGGTCCGCGGCACCGGTCAACCCTGAAGCCTACGATAATTACCTTCACGGCAAATTTTACCTTCATCGACAGATTAAAGAGGATAATGCAACCGCGATCGCATTGTTGGAGAGAGCTGTTGCCGCTGACCCGGCTTTCGCTGCGGCCCACGCCGAACTTGCCCAGGCGTATGCGTGGAAATTGTTTCTATTCGATCCGAACGACAAAGCGCTGGCCGAGAAGTCTTTTGTCGAAGTGGAAAAGGCTTTGGCCCTCGACCCTAACCTGGCTGTGGCTTATCTCGCCCGCGGACGACTGCTTTGGACGACGGCGAATCGCTTCCCGCACGAAAAGGCGATCCGTGAGTACCGCCGCGCTCTTGAGCTGAACCCGAATCTGGATGAGGCCCGAAACCAACTTGCCCTTGTTTACAATCATATCGGTGCGTTCGACGAAGCTCTCAGGGAACTGGATCGCGCGCTCGCGGTCAATCCGCACAACAGCCTGGCACAGTTCCGGGTTGCCGAAACAATTCTTTTTCAGGGCAAATACGAACAAGCTCTTTCCGGTTTGCGCAAGGTGCCGAAAGACGCAAATCGGTCGCTGGTCGGGCACCAGATCGTCTGGGCGCTTTTCAATTTAGGGAGGAAGGACGAAGCCGTCGTCGAGCTGGAGCGATTTCTAAAGGATTTTCCTGAAGACAATCGAGGTCTGATCACCAGCCAGCAAGCCGTGCTGGCCGCCTCGGCGGGTCAAGAACGGATCGCTGAGGAGAAGATCAGGCTTGCCATCGAGAACGGCAAAGGCTATGGCCATTTTCACCATACCGCCTACTTCATAGCCTGCGCCTACGCGCTCATGGACAAGCCCGATCAGGCCGTCGAATGGCTCGAATTCGCAACCGAGAACGGCTTTCCGAACTACCCTTTGTTTGAACGCGACGAATCCTTGCAAAGGATTAAACAGGATCAGCAATTCATCGCGTTCATGGCAAAACTGAAGCCGCAATGGGAGCGAAACCTGGCACTCTGAGCGACAGGAAGGCGAATTTATGAGAAATATTTGCCGTTTTGCCCGATTCAGTAACGAAAGGACTTGAGCATTTGTTGACGCGGGCGACGAATCGGGTATATCATCATGGCTCGCGAGGGCCCTAATCGATGTCTTACTCTAAACTACTCAAGTATCGAAGTGTTTCGGCGTTTCTGCTGCTCGTGGCGATATTGTTGGTTTTACCCGTCAGACACGCGTGGGCGCAGGGCTGAATTCTGGCTCGTCAAAGCGCACCCGTGTCTGGTGCGTTGTGTTCGGGAACAGGCGGCGGAGCTGCGTCGCCCGGTGACGACGGCTATGTTGCGCCCGGCGATTGGCAGATCGCCGTGGGATATCGGTGGCAGAAGTCGGATCGAGCATTCATTGGGACCGAGGAGCAGGTCGAAAGGCGCAGGCTCGGCATCATTAGCATTAACCGGATAAACGTTTTCGATGTTGCTGTTACGTACGGCGTAACGCCGCGGTTCAGCATTTCGGCGGGCATTCCCTTTGTGGTTGCTTCGAGAACGCGGCCCGGTGCCGTAGATCGATTGATGGGCATACCGAACGCTCCCGATCAGATCTACAAGAGCGTAGGTTTTGGCGATCTCGCGGTCGCCGGGCGATTGTGGCTCGTCCGTCCGCCGGCCGAGAAACGCCAGAACATCTCGATCGGTTTCGGAATAAAATTTCCCACCGGAAAAAAGAACGTCAGCACGGTAGTCAATACGCCAACCGGGCCCCAACGGCGTTTCAACGACCAGTCGATACAGCTCGGCGATGGCGGGTTCGGTTTTACGATAGATGCTCTGGCCTTTAAATCGTTCAAACGAGTGACTTTGTTTGGTGCCGGAACCTATCTCTTCAATCCGAAAAATACGAACGGCGTACCGGCAGGTAGAGTCCGCCCGTCGGAAGCTGTGATGTCGGTCTCGGATCAATATCTGGCCCGGGCCGGTGCTTCGATTCCCGTTACTCGCGTCCGGGGATTAGCGCTGAGCATCGGAGCAAGGATCGAGGGCGTTCCCAGCCGGGACGCGATTGGCGACAGCGACGGATTTCGTCGCCCCGGATATGCGATCTCGGTCGAACCCGGATTGTCATACACGCGAAATCGAGAAACTTGGACACTTAACGTACCTGTCCCGGTTCTCCGCAAGCGTGTCCGAAGCGTTCCCGAGATACGGGATAACATCCGCGACGCAGCCGCGTTCGCCGACTATTTGATCCTGGTTGGTTATTCCCGTCGTTTCTGATCGGAACTATTGGCGAGTTACTCCGTCGATCTCCAATACAAGGTCCGCACCGTAGGCTTTCGCCGGTGTCTGATATCCGGGTGTAAAGTTCCCGTCTAAAATCTTCTGGGAGATATTCAGTGCAGCAAGAGCCGTTAGTGTATAGCCTTCCGGCGCCTGCATTCGAGCTTCGACGGAGTTGCCGTCTGAGTCGCTTGCTCCGCCCCAAAGGAGCGTTTTGCCCGACGCACGTTCTTCGTCGCTCGGGCCACCGGGCGGGATCTTCTTTTGCAGATATTTCTGGATCGGCCCGGATGCCAAGAGCCAGCCGAGGTAGCGCGAGGCTTTCATCATCTTTACGGCGCTTGGCGGCGCGACGGTGAAAACTTCTATATTCGGTATGCCAGTCGAATAAAAAGCAGTTGCGACATCGCCCCAAGGAATAGTAACGGCGGTTTTCACAATAGAGCCCTTACTTACGTGCGGGCTACTGACATCTTCGCCAAAATCGATCTCACGCGTTTTCCACGCGGCCGGGACGGGCGTTATCACTCCATCTTTACGGATTGCGCCACCTCGTCCGACATTCATCGTCATCGTCGCCTGCGTCCCGTGCGAGATGCGGCCCATGCCGTAGAACGCCAGCGACAGATGCGTTGCCGACGGCAGACGATCCTTCAAATGACGGGCAAGACAATCGCTTGGCACAACGTCAAACCCGACTCCGGGCATTACCATTATTCCCGCTTCTTTTGCACGAGCGTCTTGTGCCGCGCACGCCTCGAAAACGCTGATCTCGCCCGTGATGTCGGTGTAATGCTTCTTGTTCCGCAGACAAGCCTCAACCATCGCCCGCGACGTAATCGAAAACGGCCCCGCACAATGCAGTACCATCTCAACTTCCCGCAGAGCAGCGTCAACCTTCTCACGCTCATCCAGCGAAAAAACGCGATGCTCCAACCCATGCTTCGCCGCCAATTCCCCAATCGCCGCCGCATTCCGCCCTGCAAGGATCGGCCTCATCCCGCGCTCGACGGCATAACGGGTGATCAACTCGCCGGTGTAGCCGTTTGCTCCGTATATCAGAAAGGTGTTTGCCATAAGAGCAAAGAATCTCCCGTTGAAAGGCTAGCGTTTCGAAGTTTTTGCTTTACTCGTGGTTGCAGCTTTCGATCAAGCAGGGCAGGGAAAACAATGTCTTCGTAAATATGACCCGAAGATTTTTTTAGATCCCGTTTGTTATAGTTTCCAGCCGTGACGACGACCATTAGCCGATTTGCAATGTCGATTTGGACCTTCTGCCCGCCGTTGCCGGCGAATTCTGTCAGCATGACGCGCTCGCCATTGAGCAAGAATGAAGGGAGCCAGACTTGATATCCGTAACTCTCCCGGTCGCCTTCTTTTGTTTCGCCCTGAAGCTCAAGCTTTATATGTTCGGTCATAGCCTCTTCAACCAGTTTTGCGGGAATAATTCGTGCGCCGTTCCATTTGCCTTTGTTCATCATCATCACCCCGATCTTTGCCATATCTCTCGAGCGAAGCCGAAGCCCCGACGCCGCAGAGGGGTCGCCACTCTTCGTTTTCACCCATTTGTACTTTGTGATCCCCATCGGAGCGAACAGATGTTTTTCGGTGAATACGTCAGCGTCCATCCCCGTCGACTTTTTTATGAGCGAAGCCAGCACTTGAGTCATTCCGCCGCTGTAGTTGAAAACGGTTCCCGGTTTTTCTAACAGCTTTTGGCTTAGTACGTACTCGATCGAATCCAGGGCGTTGTTCATCTGTATTTCGCTGTTTGTCGGGTCGGCGTAGGAGATGCGTTCATTCCAAGCGAGTCCAGAAGTCATCGAGAGGACATGCTTAATCGTAATGTTCTTTTTATCGCCCTCGGCATATTTCGAATACTCCGGAAAGAACTCAAATATCGGTTGGTCAAGGCTCTTGATCTTTCTTTGCGAATGAGCAATGAGAACGGCGGCCGCAACCACACTTTTCGTAACGCTGCGCATGTCGTGGAGCGTGTCGCGGGTATGTTTCACAACTCCCATCCGCCCGACTCCGCGTTCGACATCGTCGCCGGTGAAATACTCTTCAAACACGAGAATTCCCTTTCGAAAGATCAGCAGACTGTGCGTGTTTGCATAGGTGCCCCTCAGTATTTCGTCCATGCCGGAAACGATCGTTGCTTCATCGAGCGCCGCCTTTTTCAGAGTGCCCACACGAATGCCGTCATTAACTTTTTCAGGCGGAGTATATTTGTAGGATGCAGTCTGCTGTGTCCAGACGGCGGAATGGCTGAAAAGTACGAAGATGAATAAAAGAGTTTTCAAAACGGGCAATGAGCGATCTGCGTCTTTCATGCGTCGATGATATACGAAAAAGCCGATTACAGGAAAGCATCTTTTTCACTAAGGATGGCCTGCACTCTTCCGACCTGCCCGTCCGTTAGCCGCACTTTGATCCCGTGCGGATGAACTCCCGATTTTGTCAGCAGGTCTTTGACGACGCCAATGGTTTGCTTTCCGCTTCGCTGGTCTTGTTTCAACACAATAGCTACGTACACCGGGGCGAATATTCTCTCGTTTGCGATACGGCATACTAGAACAGTCTCACACCCGACTCTTGTGTTATAGCGAGTTTAGCTAAAAAGTCATCCCTGTCGATCTCTTTTGCCCCGAGCATTTCGAGATGCGGTGTCATCACTTGTACGTCAAGCCACGTCGCTCCTCGTTCCCGCGTATAATCGATCAAAAATAAAAGGGCGAGTTTGGATGCGTTCGGGGCTTTGTGAAACATCGATTCGCCGCAGAAGACGCCGCCGGCATCGATGCCGTAGAGTCCGCCGACAAGTTTGCCGTTCGCGTCCCACGCTTCGACGCTGTGGGCCATTCCCGCTTCATGCAGCTCGCAATAGACTTCGATAAACTCCGACGTTATCCACGTGCCGCCCTGATCGGGCCGCTTGGCTTCGGAGCAGCTTCCGATCACCGATTCGAAATCCTTGTCGATCGTGAACGTAAACGGAGCTTTTTGTTGTTCTCGTTTCAGGCTTCGCGGAATGTGAAGCTCGTCGAATTCAAGAACGGCGCGCTGTTCAGGGCAATGCCACGGCAGCGGCACGCCCCGTGTGTACCACGGAAATATGCCCTTTCGATAAGCCTCCGCAACCGTCTCGACCGTCAGCGGCGTACCGAACGAGACCACGTCCTTAGCATAATAAAAGTATTCGCCGACCAGCAACCATTCGGGAAAATCGTGAGTTTGCGGATCGGGAAAATACGTCATCGGAAATTGTGGAACAAATTCAAGCTCGCGCTGTGTAACAAAAATAGCAGAACCAAACCGCCATGAAAATGAAAGAGATATTGATCGAAAGTTTTAAGAGCCCTTTCCTAAACCTCCTCGCCATTGCGAACCTCTCACTGATGGCGGTGCTGGTTTCAAATTGGGGGTTCAATCCGAGCACAACGACGAGTGTGATCTACGAGCTGAACGGTCCCGCTATAGTTATGTCGATCCTGCTAACGGGATCAGTGAAATCATTCGTGCTGGTCCCACCTCTCATCTATCTTCAATGGATCTTCATCGGGGCATTTGCGAAGTTCGTCGCGAACACGATTCGTGTGCCCGAAGTCGATTAAGCACGGTGAAACCACATGTCACGATTGCGGAAGCCCGCGCGTGAGCAAGGGCGTAATCGATACGTTGAGTCTTACGCCCTTGCTTACGCGCGGGCTTCCGCATATTGCCCACCAGACTACTCGATTGACTAAACAGTTTTCAGCTTCCACTTTCCGCGCTTGAACAACAAAGCGGCGGACACGGCCAGAAGCGAAAATGCGAGCGTGATCGCCCAAAAAACACCCTGCGGGCCCCAGCCGTAATAGTTGGACAGCACGTAGGCGAGCGGTATCTCGAACAGCCAGAAAACAATAAAGTTGAGGTATGTCGGTGTCCACGTGTCACCGGCGCCGTTGAACGAACTTTCCATCACCATGCCCAAGCCGTAAAACGCGTAGCCGTAACCGACAATTCGAAGACAGTCCCGGCCATAAGCTGCAACTTCCGGATCGGTCGTGAAAATGCTTATCACCAGATCGGGAAATATCACGAAGAATAATCCCGCAAGTCCAAGTAGTCCTGCATTCAAAAAACCGGCTATCCACACGGAACGCTCCGCACGTTCCGGTTTTCCGGCACCGAGATTTTGCCCGACCAGCGTGGCTGCCGCGTTTGCCAATCCGACCGCCGGAAGGATGACGAAGATAATCACCCGCAGACCGATCTGATAGCCTGCCAACGCGACCGTACCAAAGCCGGCTAGGATAGTCACAAGGCCGCTCCAGCTCGCCGTTGAAACAAGAAATTGGAGCACTGCCGTACCTGAAAGCCGGACAAGGCCAGTCAGCAATTTCGGATCGAAACGCCAATGCTGGGCACGCACGTTCAACCGCCCGTTCTTGCGTCCGAACAGCGCCCATGCGGCAAACGCAACGCCCGCTCCACGTCCGCAAACGGTCGCCACGGCCGCACCAGTCACTCCGAGTTCGGGGAACGGACCGATACCGAAAATGAACAGCGGACAGAATAATATGTTCAGTCCGTTGGCAATTATAAGCACCCGCAGTGCAATTGCCGCATCGCCCGCACCGCGGAAAATACCGTTCAGAAGAAAAAGAAAGACGATCACGATGTTGGTGCCCAACATAATCCGCATAAACGGTGTGCCGAGTTCGATGACGCTAGGTTCGGCGCGAAGCAGGCCTAGAATATTCGGGGCAAAGATAACACCTGCCGCGCCCATCACCAGCGAGACGATCACGCCGAGATAGACCGCGTGCGTCGCGGTGCGTGCCGCGCCGTCCATGTCCTTTTCACCGACACGCCTGGCGACCGTCGCCGTAGCTCCGATGCTTAAACCGACACCGACCGCATATATCAGAGCAAGGATCGATTCTGTCAAACCCACCACAGCGACCGCCTCGGCCCCGAGCTTGGCGACAAAGAAAGTATCGACGATGGCGAACAGGGCCTCCATCGACATCTCAAGTATCATCGGGATCGCCAGAATGATCAGCGCGATCGGAATCGAACCCTGCGTAAAGTCTCGCGTGGTCCCAACAAACGCTTCGCGCAAGACTGACAAAAATGAATTATCTACCGTCTCCTCAGACGGAGTTTCCATATTTTTAGACATAACAATTTAAATTAAATGCTGAAAACTCGGCACGGATTGTGCCAATAGATGTCCGCCTCGTCGCGAGAGGATCGCGAACTACGGACGCTTCGGTGCGGATTACTAGCCAATTGCGGGTCGCATAATAAGCCAAAATTATCACAATCGGCGACGCGGTAGCAACCTGAGCGAAAACAAAAATCCGCTCGAGCCTGCATATAATTTAGCCCGAGCGGTCCTAGTAATTCCAGGATTAGAAATTTAACTGCCGATCTGGCCGCCGTCATTCTTTGTCACGACAACGAGGGATGATCGTGGCCGGCCACCCGCTGCACCGTCGGGCCAGGAACTAAATCGCTTCGGATTTATCGGGCTGTTGCTGCCTGTCGGGGCTTCGCCGGGGTGCTGTATGCCGACGAACATCGTCTTCTCGTCGGGTGTCAGAAATACGCCGGTCACCTCACAAACGTTCGGGCCGACCAGAAAACGCCGGGTTTCTTTCGTTACGGGATCAGCACAAAGCATTTGATTATTGCCAAAGCCCTGATATGCGCCGGCACGATTTTCGGGGTTTACGCTGCTGCCCGAGACGTCTGTTTGAATCCACAACCGCCCGCTCGGGGCGACATAAATGCCGTCCGGTGAACCGTACTTGTCGCCGACGATATTCGAACCGCTTGCCGGATTTGCCGGATCGCCCGCAAGAGCGAAAATATCCCAGCCAAAAGTATTTTCCGTCCAGTCGTTGGCATAGTACCAACGGATTATATGACCGTAAGTATTCGCAGGACGCGGATTAGGGGCATCAACCGGCGGATTAGTTCCCGTGCCGCGACGCGTATTATTTGTAAGTGTTGCAATCGCCGTCAATGACTCCGGGAACGTGTCAATCCACTCGGGCCGGTCCATCTTTGTGGCTCCGGCAAGATCGGCGGCTCCGCGGGTATTGATGAGAATGTCGTTGAGCGTCCAACCGTTCAGCAGCGGATTATCTGGCGTTAACGGCAGCCACGTTCCACTTCCATTTGCATTGAATTTGGCTACGTACAAGATGCCGTCATCGAGCGGATTGATTCCCTGTTCACGAGATTCCCGCCACGGCAAACGCGAAACGTAGCGGTAAATGTATTCAAACTGCTCATCATCACCAGAATAAACAACTACCCGGCCATCGCGTGCCTCCTGCACCCACGCCCCTTCGTGTTTGAATCGTCCAAGAGCAGTTCGTTTCACCGGCGTCGAATTTGGTGCAAAAGGATCGATCTCGACAACCCACCCAAATCGGTTCGGCTCGTTGGGTTCGAGATTGGCGTTGAAACGGCTATCGGTCGTATGCCACAGGTATCCAAACCCTGCGGCCGTTATACCGTAACGTGCTTCAAGCGGTGTCTGAACACCCGTTTTTCGAAAATAACCGTTAAAGTTTTCCTCGCACGCGAGATAAGTACCCCAAGGCGTAAAGCCCATCGCACAATTATTCAGCGTTCCTAGTACGACCGTGCCGGAAGGGTCCGCACTTGTTCGCAACCGACCATCGCCGGTAGCTGGCCCGCCGATATTAATCGGCGTTAACCCGGTAATCCGCCGCCCGTAGGTTGATGGACGAACGACGCGCCATTCGCCTTCGCCGCCGAATCGCGGCTTTCCGCGGCCCTGCTTCGTGACCTCGATTATCGACACGCCGTGTGCGTTCAGCGATTTTCTGGTCTTTTCCGAACTCCACCGGCTGACTCCGTCATGGAAAAGGAGAACGTCATCCGTATACTCATTGTTTTGAACGATGATTCCGCGTGATGAACCGTTCAACGGGAAATAAACCAAACCGTCGTTGTGCATTCCCCATTGAACAGCTTGATCGTCAGCGGTATTGGTGCCGTCCTGGTTGAACTCCGGTCCGGTAGAAACCGGGTCACCCCAAGAGATTAGTACCTTGGCCGTGTAGCCCGGCGGCACCACAACCGCGTCTGCCTCCGATATCGGAATCCCTGCGAAGCCAAGCAGTGAGGCCGCGGCGTGATTCGCCTTCGCCGAAGCCGGCACCGCACTCAGCAGCGAACCGACTCCGCTTAGGGAAGCCAACGCCATTGCAGTCAATCCGCCGCCAATAAAACTTCGTCGCGAGAATCGCAACGCAGCTACTTCGTCAAATGTCTCGTTATCGGAAATGTTACTAATTCCATCGTCATCAATGTTTGCCATGCAGACTATCCTCCTAAAAATTTCGGACAATAAGGCGTTTGACCCGACGCCGCAGGGTCCGGCGGTTAAACCGGTGAACTGAATGCTGTAATCGAAAGAATATCGGCAAGGTGTTACGCAAAAGTTGTTATGCCATTAAATCGGCGTTACGCTTTTGTAAACTTTAGAAGAGCCCTGATCCGACCTCACGGCCTATCTGAAAATCGGGAGCTTTACATTTATCTTGGAGGGTTGAAATGGGAAGACTTGCGGCGAATAGCGGTGACTGTCACTATTATAGTTTTGATGTTATGAAAATAGCGGTAGCGATGAGCGGTGGTGTCGATTCTTCGACAGCGGCGGCAATATTAAAGGAACAGGGGCACGAGCTGGTCGGCTTTACGATGCAGCTTTGGAATCAGCGCCGGGGGATTAGTGTCGACGAAAACGGCGAACCCCTTCCCAGCCGCTGCTGCTCCCTCGATGATGTTTATGACGCAAGGCGTGTCGCCGAATCGCTTGGCATTCCGTTTTATGTACTGAATCTCGAAAAAGACTTTGAGGAATCCGTCGTCGAGCCCTTCGTCCAAAGCTATCTGGACGGTGAAACGCCGATTCCGTGCGTCGCGTGCAATTCACGGCTTAAGTTCGCCTCGCTCGATAAAATGGCCGTCAGCATCGGCTGTGACAAGGTGGCGACCGGACATTTTGCCCGCGTTGAATATGATGAAGCCGCAGATCGTTATCGCCTTTTCCGCGGCAGGAATCATTGGAAGGACCAGAGTTATTTCCTTTGGGAACTGACACAGGACCAGCTTTCGCGAAGCTGGTTTCCGCTAGGCGAAATGTTAAAGAGCGAAGTCCGCGACGTCGCCCGCGACGCCAATCTATACGTCGCCGAAAAGCAGGAGTCACAAGAGATATGCTTTGTTCCGGACGGTAAATACTCTGAATTCATCGACCGCTATCTTGACCACGAAGGCCGCAGGGCCGAGTTGCCCGTGGCGGGCGAGATCGTCAGCACAACGGGCGAAACGCTGGGTGAGCATTCCGGTATTCACCGCTACACCATCGGACAGCGTCGCGGATTAGGGATCGCACATGAAAAGCCGCTTTACGTCTTGCAGATCGAGCGTGCAAAGAACCAGATCATCGTTGGCGAAGCGGACGATCTGGATTCGATGGAATTTACTGCTAAGGGCGTTAATTGGGTCGCTTTCGACGCACCTGGCGAATCCGTCCGTGCCGAGGTAAAGGTGAGATACCGTCATGAACCCGCACCGGCAACCATATACGCGCTACCCAACGAGCGAGCGCGCATAGTTTTCGACGAACCGCAGCGAGCAATCACGCCCGGCCAGGCGACGATCTTCTACAACGGCGAAGAAGTTGTCGGCGGCGGGTGGATCGTGAGGCAATGATTGTTTTCCTTGCCGACTAATTGCCGTATACTTCAGATAGAGGCGTATATGATGAACACTCAAGTTGCGGAGATACTGGAGCTTAGCGTGACGGAAAGACTTCGGATAGTCGAGGATATTTGGGATAGCATCGCGGCCGACTCGGATAAATTGGGAATCTCAGAGGAACTGCGGACAGAGCTTGACCGAAGAATGAAGTCCTATGAAGCCGTCCCTACAGCGGGCGTGTCATGGGAAGACCTCCGGGACGGGCTGATAAGTTGGCAAAATCGAACATGACCGTGGTCTTAAGAACTAAGTAAATTTATGCCAAAAGAGAAAAAAAGACTAAGCAAAAGCGCGAAAGCCGCGCTTAAAACACTGAACGAGTCAAAACTGCTTGCCGCCTCCAAAGCCGCAAATGCCGGTGCGGGCGAGGAGTTTAAGTCGTCCGTCGTTACACCGCGAACGAATACGACGGCGATCAAACCGAGGCCGAATAAGAAACGGGGTTGATTGACCTTTGAAGTCTATGTCAGAAACCCATTTGAACGACCATTTAATCCCGTCCTTAATAGAAACTTTATTTGAGAGGCTTGGCGAACAAGAAAATCTAGAGCTGGAATTCAAAGCTTCGCAGAACGCTCTTCCTAGTAATATTTGGGAAACGATCAGCGCATTTGCCAATACGAAGGGTGGATGGATTGTCTTAGGAATTGAAGAAATTGATAATCGTGTTGAAATCATAGGCGTTTCGGATGCCTCTGCTCTGCTTAATAATTTCAACAGTTCGGCGAGAAATCCGAAAAAAATCAGTTTTACGGTTTGCGGTGTAGATGATGCAAAAGTAGAAGAATTTGCTGACAAACAGATAATCATCTTGCGTATTCCCGCCGCTTCCAGAAAAAACCGTCCTGTTCATATCGGTGATAATCCTTATAGAGGTACTTTTCTTCGTCGGCATTCAGGTGATTATAAATGCAATAAACAAGAAGTTGATCAGATGATGCGTGAAGCATCGGTTGATTCCGCAACTTCAACAATTCTTTCAAAATATGACTTGAATGATCTGGACGCTGAAACTCTGAATCGTTACCGACGTCGTTATCAAACATCCCAACCCGCGTCCGCCTTCAATAGTTACGATGACAAAGAATTTTTGAGAGCAGTTGGTGGATTTAGGCGAAACCGTGATTCTGGACAAGAAGGGCTGACGGTTGCGGGATTATTAATGTTTGGCAAGGAAGTAAGCTTGCGCGAGTGGCGTGCGCGTCATCTGATTGATTATCGTTTGGTGTCTCATGCCGACGAGTCTGAGGATAAGAGGTGGGACGACAGAATCGCTTGGCAGGGTAATCTCTTTCAAGCTTATGAGTTAATTTATCCGAAACTCATTAAACTTCAACCAGTTCCTTTTAAGCTCGAGCAAGGTGTTAGGGTTGATAATCCTCCGGCGCACGTAGCCCTCCGCGAAGCATTAGTGAATCTTCTAGTTCATGCAGATTATGCTGAACCGGATGCTTCGTTAATAATTCAGTCGCCGGATGGCTACCTGTTTCGTAATCCTGGAAGTTCAAGAGTTCTAGAAACTGACCTTCTGGCCGGTAATCGTTCAGATCCTCGGAATCCTGAACTGGTAAGTATTTTCCGTTATATTGGGGTATGCGATGAAGGAGGAACAGGGATACCAAAAATCATTGGCGCTTGGAAAAGTTTAGGATTCAAAATTCCAACTATTGATATAGGTACGGAGCGTTATGAATTCTCTATTCGGCTTCGACAAGTGCATCTTATTTCGGAAGAAGATCAAATTTGGCTGGGAACTTTAGGCTCATACTGGACTGAAGCCGAGCAATTGGCACTCGTTATGGCGAAGTACGACGGTGATGTGGACAACTTTCGCCTACGCCAAATTACCAATCAACATCCCGCCGACATTACCAAGGTTTTACGAGGATTGAAGTCACGCAGTCTTCTCAAAATAATTGGTAGTGGACACAGAGCTAGATATGAGTTAGGCGATTCGGCAGTCGAAAACCTATTCTTTGTGTCACCGACGCGTAATGTCAGCGGTGACTATATTAGCCCTGTTACTTATGACGACAGCCATACTAGTAAAGAAGGCTCCTATACAACTAACGACGGAAACCATACAACTAAGATCCCTAATATATTGATTGAAGATTCAGAACTTCTCGGCGAACTTAAAGAGATAGCATCGTCGATAAGGGTAAGACGACGAGCAACACCGGAAGATCGAGAGCTATCTATCTTGAAACTTCTCGGTGTCGCGCCTTTATCTTTACAGGAATTGGTCTCGTTAACAGGTCTAAGTAAATTCTACCTTCATCAGAGGCTTCAATCGTTGATCCGAAAAGGCGAAGCATCATTTCTGTATCCAGATCAACCTAGTCATCCCCTGCAAAAGTACCAGACTTCTGAAATTAATCAGAGCTGATGAACATTAGTTAGGAAGCAGGTAAAGCCGTGAACAAAGCAGAGCTTCGCATAATCTATCTCGCCCGACAGAAATCCCTTTCTTCTTCGGAAAGGGCCCAAAAAAGCCGCGACATAACTCGCCTTTTTTTCGAGTGCGTTGATTTTACAAAGATAAACCTGCTTCACTGTTTCATCCCGATCGAAAAATTCAATGAGGTTGATACTGCGCACATTCTCGGTGCCCTACGCGAAAATTCCCCGAAGACTCGGATTGCCGTTCCGCGTGTAAATTTTGAAACCGCCGAACTTGAAAGCCTAATTTACACGTCCGACGCTGAACTTATTGAAAATGAGTGGGGAATTCGCGAACCGTCTAACGGCGAATTGGTTGAGGTGAGCACGATCGACCTGGTCCTCGTTCCGGGAGTCGCATTCGATCGGACAGGCCACCGCGTTGGTTACGGCAAGGGATTTTACGACCGGTTTCTTAAACGGTGCCGACCGGATTGCACGAAGATCGGCCTCGGCTTTTTCGAACCCGTCGATCAGATTCCCGATGTTCACAGTGGCGACACCGAACTCAATGCCTGCATAACGCCTGATGGGATCTTCACCGCTGGAACGCGGAGAAAAGAAGATTTTGCCACGGATGGACACCGATGAACACCGATTCGATCAAGACCTAAATAAATCTCTTTTTCTATCCGCGTTTATCCGTGTCCATCTGCGGCAAAACATCCCTACTTCGCTTTCAGCAGATCACGAATCTCGGTTAGCAATACCGTCTCGTCCGTCGGTGGCGTTTGTGCTTCCAGGCCTTTGAAGAGTTTGACGGCGTAGCGAGCTAGAAAGAACATTATAACCGCGACGATGAGGAACGTAATGATGTCGTTTATGAACTGCCCGTACATTACCAGCGGCGTACCGCCTTTTATCGCAGCTTCGATCTGTTCCGGCGTCGCGTTTGCCGGAATGGTGCCGCTAAGATCGTAAAATTTCGATTTAAAATCGACCCCGCCAGTTGCCAGCCCGACGAAGGGCATTATTATCCCGTCCGTAAAAGTTTTTACTATAGCACCGAACGCAGCACCAAGAATCACGGCAATTGCCAGGTCGAGAACGTTTCCTCGAGCAATAAACGCCTTAAAGTCATTTAACATTCATTTTTCTCCTAATGTGTCGAATTAAAGTTGGCTTGAGGCAAAACCAATATAGTCTATAAAACAAACTCAGCCAAGGAGTTACGTGATCTCGATGTATCTAAAATAAAAAAAGGCGGAACGCTCCGCCTTCTGAATTGATCAGCCTTGCAGCCAAATCCTAAACTGTCGCCGCTTCTGTTTTGTCCTCGGCTTCTTCGTCGTCTTCGCTTTCGCTTGTAACGAGGAGGTCATCGGTTTCTTCCGCGTCGACATCATCAGCCTCATAACTGGCAATTTCCGATGCTTTATACTGCTGCGATTGAACTTCGGTCGCCTTTTTTTCGACCACTTCACGAGCTTTCAGCATCGTACAGCCGCCTTCCAGAACGGCACCGTCTTCGATCGTTAGGCGCGGCGTTTGAATATTGCCTATAACAACCGCCGTGCGCCCAAGCTGAATTTTCTCCGTGGCTGAAATATCACCGTTGACCGTTCCGTTTACCACCGCCGCCGAAACGCTTATGTTTGCATCGACCTTACCGTTAGTGCCAACGATCAGCGTGCCCGATTCGGACGAAACCGTGCCGACGAGATGCCCGTCCACACGCAGCATAGCCTGAAACGCCGTTTCGCCCGTCAGCGTCGTGCCGTGGCCGACAAAGCCGCTCAAACGCCCTTCCTTGATGTCGCGGGCCATCGATTCGCTATCTGTTACTGGGCGGGAAGCCGCGGCGGTCTCGCTCGAATATTGGTATGTCGGAGTCGGGTCCGGTGTCTGGTTTTGAAAATTAGTGTCGTCTGTCTGTTCCGATCTGGAACCTCTTCCCATTCTAATCATAACTATACAACTCCTTTGAAATCTGTGTTTTGGACGGCAGTCTAAACAGGTGGGGGCCTGAAGATTGATTCTGAGATCGTTTGCCGGAGAAATTACTGTCGAATGTTACTACCTGACCATAGTAAATGAGTTCAGCCCACGGTGTCTAGCTTTTTCTTGAGGGGTTGTTAAATTCCGGCCTCCGTGTCAAAATCTTAGGTTTCGGGAGGCTGTGGAAAAAATTGTTCGCGGAAACTAAAACAAAGGCTAAACTACTCAAAAAAATGGGCCGCGCCATCGACGATTTTTCGATGATCGAAGAGGGCGACAAGATAATGGTCTGCCTTTCGGGCGGTAAGGACAGCTATACGCTACTCGACCTTCTGCTCGACGTTCAGCGGCGTTCGCCGGTCAAATTTGAGCTTTTCGCCGTGAATCTCGATCAAAAGCAGCCCGATTTTCCCGAAGAGGTTTTGCCTAATTATCTGAAAAGCGTCGGTGTAAATTACCGGATCGTCGAAGAAGACACGTATTCGATTGTTACCGCCCACATCCCCGAGGGCCAGACCTACTGCTCGCTTTGCTCACGCCTGCGCCGCGGAATTCTTTATACCACCGCTTTGGCTGAGGACTGCACAAAGATCGCGCTCGGCCACCATGCCGATGACATTATCAATACGTTTTTGCTTAACCTGTTCTACGTAGGGCAGTTAAAGGCGATGCCGCCAATCCTGCGAAACGACGCCGGTAACAACACCATCATCCGTCCGCTAGCTTATTGCCAGGAGAAAGAGATCACTAAATACGCGGAGGAGCGCAAGTTTCCGATCATTCCCTGCAATCTTTGCGGTTCGCAGCCGAACCTGAAACGCGCCCGCGTCAAACGTCTGATCAATGAGCTTGAAAAGGAAACGCCGTTTATCCGCAGCTCGATAATGACCGCGTTGACCAACGTCACCGGCTCTCATCTGCTCGACAATAAGCTATACGATTTCCGTAACTTTGAGCCGCTAATCAAATGCATCCCGACCGGCCACGGCAGCGTCGAAAAAGAACTCGACGCTGTATTCGACCACGGTGAACCGGCCTTTACGCCAACTCTGATGTCTGCTGGCGCTCTCGAAGTCATAAATCAATAGCCGGAACGTTCCCAAGTATGAGTGTCCCCAAACTTAAAACAAAAATCAGCGCGGACGAGTATCTAGAGGGAGAATTGGTCAGACAAACTCGACATGAATTTGTCGGGGGTGAAGTTTACGCGATGGCCGGAGCTAGTGACAGGCACCATCGAATCTGCCTCAATTTGATTACAAAGTTGGACACTCACTTAGATGGCTCTGAGTGCGAAGCCTTTGTCACAGAAATAAAACTGAAAGTTAATGACGAAACATTCTATTACCCGGACGTTTTCGTGGCCTGCGATAAAAATCCCGAAAGTCCGTATTACAGAGAACGCCCTAGTCTGATTATCGAAGTTTCGTCGCCGTCGACGCGACAGATTGACCGCCGTGAGAAACTAAGAGCGTACCAACAAATTGCAGACGTTTTAGAATATGCCGTTATCGAACAGGACAAACTGCATATTGAGCTCCACCGCCGCCAGCCGAACGGCAACTGGATTACTTATTTTTATAACGATAACGACTTGGATGTGGATATCGAATTTCAATCGGTAGGATTGACCACAAACCTCGACGAGATCTATCGGAGGGTAAATTTCCCAGAAAAGCCGGTCGAAGTTGAAGGTTCAGATAGCTGATAACTTCTCACCATCTTCGTTCTTGCCCATTTCGCTGACTTTGAGGCCAAAGCCCATGAGTATAAAAAATACCATCGCAACCTCCTGGTCGCCCAGGTTGTAGTGAACCAAGCTGCTCGCAAAAAAACCGATCGTGCCGCCGAGACAGCCGAGTAGAATGCCGCGTGAACGCCAATCGCCGCTAACCTTCAGCCCTTTCCACAACGTTCGTGCGTAAATTCCCAAAACTATCAGCCAGATGAGCAAAGCCGGCAAACCTCTTTCAACTAAAAGCTGCAGCGGCGTCGAATGAAAATGGCCCATGTTCAATCGCCCGTCGTCGAACAGATGCCATTCCTTCGCGTATTTCTTGATCGAATCCATGCCGACTCCGAACACGAAATGGCGCGGCTCTTTCGTCCAAAGCTCAAACCCCTCGCGCCAGACGGTCTGGCGCCAGCGTATTGAATCGTCGTTGGTATCAAAAAAGCCGACCTGACGGCTTTGCTGCAAAAACAGCAGGCCGATGATCACGACCGGCAGTCCGATAACCGCTGCTCGAAAGACCCATTTTCTCCCGAGCCCAATAATCACGATCACAGCGGCCGAGATCACAAAGGCAAGTTGCGGCGCCCGTGTGACAGTTAGCAGAAGGGCAAAGGCCATAGCGAGGACAACTATGACGAGTAAAGGAGTGAAGGAGTGGAGGGATAAAGAGGAACGATTCGAAAGGTTCTGGACGCCTCCACTCCTTTCCTCCTCCACTCCTCGACTCCGCAATAAGCCCGCGATCAGCAACCCAAAAGCAAGCGACGCGATAAGCTGCAACACCTCGGCATAGGTTACGTAATGGCCGTAAAAACCGCTTGACCGCCAGTTGCGGCTCTTTTTCCAGCTTTCGATTCCGAGTTTTTCCATCGCGGATGCTCCGGGCAAAATATCTGCCTTTTTTACATCGACTGAAAACTCGTAATCAGGCCGGTAGAATTTGATCTTTGTGACTTCGTGTTCTTCAATATGAGCCGCGACATCTTCGGGTGTGTGCAGCTTTATTCCGTCGGCTGCCAGCAGAGCGTCGGCTTCCCGTAGCAGGGCTTTTGCGAGCGGGCTGTCGGTCCTCAGACCGTGAATCTCGACACCGCGGCCGATCAAACGCTGTACCGGCGTCCAAACGACATTTACCATGCACGAAAATATCAGAATGAACGCCGCGAAATACACCGCCCGAAGATTTCTCAGGTTGTAGATTACGAAATAGACGATCAGAAAAAGAGCAACGCCGCGAAGCTTATCGATCGAGGTCGCAGGGTCGTAAGAAACGAGTGAGGATATCACCGACCACCCGAATAATCCCCAAAGTGCAGCGTCCAGAGCCCCGAACTTAAAACTCACTCGCGGCTTGAAAAACAGCCTGACGATCCAGACAAACATTCCCGTAATCCAGGCCGTCTGCGTAGCCGCGATGGAATGCGGCGCCGAAACGAGCATCAACGTGAGAAATACAAACGCAATGCGCTCAAGCCATTTAACTATCGGGTTCACCGATTCAATTCCCGCAAGTGCGTCCAACCGGTCGAAAAATTTCTCCATAAATGCGATTATCATACCAGTTACGCCACGAAACTTTGTGCTGTTCCGTGTCTTCCACTGTGTTCTTTGTGTATATGATTTTTTTCAACACAAAGTTCACTAAGTTTTTCGCAACGAACACAAAGAATCCCTGTATGCCCGACAAAACCTTACAAACCGATCTTAGCTTAACCGCAGAGATCAAACTATATTACGATCTCTATACACCCGAAAATGCTCGGACAAATGCGCCGCTTCTGATCGCGGTCCACGGTTACGGAGCACACAAACGCTACATGATGCGTGAAGCTCGGGCCGTTGCACCCGAAGGTTGGGTGATCGCATCCGTACAAGCGCCGCACCAGCATTTCAGCAAGCTCGACGCTGGATACCGCATCGGTTTTGGATGGCTAACCGACCACAAACCTGAAGAGTCCGTAGCCCTGCACCACAAATTTTTGCTTGATGTTATAGAAAAACTATCAACCGACGGTATAGTCGACCGCGAGCAGGTCTATCTCTACGGTTTCTCTCAGGCCTGCGCACTAAATTTCCGCTTCGCATTCACAAACCCCGACACAATGCGCGGCATCGTCGGCATCTGCGGCGGCATCCCGGGCGATCTGGAAACAAACCCGATCTACAAACCGTTTGATGCCAACACGTTCTATTTATACGGTGATGACGACGAGTTTTACACCCAGGAAAAGTTTACCGCCTTCGAGCAAAAACTGCGTGACCGCCTGCCCAATTTCCGTTCAAAGCAATACACGGCGAAACATGAAATAACAGACGAAATGCGTGCCGACACTAAAAACTTCTTGGCGGCGCTATAGGTCGTCGTCTATTATTTAGATTGCCTTAACGTTATTATATGAAGTATCTCCGCATAATTTTCACCACTACGTTTATCTTACTCTCAGCATTGTCTTCGGCCGCACAGGAAAGCGACCGTGACCGAGCCATAAAACATTATATTGACGGAAACGATATCGAAGCCATACTGGCGCTCGAAGCTATAATTAAGCAAAAACAGTATGCGTCGGACGCTGAGGCCATTAACTTCCTCGGACTGGCATATCAGAACGTTCTCGACTCCAAAAAGGCTCGTAAAATGTTCGAGAAGGCCGTGAAACTGGATGCGGGCAAAGCAGCGTATCGGGCAAATCTCGCGTTCACATATCTTTTGGCCCGCCAGTTGGACAAGTCCCAAACCCAGGCAAAAAAGGCGCTTGAGATCGACCCTGCAAACGTGGGCGCTCATTTCGTTTTTGGTACCGCCGATCTTTGGGAAGGCAAGACTGAGAGCGCTCTGGAAACCGCGGATAGAATGTTGACGCTCGATCCCCAAAATTCGCAGGGTTATTCGCTAAAGTCGGACGTGCTGCTCGCCGTTTTCGGAAAGAAGGTGGCGGCCGGTTCGACAATGAAAAAAGAAATCGATCTCCTGCGACAATCGGTTTCGATTTTAGAGGAAGGGATCAGGAACTCTGAGACTCGTGAGATGCGTCGGACGCTCGAACAGAAACTTGAGGGCATCGCTGCGTTCAACGCGTATTTTAGCAAGGACCGCACTGGAGCTCCCGCAACGCCTCAGCTCCCGGAACCGGGCGTGACTCCGGTTAAAATCCTCTCAAAAAAACCCGCGACCTACACCGAGAGCGCTCGCCAAGCTGGTGTGCAGGGCAAAATACGCGTCGCGGCTCTGTTCGGCGCAAGCGGCAAGGTCGAACATGTATTAGTGCTGTCGGGTTTGGGATACGGTCTGGACGAGCTTGCTTATAACGCGGCAAAGCAAATCGTTTTTCAGCCAAAAATGAAGGACGGTAAACGTGTTTCGACCGTCATGACCCTGGAATACGGCTTTAATATCTATTAGTTGGCCGGCTTCGGCTTTCTGACCTCGACCTTATCCTGCAATGAGGCGGGCAGTGTGACCTGCGGCGAGTCTTCGCCGGCGGAGTTTTTGACGAACTCCACTTGCAGATCGTCTGCCTTCACACCCTCGAAAAGTGATCTTCCGCCGAAAAGTACGACCGTCACCTTTCGTTTCGGATCGCCTTTGGACTGCACGACGAAAGTTTTTTCGGTGCGCTTTTCCCCAATTCGAAACGACACGTCCACGACCGTTTCGAGAAGCGTCGCCTTTGGATTCGAAACATTAACTGACACTTGTTTTGTCGTGAAGTCGGCACCCTTATTCGTAAGGTCGATCTTATCGGTCGTCACTGAAGTAAGAGCTTTTATAAAGCTGGCCGGACCGCGGACGGGAATCTTCGGCGGCGTGATCGTCTGGCTGTAAATCTCCATTCCGTCGGGAACCTGGCCCGCTGTTTCTACCTGAACTGCTATATCTTTTTCCTCTACCGCCTCCAGCCTAACGGCTACCTTGTTTGGTCGAATCTCGTCCCATTTAACGCCGGCCGGCAGGTCAATGGAAACGTTGTCGCGGGTCAGCGTGACGACGCGCGAGCCGGGAGCAACGTCCGTCATATCGACCGTAATGACCAGCGTGCTTTCCACAATGTCTTTCAGTTTTCTTTTGTCGCCGCTGACCACGATGTCTAGCTTTTCAATAGGCTCGTTTGTCAGGATCGTATTGGTCGAATAATCCAGCGTAAGCGCGACGCCATTTATTTGCCGCGTGCCCGGCTCGCTAAGCCCCGTAACGCCAATCCATAGAGCTAAAGTAATAACTAGCGCAACAACCTTCATCAGCCAGTCTTCGAGAAAGACCTTGCGTAGGATGTTTTTGAAATACAGCTTGTATTGCTGTCTTTCGACATAGTTGTCAGCAGCAGGCGGCATAAAAGAACTAACCCACGGTGATTTCGCTCTCAGATTCTTTCATCGTTTTGGTCGGCTCGCGCTTTTTCTGGATCACGGGTATCTCCATCGCTTCCAGCAGCAATTTGCGGAGCACGGTCGTATCGATATTTCGTTTTACCTCGCCGGCCTCGACATATGTGATCAGACCCGTTTCTTCGGAAACGACAAGCGATATCGCGTCCGTTCCCTCAGTAATGCCGATGGCCGCACGATGCCGAGTTCCCATTTCGCGCGAAATGCTCGGGTTTTTGGTCAGCGGCAGGAATACAGACGCGGCTGCAAGCCTCTCATTTTGAATAATTACAGCCCCGTCATGAAGCGGTGTGGATGGATTAAAAATCGTCACAAGCAGATCGTACCCGATGGCCGCGTCAAGCTGCACACCGGCATCGATAAAATTCCTCAGGCCGACGTTTCTTTCAATGACGATCAACGCTCCGATTTTTTCAGACGACAAGGTCGTCACCGCCAATACGATCTCGTCATAAACGCTGCCGCCGAATTGCCCCCGCTGCCGACGCAATATCGGAAACCGCAGCCGATTCGCAAAGTAAATCAACGCCTGGCGTATCTCGGATTGAAACAGCACGATGATCGCGAAACCGACATAGACGACCGCGTACCGCAGCACGAATTCAAGCGTCGAAAGCTCCTGCGAAATCGCCAGCCAGTAAAGCAAAAACAACAGCACCAGCCCGATGATCGTCGGCACCGCCCGCGTCCCGCGAAGCAGGCGCAGGACGACGTACACAATGATAAACACGAACGCAATGTCCACGACGTTTCGCACGCTATTTATCGCTGGTATGTAGTCGGTTAACTGCATTTTTGTTGAGTCGAGAGTCGTGAGTCTTGGGCAGAACGTCCGACTCAAGACTCTTGACTCTCCACTCTCGACTTCTTCGCCGTAACGCTTGCCGCTTCTAAGAATATCATATCGACCTTTGGCTCGGCCTGGTTGATCTTTTCCTCTATTTCCGCAATCGTTTGTACGATCGCGCTGCTCGTAAGTTCTTCCCTCAAATTGACGTGCGCATTTGCAAAATTTGCTACGGCGCCATGTGCATAGTAATACCTTTGCGTCTTCGCGTCTTTGCAGGTAATTCTCAGCCTTTCCCAGCCAGAAACCCGACCAGATTCCCCGCCTCGTCGATCACGCCAAGAGCACCGACGCCGTTTGTGCGCATCAACTCACGCGCGTCGATAAGCGACGCGTCAGGTTCGACAAAATGTTCCGCCGTGATCGGCCGCATCACATCCCGTACCATTACCTTTCGCCAGTCGTCCTTCGGCACTTCCTTCAAATCCTCAAGCAATAGTATGCCGTAAAGCTGCCGCTGATTCGCGACGGGAAAGGCGGTTTGCCGGTGCATCGGCAGGATGTTGTCGACGACGTGCTGGATAAATGCGTCGGGGGCGATCGAAACGGGAAGCTGCATCACGTCCCCAACCTGCCGCTTTTCCGAGGCACGTACCTCGCTAATTATGCTCCGTGCCGAATCGAACAAAAAAACGCCGGTCAGTATCGCCCAAAATCCTGTGAAAAACTGCCCGCGTGCGAGAACGAAAAAAGCTCCCAATACTACCAGCCCGATAGCGATCGCTTGTCCGCTGCGACCCGTCAATATCGTCGCTTCGTTCAGGTCCTTGCCGTTTCGCCACAAGTAGGCCCGCAGAACGCGGCCGCCGTCCAGCGGGTAGCCGGGAAACAGGTTAAAGACCGCGAGCAGAAAATTGGCGAGAGCGAGCAGGAACAGGAGCATCCACAAAATGTCCATTCCCGCCGAACTGGCCGCGGTCATCAAAAGAGCGAACAAAACCGCCAGCACAAAACTCGCCGCCGGCCCTGCAATGGCGACACGAAACTCCGCCCGCGGCGTCTTGGGCTCGGTCGAAAACCGCGTCAGCCCGCCAAACGGGTGCAATACTATCTCGACCACCGTCAGCCCTTCCATCCGCGCCAAAACCGCGTGAGCAAGCTCATGCAAAAATATCGAAACAAAGAAACCGATCGTCGTCAAAAACCCGAGAACGACGCTCCCGGCCAGATTCTTGACCAGCGGCTCGATACTCGCCGCCGTGATCCCGGTCATCAAAAACAGCACCAAAAACCAACGCACATCCGCACGCACCGGTATCCCCAAAACACGCCCCAAAACCATCTGCCGCTTGTAAAATTCCAACTCCGCCATGTAACTCTCGCTAAATGCACTCAGATTATCACAAGTCAGAACCGCTAGCGGTAGGGACGGGGTTTGAAAAAAAACTCCCTCGTGGTAAGGAGGCGAGGCCGCGTTTCGCGGATGGGGAGGTAGGTCTGTAATATACTTCTGTATTGAATTTACCGACTACTTGCCGCCGCTCGACCTATGTCAAGAATTTGCGGAATCGACCTCGATAAGAACGAAGCCCGTTTCGTTGTACTGGATGGGCACGCCGGGAGGTTTGAGGTGATCCCGACCGGCGTCCTGCGGCTAGTTCTTGCCGATCCCAAAAGCCAGAGCGAAGTTCGGGAATATCAGGCAGCCATCCAGGCGTTCTTCGACGACAACGGCATTGAGCAAGTCGGCATACGCGAGCGTCTTTCGAAGGGCCGAATGAAAGGCGGCACGATCACCTTCAAACTCGAAGGGCTTATTCAAACCTGCCGTCAAGACGTCATCCTAATCCCGCCCGCGACCATCCGCAAGGCCGTGTCAGCCGCCAATATCGAATTCACGGAACTGCCGATCGCCAAATTCCAGCACGAAGCCTACGGAGCCGCCTACTGCCTCCTCAGTCAGAACCGGGAGCAGTAGCGACCGGCCTCCTAAAACACCCTCCTGCCTGAGGATGGGTAGTAACGCTTCGCGTACGTGTGGTGGGAGGCGACTGTTCTTCGGGTTACGCCCGTCTATCTGCGGAAGGGCTATGCTTTTCCGTTCAGCGGCCTAGTGATTCTCGCGGCTCCGCCGCCGCTCTTGCATAGTCTGTTAGAATGTTTCAAATGAAATATCTCGCTATATTGTTTTGTCTGATATCTATACCGAGCGCATTCGGACAAGATTGTGAGGACAGCGATTATGCCTGCCAGATCTCCGCCTACAAAGATGCGGACGACACCGACTCCATATTTCGTCTTGCGTACGCATACGGAGAAAGCGGCCGGCATCAAGAGGCCGTGCGCGAGTACACGCGGTACATCGATCTCGACCCTCAGAACGCGGCTATCTTCGCCAACCGCGGGTTGGAATACGCCGAGCTAAAGGAATACAAGCTTGCTGTCGAAGACTTTACCCGGGCGATAGAGCTGGAACCGGCAAACGCCCAATACTTCCATAACCGTACTGATAGCCGCATCGAACTCGGCGACCGGAGCGGCGCGGTCGAAGATTTTAATGCAGCGATAGAACTTGCCCCGTCGGACGCTGCCATCTACTACGACCGAGCTCATAATTACGGCGAAATGGGCTCGACCGCACTTGCCGTTGCCGACTATTCAAAAGCCCTTGAGCTTGATCCGAATGATGCCGATTCTTATTTCAACCGAGCGCTTATTCAGGACAACAACGGCAATTACGCCGCCGCGATCAGCGATTACACAAACGCGATCAGGCTAACGCCTGGCGATGCGGACGCCTACTGCAATCGCGGAAACTCATTCGACAGCCTTGGCGAATTCGAAAAGGCGGTCGCCGACTATACAAGATCTATCAGGCTAGGTCCGTCCGACTCTATTATTTACTACAACCGGGGGAACACCTACTACAAGATGGGAAACGACAAACGGGCGATCCGAGACCTCACCCGTGCGATCAAGCTCGATCCAAAAGATGCCGATACATATTTCTGGCGTGCCCGTGCCTACGAACGCATAGGAGAAAAGAAAAAGGCCGCAGCCGATGACCTAATATCTTCTCAACTTTAGCGGCCCTATCATCCACGGCCACCGCGTCATTGGTTGGCTTCGAATAATCTCAGACGACTCAAAACATTTTGGCTAACCTTAATCTCTTATATCTGCTCGTGCATCCGCTATATGCCGGAATTCACTTAAATACAACTCCCGATGTTCCAATCAGCTCGCGTATGTTTTTGCAAGTCACTCCAATCGCGGCCAGTTCACACACCGCAGGTATCTTGAATCTACTTCTTTGTTGCGGGAGCGAGGGTTGGCGACTTTCTTCAGTTATCAGTATCGCAATCTCGATTTGCGCTGTTGCAATTATTAATAGGTCATTTTCTCCAACGCCTTTTGGGTTATAGGCTTCGGCGACTATGCCCAAAAGATCCTTTATCTCATTCGCTCGAAGCAGAACCTTTTCCGAAAGATTTATTTTCCTAATACCCTTATTCTTTAGCCATTCGGAACACTCGGGGGACTTATTCTTCACTTCGTCAAAGGCAACTTCGCTAATGGCGAAATTCTCCTTCCGAATCTCCGCATCGATCCAGTCCCAAAAAGCCGGGAAGTTCCCGATAGGATAGTTATCCCAGGCGTGAATAATTCCTGAAGCGTCAAAATGCATTATAAACACGCTCCAGCTTGTGAATGTCAGCTATTTTTAGATTGTCGAGATAGGTACTAGCTCGAGTAATATTAATCTGCTTCGAGTGCAGTGCGTCTAATACCGTTTTGACAAACCTATCGCCGAAAAGATGCTTGGGTTCACGAAAACGATAAGCACGCGAGCCGCTAGACGTATTTGCAAACACTTCCGTACTCTTCCATTCGCGATAGGCTTTATAATCGATTTTCGATAATCGTTGCGAATCAAGCAATCGACGAAGGATGACTTCCGGACTGACTCCCCATCGAAAACTGTAAGGTTTGAGCCAAGCGTCAAATTCATTGGGTTTGTGCGGATTATTATCGTCGTTGATCTCGTTAAGGAAACTGTCGGGAACGAGGAGATTGCCCGCGAATGCATTGGCCTCCCGCTCTTTGCCCGAATACGAGAACAGGTCATCCAGGTTATCCACAAAACCACTCACGTGAACTATCAAATGTCCCAACTCGTGAATCAATGTGAATAGTTGCCGGTTCTCAGAGTCTTGCTTTCGAACAAAGATTATCGGGAATTCCCGGTGGATGATAGAGAAACCGCACACAGGACTATCGGACGGAATCTGCCAAGCACCCGCGTAGCCATTACTTCGAAAGACCAGAACCCCGCACTTCTCGATTGCATCGCGGTATCCATTGAAACTAAGGTTGCCATTCATCCCAAGCCAATCACGAACTGTACGTGCTGCGTCGCGGACATCTAACCCTCGAACAGTTGGCGGGTCAAATTTCTGAATGGCGTCTTCGTCAACGTCTTCCCTCAAACTAAGAAAAACCTGTCGTTGTCGTTCCACTCTTTCGATTAGAGTCTTCAGCTTAGGACTCAAATCGGGATACTCGTTCGCAAGGGTACGGAATCCTGTCGTCCGTAAACGATTCTCGTCAACCGGCTCACGTTCTAGAAAAAAAAGCAGACCCCTATTGAAGAATTTAGCAATTTTCTTTAGTTGCCCGATGGAAAGTTCATCCTGTAGATCTAAGATCGAGCTTAATTTCTCCGGCTCAATCTTGATAGCGACCGCAAGTTCTGGCACAGTGATTCCGCGGTCCTCACAGCACCAAAGGATTCGATCAATATTGATGGACTCAAGTTTTTCCATTTTCAAGGATTCGCGATTCCAAAAAACCTTCAGTAACGAACTGACGGCCTAATTTGTCAAATCATCTCACATCTTCGAACCGCTCGAAAAGATTCGGGCATATTTTCTTCATTGAATCGGGATCGTCTTCTTGCCAATTGAAATCGAACTGCGGGTATTTTCCTTCACTGGTCTTAAAGTTGTCGTAATCGATGTAATCGTAAAGCTGTTTGCCGGTTTTGTTTTCGAAGGCTTTGAGGGCGACGTACCAGAGGCTTTCGAAGTCGTAGAATTCGGCGGTGTCGTCGATTCCGGTCACGAGAGAATCGGGGTTCGCTTTGGCGTTTTCGTAGACTTCGCGGCCTTGAGCGATGACCCAGAGGCGGAAGTATTCGAAGGCGTCGTCGGAGCAGCCGCCGTTCATGATATAACCCGCACACCACATTTCGGAGTTATAGGTGTCGTAAAGCAGCTTGTCCGTCCGAAGCCGAAATCCAACGATCTCCGGCGGCGGCAGCTTTTCGAGCGCGGTTATTAAGTAGTCTTCCTGAGTTTCCTGTTCACCGTTGGTCGCGGCGAGCGAGGCATCGATCAACTCCCAATACGTGTCCTCGTCCATCATCACCGCTGTTGGCTCCATCTCAAACGGCCGCTTTGGCGATTCTTTACCGAATAGTTTTGAAAATATGCTCATAGGATTCTAGTTGGACTATTACTTGCAGAACGATCATATCGTGCTGGCCTGCGTTCCGGCTTGTTCCAGTCTGTTCCAGCCGTTCCAGTTGTTCTATGCGTCGGGGAACGGAACACGTTGAAAAACGAGTCAAGATAACAAAATAAAAGGTCTTCCCGTTAAAGCCTGTTCTAACCCTTACGACAGCGGACTGATCTCGACTATAATATTGCAGATCTCGAAGGAATTTTGTTAGGCCTCGAATGGTATCTCGGCGTTTTGGAGGACGCTTAGTTCGTTGCGGGAGACGCGTTCCAGGAGTTTTGGGTCGTCGAACATTTTTACGAGGCCGTTGACGGTCGCGTAGCGGGGTTCTTCGGAGACGACTACAGGCAGATTAATGAAATTTCTGAGGTACTTATCGATTCCATCGAGCAGCGCTCCGCCGCCGGTCAGGATCACGCCGCGGTCGTAGATATCGGCGGCGACTTCGGGGCGAAGCTCGGTCAGCGTGTCGCGGACGGTTTCCGCGATCTTGCGGACGATTGCTTCGACGATCGGGTAGAGTTCGCCGGTCGTAATATCGACCGCCGCCGGGCTGCCGGTCTGGACATCGCGGCCGCGAACGACTATCGATTTTGAAATGTCTTCGGGTAAATACGCGGACGCAAATGTAGTCTTGAGAAATTCGGTCGTTTCTTCACCGACCTGCAAGCCGCGGTGCCGCCGCAGATGTGTCGCAAGCACTTCGTTTATCGAGCTGCTGCCGTAGCGTTCCGACATCGAATGGACGATCGTGCCTTTCGCGACAATGGCAATATTTGTCGTCGCGGCGCCGATATCGATTATTGCCGAAGCACGTTTGTCAGTGGGTAGTACTCCAGCTCCAAAAGCCGCTGCAAGGCCTTCTTCCATCATGAAAACCTTGCCGATATGCGACTCTTCGGCGGCATTCAAAAGGGCGCGCTGCTCGACGTGGGTTACGTCCGAGACCATGCTCATTACGGCCTGAAGCGAAACCTGCGAACCGCCCGTCTTGGCCTTCTTAACGAAGTGCGCAAGCATCTTTTTGGTCCGCTCAAAATCGCCTACGACGCCGCCGATCAGCGGTGCGCGGACAACGATATCCCGGCCTTCGCGGCCCGTCATGTCCCCCGCTTCCTGGCCGAACGCGACGATCTCTTCCGTCATCTCGTTGATCGCAACCAGCGAGGGCTCGTCCAATACGACGCCGCGGCCTTTGACCGCGATGATCGTACTGGCCGTTCCCAGATCGATAGCCATCGAATCGGTAACCAGTTTTTTGAGAGAAGAGATCCTAAGCATATTGGTGGCAGTTCAATTATATTCCTTTTGAACAACGTCTGACAACAAATATTCTCGCCGTGTTTTGGGCCGCTAACCCCACCTTACTTCGAGCACATTTACCGGCTGCACGCGGTTTTTTACGGTCAACGGCTCAAGCGTATTTACCGGTACGAGGTTGCCACTGGCCGCCGCTGTCGCCTCGCTCATCAGAATCTGACCGCCGACCGCGTTCGATTCGAGCCTCGAAGCCAGATTAACGGTGTCGCCGATGGCCGTGTACTCCGACCGCTTGTTCGACCCGATGTATCCGATCGTCGCCTCGCCCGTATGCAGGCCAATGCCAACCGAGATCTGTCCGTAGCCTTCCGAAGTCAGCTCTGTATTCAACTGCGCCAGCCGCTTTTGCATTGTCACCGCCGCCTTTACGGCATTCAGAGCATCTTCTTCGGTCGCTGTCGGGGCACCGAAAATTGCCATCAGCCCGTCTCCAATATATTTGTCCAGCGTTCCGCCATGCTCAAAAATGATGTCGGTCATCACCGAAAAATAGCGGTTCAGCAGGCCAACCACTTTCTCCGGCTTCTCTTTTTCGGAAAAAGCGGTGAATCCGCGAATATCAGCAAACAGCACGGTGATAACCTGGTTTACGCCGCCGAGACGGAATGAATCGGGATTCTCAAGCAGCTGCTTCACCACGTATTCCGGCATGAAACGACTGTAATTTGCTCTTGCAACCTCTTCGCGGGCGAGTCGTTTATGGGCTTTCACCGTTTCCACCGTGACCGCCGTCTGCGCCGCAACCGCGCTGATCATCTCAAGGTGGTCCGGCGTAAACGAAGCGAACGGATCGAGCCTGTCGGCATACAGCACACCATGGACATTCGATTCGGTTATCAGCGGCGCGCATATCGTTGACCTTACGCCCTGCGAAACTATCGAGTCCGCACCCGAAAACTGAGCATCGGTCTTGGCGTCTTGCGACAACAAAGCGACTTTCTCGCGCATTACCTTTTGCGTGATCGTGCGACTGATCGTCAACTTGTCCGTCAGCATGTCAGTCGTTTCGTCGCGTGTTTTTACCGCGATTGGAATCAGGCTGTAATCAAGTATCTTGCCGTCGATCGTTTCGTCGGCGATCAAAGCAACAACCCGATCGGCCGGAGTGCCGCGAAAGATCAGTCCGGTCGCTTTTTCAAAGATTTCTTTTAAGTCAAACACCGTGCCAATCGATTTGCTCATTTCGTAAAGCAGTTCGAGCATCTTCGCCTTACGCCTCAGATCCTTCACCTCTTCGGGCGTCGCGATAGAAGATTCAATCGAAAGATGCGTTTGCCGCCCGATTATTTCGTTCGCCGAAAGCTGCACCTGCGTGTGGCCAAGCGGTTTGTCGTCATAATTTACGCCTTCGGTGATGACGTCAGACGTCTTGGTATCATAGGTGCCGCCCGAAATCGGACGGCTTAAAACATCGGGCGGCAGCGTGTCCGGCGTCAGCTCTACGGGTTGCGTGACCTTGTATTCGAGTTTGCTTTCACCGATGATGATCGCATCACCCGCCTCCAAGTGCTTTTCAAGCATCGGCGCGCCGTTTACGAATACATGATTGACGCTGCGGACGAGGTTGCCGTTCTCTAAATAACCGTCCACGATCATGAATCTGTCGCCGTCGCTCGTAACCCGAGCGTGCTTGCGCGAAACGCGGCGGTCGTTCAGAACGATATCGTTTTCCTTTGCGCGGCCAATGGAATAGGCGGCGCCGGGAACAAGATCGGTCTCCCAGATCCGACCGTTCGGTTCGGTTATTTGTAACAATGCACTCACAGTTAGGCTAATTGTAATGGGTAAACGGTAAATGGTAAATTGAGGACACCGTCATTTCGTAACATCCTATGATTTACTTCGATAACAATGCTACGACCGAGGTCGCACCGGAAGTATTAGACGCGATGCTGCCGTTTCTCGGAGCCTCGTACGGCAATCCGTCGTCAGCCTATTCGCTGGGAAGACAAAATTCGACAGCAATCGCCAATGCCCGCGAATCTGTCGCAGAATTGATCGGTGCTGGTAATGTGAGCGAGATCGTATTCACATCCGGCGGCACGGAAGGCAACAACTGGGCGATTCTCGGCACGCTCGAAGCAAATCCAGAACGCAATCATATAATCACCACTCGTGTTGAGCACGAAGCCGTCCGCAAACTGTGCCAAAAGCTTGAGACGATAGGATACAGCGTCACTTGGCTTGATGTCGATGAAAATGGCGAACTCGACCTCGACCAATTAAAAGGCGCTTTGAGTGACCAAACGGCGGTTGTTTCCGTCATGCATGCAAATAACGAAACGGGCGTCGTTTTTCCGATTGAAAAGATCGCCGAAGTGGTGAAAAGCCGCTCAAATGCCGTGTTTCACGTCGATGGAGTAAATGCTGCGGGCAAGCTGCCGGTCGATCTAAAAAGCACTGCCGTAGATTTATATTCGATCTCCGGGCATAAATTTCACGGACCAAAAGGTATCGGGGCCTTATATGTTTGCGAAGGCGTGACTCTACCGCCATTATTTACCGGCGGCGGACAGGAAGGCGGCAGGCGACCGGGAACCGAAGCAGTCCATCAGACCGTCGGGCTCGGAGCGGCGGCAAATTTAGTAAAAGATTTGTCGGCGACTGCCCGCGTCAGATTACTTCGCGACCGACTCGAAAGCGAAATATTGGACAGAATTCCAAATTCTCGGTTGAACGGCACGCCCGATCCCCAAAAGCGGCTCCCAAACACGTCGAACATTTCCTTCGAAAACACCAACGGCGAAAACATCCTCGTCCGCCTGGACGACCTCAAGGTTTACGTCTCGACCGGTTCGGCATGTAACTCTAAAGATCACACGGCCTCGCCGGTTCTACAGGCAATGAACATCCCGTATTACCAAGCAATGGGAGCAATTAGATTCTCACTCGGCCGTTACAATACTGAAAATAACGTTTATTTTGTCTTGGATAAACTGCCAAAGATCGTAGAAGACATTCGTGCAATGGCAGGAAAGAAACAAAACGGCCAATAGCAAAGATTGACAAAGACTGTTATCCGACTTATTCTAAGGTGTGGAGGAATGGAGTTATTATGAATATCTCACTAACACCCGAATTAAAATCCCTCGTCAACAATAAGGTCAAGACTGGACTCTATAATTCAGCCAGCGAAGTTGTCCGCGAGGCCCTTCGGCTTTTGGAAGAACAAGATCGGATTAAAGAAATACGGCTCGAAGAACTTAGGAAGGAGATAATTAAAGCCGAGGAGCAAATTAAGAGCGGACAATTTCGGGAAATAAGGTCGGAGATGGAGATGCGAGAGTTTGGAGAGAGTCTAGTTCGTCAGGGACATGAACGGCTTGCGGCAATACATAAGGCAGAATAAAGTATGGCAACTTTTATTCTCTCTCCTCTAGCCGAAGAGGATCTGGACTCAATATGGAATTACTTCGCCCAATATGACACGAAAAACGCGACCAGATTTTCGCTCGACCTTCTGGAAGCGTTCTGGATGTTGGCCCAAAATCCAATGGCGGGAAGGAATCGTTCCGACGTACGAGAAAATCTCCGCATGTTTCCTAGGAATGAGTATTGTATTTTCTACTATCCCGATCCCAACGGAGTTCAGATAATGCGGGTTCTTCACTCCGCCCGCGACATCGAAACCATATTCGACGAGGACTTTTCAAACTAAGCCGCTTTCTCAATTCTATACCGCGACAACTTCAAGTAAAGCCCGCGCCGTGTGAGACCTAGCTCATTCGCGACACGCGAGATGTTCCAGTTGTGGCGGGCGAGAGAGCCTTTTATCATCTGCATTTCCAGTTCGCTGACCGCCTCTTCGAGGGTTCCGCCGGTGGTACCAGTATTGAATGAAAATAAGCTGTCGTAGGAAGCGATCGGCGTTACGTTTGAATTCTCGCCGAAAGTAGTTAACGGCTTGGCGCTTCGCTTTAGTTCCGGCGAAAGGTGATCGGGCGTGACGACCTCGTTATCGACGGCACGGGCAATTATCCGCTGCACCTCGTTGCACAATTGCCGTACGTTGCCTTCCCAATCGCAAACCATCAACAGATCGACTGTCTGCGGCGTAAAGGTGATGTCATGCTTGTCGAACCGTGACGAATAGTGATTGATGTAGTAGTTGATTATCGGCGGTATCTCCGAACGGCGCTCCCGCAGCGGCGGCACGCGCAGCCTTATTACATTAAGGCGGTAATAGAGATCCTCACGGAAACTGCCGTCCGCGACCTTGTCTTCAAGCGGCATGTTCGTGGCGGCGATGACGCGCACATCGACCTTCATTGGCCGCTTCTCACCGATCGGCTGCACCTCGCCTTCCTGCAGAAACCGGAGGATCTTTGGCTGAACTTCTATAGGTAGGTCGCCGATCTCATCCAAAAACAGGGTGCCGCCATCGGCCGCGCGGATCATACCCGGCGAATCCGTGACAGCACCGGTAAAGGCTCCCTTGCGGTATCCGAACAGATGCCCTTCGGCAAGCTCCTTGGGTACGGCCGTGCAGTTGAATGGAACGAATATCTTGTCCTTGCGGTTTGAGATCGCATGGATCGCACGCGACACAAGTTCCTTACCCGTTCCAGATTCACCCGTTACCAGCACCGTTACGTCCGACGACCGTATCTTATAAACTTCTTCGACAAGCGATGTCATCGCCGGCGACGAATGAATAAATCCCGGCATCAAGCTGTTCGACGTGTAAGGGCTTGATTCCTGCTCGATCGGCGTCGATTTGTCACGTGCCCGGAGCGAGACGACGTCCATTCCCAATTCGACCACTCGAAGCAGTGGTTGCAGTGAGCTGTCGTCATTCAACACCGCACCCGACTGCGGCTGGATTAATAGAAACGCCGGTGTCGCGCTTGACGCACGCAGCGGAAAAACCGCCAGATTCTTTAGCTTCACAAACGCCTTTTCGTCTCCCTTCTGTTGCGCGGCGTCAAACTTTGCAACCAGCTCGACGCTTTCTTCGGGCGAATAGCCGTGTGTAATAAACGGCCGCAATTTCTTGTTCTCGTGCGGCTCGGCGATGATGATCTTTTTGGCCTGACTCTCCTGCTGGAGCACTGCAACAAGTTCACGGAACAGCAGTTCGCGAGACGCCGTAGCCTCAGCAAGGCGTACCATCAACAGTTGCGAAACCACCGAATTCTGACGTAAATTTTCTCCGGCAGGCCTTTTCGCAAGCTTCGGGTCCTTTAGTTCGTGGATCTTTTCAGCCACCGCGGCAACATACGATGGAATACTGAGTTTTTTGAATATCTCGCCCGCCGTCGTTAGATGTTTGATCGCGCGCGATGATTGCGACCCGTCCAGATTTCCGCCGATCAGAAAATGTGCCAACGCTGAATGATAAAGGTCTTCCGCAGCTTCGAAGATAGTCAAACTACGGTTAAAATGATGAACGGCTAGCTGCTTGTCGCTATCTTTAAGGGCCGCCAGGCCGCGTATGTGCTGGATACTTCCAAGCACGAAAAAGTCAGAAGTGGCGTCCGTTTCCTCTATAACTTTAAGGTAATTTTCACACTCGGCAATCGTACCAACGTGCAAATAGCTCTCCGCGAGTACGAGGCCGGCCATATTCGCATAGTGCTTATCGTCTATCTCACGTGATAATTCGATGGCTGCACGAGCAGTCGCCGCCGCTCTGCCGTGCTTTCCCTGGGCGAGTCGGCAGCGAGCCAGATTTCGCATAGCTTGTACCGTGTACCAGCCATTCTTCCTCTCTTTAGCAAGCGAAACCGCTTTTTCAAGCAGCTCCTCGGCTTCGTCAAGTTCGCCACGCAATATCTTTAGTTCACCGAGCGAATCTAGAATTCCTGCGACATGTGCATGATTATTTTTAGAAGCGAGATCGAGCGCCCGCTTTATCATTTCTTCAGCCTTGGTCCAATCGCCGATAAGCAAAAGATTCAGGCCGAGATTGTTATAAGCGATTACGGTATTCAGGACATGCTCGGTACGGTCAAAGAACGCGATCGATTTCTCAAGACAGGCAATGCCCTCCTGCGGCCTTCGCAGGAATACGTATGCCCCCGACATGTCTGTGTATAGCTTGCCTAGCATGAACGGAGCCGAGCGTTCGCCGATGATCTGGATGCCAAGATCGAAATACTCCAACGCTTTCTCGCTCCCGCCTTCCTGGTGATAGCTAATTGCGAGCTCTCGATATGCCTCGGCCATGCCGAGCCAATTACCCGTCTCGCGAAAATACGTTAAGGATTTTTCGGCATAATCGCGGGCGATCGGAAACTCATTCAGTTTGCGATATACGCGGGCCAGAGCGCTGTCAATGATTCCCGATAGGTGGCCGAGGTTGTTTTCCTGCGCCTGTTTAAGTGTTTCTTTTAGAAGCGTAACGGCCTTTGGCTGATCGGTCAGGTTGTTGTACGCGATCGCGAGCTGTGTCGTCACCCTGATCTGTGTTTCCTGACCAAGACGTTTCAGCACATCTTCGTCCTCGAAGGGCTTTACAACTTCGAGCGATTCTTTGTACCGTCCGACGGTTTCAAGGGTGAAAGACAGCAGCCGCTTGAGGTTTGCAAAATTGTCGGCCGAATGGCTGTAGCCTTCGATCGTCTTTATCAATATTTTTTCCGCTTCGTTAGACAGGCCTTCGCGCAGCTTGCGGCCGACACTTAAAAAAATGTCGCTGAGCTTGTCATTGCCGATGTTTCGCGGCGGAGTCAAACGCGCGTCTTTACCAGCCGCCGACGCGCGAACCTTTGCGGACTTCGAATTTGACCTGTTCGAAAGCGAATTCATCTTTACCTCAAAGAATACGCGGGAAAAACGATCAATCACCGCCTTGTTTCAAAAACAAGTCCGGCACAATTGCCTCTCAAATTGAATACTTAGTAAACAGTGCATAGGAAATCTATCAAAAAAAAATACCCGCGTCCATAATTTTCTTTCACCCGGACCGCAAAGTGTTGGACTAGCCCGCCGATTTTATGACATTCTTTTAGCGATCTATGCCCGAAAACAAACTCAGCGCTGTAGAAAAACGGCTCGAACAGGCCGCCGGCAATACCGCCGACTGGAAGCTATGGGGGCCGTATGTAAGCGAACGCGCGTGGGGAACCGTCCGCGAAGATTATTCGCCGGACGGTGCCGCGTGGGACTATTTTCCGTTTGAGCATTCTCATCTGCGGGCCTACCGGTGGAATGAAGACGGAATTGCCGGGATTTGCGACCGCAAACAAAACATATGTTTCGCCGTTTCGCTTTGGAACGAAAATGACCCGATCTTGAAAGAGAGGTTGTTTGGCTTGGCCGGTCCAAAAGGGAACCACGGCGAGGATGTGAAGGAGTATTACTACTATCTCGACAATACACCCGCGCACTGTTCGATGAAGTATCTTTACAAATATCCGCAGGCGCCATTCCCGTACGCGGATCTCTACGAAAGGAATGCCAGCCGCGACAAATCCGAGCGCGAGTATGAACTTGTCGACACCGGCGTGTTTGACGATAACAGGTATTTCGATATTTTTATCGAATATGCCAAAGCGGGTCCGGAAGACATCTGTATAAGGATAACCGCCGTGAACCGGGGACCCGACTCAGCTCCATTGCATGTTTTGCCGACTGTCTGGTTTCGAAATACGTGGTCGTGGTCAGTAGATGCGGCAAAACCCCAGGCATCAGAAACCATAGAAAACGGTGTCACCGCAATAAAGCTGGAAAAGGAATTACAAAGTAATTACACGCTTTATTGCGAAGGTTCGCCCCCGACTTTGTTCTGTGAAAATGAAACAAACAACAGCAAGCTTTTTAGTGCGGAAAATAAGTCGGCATACACAAAAGACGGGATTGGCGACTATATAGTTAACCGAAATACCGCTGCCGTAAATCCGAAACGAACTGGTACAAAGGCCGCCGCTCTTTATCGTTTCGATATCGGTTCAGGTGAATCGCAGGAGGTGTATCTTCGGTTTACCGCGTCTGGAATGCCGCCGGGCGATTTCAGCGATGGCTGCAAAGCCGTCTTTGAACAACGTAAGGCCGACGCCGATGAGTTTTATGCCGACATTGTTCCCGCCAATCTATCCGACGACGCAAAAAGCGTGATGCGTCAGTCGCTTGCAGGCTTGCTCTGGTCGAAACAGTTTTATCATTACGTTGTTAAAGAGTGGCTCGACGGCGATCCCGCGAGTCCGCCGCCGCCGAACCAGCGTCTTTCTGGGCGTAATACCGAATGGAAGCACCTATACAATGACGACATTATTTCGATGCCCGATAAATGGGAGTATCCTTGGTACGCGGCATGGGACCTGGCGTTTCACTGTATCCCGCTAGCGCTTGTCGATCCCGGATTTGCAAAACGACAGCTGATTTTACTGCTGCGAGAATGGTATATGCATCCGAACGGGCAAATCCCGGCCTACGAATGGGCTTTCAGTGATGTAAATCCGCCGGTGCATGCCTGGGCAGCATTGCGCGTTTACCAGATCGAGGAAAAGAAAAAAGGTGTTGGCGACCGCGCCTTTCTTGAGAAGGTCTTTCACAAACTTCTGCTCAATTTTACGTGGTGGGTTAATCGCAAAGATGCCGAAGGAAACAACGTGTTCGAAGGCGGATTCCTCGGCCTCGACAATGTCGGTGTTTTCGACCGCAGCAAGCCCCTGCCTGGCGGCGGTTTTCTCGAACAGTCCGACGGCACAAGCTGGATGGCAATGTATTGTCTGAACATGTTGGCAATTGCTTTGGAGCTCGCGTTGGAAGACAAAGCTTACGAAGATGTTGCGAGCAAGTTCTTCGAGCATTTTGTCTTTATCTCTGACGCAATGAACAATCTTGGTAACGAGGAGACTGAGCTGTGGGACGAGCATGACGGCTTCTATTACGACGTTCTGCATCTGAGCGGGCACCAGTTTCCAATAAAGCTGCGATCAATGGTCGGGCTCATCCCACTCTTTGCGGTTGAAACGATCGAAAACGAATGGCTGGATAAATTACCGGACTTCCGCCGCCGTACACAGTGGCTAATCGAAAATCGTAAAGACCTGGTCGCGGACATTGCGTGCATGCAGCGGCCGGGCCGCGATGGCCGCCATCTGTTAGCTTTGGTGAACAAAGAGCGGCTCCAACGTGTGCTGCAAACGATGCTTGATGAAGACGAATTTCTCTCCGACTTCGGCGTTCGGTCACTGTCGCGGTTTCACAAGGATTGCCCGTATTTTCTCGAAATGGACAACGTAGAGTACCGCGTAGAATACGAACCGGCTGAATCGCGGAGCGGAATGTTTGGCGGGAATTCGAATTGGCGTGGCCCTGTTTGGTTCCCTGTAAATTATTTGCTGATCGAGGCTTTGCAAAAATTCGACCATTATTATGGCGACGATCTGAAGGTAGAATTCCCAACCGGTTCGGGCAAAATGATGACGCTGTGGCAGGTGTCGCAGGAGCTGGAAAAACGATTGATCAACATCTTTCTGCGCGATCAGAGCGGATCGCGGCCGGTGTTTGGTGACGTTCCGGCTCTACAAGGAAACGATCATTGGCGCGATAATCTTCTATTCCACGAATATTTTGACGGCGATACGGGCCGTGGCCTTGGTGCCAGTCATCAAACAGGCTGGACAGGCTTGATCGCAAAATTATTAAAACAGGTTGGTGAATACGCGGACTGACATTTTTGAGAAACCTTTGAAAAAAAGATCCGCCGTTTAGAAGCGGGCTTGCCCGGGCGTCAATTATCTTACAGCGGGCAAGCCCGCTTCTAAACGAGGTAAATTTATTATTATGAACATGAAGGCGATTGCGGTAATTCCAGAAAAAATGAACAGTGTTCATCTCATCGAGATGAAAAAACCGGAATTGAGTGAAATAAAAAACGGACGCGGCGTATTGGTCGAAGTGCTTCGCGTGGGAGCGTGCGGCACCGACCGCGAGATCAACAATGGCGAATACGGCGTCGCGCCAAAGGGCTTTGATTATCTTGTACTTGGCCACGAAAATTTTGGTCGCGTTGTTGAGACGGGTGAAAATGTTAAGGAATTTGAGGCAGGTAATTACGTTGTAGCTACGGTGCGGCGCCCGCGCGGTTCAAGCATTTATGACAAGATCGGCGAGCAGGATTTTACGACTGACGATAAGTATTTCGAGCGCGGCATCTCACGCCTGCATGGCTACATGGCCGACTTCTACGTCGAAGACGCCGATTTTTTGGTAGGGATACCGGCGCCGATTGCGGAGATAGGGGTTCTGCTTGAACCGCTTTCGATAATCGAGAAAGGGCTCAAACAAGCGAGCGATATTCAGGAACGCCTCAAGATTTGGCACCCAAAAACGGCTGCGGTGTTGGGAACGGGAAACGTCGGATTGCTGACGGTAATGGCGTTGAGGATGCGCGGTTACGAAGTGCACAGCTTTGGAAAGCAGAGCGGCGACGGCTATCTGAACGCCGAATTGTGTTTAGCGATAGGCGCGACGTACGACTCGACGGATGACCTTCCGATTACCGAATCGATAAAAAAATACGATCAGTACGACCTCGTGTTTGAATGCACAGGCTATTCGCCGATCATCTTTGACGCGATGCAGACATTGAACGAAAACGGTATTCTGATCCTCGCCTCCGTCACGGGCGGTGAACGGAAAACCGATCAGGTCCCGTCTGACAAGATCAATCAGATGTTCGTGCTCGGCAACCGCGCGATGGTCGGCACGGTGAACGCCGGCCGCGAGCATTTCGAAATGGGCGTTAAAGATCTGGCCCTATGCGAAGCAATGCACCTTGGCTGGCTCGGCCAGATGATGACGCACAAGATCGACGGATTGGAGAATTACGCTAAGGCATTTGATATCCTGAACGACTCCGCGAAATACAAGGCAATTAAGACCTACTTCGAAGTCAATAAGATATAGCCGCAAAAAGGCACAAAAGGCACAAAATTTCTCTTCATATTTGTGCTTTTTGCGCATCTCTGCGGCTTACTACTCCTATTGTGTTAAATTTCTCCTATGCCCGAATTTCCCGACATTGAACGCGGCGGCGACGTTCTGACCGAACGCGAGACAAAGCTCGAAAAACCAAAGCTTTTCAAAGTGCTGCTGCACAACGACGATTTCACCACCATGGAATTCGTCGTTTTCGTCCTGGAATACGTCTTCATGCGTTCAGCCCCCGAAGCCTTTTCAATAATGCTCAAGGTCCACAACGAAGGCCTCGGCCTCGCCGGGGTGTATCCCTATGAGATAGCTAATATGAAATCCGAAAAGGCGATGAATCTCGCAAAAGCCCGCGAATATCCGCTGCTGTGTACAGTCGAAGAAGAGTAACGGGATTTTTCCTCCGATAGATGATAAAATTTAGAGTTTGACACGGACCTTGGCTCCGAAGGCGGAAACACGACCGGTAGGGAGTGTGCCTCTTTAAGATCACACCCTTGCTACCGTGCGGGTTTCCGCCTTTTAATGCCATCAACTTTATGACCGAACCTTTGGACCTGAAGAAGACTATTAATTTACCCAAGACCGATTTTGCGCAAAAGGCGAATCTTGGTCAGAGCGAACCCGCGCGGCTGAAGAAGTGGAAGGACATCGATCTTTACAACAAGATCGCGGAGACGCGAAAGGGCCGCGACAAGTTTATCCTCCACGACGGGCCGCCGTATGCGAATGCGGATATACACATCGGAACAGCTCTCAATAAAATTCTAAAAGATTTCGTCGTCAAATCGCGTTCGATGATGGGCTTTGATGCGCCGTATGTGCCCGGCTACGACTGTCACGGCTTGCCGATTGAAACGCACGTCGAGAAAAAACTGGCCGAAAAAGGCAAGAACAAGGCTGATATTCCCGTTTCGACGTTTCGTCGCATCTGCCGCGAGCACGCATCCAAGGCAATGGACGGGCAAACGCGCGACTTTTCGCGACTTGGCGTTTTGGGCGAATGGGACACGCCATACCTGACGATGTCGGCGGAATACGAATCATCGACGGCACGCCTGTTCGGTAGATTTCTCGAACGCGGGTATGTTTATAAGGGCCTGCGCCCCGTTTATTGGTGCATCCACGATCAAACCGCGCTTGCAGAGGCTGAGGTTGAGTACAAGGAACACACATCGCCTTCTGTTTACGTCAAATTTCCCCTGCGGTCCGATCCCGCTCTGATCGACCCGGCGCTCGAGGGAAAGATGGTTTCCGTCGTTATATGGACGACGACGCCTTGGACATTGCCGGCAAACCTCGGTATTTCGATTCACCCGGATTTTGATTACTCAGCGGTTGAAGCCGGCGAAAACGTCTATATCGTCGCGTCGGAACTGGCCGCTGCTTTCGCTGAAACGTGCGATCTTGGTGAGACAAAGGAGCTTGCCCGTTTTAAGGGCTCAAAGCTCGACCGCCTCGAAGCCCAGCATGCCTGGATAGACCGCGTCTCGCTGATAATGAACGGCGAGCACGTAACATTTGGCGAAGCGGACGCCGAGGTCGAACTTGATGCCCGGCACGAAAACAAGGCCGCCGGAAAATCGGGTACGGGCTGCGTTCACACCGCTCCCGGCCACGGCACGGACGACTTTTTAATCGGGAAAGAGTACGGCTTGGAAATTTATTGCCCGGTTGATAATGCAGGGCGGTTTACCTCGGAAGTCGAGCATTTCGCCGGCGAGAACATCTTTACGGCGAATCCGAAGATCGTCGAATTGCTTCGCGAAAAAGGCGCTCTGCTGCATGTCGAAAATTACAACCATCGCTATCCGCATTGCTGGCGGTGCAAGAATCCGGTAATTTATCGTGCAACTCCGCAGTGGTTTATCTCAATGGATGCAGCGGCTAAGACCGGCGAAGAAATATCGCTCCGCGACAATGCCTTCAATCATATCGATAAGGTCAAATGGCACCCGGCATGGGGCCGTGACCGGATGCGGAATATGTTCAGAGGCCGGCCTGACTGGTGCGTTTCGCGGCAGCGTTCGTGGGGCGTGCCGATACCTGTTTTTTATTGTCAGGCCTGCGACGAACCGGTTGCCGATCCGAAAGTGGTCGATCATGTTGCCGACATTTTCGCTTTCGAAACGGCGGATGCCTGGTACAACCGGCCGGAAAGCGAGCTGCTGCCTGAAGGATACGTTTGTTCAAAATGCAACGGCGCAGATTTCCGAAAGGAGACCGATATTCTGGACGTTTGGTTCGATTCCGGTTCAAGCTGCGTGGCGGTTCTGGAAACCCGCGGCGACACGCTCCGGTTTCCAGCCGACGTTTATCTTGAAGGCGGCGACCAGTATCGCGGCTGGTTCAATTCAAGTTTGATGTGCGGAATGGCGGCGCACGACACGGCTCCGTACAGGCAAGTGGTTACGCATGGTTGGGTCGTTGACGGTGACGGCAAGAAACAAAGCAAATCGGTCGGAAACGTTACCGCTCCGCAGGAGATCATCGACAAATCGGGTGCCGAAGTTTTGCGGCTTTGGGCGGCGGCGGTCGATTATACCGAGGATGTACGCTGCTCGGATGAGATCCTTTCCCGAATTGTCGATGCTTACCGCAAATTCCGAAATACCCTGCGTTACGCTCTCGGCAATCTGGATGGGTTCAACGTCGAAACCGATTCCGTCGCCGACGGCGAAATGCTTGAGACCGACCGCTGGGCGCTGGCAAATTTGGACGAGGTTTCCGCAAAAGTGCAGAAGGGCTATGAGGATTTCGATTTTCAAGCGGCCTATCACGCGATCTATCATTTCTGTACGGTCACGCTTTCGGCACGTTATTTTGACATCATCAAAGACCGCCTCTATATTTACGCACCAAGGTCGATCGAGCGGCGTTCGGCCCAGACGGCGCTGTATCAAATAACGGAAACGCTTTGCCGCTTGCTGGCTCCGATCCTCGCGTTTACGTCTGACGAAGCATGGGAGAATCTACCCGGGCAAATGGTCGCCTCGGTTCATTTGGCCGAGTTTCCGAAGGCGGTCGAAAATGTGAACGGTGCGTTGTTGAGCGATTGGGAACGTGTTTTCGCGATCCGGGATGAGGTGCTTAAGGCGCTTGAAGAAGCCCGGAACGCGAAGCAGATCGGCTCTTCGCTTGAGGCAAAAGTGATACTGACAGCTGATAAAGGCACGACGATGTTTCTCCTAAACTATTATGAGGATTTGCGTTACATCTTTATCGTTTCGCAGGTCGAGGTTCACGAAGGCGATGCAATGAATGTCACGATCGAGAAGGCCGATGGCACCAAATGCGAGCGGTGCTGGAACTATTCGACACGTGTTGGAGAGTTCGCACAGTACCCGACCGTCTGCGAAAGGTGTATTGAAGCACTAACTGAGATAGAGACGGCGACGGCCGCGTGATTCGAACCTGGCGTGCGCTTGATGAGCCTGTGAACTCAATTCTTCATTTGCGTCCTTTGTGCCAGCTTGGTGTCCTTTGTGTTGAAAGCCTTTTCTTTCAACACAAAGAGCCCAAAGTTATGACGCAATAATCACAAAGAAGATGTACTTAGAATGTATGCTGAGTAAGCTCATTGTTGGTTCAACGATAATCATCGCGGCGGCTATTATGGTGTCGGCTCAATCGGCCCACACCCCGGAGAAAGGCTCGCCCGAACGCAAGGCGATACTCGACGCGTTACGCGTTCCGGTTGAAAAAGAGCTGAAGCAGAGGATCGTGTTCGTGACCGATAATTTTAAGGTGCAGGGAACATGGGTATTTGTTAGCGGCACCCCGCAGAATCCCGTCGGCGGTCGGCCCGATTACCGCAATACGGTGTATTGGGACGCGTTCAAATCCGACGCGTTCGACAACAACTTTTTCGCATTGCTGCGAAAAACGGGTAGTAGATGGCGGGTTGTCATAAAAGCAATCGGCTGCACAGATGTTTGCTACGCCGATTGGTGGCGGACGCACAAGGCGCCGAAGGCAATTTTCCCGTATGCCGAATAGTTATGGCAGTCGATTTCCAAACAATACTGTCCTCGCCCGACGCGACCTATGACGAAGGGCGCAGATTCTTTAAAGGAAAAGGAATGCTTAACAAAGCCTTGCGCAAAATAGCCGCCGATCTTGACCGGGAAGGGATCGATTACGCGGCTATCGGCGCTATTGCCTTAAATCGTCACGGTTACAGGCGTTTTACGGAAGACATCGACCTGCTTCTTTCCAAACAGGGGCTGGAAGATTTTCGCGAAAAGCTTGTCGGTTTGGGCTACCGACCAGCCTTTGAAGGAGCAAAGAAAAAGTTTCGAACTACTGACGAAAATATACCCGTCGAAATTATCACATCGGGCGAATTTCCTGGTGACGGCTTGCCCAAACCGGTCCAATTTCCCGATCCTTCAGATTTCTCAGTCCTTATCGATGGAGTAAAAACCGTAACGCTTGACAAGCTGGTCGAGCTGAAACTAACGTCGGGGATGACCGCCGGCGACCGGCTGAAAGATCTTGCGGATGTGCAGGAATTGATCAAGATAAAGAATCTGGGCGAAGACTTCGCCGACCGTCTTGATCCCTTTGTACGGGGAAAATACGTCGAACTTTGGCTCTCGGTCGTTTCGGCGGCCGAAAGAAACGAAGAGTAGGACTTTTAGGCGAAACCGGTAGTCGGATTGCGGCGTATTCTTATAGTGAATTTTGAGGAATGGAGGAATTTTCTGAAATGAGAAAAGTATACACATTATTCGCATTCGTTCTTTGCACATTCGCCGTTGCTTCCAAAGCTCAGATACCCGATAAAGAAGCGGTCAAAGTTCCGCTCGAAAATTACATCAAAGCCCATGCGACGGGAGATCCGGAATTTGCCAGGAAGGCGTTTCACACCGAGGGCAATATGATCTGGATTCGCGACGGCAAGTTCGCGATGGATAATCTCGATGCCTTTATCAAGCGGGCATTTACCGGTAAACCGGCGGCGGACGAGGAGAAGCGTAAGGATCACAGGCGGATCGAGGCAGTCGACATCACGGGGAACGCGGCGGTTGCGAGGATCGTCCTTGATTATCCCAGCGTGAAATTCGTAGATTATATGACGCTGCTGAAGATAAACGGTGAGTGGAAGATAGTAAATAAATCATTCTACGCCGAACCGAAAAAGGCACAGTGAATAAAAAAGATATTCTTTGGAAAATAGCATACCTCGCCATTGCCGGCGGGGTTTTTATGATCGATCAGGCGAGCAAGGCGTGGGCGGTGCGTCGGCTGCGTTTTGGCGAAGACATACCTCTCATTTCAGGTTTTTTGAATTTTGCCTACGCTCAAAATACGGGCGTGGCGTTCAGCATGTTAGACGACCACGGCGACGCGGGCCGCTGGGGATTATCGGTAGTTGCGTTTATCGCCGGTGCGCTCGTACTCTATTTCTTTTGGAGAACTCCGCGCAGCGATGATCGTATTTTGGGTGCGCTCGCATTGCTCCTTGCTGGAATCGCCGGGAACGTTACGGACCGGATCAGGCTCGGGTATGTCGTCGATTTTATCGATGTTCAGTTCGGCTCATGGCACTACCCGACATTCAATGTCGCCGACATGGCGATTGTTATGGGTGCCGGATTAATGATAATAGATATGTTCCTGAGCAAACAAAAGCAGGCGGAAACACGACCGGTAGGGAGTGTGTCTGAATGACGAATAACCCGGCCTGACGAAGAACACACTCGCTACGGCTCGTGTTTCCGCCTTCATTGCTTATCGAAACCATGTATCCAGAGCTATTCCGCATCGGCAATTTCCCAATAACCACCTACGGCATTTTCCTTGCCGTTGGGATGTTGCTTGCTCTCTTCGTCGCATCAAGGCTGGCGGCGCGTGACGGGTTGCCGCGCGAACGTATTTACGATCTTGGCCTGTGGGCGCTTCTAGGCGGGCTGCTTGGATCGAAGATACTGATGTTGTTTGTTGAAGACAATGTTCAGATCTTCTCGCTCGATTTTCTACGTTCGGGCGGAGTTTATTACGGCGGATTGATCGGTGGATTTCTTGCCGTCGCGGTGCTTGTCTATTTTTACAAGCTCCCGTTCTGGAAGGTAGCCGATGCTTTCGCTCCCGGCCTCGCTCTTGGACAGGCGTTTGGCCGCCAGGGCTGTTTCGCGGCCGGATGCTGTTGGGGAAAGCCGACCGATCTCTGGTGGGGCGTGCATTTTACCGAGAAAGGCAACGAATACACCGGCGTTCCGATGTACGGACCCGGCGGCAGTGATCTCTTTCTGCACCCGACACAGCTCATCGAATCGTTCACAATGCTCGCCGTTTTCGGCCTGCTGGTATGGCTGCACCGCCGCAAGAAATTTGACGGCCAGATCCTGATCGCCTACGGAATTATTTACTCGATCTTTCGTTTCTCAATTGAATTTATCCGCGACGACCCGCGCGGAGACTTATTCGGATTGACAACGATGACCGGCCTCTCAACCTCGCAGCTCGTCAGCCTCGTTGTCGCGGCAAGCACGATCGTATTTATGATTATGCGAATCAGAACCGCCGGTAGAAAGGAAATAATTGAACCCAGCTAACACACCGCCATCGCCTGACGAAAATCCGATACTAAATTTCGCAATTACCGGTTCTGAAGTAGGAAAGCGCCTTGATGCCTTTCTAGCGGAGAACATCGAAGGCTGGTCGCGGTCTCGTCTTCAGCGTTTGATTGAAGACGGCGACGTTCTGGTTAACCAGGCGACGGCAAAACCATCGTATAAACTGCGCGAAAATGATGACATCGACGTAGACCTTGCCGAAGCCCCGCCCGCCCGGTTCGAGCCCGAAAATATCCCGCTCGAAATTGTTTTTGAAGACGAATATCTTGCCGTTATCAACAAACCGGCCGGATTGGTCGTTCATCCGGGTGCCGGCGTTAGTTCGGGCACATTGGCAAACGCAATCGCCTACCATTTCGGCGTTAGCGGGATGCAGCCTGTAAGGTCAGAAACAACTGCGTCAGCAGGTGACGAGGTTCTGCCGCAGAAGCCCGCACGAAGTAAGGGCGATACCGCCAACGTTGAGCATATCGCCCTTACTAACGTGCAGGCTTCTGCAACCAATACAAGTCGCGTCGGCATCGTCCACCGTTTAGATAAACAAACCTCCGGCCTCATCGTTGTCGCCAAAAGCGAGGAGATACACGAAGCGATGTCCGAGCTGTTCCGTACGCGCGAGGTTTATAAGAGCTACCTCGCCCTCGTTCACGGAAGTCCGCGTGACAACACGGGCATCATCGACCGGCCGATGGCCCGCGACCGCTGGCACCGCACCAAAATGACAGTCGCCGCAAATGGCCGAAACGCCCTTTCATTGTGGAAGGTCCGCAAGCGGTTCGATAAATTCGCACTTGTCGAGGTCGAGATAAAAACCGGCCGCACGCACCAGATTCGTGTCCATCTTGCGTCGATCAATCACCCCGTAGTGGGTGACGAAACCTATAACGAAGGCCGTGACAACACGGTCGCGAACATAGACGTAAAGAATGCGATCCGAATAATGGGCCGTTTTTTCCTGCATGCAGAAAAGCTTTCGTTCACACATCCCGTTACAAAAGAGCAATTAGCGTTTGTCCTGCCGCTGCCGGATGAACTAAAACGGTTTTTGGATATAATCGGTTTGTAGAGAACGCACAGGCGGAAACACGACCGGTAGGAAGTGTGTTTCCCGGCGTCAGCGAGCGGGAAAGGATTTCCGTGTCGTAGCCGGAATTCGTAGCGACTGGGCCTCTTTCGTCGAATCTTGAAGAACACACTCCCTACCAGTCGTGTTTCCGCCTTTCGCTACTATGAAAACATATACATCCTTCATTCTTGTGCTAGCATTCTCCGGTTTTGCCTTCGCCCAGCCCGTTGAGATCAATATCATTCCGAAACCGGTTTCGATCGAATACGGACGCGGGAGTTTTATTTTTAGCGATAAGACAAAGATCGCGGCAACCGATACAGCTAGCCGAGAAACGGCAGCGATCTTAAACGATTTCCTGTCGAAAAATTACGGGTTCAAACTGGCGGTCGTAAAAAAACGTCCGGCGAAGGACGCAATAGTTTTCGACACGGTTGTCGGCAAATCTGCGGACGCTGAAGACTATGAGATACAGATAGACGCGAATGCGATCCGAATCTCGGGCAATCAGCGTGGTTTGTTCTACGGCCTTCAATCGTTTATTCAGATAATTTCCGTCAAATATTCAGGCCGCATCGAGCTTCCGTACACCGCTATCAGCGATTTACCGCGATTCAAATATCGTGGCATGCATCTCGATGTAGCACGGCATTTCATGCCCGTCTCATTCGTCAAAAAGTTCATCGACCTCATGTCGCAGTACAAATTCAACACGTTTCACTGGCATTTGACCGAAGATCAGGGCTGGCGGATCGAGATCAAAAAATATCCGAAGCTGACCGAAATCGGCTCAAAACGCCCCGAGTCGGTTAAGGAGCGTAACCTAACCCCATACATCGGCGACGGCATCCCGCACGGCGGTTTTTACACGCAGGACGAGATAAAGGATGTCGTCAAATACGCAAAGGCAAGGTTTATCACCGTGATTCCGGAGATCGAATTGCCTGGCCACGCCTCAGCCGCTTTGGCTGCATACCCGCAATTTGGCTGCAAAGCGGATTATCAATACAAGGTGCAGACGACATGGGGAATTTTCAAGGAGGTCTATTGCCCGACAGAGGCGACCTTTAAATTTCTCGAAGACGTGCTCGACGAAACGATAGCCTTGTTCCCCGATTCGCCCTACATCCACATCGGCGGCGATGAAGTACTGAAGGATCATTGGAAGGAATCGGCCTTTGTGCAGGAACTCAAAAAGAAAGAGAACCTAAAGGACGAGCATGAGGTGCAGAGCTATTTTGTCCGCCGCATCGAAAAGTACATCAATTCGAAAGGCAAAAAGATTATCGGATGGGATGAAATTCTCGAAGGCGGCCTTGCTCCGAACGCTACGGTAATGTCATGGCGAGGGATGAAAGGCGGCATCGAAGCAGCGAAGTCCAAACATGACGTGATAATGACGCCGACCGATTACGTCTATCTCGACTATGGCCAAGGCGACCCTGCCTACGAACCGCTCAACATCGGCAGTTACGTCCCGCTTGAAAAGGTTTACAGCTTCGATCCTGTCCCACCCGAACTCACAGCGGACGAAGCCAAATACGTTATCGGCGGCCAGGCCAACATCTGGACCGAATATATAAAAACGCCTTCGCACGTCGAATACATGTCGTTCCCGCGTATGATCGCCTTGGCCGAAGTTCTGTGGTCGCGTGCGGGAGCCAGTACTTTCGAGGATTTTTCAAACCGGCTCGCTACTCAGTTTCCGCGTCTGGATAAGCAGAATGTAAATTATCGGATTCCGGAGCCCGGAGGCTTGCAAAACAAGGTTACCGAGGGCGATAAGATTTCCGTCGAACTGCGGCCGGCTCCCGGAACTCGCGTCCACTACACGACCGACGGATCTACGCCCGATGAAAGGTCGGAGAGCTATACAAAACCGATCGAAATCGCGTTGAACGGCACAGGCGCTTCAGACCGTGTTCTCGACATAAAGACGCTCAAAACAGTCGTAGTGAATCCGGCTGGCCGCAAAAGTGCCGTCTACGCCGCTTCGATAGTCCGCGGCAAAATGTTTGAACCGATGCAATTAAGCGAGAAGCGTCCCGGCGTAACATTCGCCTTTGCAATGCCGCCCGATGACGGCTCGATGCCGATACGAGGCGGCGAGACAAAGAGCATTGGTCTGCAGCAGTTCGCTTCGCGGACCCCGGATGTTCTCAAGCGGCCGTTTGCGGTGTCGTTTGACGGCTATTTTAGTGTTCCTACCGACGGAGTTTACGAGTTTCAGGTTGATTCGACTTGGGATGCCGCGGTCACTCTCGGCGGCGGGGATATTATAGGTGATTCAGGTACAAAAGACCGAAAAGTGCGTTCCGCTATAGTTCCGCTAAAGGCCGGGCTGCATAAGATGACGTTGCGTTACAACCATCGCGGCGGCGACGCGGCGTTTCGCTTCCGCTGGGGCATTAAGGGCCAAGGTTTACGACAGGCTTACGGCGGCGAGTTTGTGCATTAGGAATTTTGCCCGCGAATTACGCGAATAAACACGAATAAGAAATCTCTTAAGAGATATTCGCGGCAATTCGTGTTATTCGCGGGCAAAAATCTTCCTTAAAAAGCTATGAAAGTTCTCTCAGCGTCTCAGCGTCTCTGCGTTTTAGTTCTTCTATGCCTAGCGCCTGCTGTCGCGGGACAAACCCGTGACTACACCCGCCACGTCAACCCGTTCATCGGCACCGGCGGCCATGGCCACACTTTTCCCGGTGCGACGATGCCGTTCGGGATGGTCCAACTCTCGCCCGACACGCGCATCGACAACTGGGACGGCTCAAGCGGCTATCACTACTCCGACGACATCATCTACGGCTTTTCGCACACCCACCTTAGCGGCACCGGCATTCCGGACGGGTGCGATATCTTGTTTATGCCGACTGTCGGCGAACCGCAATTCTTCGCGAAAGAAGGCGACAAGTCGGTTAATGGCTATGCGTCTAAATTTTCTCACGCCAATGAGAAAGCTGAGCCCGGATACTATTCGGTGAAGCTGGATGACGATGGAATTCTTGCCGAGTTGACCTCTACAAAAAGAGTTGGATTGCACAGATATACATTCCCGAGAACCGATCACGCCAATTTGATACTTGACCTGAGATGGCGTGACAAATGGCTTCAAACAGACGTGTCAGTTAACGGTGCACAGCGCCGGATCGAAGGTGTAAGGCGCTCGACTTCGTGGGCGAAAAACCAAACGGTGTATTTCGTGGCAGAATTCTCGCAGCTTTTTACAGGCGGTCAGATCGGGAACGGACTTGAGTCAACTGGTTTAATGGGTCCCTCGGCTCAAGCAACCAGCAACGGCGGGTTATTGTCGCTTCAATTCCAAACCGTGCCGGAAGAACCCCTTTTGCTCAAGGTCGCAATCTCTTACGTCTCTATCGAAGGCGCACGCAAGAACCTAGCTGCCGAGTTGCCGCATTGGGATTTCGACAAGGTTCGTGCCGACGCAAAGGCGGCTTGGAACAAAGAGTTAACCAAAATAGAGGTCTCCGGCGGAACGAACGATCAGACGACCAATTTTTACACGGCGCTGTATCACACGATAATCCAGCCGAACGTTTTCAACGATGTAGATGGACGGTACAAAGGGCACGACGGAAAGGTTCATTCTTTGCCGGGCTACGAAATGCAGAAGGCCGCACGTGTAAGTAGCCCGACCGTGAGGAAGGGCTCACCGTTGCTTACTGCTCAACATGGATCACCACCCCGTCCGCGAAACGCGGCCACCCCTCCTAAGACAGGAGGGGAGCTTCAGAACCACTACACCGTTTTTTCCCTATGGGACACCTTCCGAGCGGCGCATCCGCTTTACACTATCATCGACCAGAAACGCACGGTCGATTTTATAAACACGTTCATCCGCATCTACGAACAGGGCGGGCGGCTGCCGGTTTGGGAACTGTGGGGCGAAGAGACCGACACCATGATCGGCTACCACGCCGCCTCGGTCATCGCCGACGCGATGGCTAAATCTATCAAAGGCTTCGACTACGAAAAAGCCTATGCGGCCGCCAAACACTCCGCCGAACTCGACCACTTCGGCCTCGCCGCCTACAAAAAACGCGGCTACATCTCAATGGAGGACGAGAACGAATCGGTATCGCGGACGCTCGAGTATGCATATAACGATTGGTGCATTGCCCAAATGCAAGCGAGCTTAACGCGGAGCGGAGATCGAAATATTGAACAACTGCCACCGGCATTCAAAGATGGGGATTTTCGTTATAGAGCTCGCCATTTCGAAAACCTCTTCGACACAAAAACCGGCTTCTTCCGTCCGAAAAAGAATGGCGTTTTTGTCGAGCCTTTTGCACCTAACGAAGTGACCTTCGGCTTTACCGAGGGCAACTCGTGGCAATACTCCTTCTTTGTCCCGCATGACGTAACGCGTTTGATGGAGCTGATGGGAGGGCGTGAGAAATTTGTCGCAAAGCTCGACGAACTCTTTACCACCGACCAGAAACTCGCCGGTCGCGAGCAGGCCGACCTGACGGGGCTGATCGGCCAATACGCCCATGGCAACGAGCCGTCGCACCACATCACCTATCTTTACAACTACGCCGGCGAGCCATGGAAAACACAGAAATACGTCCGAAAGATAATGGACGAGTTCTACAAGAACGCGCCCGACGGCCTGATCGGCAACGAGGACTGCGGCCAGATGTCCGCGTGGTACATATTAAGTGCGGGTGGCTTCTATCCCGTTGCTCCCGGCTCGCCCGTCTATGCACTCGGCACACCGTTGTTTCCCGAAATGACATACCGGTTGGAGAACGGCAAGACGTTTACCATCCGTGCGAAGCATGTGTCGCCGAAGAATATCTATATTCTCAACGCAAAGCTGAACGGCTCTCCTTACAAAAAAGCCTTCATCACCCATGAAGAACTTATGCGCGGCGGCGTACTTGAATTTGCGATGATCGACCAGCCAGTTGAAACCGCATTCACTGAATTTCCGCTTTCGAGCATACACGGAGTTGCGACGGCGGTTCCGGTGATTGATGGCGAGCGTCTGTTCAACGACAAAACGATCGTGACGATGCGAAAGACAAATCCAGACGCGATGATCTTCTATACGACCGACGGCAGCACTCCAACGCGGTCATCAAAGACATACTTCGAACCAGTTGTCCTCCGAGCTGCGGCCACAGTAAAGGCATTTACTTACTTTTCTCCAGGAAATGAAAGCCCGATTGTCGACGCAGTTTTTGCGAAACGTCCGAACGACTGGACCGTTAAAGTCGTCTCCGGCTACAGCACTCAGTACACCGGCGGCGGCGATAACGCGATCATCGACGGCATTCGCGGCACGGTGAATTTCGCCAGCGGCGAATGGCAGGGTGTGCAGGGCAAACCTTATGACGCGATCATCGATCTAAAGCGGGAAACGGAGATAAAGGAACTCGGCGGCAGCTTTTTACAGGTCGCCGGGCCGTGGATATGGATGCCGGACCGGATCGAATTTGAAACCTCGAGCGACGGCACGAATTTCACTAAGGCCGCCGAGATCAAACCCAGCTTTCCGCGACGCGAGATGACGCCTAAGATCAAAGAATTCACTCAAACGATCTCACCGGCAAAGGCCCGTTACGTTCGCATCCGTGCTTACAATTTCGGCAAGATCCCATCATGGCATCCGGGAGCGGGCGGCGATCCGTGGATCTTTGTGGATGAGATTATTATCAGGTGACTTTTTATGCGAAAGCCCGCACGAAGTAAGGGCGATATGCTCAAGTGAAGGAGGCACGCTCAAACTCAAAATGCTCGACGACTACGGATTTGATATCTACGGAGAAAACGAGTTTCCCCTTGCATACCTGATGACCTTTCGGACATTCGGAACGTGGCTGCACGGCGATGACCGATCTTCGATCAACCGAAGCAACCGTGATGTACCGGGCACAGTAAAACTTGATCCGAATCTGCCGCTTCAAGAACGTATGCAGGAAAAAATGGCGCAGTCTCCTGTAATACTAAAAACCGACCAGCGACGAGCCGTTACGGACGCTATTGAGATGCTGTGCGGCCAAAGAAATTATGGGCTCCATGCGCTGAACGTGCGCACGAATCATGTTCATGCAGTAGCATCCGCTGCTGCGAAGCCCGAAAGGATTGCTGATGCGATGAAAGCATTTGCGACGAAACGGTTGAGGGAACTCGGACTAGTCGGAGCTACGGAGCGAGTTTGGTCCCGGGGCCGGAGTCGGCGCTATTTGTGGAAGCCGCCCCACGTCGAGGCGGCTGTGAACTACGTTCTCTATTGTCAGGACGATGTGCCGTTTGAAACGGATGATTGGGTTCGTTGAGTGTATCGCCCTTACTTCGTGCGGGCTTTCGCAAGTTACTTCGCCTTGCCCTCGAACACATCCTTCTTCGCAAAACCGCTTTTCTTTATCTTGCGCAAAACGGTTCGGAGGTCGCTGTCGGCTTTTGTTACAAGGCGGCGGAGTTTCTGTTCGGGGCGGGCCATGAAGTATGTGACGTGGGTCGTCTCATATCCGTTTGGCGAGTGCGGTGAGAAGTAGTAATTCGAGATACAGCGGCGTGTGCCGTCGGTTTTGACCTCGTTAACTGAATGCCACGCCTTGTCGTTTGTTGACATCAACACAAGGCGGTTAAAAAGGCTGGGTATCTCGACCGGCCGCTTTACCTTCTCATCCCAAAGCTCGAGATTCCCGCCGTTTTCGGCTTTCCAATCAGGTGTAATGTAATAAAGAAGGTTCAACACCCGGTAGTTTTTCTGTTCACCGTCGTGCGAATTGTCTATATGCGGATTAAGAAAATGCCCCCGTTCCATTGCGCTTATGCCACCGGCGTACAGATGCGGATCACCGACTGCGTCCTTGATTCCCGTCACCTCAGCAACCTTTTCGATTACCCGTTCGTCCTGAAATGCGAAAGTTATATCGGCGATCAGCGGGTCGAACTTATCAAGTGATTTCGAGGTGAACTTCTTCTCTCGAAAGGTGTCAAGCAGCCGCATTTCGCTCGATGCGGGAAACGACGCGTCAAATTTAAGGGCGATCTCTTCGGGAAGAAGATCGTCGATAGCGCAGAATCGGGTTGGAATCTCTCTTTCCGACGCAAAATCGCGGCTGATGGCTTCCGCATCACGCCCCAGACGTTCGACGATAAGTTTTACTAGTTCTTCACGCATTTTTACTAATCTATAATGAACACAAGGCAAAAGCAAAAAATAAAAAATGACCATTCCACTTTCCTGGACGTCTAAGATAATGTGGGTGATCGAACGCGGGCGGTAATAAAGACAAGAGGTAAGCAATAATGGACAGAAGATTTTTTCTAAAGACGAGCGGTATCGGACTGGCAAGTTTCGGCATGATGGCCGCCGCACCGGACTTTCTACACCAGTTTGCAAACGCGGCCGATACTAAAAACGGTTACGGTAGAAAGAAGGTTTTGGTCACGATATTCCAGCGCGGAGCGGTCGATGGCCTGAATATGGTTGTTCCGCATGGTGACAGCGAGTATTACAATATCCGCCGCACGATTGCTATTCCCGCACCCAATAAGACTGACGGTGCCGTGAATCTGGATGGCTTTTTCGGCCTGCATCCGTCGCTCAAACCGCTGGAAAAATTCTGGGCCGCGAAACAGCTTGCCGTTATTCATTCAGCCGGTTCGCCCGACAACACGCGTTCGCATTTTGACGCTCAGGATTATATGGAGTCCGGCACGCCAGGATTCAAGGGTACACGTGACGGCTGGTTAAATCGGGCAATGCAGGCGACGTCCGGCAAAGACGATTCGCCGTTTCGCGCCGTCGCCATGACACAGCAACTGCCCCGAGCGCTATACGGACGTTCACCGTCAATCGCGATGACGAACCTCGCCGATTTTGCCATCAAAGCCGGCGTTTATACAAAGAATGTGCAGGGCGGTTTCGAGGGCGTTTACGGCCAGGCAACAAAGGACAGCCTGGGTGAAACGGGCAAGGAAACGTTCGAAGCGGTCAATTTTTTGAAGCAGGCAAACCCCGCAAAATACAAGCCTGAGAACGGTGCGATCTATCCAACAACGCCGCTTGGCCGCTCGCTTATGCAGATCGCGCAGTTGATAAAAGCGGGTGTGGGATTAGAAGTAGCATTCGCCGAAGCTGGCGGCTGGGATACGCACGTTAACCAAGGCGGAGCCCGCGGCCAGCTTGCGAACCTGCTTCGCGATTTCGGCGCCGCTATCGCCGCATTCGCAACCGATCTTGGCCAGCGAATGGACGACGTGGTTCTGCTGACAATGTCAGAGTTCGGCCGCACGGCCCGCGAAAATGGATCACGCGGCACAGATCACGGCCACGCCAACGCGATGTTCGTGCTAGGCAATTCCGTAAAGGGCGGCAAGGTCTACGGCGACTGGAAAGGCCTAAAACCCGACCAGCTAAACGAAGGCCGCGACCTGGCATTGACAACAGACTTCCGAGATGTCTTTGCCGAAGCTGCCAGCAAACACCTCGGTACAAAAGATCTTGCAAAGCTTTTTCCGAAGTACACGGCGATCCCGGCGAACTTCCGCGGTTATCTTGGATAGGATTTTTCACCGCCGAGACGCGGAGACGCAGAGAGAAAAGAATTTCATCCACAGATTTACACGGATGAACACGGATAGGAAAACCAGAAAATATCGAGATTCATCTGTGTCCATCTGTGTTCATCCGTGGCTAATCCTTCCTTCCTCAGCGTCTCTGCGTCTCTGCGTCTCTGCGTTAAAATTTCCCTTCTGCTATGCTCAACGAGTGTTCAAAACCCGCAGCCTCAAACTCGAACGCATCGATACCGGCGATTACACGCCCGAAGAATACGCCACTTTCCTTCGTGAAATCCGCTTCATCAATCAACGGCTTGGCGACCGTGCGGCGCTTGAAAAGACTCTGCTTGCAGAAGTTACCCGCCTTAATTTGAAAGAATTTAGCGTGCTCGATGTGGGGGCGGGAACGGGCGAATTGCTGGGGGTTATTGCTGAATTTTCCCGGGCCAGAACGAGAAAAACGCGTCTTGTCGGACTAGATCTAAACGCTTTGTCGGTTAAAGAGATCGGTGCTGAATCTCTCAAATACGATGAGATATCTCCGGTTCAGGGCGACGCCTTGAATCTGCCTTTCGCCGACAATTCGTTCGACTACGCCATCTGCTCCCTTTTCACCCATCACCTGACCGACAAGCAAATTCCGGTAGTATTGAAGGAAATGTCCCGCGTTGCCAGCCGCGGCATCGTCGTCATCGACCTTGAACGAAGCGTAAAAGCATGGTTTCTCTATCAGCTATTTTGCGTCGTGTATCGTATTAGCCCACTGGTTAGGCAGGACGGTTCGCTGTCGATAAGGAAAGGATTTCGGATTCCCGATCTTCAAACCCTTGGCGAAAAAGCCGGTTTATCAGAGTTTGCCGTAACTCGGTTCGCCCCTTATCGAGTTGTGCTTTGCTCGGGGTGAACTGTATTTATTGACTTGCCGACAGCATTGTCGCCGTCTTTTGATGGATTAGGTTGATCGCCTTTAGCGGACGGATCATCACCTTGAATTCAACGATCCTGCCTTCGTCGTTCCACTTGATCATATCGACTCCGTTGACGGTGATGCCGTCGATCTCGGTCTCGAACTCAAGCACCGCATCACTCTCACCCACAACTTCGCGAACATACCTGAAACTCCCGTTGCCAAACACATGGAGGGCCGCCGTCAGATACGCCGTCGTGACCGCCTTGCCATGCTGTGGCGTGTGAACGACAGGCGAGTAGAACACTACATCGTCATCTAACAACTCATTCAGGCCGCTCTGATCCCGCTTTCGGACAATGCTGTGCCATTTCTCAATAACTTCTGATGTCATCTTCGAAAATCAAAAAAATCTCCAACACCAATATAAAGACCAAGTTCTTTCCGGCATTCGAGGCGAAACACCCCACAAATCAGCAGGGGAATTCGTCCGTGACCGCGATTATCTCGATCTCTCGGTCATTCTGAAATACGCTCAAAACCGCATCGTGCAACCCGGCCGCTATTAAGCGTGTGTCAATGAATCGAAATTTTGACCAGTTCCATTTTCTGTCGCTCTTAAATCCGTCCGTGCATACGTATTCGATCGGTTCGCTAGTTTCCGGAACTGCATAGACACAAATACCTGCTCGCATCTGATCTACTGAGAGTTCTACCCACCATCCCCAATCTTCGGCACAAACGAACGGAACCCGATATCTTTGTTTCGTCAGTTCTGCCTTCAGATATTCCGCCAGTGCTTTTCCATACATTCCATTGTTTACAATCTCGTCATCCTCGCCCTGAAGTATTGGAAACTTATGTGATTTGATGTGAATGAACTTTCCCACAACGACTCCATCTCCCTCAATGTCAACGTCTGCAATTTTAAGTAACCTTCGGCCTACGCATTTGGGTTCCAACTATCAACGCTTGTAAATCTCGCGCCTATGCCCGATCTTAATTTCTAAGACGATCAGTTGCTCGTTTCGTATCTCATAGACCACGCGATAATCGCCCAATCTGATCCGGTATAGCTTGTCCGCTCCTTTGAGCTTCTTGACCTTTATCAACTCCGAAAATGGGTTTTGAGCAAGCAACCGCGAGGCTTCGGCCGTTTTGATTTGCATCTTAGCGGGCAACCCGTCAAACTCTTTTTGGGCGCTTTTGACGAACTCAACCTTATAAGTCTCCATCAGTGCTTACTTGTGCTTAACACCCGCCAAAACTTGTTCTAAAGAGACGGTCTCTTCATTACGTCGGGCATGATATGCCTCGATATCGATCTCGTCTTCAAGTTGTTCGACCAGAGCTTGTTCGATCAAGTAACGCATCTTGATACCTCGTCTCTTGCAAAAGTTAACCAGAGCATCTTTTACTCGGGCATCGATAATCGTTGAAAGTGTGGCCGTTTCAGACATAATAATGAATTATAATGAAAATAAATGAATAATCAAGAGAAAAATCATTCCATGTTTCGGAGACGCAACCTCAACGCCTGCAATTTAATAAACCCTTCGGCGTCGTGCTGGTCGTAGGCTCCTGCGTCGTCTTCGAACGTGACGATGCGCTGTTTATACAGCGAATACGGCGATTTGCGGCCGGTGACGATGACGTTGCCTTTGTATAGTTTTAGCCGGACGTCACCCGAAACGTTTTCCTGCGTTTGATCGACCATCGAGCGCAAAATTTCGAATTCCGGTGCGAACCAAAAGCCGTTATACACCGATTCTGCAAACTTTACGCCGAGGGTGTCACGAAGGCGCATCACTTCGCGATCAATCGTTATCGATTCGACGGCGCGGTGTGCGGTCTGCAAGATAGTTACACCGGGCGTCTCATAAATTCCACGCGACTTCATTCCGACAAATCGATTTTCGACCAGATCGACGCGGCCTATTCCGTGTCCGCCGCCGATAAAATTTAGCTTTGTCAGCAGATCGACGGCCCCGTATTTCTCGCCGTTAATGGCGACCGGCTCGCCTTTTTTGAAGGTCAAAACGATCTCCTCGGCCTTGTCGGCGGCTTTCTCGGGTGATTTAGAAAGCAGGAAAATATCATCCGGCGGAGCGGCCCACGGGTCTTCGAGAATGCCGCCTTCGTACGAGCAATGCATCAGGTTGCGATCCATCGAATAAGGTTTCGCGGCCGTTGCCGCCACGGGAATTCCGTGCTTCGAGCAATACGCGATGAGGTCGGCGCGTCCCTTAAATTCCCACGAACGCCACGGTGCGATCACTTTTATATCCGGCTGCAACGCATAATACGTCAGCTCAAAACGCACCTGATCGTTACCCTTACCAGTAGCGCCGTGGGCAACGGCGTCAGCACCTTCGCGTTGGGCGATCTCGATCTGCTTTTTAGCTATCACCGGGCGAGCCAGTGACGTGCCGAGCAAGTAAACACCTTCGTACAGGGCATTTGCCTTGACTGCCGTCCAGACAAAATCCTTGACGAACTCCTCGCGCAGATCCTCTACATACAGCTTCGAAGCACCGGTCGCCAAAGCTTTTTCCTCAAGCCCGCTCAGTTCCTCGCCCTGGCCGACGTCGGCGCAGTAACAAATGACCTCGCACTCGTAAGTCTCCTTAAGCCAAAGTAGCATCGCCGATGTATCAAGCCCGCCCGAATAGGCAAGCACGACTTTATTTATCTTCTTACTCATTCTCGAAATAGGTTAAATGCAATTCCCCGATCAATCAAGTTGTTCGACAAACGGCCTCTTCTGCTTTGCAGCTTTGCGTCTTTGCGGGAAAAATCTTCTCCCGCAGAGACGCAAAGTAGCAAAGAAGAAAAACACAAGTTGGCAACGACGCCGCTTCGAATCTACAATTAACGCAAATGGACAAATCCGATCAGCTTTGGGGCGGCAGATTCACGGGGAAGCCGGATGAAACCTTCGCAGAATTCAACAATTCCTTTCGTTTTGATAAACGGCTGTTAACCGCCGATGTCCGCGCGAGTATTGCTCATGCCAATGGACTCTTGCGGGCGGGAATATTGACTGAGGACGAAAACGCCGGCCTAACAGGAGCGTTGCGGACAATACTCGAACTAGCCGCTGGCGATCCCGCCTATATGGATTCCGATGCGGAAGATGTGCATTCGTTTATCGAATCGAGACTTGTCGAGCTCATCGGCGACACCGGAAAAAAAGTCCATACGGGCCGCAGCCGCAACGATCAGGTTGCGACGGCGTTTCGCCTTTGGCTTCGTGACGAGATTGAGCACATTCGAAATGATGCGAAAGGTATGCAGGCTGCACTGATCGCCGCTGCCGAACGCCACAAGGAAGCAGTCCTGCCCGGCTACACACACCTTCAGCGTGCACAGCCCGTGCTTTGGACCCATTGGTGTCTGGCGTACTTTGAAATGCTGTCCCGTGATCTCGAACGACTGTCAGACGCCGCGCGACGTATGAATATTCTGCCGCTCGGCTCGGCCGCGCTTGCCGGAACTAGTTTCAATATCGACCGCGAAGCCGTTGCGGCCGAACTCGGATTCGATGCCGTTTCGGCAAACAGTCTCGACGCCGTTTCGGACCGAGATTTCGCCGTCGAATTCGTCGGGGCGTGTTCGCTCATAATGGTACACCTTTCGCGGCTTGCCGAAGACCTGATTATTTACGCGACGACAGAGTTCGGCTTTATTACTCTCAGCGACGCCGTGTCTACCGGTTCGAGCCTCATGCCGCAGAAGAAAAATCCAGACGCGCTTGAGCTTTTGCGAGGCAAGGCCGGCCGCATCTTCGGCCATCAAACCGCTTTGCTTGCAATACTTAAAGGGCTGCCGCTGGCGTACAACAAGGACACGCAGGAGGACAAAGAAGCGGTTTTCGACACGGTAGACACGGTGCGAATGTGCCTGAATGTCGCGGCTGTTGTGCTGAACAATTTGACCGTAAACGAAGCGAGAACTCGAGAAGCCGCCGTCAACGGCTATCTTAACGCTACCGAGCTTGCCGATTACCTCGTAAAAAAAGGCGTCCCGTTCCGCACCGCGCATGACACCGTCGGCCGAATTGTGCTCTCTGCCATCGAACAGAATAAAGAACTGCACCAAATGAGCCTCGAAGATCTAGCGAAGGTCTCGGATCAAGTCGAAGCTGATGTTTTCAACGCATTGAGCCTCGAACAAACCCTTGCCAGCAAATCCCAAACCGGCGGAACATCACCCAAACGCGTTGCTGAAGCTCTTTTGGCTGCAAAGAAAAAAATGGAATAGCCGCAAAAAGGCACAGAAAGCGCAAAAAGTAAGAAATATACTCAATATCTTTTTTGGGATTTTTGAGCCTTTTTGCGGCTATTAATTCAGGCTTGCGGCTATAATCTCTTAAATGCACAAGTTTGTCCGAGATCTGATCACCGAGTGGCGAAAGCTCGGGCTTCCGTTTACCGACGAAACACTGATCGTCGCGGTCTCCGGCGGTGCCGATTCCTCAAGCCTTTTGCTCGCTCTCGACGATCTGCGCAAACGCGATAAATTAAAACTCCGGCTGGTCGCCGCCCACTTTAATCACAAGCTTCGCGGACACGAGAGCGATGCCGACGAGGAGTTTATAAAGCATCTGACGGCCGAAAGGGGCTTCGAACTCGCGATCGGACATGGCCCGATCCCGGCTGAAGGAAATCTCGAACAGAACGCCCGTGATGCAAGGTACGATTTCCTTACCCGCACGGCCGAAAACCTAAAAGCATACGGCGTTGTGACCGCTCATACAATGAATGACCAGGCGGAAACCTTCTTGCTTAACCTAATTCGCGGCAGCGGCATCGACGGGCTGAGCGGAATGTGGCCGGTGCGAGAAATGCGTGACACGGAGACGCGGAGACACGGGAACGCGGAGATCAGACAAGACAATGACTCCGTGTCTCCGCGTCTCCCCATCTCCCCGTCTCCCTTTCTCCCCTTCTCCTCCACTCCTCAACTACTGATCCGCCCGCTCCTCACCTGGGCGCGACGTAAGGACACGGAGAATTTCTGCCGTGAATGCGGCGTCGAATACCGTTACGACACCATGAATGAGGATTTGTCATTCAAACGTGTCCGCGTCCGCAAGATACTGTTACCGGTACTGACGGACCTCAACCCCAAGATAATAGAAACGCTTGCTCGAACAGCCGATCTGATGCGCCAGTCAGAACCGGGAGCAGTGGCGACCGGTCTCCTCGAAGACGTAACGCGAAAGGCGGAAAGCGGAATCTCGGATGGCAGCCAAAAAGATCTGATGATAAAAGACCTGAAATTACTCGCAGAACCCCAGCTGTACCGGACGCTCCGATCCTGGTTACGCACAAACCGCGGCGATCTCCGCTCTATCAGCCTAAAACATATCGAATCGATCGAGCGTTTGATTCTAAGCCCGAAAAGCGGCCGGTTGGTCGAACTGCCGGGTGGAGGGTTTGTTCGCAAGCACGGCGGCCGTTTAGCCTTTGGTAATATAATGGTTGATAAATGAAAGGGCGCGAACTACAATTATACGTTGGCGTTCGGTACGCGGTCGGCCACCGCTTTGAGAACAACGAGAAGTTCGAAATTCTCATCAAATGGCAATGGTAAAACTTTTGCTTTGTGAAAGTTGAATTTGGAGGCTATAAATTGAGTTCTAAAGTAAAACAGATCTTATTGTGGTTGATGATCATTTCGAGCGCACTCGTATTTGTTTGGTTTTTGCAGAGCAAACAAACGAAAGCTGCTCAGGATCTGACCATCGATATGGCTATCACGCGTATCGACAACAAAGAATTTAAGGAAGCGGTGTTCAAACAGTCAGGAGTCGAATTTACCGATGCTAGCGCAAACAAGTTCGTAACTGTCATCGGCAGTGACGCTACCCGTGAAGTGTTGTTGAAAAAGGTCGGTGACTTCAATGCCGCGAATCCGACTGCGGCAATAAAGACGGTTGAAGAGGCAGGATCTAGCGGCCTTGGCTGGCTTGTCTTGATAAATGCTCTACCGATCCTGCTCATCCTTGGATTTCTCGCATTTACGCTTCGACAGATGCAAGCCGGCGGCAACAAAGCTCTAAGCTTTGGCAAATCGAAGGCAAAGCTGCTCAATAACCAGCAAAAACGCGTAACGTTCAAGGACGTTGCCGGTGTCGAAGAGCCAAAGGAAGAGCTGCAGGAGATAATCGAATTCCTCAAAGACCCACAGAAGTTTCAGAAGCTTGGCGGTAAAATTCCCAAGGGCGTTCTGATGATGGGACCTCCGGGAACCGGTAAAACCTTGCTTGCGAAGGCCGTGGCCGGTGAAGCGAACGTTCCATTCTTCTCGATCTCCGGGTCGGATTTTGTTGAAATGTTCGTTGGCGTCGGTGCAAGCCGCGTTCGTGACCTTTTCGAACAGGGCAAAAAGAATGCCCCGTGCATCATATTTATCGACGAGATCGATGCTGTCGGACGTCATCGCGGTGCCGGCCTTGGCGGCGGGCATGATGAACGCGAGCAGACGCTCAATCAGCTCCTCGTTGAAATGGACGGTTTTGAATCGAACGACGGCGTCATCCTGATGGCTTCCACCAACAGACCCGATGTTCTCGACCCGGCGCTTCTTCGTCCCGGACGCTTTGATCGTCAGGTCGTTGTTTCGTATCCCGACGTTCGCGGACGTGAAGGCATCCTGAAGGTTCATACGCGCAAAATTCCGCTTGACGAAGGTGTCGATGTAAACATCATTGCCCGCGGCACGCCCGGGTTTACGGGTGCCGATCTGGCAAATCTGGTCAACGAAGCGGCTTTGATAGCTGCCCGCCGTGATCAGAAGGTTGTTCGTCTCCAAGACCTCGAATTCGCCAAGGACAAGGTGATGATGGGTCCCGAACGCCGCAGCATGGTGATTTCAGATAAGGAAAAACGGCTGACGGCTATCCACGAAGCTGGCCACGCTCTTGTCGGAATGAATATCCCGGAGAGCGATCCGGTCCACAAGGTAACGATCGTTCCGCGTGGACGCGCTCTTGGCGTAACATACTTTTTACCCGAAGCTGATATTCTTGGCCGGACCAAAGAAGAGTTACTCGCGATGATCGCAAACTCGATGGGCGGACGCATTGCCGAAGAGCTATTCATCGGACAGGTGACGACCGGTGCATCGAACGATATCGAAAAAGCGACCGAGATCGCCCGTGCGATGGTCTGCCAATACGGTATGTCCGATCTGGGCCCGCTGGCCTACGGCAAAAAGGAAGAGCAAATTTTCCTCGGCCGCGAAATTGCCCAGCACCGTGATTTTTCGGAAGATACGGCGATTAAGATAGATCAGGAAGTTAACAGGATCGTTTCCGAGCAGTATGCCCGGGCGACCAAAATTCTGACAGACAACCGCGAATCGGTAGAACGGTTGACCGAGGCTTTGCTTGAATTCGAATCGCTCGACAATGCGCAGATCCGCCGCGTTATCGCCGGCCTGCCGCTTGAAGGCGACACGGCTCCAAACTCGACAACCGACGGCAACGGATCACCCGAGACCGAAGACGCAAAGGTCAAGGTCAAAAAACCCATCCTCCCGCCGATAACGCCGAATAATCCGGTGACAGCATAACCGGCGAACGAGAGATGAATGATGAGGGATGAAGGCCAGAGCTTTCATCCCTTTTTTTGCGAAAGAGCGGGGGCAAAGCCGCCCTTCCCAACCTGTAATTATCCAGACTTACTTCGAGATATTTAAGTTGATTTCAAGGTAAAATATATCAATCGACCTTGCACAGATTTCAGGTTCGGAAGGGCGGCTTGCCCCCGCTTCTTAAACAATGAGCTACTTGCAAACATCCAAACGCAAATTACCGCTTAAAATACCGATCGTCATGGCGATCCTGAACGTAACGCCCGACAGCTTCTCCGACGGCGGGAAATTTGCTGATCTTGATTCGGCCTTAAAACAGGCTGAAAAATTGATCGCAGAAGGTGCCGATATCCTCGACATCGGCGGCGAATCGACGCGGCCCGGCAGCCAACGTGTTTCCGTTGAAGAGGAGATCGCCCGGGTCGTATCCGTGATCGAAGCAATTACCAGCCGTTTTGATACACCTCTTTCTATCGACACAACAAAGTCCGAAGTCGCGAAAGCGGCCGTTGAAGCCGGCGCCGAGATCATTAACGACATATCCGGCCTCCGGTTTGATCGCCATATTGCAGTGATAGCGGCAAATCACAAGGCCGGTCTCGTTCTAATGCACTCACGGGGCGAGTTCGAAACGATGCATTCGCAACCGCCGGTCGACGACATTATGTCCGACGTAGCGTCCGATTTCCGCCGTGCGATCACAGCGGCCGGAGCATCCGGTGTCCCGTCCGAATGCATCGTATTGGATATAGGCATCGGCTTTGGCAAAACTCTCGACCAGAATTTAGAGCTGATCGCAAAACTTGATAAGCTTGTTATTGAATTCGACCAGTATCCGATCCTCGTCGGCACATCGCGAAAATCGTTCATCGGCAAGATCCTCGACGGAGCACCGGCGATTGAACGTCTCAGCGGATCGCTAGCCAGCGTCGCCATCGCCGTCTGGAACGGTGCAAAGGTCGTTCGGGTTCATGATGTCAAAGAAACGGTCGAAGTGATCAAAGTGACGAAAGGAATTATGGGTCAGAAGGTGTAGAAAGCGGATCGACGGTTGACCGGACGAAGGATAATACGTTGGGCAGATAAAATGAAATACCTCAGAGTTTTACCAATTATCGCAACTCTCCTTTTCGTATCGGGCTTTACCGAATGCTATAAACCCGTGACTAATTCGGGCCTGCCGAGGCACATCAAGATAGTTGCCGTGCCGGCGTTTCAGTTTGAAGCACGGGCGCTTCGATATCGCGTTAGCTCGCGGTTTACTGAGGCTGTGTCGAAGGAGATCATTCGGCGCGGTAACGGGCTGAAGGTCCAGGGAACGCCGACCGGTGCCGATGCCGTTATTGAAGGAACGGTCCGCGATTTCAGCTTCACAGGGGTGCTGCTCGACCGCGACGGTCGGGCCCGCGTTTATGAAGTGACCATTGTCTCGGCCGTGACCATCCGCGATCTAAAAGAAAACAAGATACTTTACGACAATCAGAATTTTATCTTCCGCGATTCATTTGAATTCTCGTCCGATCCGCGCTCGTTCTTTAACGAAGAAGACCCTGCCGTCGAACGCATTGCACGTACTTTCGCCGAATCCGTAGTCTCAACCGTCGTCAACGGATTGGGCGTGAAGGAAGAGAAGAAGTGAGGGCCGCAAAGAGGCACAAAAAGCACAAAAAGTCGGGAAGATTTGAATGAGTTTAGAAGGCTTATTTTCGGATGACGGCGGGGAAAAGGACCAGATCTTCAAAGTGTGCGATATTATCCGGGAAACGGGGTTCGCGATTCACAAATTCCACCGTTACGGACACTTGGAGAAGGTTTACGAAAACGCTCTTACACACCGGTTGCGTAAGCTTGGAGTACGTGTTGAGCAGCAATATCCATTAAAGGTTTTAGACGAGGATGGCACGGTTCTCGGAGATTACTACGCCGATCTGTTCGTTGAGAATTGTCTTATTATCGAGGTGAAAGCGTGTAATACGCTGATCAGTGAACATACGGCACAGCTTCTAGGCTATCTGCGGTCGTCGCGAATTGAACACGGCCTTCTGATAAACTTCGGAAGCCAAAGGTTCGAGATCAAAAAGTTTGCACTGAGCAGTACTGATAAATAAAGACAAGTGAATTTAATAATCCGAACAAACTTTTTCTTCTTTTTTCGAACCTTTTGTGCCTTCTTGCGGCCAACTTTCTTATGGCGACTCTAACCCGGCAAGGTTTACGCGAACAACTCCAAAGACGCAAAATAGCACCGGTTTATGTGCTCTTCGGAGCGGAAACCTATCTTCGCGACAAGGCAGCCAAATACATCGCCGACCTGTGTTTTACCGATGGCGAGATGCGCGATTTTAATGAGACGGAGTTCAGCCTTGATGTTTCGGACAACATAAAATCAGCCCTTTCCGCCGCCGAGCAGCTTCCGATGATGGCCGCTAGGCGGGTCGTCCGCATAACCGATGTCCGCGTTTCGACCTCGGCGATGAAGGACACGCTAAAGGAAGATGCTGAGCAGATCGTTGCCGACTATCTGAAAAATCCTTCGCCGAGCACGGTTGTAATTTTCGTCGCCGACGAGCTGAACGGCACCCGCAGGCTTACTAAATTGCTGACAGCCAACTCCGTCGCCGTCGAGTTCAAAAGATTGGAGAACGCGGATCTCTTCGATTGGGCGCGTGGTCACATTCGCGACGCCGGTTCGGAGGCGGACGACCAAACTGTCCGCTATTTGCTCAATATGACCGGCGACGACGTTCGGCGATTGACCAACGAGATCGAAAAACTTTCGGCCGCCGCCCTACCCGGAAAACTAATTACCAAAGAGCTTATAGATTCGCTGGTGCCGAATTCGCGCGAGATCTCGAATTTCGGCTTGACCGACAATCTCGTCGCCGGGCGAAACGCCGAAGCGATCCGCGTTCTGCAAAAAGTCCTTGACGACGGAGCCGAACCGCTCGCATTGCTCGGACTCATCGCGTCAAATTATCGCCGCTTGCTGATCGCAAAGGAGATGTTCACCAATGGCTCTTCCCGCAGCGACGTGATTTCAGTTTCCAAAGCTTACGGCTCAGGCCAGGACGCATTCCTCTCGCTCGCCCGACGCGTCGAAACGGCTAAACTCATCGCTGCCATCAACCGCATCGCAAAAACCGACCTCGCCATCAAAACCTCAGTCGGCGGCAGCGGCCCGGTTGGTTCACGACTACAGCTCGAAATGCTCGTCTGCGAACTTACTTTGATGGGCGGGCCTGGCAAGTAATAGCGGGTGATGGATTTGAGATTGTAGGGGCAGCATACTTGGCTGCCCGTTGATCTAGTACCTGGGAAAGGCAGATCGGCGGGGACGGCCCTGCCCCTACAAAGTTTGCGGCAAGCGATCGGCCTGCCATATTTTGAAATGTTTGGGCTAGATCGGTTCGACGCCCAAGCCTTTGTTCAGATAGTGATAAAGATCGTTAAAATCAAGAACCGCACGATTAAGAATAAGCGGAAGCTGCGGAATATCGTTGGTATTTACGATCAGATTCAAGTTTCGCAGGAATGCGTCGTGGGCGTTCATAGTTGTTCCGCCATCTTCCAGCGAGACCAGGAAAAGTCGACGTCTTTCCGACGTGTACATCGCATTGGCCTTTTGCTGCAAGATTGCGGCACCGCCAAACTCGGCCGCAAAATCCGGCGAAAAAATAACCAGCTCGGTTTTTCCTTCGCGCAGGCGTTCGTTAGCCTGTGCCGGCGTTTGGGCAAGGTAAACCTTGTAACCGCTGCCGGTAAGGAGCTTTGCTACCTCGTCCTTTCTATCGCCGAGACATAGCAGAACTCTACGCGGTTTTTCGCCTTTCTCATCGTTCGCATCAAGTGCCGTCGTGCCGGATTGCAGTGCCGAAAGCAGTGACCTGAGGGCGTTGTTGATCTGAAATTCCGACTCCTTCTCTGTAAACGCGCCCGAATCCGAGTCGGCCGCGGGTGCCGGCTTATTCTCCTCAAGCTGATGCGCAGTTGCCGAACCGCGACCCGAGTGCTCCTTATTTGCGCGAAGCATATTCTGGCACCGCGGACAGCGCACCGTGAAGTTTCCACTGGGGATCTTCGATTCGTCTAACTGTAAGGAAACAGAGCAATTATCACAGCGTATAATCATAATCGGTAGTCAGAGGTCAGAAGTCAGTAGTCAGTAGCAATAGTCAGCTTTGTCTTACTCCATCATATCCAGGACTGAGGTCGTGGTCGCTGGTACCGGCGGCGGCGGCGTCATAGGCACTGGCATTCGAGGAGTCTTCTGCGGCGTGGCATAGTCCTCGGTCGAAGAAAGACCCTTAAGCTGGAGCAGCAAATTGTTTTGGTTGGTGGCATAGGAAAGGCCATCTTCCAGCGAAATTTGTTTTGACTCGATCATTTTGCGGATCACCCCGTCAAAGTCCTGCATTCCGTCAATCTCGCCATCGCGGATCGCGTCAAGCAGCGTCTTGCCCTCGCTTTCACCCTTCTCGATATACTCGCGCGTTCGCGGATTCGACCGCAGGATCTCCACGGCGGCAACGCGCCCGGTCCCGTCGGCCTTCGGAATAAGCCGTTGTGAAACTATGTAGCGAAATGTCTGTGCAAGCCGGGTGCGGATTATTCGCTCTTCGTTCTTCGGATAAAGGCCGATGATGCGATCGATGGTTTTCGACGCGTCGATCGTGTGCAGCGTCGACAAAACGAGGTGGCCTGTTTCTGCGGCTTCCAACGCGATCTCAGCGGTCTCCAGATCACGCATCTCGCCTACTAAGATGACTTTAGGAGCCTGTCGAAGGGCAGCCCTGAGAGCAGAAGCAAAATCTTTTGTATCGGCACCGACCTCGCGCTGGTTTATGGTGCTTTTCTTATGGTTGTGCAGGAATTCGATCGGGTCCTCGATCGTTACAATGTGATAGCTTTTCGTTTCGTTGATCCGGTCTATAATGGCCGCCAGTGTCGAACTCTTACCCGAACCGGTCGGCCCGGTAAGCAATACAACGCCGTTTCTAATCTCGCAAATGTCGGCAAGCTGCGGCGGAACGCCCAATGATTCAAAGCTTGGAACCTCATGCGGAATAACACGCATGACGATCGAGAACGAATTTCGTTGTTGAAAGATATTGACACGAAACCTGCATTTGCCGGGCAACGCATAACTCAGGTCGGATGTGCGATATTTAGCTAACTGTGCCGCCGCTTCCGGATTATCCCGAAGTATCGACATCGCGATCATTTCCGTTTGGAACGAAGTTAACCGGCCCAGTCCGAGGGGAGTGGCCGAATAAAGCGTGCCGTTGATCTCGACCTGTGGTTTTTGCCCGCAAGAAAAGTTGAGGTCACTTACATTGTCGGACGTGAGCAGCATCTGCTCAATAATGGGTGCTACATCAAGCAAACTCATTGGGTGGTGAAACTCCTGAAAATTTAGAAAGAAGGGCGGGAAAGGATTTGAGCTGTTGAAAGCAGCTGAAGTCCAGCCGTTTCGCTACCGGTATTATGAACCATCGGCTAACGGTAATGCAAGCATTTTTTAACAATGCTTAATCTTGTTGAGCTTTGTGTCGGATCATTGCGTCAACGTCGTTCGCAGCTTTAGGCTAATTTGATCGGCATCGGAAACCAGATCGCTTATTATCGCCGCCGAATCCGCACCCGCTTCGATTACGTCCTGCATGTTGGCACACGTGATTCCGCCGATCGCTACGAGTGGGAAATCAGCAATAATGCGTCGTATTTGAGTCAGGCCGTTTAGCCCGACCGGCGGGTCCGAATCGTCCTTGGTTTTTGTCGAAAATATCGGGCCGATAGCAATGTAGTCTATGGGCAAAGTTAGTGCCGCAATTGCTTGTTCCGGGGAGTGGGTTGAGAGTCCGATAATCGCTTCGTCGCCCAAAACACGACGTGCGTGGATACATGGCAGGTCGTCTTGACCAAGGTGAACGCCATCCGCGTTCAGTGCGAGGGCGATGTCTACTCGATCGTTGATGATTATTCGAACCCCGTGAGGCCGGGCAATCGAGATCGCCTCGGCGGCCGACGCAAAAAAGGCTCGGGATGACGCGTGCTTGTCCCGCAGTTGGATGAATGTTGAGCCGCCCGCAATCAGCCGCCTGACTTGCTCTGGAATCGAGATCCCGGAGATGCGTGCGTCGGTGATGGGATATATTTTCGGGAGTTCAAATCTCACGCGTCTTATGAAGTAGATAACGACCGCTCAGATGAGTGATTTCATCATCAGGAATCCATCCTCGCCGTTGTTGTAGTATCGCGAGATTTGCTGGGTGACCGAAAAACCGCATCGCTTATACAGGTTTTGGGCGGTGGTGTTTCCGACCCTCACCTCAAGCACAATTGCCCCGATCTTCTTTGCCTTTAGCGACTGTTCGAGGTGAGCCAGCAATTGCTCGGCAAGTCCCCGCCGCCGATGCTCGGGCGCAACCCCAATCGTCGTTATGTGAGCGGCTCCGTCCTCTCCGACAAGAACACAAACGAATCCGGCCATCTGATTTTCGGCTGTAATTATCTTGTAGCTGAGAGCATTCGGTTCATTCAACAAATATGCAAAAGTGTGTTTAGTGTAGTTTTCGCCATTCTTAAAGCACCTCATATTCAGACGAAGAACCTCATCTAAGTTTTTGTCTAAGAGAGGGTGAACAACGTAGGTTGTCGGCGGTGCAGGCACAACAATATCTTCCTCAGGCTCAGCGAAAGGTAGCAGCAAATTTCGAATCGTCTGAAACACAGCCATAAGACTAGATTATCAGCATGCAGTCGCCATAGCTGTAGAACCGGTATTTTGAAGCTACAGCGTGACGGTATGCTTCCATTATAGGTTCGAGGCCTGCAAAAGCTGAAACCAAAACCAGCAAAGAGCTTTGCGGCAAATGAAAATTTGTCAGTAAGGCATCGATCGCCCGAAAACTGAATCCCGGCGTGATCGTCAGCGTTGCCGAGCCTTTCTCGGCCAGGAACTTGTCGTGCTTTGCCAACGCCGTCTCCAGCGTCCGGGTCGTGGTTGTTCCGATTGCGATGATCCGGTTTCCGTCGGATTTTGCTCTGTTGAGGATCTCGGCGTTTTCTTCACCAATCTCGTATCGTTCGGATGATACTTTGTGCTGTGACAAATCGTTGACACGGACAGGTTCGAACGTCCCATACCCCACGTGCAGCGTGATCTCGGCCACCGTTGCCCCAAGATTCTTGATCGCGTCGAGAACCTTTGGCGTAAAGTGCAGTCCTGCGGTTGGTGCGGCAATCGCACCGCGCTGACTCGCATAAATTGTCTGATAACGATCGCGATCCGAGTCGATTGTGGTTCGATTACGCTTTATATACGGCGGAAGCGGTGTCTGACCAATTTTCTGCACGATATCGTCGAACTTACCTTCGGTTTTGCATTGCACGATCACCTTTCCACCTACGTTTTTCTCCAAAACTTCCATCGTAAGCAGATCGCCGAAAATAATTTTCTTGCCCGGTTTAAGCCTCCTTGCCGGGCGTGCCAGAGTCGCCCAAATGCCGTCTTCTATTTCCTCAATGAGAAACAATTCAATTGCGGCACCCGTCTCTGATTTCCCCAGAAGCCGGGCCGGAAATACCTTCGTGTTATTTAACACGATCACGTCCGTTTTCCTTAAAAACCGTGGAAAGTGTGCAAATTGTTCATCCGCGACTGTTGCTGGTCCCCGGCTGACTACTAACATACGTGAATCGTCGCGATTTAAAAGGGGTTCCTGAGCAATTAATTGTTCCGGGAAGTCAAAATGGAAGTCGGAAATAAACATAAGAACAGTATTGTATGCAGAAAACGTTTCGACTATAATTTTTTATTATTGCAGAGTTGTAACCCACATTATATTCACTTTTAGCATTTTGCTTAAGCGGATTTTCTAATTACTGGCACGGTTTTTGTTTATCTTTACCACGGATGGTTTTGGACCTTACAACAATCGTTGGGAACCATACTTAAATTTGACAAGGGAGAGCATATGAAAAACATTTATCGATTTTCCACTGCGGGATTCGTATTTTGCGTTGCTATGGTGACGCTTTTTGCGACGGTTGGAGCAAATGGGCAGGGCCGCTATGCGGCGCGATATTCGAAAAGCGATGTGAGCAACATCATTTCACGACTAGAGCAAAGCAGCGACACCTTTCGCCGCGATTTCGACCGCCAAATGGATCGCAGTAATCTGAACGGTTCACAGGCTGAAGACCGGTTCAACAACATCGTCAGAGATTTTGAAAATTCGGTCGACCGGCTTCGTAGCCAGTTCGATAGCGGAGATTCATGGTGGGAAAGCCGCAATCAAGTTGAAAGTATGGTGCGGGATTCCCGACCAGTCAACACAATGATGACGACCCTTCCATTCCGCCGCAACCTTGAACGTCAATGGAATGGCTTACGCACCAACGTCAACACTTTAGCCGATACATATGACCTGCCCGGCTTAAACGGCGGCGGCTGGAATGGCGGCGGAGGCGGTGGAGGCGGCGGCGGCAATACAAGTACTCCGCCGAACTGGGCACGCGGCACATTTTATTCGACTAGTGGTTCGGATACGACGTTGACGATAAACCAGAACGGAACTGTGTCGGCGAACGTTGATGGCCAGACATATTACGGAACGTATTTTCGAAACGAGATTGCGCTCAATAATGACGTTTCGACCGTTAGCAGGAACGGCAACGGAATAAGGACCTACAACCGGAATACGGGACAGACAACGAATTATTCACGTAACAACGACGGTGGTTCGGGCGGCGGCGGCAATTCCAGCAGGCCTCCGGACTGGGCACGCGGCACATTCTACGCAACGAATGGATCCGATATTCAATTGACGATCAACGCAAACGGCTCGGTAACCGCTAACGTCGGGGGTCAAACTTTTTATGGTAACTATTATCAGGGATCCATCGTGCTGAACAACGATACTTCGACTGTCAGCCGGAACGGTAACGGTATTAGGACCTACAACCGTAATACAGGACAAACGACAAACTATCGCCGAAATTAGCAGACCTTTTTTTCTTCAGTAAAAAAAAAGAAACCGCGTATCCGCAAAAGGGTACGCTGTTTCTGTTTATTGTCTGGATCTTGCGATCCGCTTAGATTTTACTGTCCCCAGTTTTATTATTTATCATAATATCACCCCCAGTGAACTCAGTATTGCACACTGCTACCCGTGTGAGTCAAGTCTTTTTATTCACTATTTATATTAACTGAGAATATTGCAGAAAGATGGTGCCGGAGGTCGGAATCGAACCGACATGGGCGTTAAGCCCGCTAGATTTTGAGTCTAGTGCGTATACCAATTTCGCCACTCCGGCGGGAACTTAGAATGATACGATGAGTACCCCGCCGGGTCAAGAACGCCGATTCTCATTAGGCGTTACCGGGCACGGCTCTTCACTTCGCGGCCTTTGCGGAAAACTTTGCGATCTTAGCGTTAAAATCTCATCAACCGCAAAAATCTACTTTTCTTCCGGCAACTCCTTCGTATTTCCGCGTTCGAGCTTGGCGAAGCGCGATGCAGCGAGCCATGACGGCATCGTTTCCGTGTCCGCTATTCGCCATCCAAGAATGCCCATTGTCTCGGCAACGGTTTCGGCACCTTCCCATGCCCAATTCGGCTGGATGACGTCGCCCGGTTGATGATAGTCGGTCTTTTCCCAAGCTTCGATACGCTTAAGCCATAATTCCTTATCGCCGGCCGGAGCACCGAGGATCATAAGAGCCGGCACGCCGCGTTCGACAAACGAATAGTGGTCCGAACGATAAAACACTTTTTCTTCCGGCACCGGATCCGGAATTACATTTATCCCCAGCGTTTTGGCAAGATCATCAAGCAAAACGCCGATAGTGGAATGCTCTGACCCGTACCCGACCATTGTCTTTACGGGCCCGTAAACTTCCGATCCAATGCCGTCAAGGTTCAGATTAGCGGCAACCTTCTTGATGTTCCAGGTCGGATTTTTCGCCCAGTACTTCGAACCGTAAAGGCCATATTCTTCTCCGGTTACAGCCAAAAATATCATCGAGCGCTTCGGCTTGCTGGAAAGTTGTGAGTAAGCCTCCGCCACCGACATCATCTCGGCCGTGCCAAGGGCATTGTCGGCCGCCCCGAAATAAACCTTGCCATTCTCAGTGCCGTATGCGTCGTAGTGGGCCGAGAATAATACCGCCTCTTCCTTCAGTTTTGGATCGGAACCTTCAATATATCCGACAACGTTGCTCGCCGTGCCCTTAACAGACTTTGTTTTCGAAACTATTTTCGCGGTCTGTTTCAGATCGATCGGCTTGAAACTGTCTTGCTCCGCGGCTGCAAGAGCTTCTTTAAGTGTCGTGCCCGATTTAGAGAATAATTTTTCAGCCGCGGCCTTGCCGGCCATGATAATGGGCGGTATCGGCTGTGACTGTTCGCTTTCGCCCGCGAGGGAAATCTGCCTGCGACTCAAATAATCGACGATAAGCTCAGGCGGGTCCTTCTCCCGACCGTGGCCGATTATTACAACGGCCGCCGCGCCTTCGCGAAAAATGTTCCCTAGTATGACGTACTTGGCGTTCCCCTTTTCCCAAGCCTCTTTGGATATACTGGCGGGCGGGCCGTCCAACATCACGACTACTTTTCCCCGGATGGATACTCCTCGTAGGTCGTCGCGCTTGATTTGAGGCGCCTGAATGCCGTAAGCAACAAAGACGAGATCGCCGCTCGCACTCTTATCATCTTTGGAATACGGGATGAACGCGTAATCAGAGCCAAATTTCAAGGATTCATCGCCCACTTTGAACATCGTGTCGGACGTAAACAAGGTTTCCTTGAAATCGATCTTTTGCAGGTACGAACCCTTGTCTCCCAGAGGTTTGAGGCCTAGTTTTTGGAATCGGTCCGCTATCCACTTTGCCGCTTTGTCGCCGCCGGGCTGCATTGTGCCCCGCCCCTGCATTTCCGCGGACGAAAGGGCTGCGGTGATTTCTTTGATAGTCCCGACCGTGACTTTCGCCGAAATCTCGCCTTCTAGCGTTGAAAGCGGCGTAACCGCGGGTGCAGCAGCCTGCGCAAAGGGCTGTATAACCAGGGTCCCGATGATTAGAAATGCAAACGCGCATCGCCGCGCAGCCGTAGTGTTAAAAAACAATGTCATTCAGTTCTCCAGACTCTTGAATTAAGTCGCCTCAGTTTATATTATGAAATCCTTCGGATTCGCGAAGTTATGGCTTAATACGTTGAATAACGCATCGGGGTTTATGAGTGGCGGACGCTAGACAGCGTTGAGGATCACAATTTCGACCCTTCTCTTTGCGTCGTCCAGAAAAGCCTCGATATTTACAACAACTTTTGTTTCGGTAAGAAGGGCGTCGATCTCAGCACGTTTTTCATCAAGAGTCGGCATCAGCAGGCCCGGAAATCGACGGCGGAAGTCAGGAACGAAGGTCTCTTTGTAATACTTTGCTTCATCCTCTGGAGTATTGACTATAAAGGATCGAAATCGAAAATCGAGGTATTTTTCGATACTGATTCGTTGAGTTATCAACCGTTCAAGATTACTGTCTTTAACAGATTCAAAACCTACAATCCTCAGCCTTCTCTCAAATTCGGCGTTTGACGGAAACTGAGCTAAAACTCGACGCATCTCCGCTTCGATCTCTTTATCTGTCGGCGCGGACCTCGGCAGCCGTTCGGCTTCGAGTGCAAAGATCCGCTGGTTAATCAGCAATTGCAATGCGCTGTTGAGGTCTTCCGAGCTTGGCGGGGAAAGCTGGACATTCGGCTGCAGTGCCAACTGCCACCGCAGATCCGAGTAGGTTATCAACTCGGTCCTGGTGCCGTCACTGACGGTCGCAACGGTCTTATCAACGACAGTCTGTGCCCCGATATTGGACAGCGAAACGATGAAAAGGCCTGCAAGCACGCAAACGCGTGTCAAAGTTCCAAAAGTTGAAGTTCCTTTTCGCCACATAACCGTTAACTCACATTCTTGCTTGAAACATCAAGACAGTCAAACCATCTCCTGACAGTTAAAACCGTTGACAAAATGTTTAAAAACGTTTCTAATTACTGAGGAAGCCCACACGTGTTCCAGTGTTCGCCATTTCAACCATCTCACCGGTAGTTCACTACTGAAAATAGTAATCCATTCGGCTTCTCGCAAACCACGATGCCACTCCCGTCTGCCGCAAAAAAACAGAGCAGGATATTCTCGCCTATAACTGAAAGGGCCGATTCTTCGCAAGAATTAAGATTCATTTCCGACCTTGGAAGAAGCCTGCTTTTTACTGTTCACCCCAAAAAAGTCGCAAGCCGGGTGGCCAGTGCAATTCAGAAATGCGTCGAGGCGGAGATGTGTGCATTTGTTGTCGAATTGGAAAATATCGGGATCGTGAGCTGTGCATTCGACGACCGGGGCGAGATCGACCCACGGTCCTTCTCCAAATCGAAGTTTGAAAAATGGCTCGAACTGTTGCCTCCCCAGATCGGGTACAAGCAGGAGAACGAAGAATCATTTCTATTGAATGGCAGCAGCCACAAACTCGAATACGTCGCCCCGCTCCATATCAATGGCGAGATAAAAGGGGCGATCGTTGTGGGATTTTCAGCAAAACGCGATTTTAACGAGGCCAAAGGCAGCATGATCGAGGCCGCTACACAGATGGCCGCAATGAGCGTGAATTTATCCGCCCACTATGAAGCAGCTATCAATAATTCAATCAATCGTGCTAAGGAAGAACACCGCCGATTCACGGAAGCCGTCCTGGATGCTCTTCCCGTTTCTCTTTATGTGGTGGACCGCGATTTCCGGATCGTAACCTGGAACAGGCATCGGGAAATAGGTGTGCAGGGCATCTCACGCGATGCGGCACTTGGCCGAAATGTCTTTAACGTATTGGCTCGATATCCGGAGGGCCGTGTACGTGAAGAGTTCGAGCGTGCCTTTAGGACCGGAAGAATTGAAAGGATCGAGCAACAGACTGCCGCCGAGGACGGTTCGACGAAACACTGGATGGTGAGCAAAGTTCCGATGATGGATGACGAGACGGGCGACGTTACCCATGTTATTACCGTAGGCGAGGACATCACGGCTCGGGTTGAAGCAATTCATGCGGTCGGCCGGGCGGAAAAGCTGGCAGCCGTCGGCAGGCTTGCTGCAGGCGTTGTACATGAAATAAACAATCCGCTCGCGACAATTGCCGCATGTGCGGAAGCTCTAGAAAAAAGGGCCGAAGAGGGAGCATTTGAAGCCTCTGAGGCTTCGGACGACCTGAACGAGTATCTTGGCCTGATCAAGAGCGAGGCATTTCGCTGTAAGTCCATCACAACGGGCTTATTGGATTTCAGCCGTCTCCGTACCGGTGACAGGCATCCGCTCGATGTTGCGGAAATATTGAAGTCATCCGCAAACCTTATCTCGCATCAAAAACGCGGCGAAAACATACAGATAAAGATCGAAGCCGAAGACGATCTTCCGTTGCTCAATGCCGATGGCGGACAACTGCAGCAAGCGGTTATTGCACTCGGAACAAATGCTATCGATGCCATGCCCGATGGCGGGACGCTTACATTCCGGGCCACGGGGCAGTTCAACCGCGTCGCGATCGAAGTCGAAGATACAGGGGTCGGCATCCGGCCCGAAGACCTTTCAAAGATCTTCGAGCCTTTCTTCACGACAAAAGAGGTCGGCGAAGGTACAGGCCTCGGCCTGGCGGTCTGTTACGGCATAATTACCGACCACGGCGGCCGTCTGAGCGTTCGCTCGAACCCAGGCAAAGGTACGACATTCACGATCCTTCTCCCCGTTAGTCAGAAAGTCGAGAGTCAAGAGTCAAAAGTCGATGAACCTAGTGAACATCTCCGAAGCTCTTAAATCCGTCTCTCGACACTAGACTCTCGACTCTCGACTTTCCCCAAACCCATTATGGCAAAACTACTTGTTGTTGACGATGAAAAGAACCTTCGTCTTGTTGTGCAGAAAGAACTCAGCCGTCAGGGGCATGAGGTTGAAACTGCGTCCGATGGCGAAGAGGCATGGGAAGCTCTCGAGGGCAAGGATTTTGACGTTCTCCTTTGCGATATAAATATGCCGAGATTGGACGGCATCGGCCTGCTGCGGCGTATGCGGGAGAAAAGCCAGACGCCGCCGGAGGTCATAATGCTTACGGGTCAGGCGACGGTTGAGACAGCGATCGAGGCGATGAAGCTTGGCGCTTACGATTACCTTACAAAGCCATATCGGCTTAACGAGCTTGCCGCTCTGGTCACGCAAGCCGACGAAAAACAGCAGCTAAAGATCGACAATCAAAGGCTTCGCGCCCAGATCGAACGCACTCACAAAAATCTGCCGGAGATTGTCGCCGAGTCACCGCAGATGAAGGAAGTTCTTCGCCTCGTTCGCCGGGTTGCTCCGTCGGACACATCGGTTTTGATAACGGGGGAATCGGGTACAGGTAAAGAGCTGATTGCACAGGCGATCCACCGGTTAAGTCCGCGGGCCGACAAGACATTCATCGATCTGAACTGTGCCGCGTTGCAGGACAGCCTGCTTGAATCGGAGCTTTTCGGCCACGAGGCCGGTGCTTTTTCGGGTGCAAGGGCGCGTAAACTCGGACTTTTCGAGCTGGCTCACGGGGGAACATTATTTCTGGACGAGATAATGGAAATGCCTGCGCAGCTTCAGTCGAAATTGCTTCGAGCGCTTGAAACGCGTTCGTTCTTTCGCGTAGGCGGCGTGAAAAAAGTAGAAGTAGATGTACGGCTTGTCGCTGCCACGAACCGTGACACCGACCGGGCCGTAGGAGAAGGTGTTTTTCGAGCCGATCTCCTATACCGAATCAACAGTTTCGAGATCAACCTGCCTCCGCTGCGTGAGCGTTTCGAAGACATCGAGCCGCTTGCCCGCTACCTGTTGCAGAAGATTGCCGGAAACAACTCTCCGGAGCTTACGCAGCCCGCAATCGACGCATTGAACGGTTTCTCATGGACCGGAAATGTGCGTCAGCTTCGCAACTGTCTCGAGCGGGCCGTGCTTCTCGCTGACAATAACAGGATCACGATCAAGGAACTTCCGCCGGAAGTCGTATACCGGATCGAGAAGGCAAACATCTCTGTCAGCTACAACGCACCACATCAAAACGGCACCTCTTCATTTCACAATGTGGCACCGACAAATCTTCGCGACGCCGAGCGTCAGCAGATCCTGACCGCCTTGGAAAAGACCGGATGGCACAGGGGCAAGACCGCTGAGCTTCTAGGCATTTCGCCATCGACGCTTTACCGCAGACTCCGCGAATACGATCTAGAAATCCGCTAAAGGAGGATTTACATGTTTAGAAAAGAGTTCTTTTTCTTACCGCTCGCGATCATGGTGCTGAGCAGCACCTTAATTGCACAATCGACGACCTCAACTTCGCCATCACCGACACCGAAACCCGCTGCGCGACGCCCGATGCTCGATCAGTTTGGCGTGAGTAACGGGGTTTTTGCGAATACGGGATTGACCTCGACCGTCAATTCGCAATCTGTGACGAAAGTAGAGTACGTGGATCAACATATCTTCGAAACCCTCAGTGTGCTCATTGAGAAGTCGGAGTTTATGGAGGCGGAATTGTTACGCGTGTTGAGGAGCAACGTCGATATTGCACCATCGTCGGGATTTAGAAAGTACTTCGAACACCATATCGTTGGCATTGTGGATGTTGCGGATGTACAACGCACCGGCAGGTTCGGCGGCGAAGGCATCAAAAGCGGCGAGATCACGAAGCTGCTACAACAGAACGAGACGACGGTTGTAGAAATCATGGCGGTCCTCGACGCAGGTTCAGAAGAATACGCTCGCTTCAGCAATCAACTGAACGACCTTGCAAAGCGATATGGTGTGCCGCTGTTGGAGACTTCGTCGACCGGAACACGATTGGACAAGCCCGCGCTGCTAAAGGCGATTATGGCACGAATAAATAACAACTATGCACGCGTCAAAAAAATAATGAGGGTGAAGAAGTGATGACAGCTATTCGACAGCTAAAATTTCTTCTGAGGGACACTCAAACGGTAGCTGCGGACAGGACTGCACTTGAGGTAAAACTATGATCGATCTTACACGTACGGAAATATTTATTTTGACATCGGCGTTAGTGCCTAAGCGTCCTCGACCCGGTGCATCCTCGATTTTCTTCCACACTTTTGTCGACAGAATAAAAACTTTACTTGCTTATCTGGCAATTTATCTGGTCGTCGCGATTTGTGCTGCCTCCGCCGCTGCTCAGGTGACAATGAGCGGTAAGGTGGTCGAGGTTATCGACGGCAAAACGGTTGTCATCGAGATCTCAAGCGGAAAGCTCACTGCTGCGCTCCAGTACATTGAGATACCTGAGCGCGAGCAGCCGCTTTACTGGACCGTCCGGGACCATCTGGAAAAACTCGTGCTGGGCAAAACCGTCGAGTTTCGCCCGCAAGGCCTTTCCACCACGACAACTTTTGGACGGCTTTACGCGGGCGGCCTGGATATCGCGCAGCAAATGCTTCGTGACGGAGCGGCGTGGCACATAAGCTCCGATAAGAGCGGTCAGGATTCGCGGGATGACTCCGCTTATAAGGAGAATCAGGATTTAGCTAAAGGCGAAAAACGAGGTGTTTGGGGGATCGAGAACCTAAAACCGGCATGGCAATTTCGGGCAGAGCGTAGAGAAAACGAAATGCGGCAGGAACAAATAGCGTCAACATCTCCAGCCGCCAATCGATTTACAGAGAAACCCACGCAAAATGTTTCTGCAAAACCCGTGGCGAACAAAAAGCCCGGGATGTGGGGCGACACAAACCCACGTCTAAAAAACATCGGAGCGCTTCTAAACGGTTACAACGCAAAGAGTAAAACGGGTTATCTCAGCACATCTCTCCTGGGCGTTACCGAGCTCAACACGGAAAAAGAGAAGGATCAACAGAAAACGGCGGTCGACATCACGTACTTTTACAGAGAGGACGATAAGAAAGGCAGAAAAGGCACCTTTGTCGTAAGCCTCGTCTCTCTTTCGAACGATTGGCGATTTCTGAAATTGAATGATCTGGTGGTCGTAACGGACGAAAAAAGAACTTTCATCGGCAAGCCAAAGCGAACGACATTTAAGGACGGCGATAAGGTCGGTGAGAAGCTGACGTACGAGGTCAGCCGAAGTGCCCTTGAAAAATTTATTAACGGCGGAGACGTGGTAATCAAGATCGGCGAATATATGATTCGGCCGCAGCACGGCTTTCAGTTACTGCTTTATAACATGCTTCAGGTCGCTGAATAAGAGCGTCAGACGAGGCCAACCATGAAGATTTCCAATCCGATACTCTTCTTTGCCCTTACATTTATGCTCGCCGTTCCGGGCTTTTCTCAGCGTATGTTCAGTGGCCGGGTAGTGGATATCATCGACGGAAAAACATTTGTGCTCGAGGGCGATAGCGGCAAGTTGACCGGGACGATTCAGTACATCGAAGTGCCGGAGCCCGAGCAGCCGCTGAATCGGATCGTCCGCGATCATCTGCAAAAACTCGTACTCGGAAAGACCATTGTTTTTATGCCAAACGGCATCACGCAGAATGCGGCGCTCGGGAAGGCGTATCTCGATGGCGTCGATCTCGGCCAGCAGCTGGTACGCGATGGAGCCGCCTGGCATTTGCCGATTGATCGAAGCGGGCAGGAAGTTGCCGAAAGCGAAGTCTATGACAGCAATCAGGCAATGGCAAAGGCCGAGAAACGCGGTATATGGTCTATCGCAAATCTAACGCCGGCTTGGGAATTCAGGGCACAAAAAGACAGGTCGTTTGGAAATTCGGATGCTGTGATTAGCTCAGACGCCGACGTCAAGGAGAGCAAGAATTATCGCTACACAAAAAGCGATCCCGACATGTGGATCGATGTAGGCGGTGAAGCTCTTGTTCGGAAAAACTCCGTCGGTACAATGTTTTATGGCTATGACCCCGAGAAAAAGATAAGAAATATCTCGACCCCAAGCCTCGCACAAACCATTGCAAGCGGCGAAAAACGGCTGGAGGTCGAGCTCCGCGTTGTTTATTTTCAGGGCGAGATGCGTTCCAGGGTCCCGAATACGGCATTTGTGCTTGGCGTGCTTGCAACGTCAAAGGAACATAACTTTGCAAGGGAGCATAAGCTCACATTTGTGGCCGATGGCGAAGAGATCGTTTTTGAAAACGGTCAGCGGTTTTGGCGCGAAAGGCCGGCGTCAGTACAGGAGTTGATCCAATATCGCGTCAACCGCGGAGCTTTGAAAACGATCGCGAAGGGCAGAAACGTTGTCATAAAGATCGGCGGTTATCACGGAATCGTCAGTCCTGAAGTTCGGGACACTCTGGTGAAATTGCTCGAAACATCCAACTAAGAACCAATATATCGGCCTCTTACCGTTCTACGACAAACAAGTAACGCTGTTCCGACATCGGCATCAACTTTTCTTCAAAATTGACCTTCTGATTAACCAAAGCCTCGCGCAGGCCCGGTCCGCCAAACAGAAGCAGATTGCGGCGCTTTGACCATTTGAGAAGCTTGGGAAGTTTCTGCGTAAATTTATCAAGAGCACGGCAGGCAACCACCGAAAACTGCTCGGTTCCGGCCTCTTCGAATTGTTGATTGACGATACGCGCCCGATCCGAAATGCCAAGCTCAGCAACCGCTTTTATCAGATAGTTCGACTTCCTGACCTTTGATTCGATCAGCACCGCTTTCAGCGTCGGACGCACAAGCAAACACGGTATCGAAGGCAACCCGGCACCCGCACCAATGTCGGCAAATTTTGCATCCGCCGACAGATGGTGCAGCATGTATAGCGATTCAAGGACATGCCGCACGGCGAATTCTTCGGCCGGCATAGGAGCCACTAGATGAAGGATATCGTTTTGCTCCTGAACAATCTCGTAATAATCGGCAAGGCGTTCGATTTGGTCTTCGGCGAGTTCGATTCCGAACGCGGATTGATGGGTTCTGATTGCAGTTATTAGTTGATCTCGCATTGGTCAAATGCAGAAGCCCGCACTTAGTATGGGCGTACACTCAATGCCGGGTACCCGGAACGCCCTTACTACGTGCGGGCTTCTGCAAATATTTTGGTGCGGACGAATGGAATCGAACCATCACGGGATTGCTCCCACGGGCTTCTGAGACCCGCGCGTCTACCAGTTCCGCCACGTCCGCACACGGCGAACATTGAGAATACTAATTCGAACGGCGAAATTCAAGAAACCAAAGTACGATGGACTGCTAGCGGGCTTCCGTTTTGCTATATTTGATTGGTGGAATCGGAATTAGCTAAAAACCTGGCCGTTGTTAAGGCGAGAATCGACCAATCCGCCTCGCGTGCCGGCCGAGTCAGTGATGAAGTAAAGCTTGTCGCGGTGAGCAAGACCCATCCGGCTATCGTTTTGAGAGAAGCGATAGGCGCGGGAATGACGACGTTTGGTGAGAACAAAGTGCAGGAAGGCCAGGAAAAGATTCCAGTCGTTGGCCGCGAAAACGCCGAATGGCATTTGATCGGGCATCTGCAATCGAACAAGGCGCGCAAGGCGGTGCAGCTTTTTGACGTGATCGAATCGCTCGATTCCCTCGAACTTGCCGAGCGGCTTGAGCGTATTTGTTTAGAAGAAGGGCGTGCAAGTTTATCGGTTTTCGTACAGGTTGACCTTGCAAACGAAGAAATGAAATCCGGTATTCCTGAGCAGGAGCTGCCCGAGCTTGTTGAGTTTCTGAAAACGTGTAAATGTCTGAAACTCGACGGGTTGATGATCGTGCCGCCGTATTTTGACGACATCGAAGAAGTCCGCCCATATTTCCTTAGGCTCAGGGCGATTCGGGACAAGATTTTGCCAAACGGCGGGCTATCGATGGGAATGAGCCACGATTTTGAAATCGCGATCGAAGAAGGAGCGACGGTTGTACGTGTAGGCACGGCGATTTTCGGACAAAGAGGAGTTAGCCACAGATGAACACAGATCGATAAATGCCATTCGTGAAGTATCAGTGTGTATCCGTGTGCATCTGTGGTAAAAAATCTTATGCTTTCTGGATTAGTTTATCCGTGGGTCAGCCTGGTCGTATGGATCGCGTTTCTCGTCTTTCTTTCGTTTCTGATATTGCGGCTCATATTCAACTATGCCGATCCCAACCCGTTCGGAGCAGTCGGCAGATTTGGCTTCAGGGTCCGCAAGGCGAGCGAAAGATTCGTTTATCCTGCATCGCGATTTTTGGCGACCTATCGGGTCGATACGCGTCTTGCC
>JANNST010000051.1:0-167007 GCA_031402865.1 Chloracidobacterium sp. | reverse complement strand
TCAGGCAAGAACGTGTATCCCACGGCAGCCACTGCTACCAGGGCCGTAAGCACTAATAGGTATCTTACCTTTACGCTTACGCGATCAAATGTCTTGGGGACATTTCTTGTGATCTCGTCCATCTTCGAATCCTCCATTGTTTTTTCGAGTCCTTATGTGTAGTGGGGGTTACCTACGACCGAAACGCCGTAAACTTCCCAAACGACGATCAGGCACGATTGTTCGTAACTAAAACGTCAACGTTGAAAACAAACTTCGTTTTCAGGCTTGGCAATTTTGAAGTAGCTTATGGCAGAACAGTTAGTACAGTCTGTATTCTGCCATACAAACCGCGAAATTTTATTAACGCGGCGAAAAAAAAGGAACTTGCGGCTCATTACACCGGAAGAGAATGTGAATTTTATAACACGAAAGTTCAATATCACCAAAGGCAAATGCATTCCACAAAAAAAAGGATGCCGGGAAGGCATCCGATGAGTGATTCGAAACTTGGTGATCCGAGCAGGACTCGAACCTGCGACCCAGTGGTTAAAAGCCACTTGCTCTACCGACTGAGCTATCGGACCACGCGGCTGACGTGTATCAGCCGAAACCAAAAGTCTACATACTGGATCGCGATATGGCAAGTTCCATTCGGATATTCGCACGTTCGAAGGCTGAATTGGGATCAAGAGGTATCTCAACAAACCCGAACTTACGGTAGAGATTGATTGCGGCAACCTGTTTGGTGTTGGATTCAAGGACGATTCGAGCTTTACCCGCTGCGGTGGCGTGTTCAATGCAGGCGGACATTAACTTATCACCAAGGCCAAGCCCCCTGTGATTCGGCGAAACCGCCATCTTCGCAAGCTCCAGGCTCGCATCGTCTATCCTGATCAAGGCCACGGTGCCTACCGGCCTCCCGTCGACCAAAGCAAAAAAGATCTGGCCTCCGGGTTGGATTACCGTCTCAAGCGGATGGTCCAGCACTTCCCGGTCATGTTCTTCAATAATGTAGCTTTCCGCTATCCACTCGTAGTTGAGCTCCGCGAAGTCTTTCGCAAAAACCTGATCGAATCCGACAACTTCAACCGTGTGGTCGCCCGTACCAGCTAATTCTTGAACCATCCTTCCATTACGGAGTCCTTTAATATTACTGTCTGATTACGCTCGGGCCCGGTAGAGATCAAGCCTATCTCGACACCGACCGAATTCGAAAGAAACTCGACATATTTTCTCGCGTTTTCCGGCAAGGCCGCAAAATCTGTAACGCCGAGTGTTTCGCTTTTCCATCCCGGCAGAGTTTCATATACCGGTTTGATCTCACGCAAATCACTGGAAACCGCCGGAAATGTGTCGATCCTGTTGCCGTTTATCTCATAACCGACACACACTCTAATCTCGTCCAGGGCATCCAGGACATCGAGTTTCGTTAGGGCGATCGAATCAAAACCGTTCAACTCAGCAGCATATCGAGTTGCGACAGCGTCGAACCAGCCACACCGCCGCGGCCGTTTGGTGACAGAGCCGTACTCATTTCCGCGTTTCCGGATAAGATTCGCCATGTCTTCTTCGGCATCGAGCATCTCGGTGGGAAACGGCCCTTCGCCGACACGCGTCGCGTATGTACGGACGATGCCGAGAACGCCGGTTATGTGGTGCGGCGGAATACCGGCACCGACCGAAGCTCCGCCGGCCGTCGGGTTCGATGAAGTTACATATGGGTAGGTTCCATGATCAACATCGAGAAGCGTTGCCTGAGCACCTTCAAGAAGGATCTTCTGCTTTTGCTTACGGGCTTCGGCGAGAAAATGCGACGTTTCGCAAACATATGGACGGAGACGTTCGACAAGCGGTGAAATCTCCTCAAGTATCTCATCAGCTCGCAGCGGCTGCTGGCCGAAAAGCACGATGATCCGGTTTGCTTCCTCGAGGTTGCGCTCGATCCGCAATTTCAATATTTCCGGCGACATCGCATCAGATACCCGAATTCCCCGCCGACCGGCCTTGTCTTCATAAGCCGGCCCGATACCGCGAAGCGTCGTCCCGATCTTCTCATTGCCGAGCCTCTCCTCGGATGTATGATCGAGTGCCCGGTGATACGGCATGATCAAATGAGCGCGGCTCGAAACCTTCAAACGCTCAGGTGATACATTAACTCCCTTTTCCTTTATCTGATCGACCTCTTCGAAAAATGCCTTCGGATCGATGACCATGCCGTTGCCGAGCACACACGTCTTGTCAGGATGAATTATCCCGGACGGCAGCAATCGCAAGACAAAAGCCTTGTCGCCCACATAAACGCTGTGTCCCGCATTATGCCCGCCTTGATAACGCGCGACAATGTCGAATCGATCCGCAAGAAGATCGACAACTTTTCCTTTACCTTCATCGCCCCACTGGGCGCCGATTATTACTATGATCATAGATTTTCTTTAAATTGAGAATTGAAAATGGAGAATTGAAAATATAAGAAATCCTCCGCTCTGAATCAAAACCCTTTCGTAGTCTTTATCGAAGCGGTGAGGATTGCTTTTAATTCAATACAGTCCGTCAGAAGAGATTCGGCTTGCGCCTTTGTTAGATAGTCGCTGTCCTGGAGCAAATTCAGCCAATATTCTGTTTCCACGGTTTCCTTAAGCGCAATCGCTAACTTACTGATAAAGTCTGGCCTCGATTGTGCCTGATTGGCCTCGGCGACGTTCGCACCGATCGATGTGCCGCAACGAAGCAGCTGCTTTGAAAGTACATATTCCTTCGTCTCAAAGGCCAGAAATTTGTATACCTTGACGATTCGCAAAGCAAACTGATAAGACTTATCCTTCAGAACATTCCCCCGTTTTTGTGAGTCGACCATTCTCAATTCTCAATTCTCAACTATTCCTCGTCCAGTTATATAGCTCAACATATTTCCTCGCCGCATTTTCCCAGGAGTTGTCCTCTGCCATCCCGTTTCGCTGGATTCTCCGCCACGTTTCCGGGTCGCCATATGCAAATAGCGCTTCGTATATTCTTTCCCGGAACTTGTCAGCTCTATATGGTCCGAATTTGAACCCATTGCCAGTTCCGTTTACGGTGTCGAAATTCTGCACGGTATCATCAAGCCCGCCGACGGCACGAACGATCGGAACTGTTCCATATCGAAGGCTGTACATTTGATTCAGGCCGCACGGCTCGAATTTCGAAGGCATAAGAAACATGTCGGCCCCAGCTTCGATCCGATGTGCAAGGTTCTCGTTATAACCGCGAAAAATGCCTACCTGCTGCGGCGCATAATCCCGGAGGCTTTGCCAAAAATCTTCGTAACGCTTTTCGCCGGAACCGAGCGAGATGATGTAAGACCCGGTTGCCAATATGTCGCCTGCGACCTGCATCATCAGGTCAATCCCCTTTTGTGCGGTCAGGCGCGTTATGTTGGCAAAGATCGGCCGGTCCATTCGAACGGGCAGCGAGAACTCATTCAACAGATCGCGTTTGCATTCAACTTTTCCGGCCAGGTCGTTGATGTTGAAATGAGACGGAATCTCGACGTCGGTCTCTGGATTCCAGACTTCGTAGTCTACTCCGTTCGTAATTCCGATCAACCGATCCGCCCGCTGCCGCGTCAACCATTCCAGGCCATAGCCATTCTCTGAAGTTTGAATCTCCCGGGCGTATCGCTTCGAAACCGTTGACAACGTGTCGGACATCGACAGCCCTGCCTTCATTGCCGAGGCCGCTCCGTTCGATAGGAATGCGTTTCGTTCGAGATCACCGCTAAAGCCGAGCTTCCACAACTCTTCTTCGCCAAAAACGCCCTGGTAAGCCATATTGTGGATCGAAAACACCGTACGCGTATTGCGCCAATATTCATCCCATCGCCGCCTGGAAGCCAGCTCAGCCGCGGCAAATCCGCAGTGCCAGTCGTTCAAATGGACGATATCGGGCGCCGGTCCGATTCGCTGGAGCAGAACTAACGCCGCATGGTTGAAGAACGCGAACCGCTCGTAGTCTTCGCGGTAGCCGTAAATAGAATCTCGGTGGAATAACGAAGGAGCGTCAATCAGGAAGGTCGGCGAGCCGTTGGCCTCGCTGTAGAACGCTTTCGCATGGTAAACGCCGCCCCGCCAATCCACCATTAGATCGTCAACGGCCGTGTTCCAAAGATATTCGCCTTTTGTCTGCCAGTAGCAGGGCGTTATCAGCACCGAATCGATGCCGACCTGCTTCAGCGCCTTCGGCAAGGCCCCGGCGACATCGCCCAACCCGCCGGTCTTTGAATAGGGCACGGCTTCAGCAGATATGACGGCTACACGCATAGAGGGAAGTAAATCGTATTTAGTAAATCGTGAATCGCAGCCCGCGTCAAACTTCAACTGCAATTCATAATAAACTAGAAATTAAAAAGGCGTTGGAAAGCAGCAAGCATCCCAACGCCTATCTGTTCAGTTATCCGGACGATCAGAAGTTGATCCTCAACATAAGATCGATCTGACGGCCGCCAAGGTCATTGGTGGTCGAAACGTCCTGGTAAGCCGAGCCGCTGCCCAGTTGGCCAAAGGTCGACCCTCCAACCGCAACGGTGACAACGTCTGCTCCAAACCCTCCGACACGGAAGTTAGGAGCATTCAGGACATCAAGAGCGGTCATGCGGAATTCGACACTTCGACGTTCGCCCCATTTGAACCGCTTCGCAATGGTCCCGTCAAATTTGAAGAATCCCGGCCCATACATGATCAGATTGTTAAAACCACAATCACCGGCGGTCTTTTGGATACAGTTACCATATCCGGCGGGTGCAAGGAATTTGCCCTGCGGGCCGCCGGCTCCAAAGGTAGTTCCGTAACCACCGTTGGAATTCGTGTTGGAAATGTTGACGTCGAACGCCTTCTGCGTATTGACGATAATGTCCGCCGGCAGATAGGTGACGACCTGCACCCCGTCGATTACCGAGTTCTTGTAAACGCCGATGGCCTTCTGAAGTTCCTTTTTCGTCATTCCTACCAGTTGAACATTACCGAAGGCGAACGGTGAACCACTCTGCCAGCGGACGGTCGGGAGGACTGTCCAACCACCCAGGAGTCCATTTACGAACCAGTTCGAATCGGAAAGGAAGCTGCGCCCTCTTCCAAATGGAAGATCGTAAGTAGCATCCAGCTTGAACTGATGACGAATATCGAACGCCTGAACGTTCTTTGCCAGCTCAAGACCGCCCGGACGCTGCGTGAACCCAGCAAAGACGACGCTGCTCGACGCGTAGGCATTGGACTGAGCCTTTGAAAAGACGTAGTTTGCCTGAACTCGAAGGCCGTCGGACAATCTTCGACGCAATTCGATCACACCGGAGTCGTACCAGGTCTGGTTGCTGTTATCGACGGTAAAGGATCCGTTAACACCGGTTGTCGGATTGACGTAAAAGAAGTTGCTCGGCCTTCCGTTCGCGGCAGCGTTAAGGCGCCGTGCCGCGCTGTTTTCGAAGCTTGTACCGTTGAATGCAAAGACGTTCGGAGCGTTCGGCGATAGTGCCGCGACCAGCGTCGTATTCGAAAAATTAGCGCCTAACGCTCCCGAAGGTCCGCCGTAACGAATCGCCTCACCTGGTACATAGTTTGCCGCCGTATTGAAGTACGAAAGCATGATAGGCAGGGCAGATGTACCGGTTCCCGCACCATAGAACGCAAAAGTGGGAACACGGGCAACCACCGTCGCGGTTGGGGCGGTGCTGGACATGCAGGCCTGAGTGGCGGCAATAACAACCCCCGGGCAATAACGTCTGGCTAAGTTGCCGGCCGCAAAAGCTGCCTCGTTTGCAAGTACATTCGCTTGAGCCAGGGCAAATTCGGCCGCAAACCCGTTTTCGATCGTGTTGAACTCATTGATGTTATATTGCCGCTGCAAGTCGACACCGCGATTGCCGACGTAACGGAATTCAACCACCGTATTTCTGTCAAGTTCTCGCTGATACCCGAAACTGAACGAATGGACGGTTCCGGTCTTCAAGTTCGGATCGAACGAGTTCGTTGAGTTCGCCGTGGTCAACGCGACCGGAAAACTTGTAGTCGAGCCGATTATCGGACTTCCGTTGCTGAAAGTTGCGGGCGTCAGATTCGAATTATTTGCATCACGCAAATTCGTTCCCAGAGTCAGGTTGCCATTTGCCGAACTGCGCGTCAGCGAAAGAGTCCCGCCCGGATTGGCACCGTAAATACTTTCCAATAGATCGAAGCCTTCGCGAACGAATGACGCTGAGTAGCCGCCGCGGATGACGCTTTTACCCTTTGATCCGATCAGTTTGCCTATGAAACTGCTGTCGCCGAAATCCGGGCTCCAAACAGCACCTACGGACGGGGCAAAATTGTTAAGATCGTCCGGGTATGCCTTCTCACCGATCAGAAGCGGAACCACGCGGGGAGCCGTTCCGGTCAAAGTTCCCGGCTTGAAAATATTTCCGGCTCCGGAAACGCCGTATATCTGATCATGATTTTCCAAACGGGTATAAAGCCCGTCACTCAATGCAACAAACGCGGATTGGGGCTGCCATCGAACTCCATAATTCACCGTGAAGTTAGGCTTGATCTTCCAGCTGTCCTGAACATACAAGCCATAGGTGTTCTGTTTCGCCAGTCTGCTCTGACTGGAATTTTCCTGATAGGTCCCGTCGTCAGTTAGATAAGCTGTTGACGTATAACCGGTTACGCGACCGACTAGGGTTGCGTAAATCGCCCGGGCTGACGTTATCTGGGCAGCCGTCGCCCCCGGCAGCGTCGTCGAATTAAACATATTGAAACCTACCGTGTCCGCCGATTCGAGTCCAAAACTGATCGTTGGAACGATACGTCCAATTGCCGCTCCTTCGCGACGGATAAGCTTCCATTGTCCGCCGAATCCGATAGTGTGGTTTCCAGCTAACAATGTCACGTTATCGGTAAAGTCGTATGTCGGTGTGTTTCGATCACTGTAAGAGTTGCGCGAATAGGGCGAGGTGATTCCCGCCGCATCGATAGCTAACTGATAACCCCGCGAATATGCGAAATCCTCGGATGAAATACCGTCACTAAATGTCGAAAGACCGGTCGAAATCGTGTAACGGGCTTCGTTGACAATTTTTTGGCTCAGGGTTGAGCGTAACGCGAACGCATACGAATCGCGGATCGAACCCTGCGTGTACGAAGGGAAACCGGGAAAGCGCTCATCCTGCGAATTGAGAAAGTCTTTAGAGGGAACGAATTCCTGCTGATTCGTTACAAATTCGAGGCTGTGATTCTTCGTCAGGTTAAAATCGAGACGCACCGCCAGAAACTTTCTCGTCGAATCACCCGATGGAGAAAAGTTGTAGTTTAGGAAATTCGGTGAATTCGATATCGGTGTAATTGTGCCCTCAGTGCCAACCGCAGTCCGAATCTGGGAAAGAATCGAGCTGATGGTCGGGTCAGGTGTTGAGGTCTGAGGTCTCGGAGTTCCGCCTGAGTCACGAGCATTTAACGCAATATCGTATAAGTTTGCCGTTCGAGTTAGTCCGCCGGAGATGTAGCTGTAAATACCGGATTGAGCTTGCGGAGTAAATATCACGCGTGTTCTGGCCTGAGCGGCAGGAAGGCGAAATTCTTCGTAGTTGACGAAAAAGTAACGCTTGTCCCTACCTGAATCGAACCACGAACCGCCGCCGTCACCAAACCGCAAAAATGGGATAGGGCCTGAAAAACTTCCGCCAAATTGGTTCAGCCTGATCTTTTGGCGATAGGCTTTGCCGTTATCATCACGCGCTCCGTCACGATTCTGATACCAGTAATTCGCGTTCAGACCTTCATCCCGGTGTTGAAAGAAAGCGCTTCCTTTGTAATCGTTAGTTCCACGCTTGGTTACAAATTTGATTTGCACCGCACCATCGCCGCCGCCCTCGGCCCCTGGGTTTGAACTCGAAACGTTAACTTCCTCGATCGCATCAAGACGCGGACGAACATAGGTAAAATATCCGTCAGATGATCGAAGCAAATTATCTTGTACATCTACCCCGTCAATCGTGATACTGAGCGAACCTTTTGGAAGGCCGTTGATGGAAGAGCGTCGCGGAGCCCCGACCGTCGCGGTTCCCGGGAGCAAGCCGATTAGATCCAGAGCGTCGCGGGATGCAACCGGCGTTTCGAGGATCTGTCTGCCGGTAATCGTCGTACCGATTGTCGCCGTCTGCGTCTGCAGCACCTCGCCGCCGGCTCCGGTGACGGTAACGCTTTCGCTAATGTCGCCGGTCTGGACCGAGACGTTAACCGTAGTCGGCGTTCCGACATCGACTTTCACCCGCTCCACCAATGAGCGTTTGAAACCGGACGCGGACACGATCACCGTGTAGTTTCCCGACCCGAGGGCCGGAACCCGAAAACCGCCGCTGTCATTGGTCACGACCGTAAATTCCTGGCCGCTTTCGCCGGTAACCCCAACTGAAGCATTGGGAACTGCCGCCCCGTTAGCATCGACCACCGTGCCCGCGATCGAGCCCGTTATCTGCGCAAGTGCAGCCAATTGAAAAACAACTACCATGACGCTTGCCGCCAACAAGCGAGGGATCAACTCTCTCATTTTGCTCCTCCAAGAAAACAGATTTGACTACCCTTTCAGTATTCAAATTGAATAAAGACGGTAAAACCTAAGGAATGAATCAGAGAAATCTACTGGTAATACTTTCGAGATATGAATGAACCTAATTGTAAATCGCAATAATCGTGCCGCAATGAATTGGGGGAACCATAACACTGAATCGATTAGCTTTAAAGCAGAGAAATACAATCTGGCGAGATCGGCGATAATCGGACTATTGAATTTAATTCAAAATTTTGAACCGAAACGGACATGCCGCTAACACGGAAGTGGCAAAATTTTGCCGTAAAAAAGCCGCCTCGCATAGAAAGCGAAGCGGCTTCGTAATTTTCGATCGACTATTGCTATGTCTGCATCGACGCTAAGAACTCCGCGTTGGTCTTCGTCTTGGAAAGCCTTTCTAGCACGACTTCCATCTGCTCAACGGGCGACAGCGGATTAAGCACCCGGCGCATTACCCAAATGCGGCTGAGGTCCTCTTTGCTGATAAGTAGCTCTTCCTTTCGCGTGCCTGAACGCTGGAGGTCGATTGCCGGGAACAGGCGCTTATCCGACAGTCTGCGGTCAAGGTGAATTTCCGAGTTACCGGTTCCCTTGAACTCCTCAAAGATAACGTCGTCCATTCGCGATCCGGTATCGATCAAGGCGGTTGCGATAATAGTCAAACTGCCGCCTTCTTCTATATTTCTCGCGGCACCGAAAAATCGTTTCGGCCTCTGTAGAGCATTCGAATCGATACCGCCCGACAGTATCTTGCCTGAGGGCGGAACAACCGCATTGTGTGCACGAGCAAGACGTGTGATCGAATCGAGCAGGATCACAACATCGCGTTTGTGTTCGACAAGACGTTTGGCCTTTTCGATGACCATGTCGGCCACCTGAACGTGGCGCGTCGGCGGTTCGTCAAACGTCGAGCTGATAACCTCGCCCTTCACCGAACGCTGCATGTCTGTAACTTCTTCAGGACGTTCGTCAATGAGCAGAACGATAAGCGTAACTTCGGGATGATTCTCCGTTATCGAATTCGCGATCGTCTGAAGTAGGACGGTTTTACCGGTTCGCGGCGGTGCAACGATCAAGGCACGCTGGCCTTTGCCGATCGGCGTTACGAGGTCCATTACGCGGGCCGCTATATTGTCCGGGCCGATCTCCATCGACAGCATTTCGTCCGGATAAAGTGGCGTCAGGTTATCAAAAAATACCTTTTCGCGTGACTGCTCAGGTGCCTCAAAATTGATCGCCTCGACCTTGATCAGCGCAAAGTAACGCTCGCCTTCTTTCGGCGGACGGATCTGGCCGGAAACAGTGTCGCCGGTGCGCAGGTCGAATTTTCGGATCTGCGAAGGGCTGACGTAAATATCGTCCGGGCCTGGCAGGTAGTTGTACTCCGGTGCGCGGAGAAATCCGAACCCGTCAGGCAGAGTTTCCAGCACGCCTTCCGAAAAGATAAGCCCGCTCTTTTCCGTCTGTGCGGCGAGCAGCTTAAAGATCAGTTCCTGCTTGCGTAATCCCGACGCTCCCTCAATCCCCATCTCTTTGGCGATATGGGTCAGCTCGCTTATCGACATTTCCTTCAAGTCAGCCAGATTGAGCAGATCACTCTTTGGCGACGCATTAGACGATTTCGAATTATTCCCTTCTTCCGTCTCGGCCGGACGCTCAGTCTCGACCGGACTCTCGGTCTCGTCCGTAATACGCTCGATCGTCTCCATCTGGGTGGAATTTTCTTCAGCCTTGTCGGCTCGCGGTTTGCGGGTAGGTGTAGTTTTAGTTGCCATGTTGTTCGGTTTATACCGGGTTCAGGTTGTGACGGTCCAACCTTTACAGTTTCAAATTTATAGCGCTAAGCCTTACAAGCTGGTTTGAAATATAAAGGTGGAGAAAATCGTATGGATTAAAATGTAGTAAAACAGTTGAAACAGCTCAAAGCTTTCTCAATTAAATCGGGATTGATAAAGTATTACTACAAGTAAACCTGTAAAGCAAATGGTATTTCAGTTTTTTTTCAGGGCTGAATCGATCTCAGACCACACTTCCTCGCGCCCTTTACCGGTTGACGCTGAATATGTAAGGATTTTGCTTTCCGGAAGAGTTTTTTTTATTTGAGCAATTTGCTTCTGCAATTGATTGCTCGAGGACTTGTCCGCTTTGGTCGCCACGACAATATGCTTTTTTTCATTAACTATAAGCCAATCGTTTAGCTGTTTATCAAGCTCTGTCGGTAGATGCCGAGAATCGACAAGCTGAATAAAAAGTACCAGTTCGGGCCTGTCAGTCAGGTATTCGCGGGCCATAAAGCCCCAGTCGGCACGCATCGCCTTCGAGACCTTCGCGTAACCATAACCCGGCAGATCGACAAAATAGAACACGTCGTTGATTAGAAAATAATTAAGACTCTGCGTCCGCCCCGGCGTATTCGATGTCCTAGCCAGACCCTTGCGGTTCAGCAGCGAATTGAGCAGCGAAGACTTCCCCACGTTCGAACGCCCTAAAAACGCAATCTCGGGCCTCTGGTCGTTGATCCAGTGCGTCCGGTCGAATGCGCTTTTTACAAATTCTGCAGACGTTACTTTCATGCCGTCGAAAAAATAACAGAAGGCAGAACAGGCCTAACCCGATTCTGCCATCTGTGGAATTCTTGATTCTACGAACTAAATAATGCTACTCAACGACCCTCGAAATGTCCGGCGCATGGCCGTCCGCATTCCACAACTGCGGTGTCTCGATCACCGGTTCGTTCTTCACGTTCTCCAGAGCAAATTTCAGCACTTCATCAATCGTGTCGACGAGGTGAATGGTCAGATCTTCGCGAACCTCTTCAGGGATATCTGTAAGGTCTTTTTCGTTTTCCTTGGACAAGATAAGCGTCCGCAGTCCGAATCTGTGGGCCGCGAGCATCTTCTCCTTAATCCCGCCGATCGGCAAAACCTTGCCTCGCAGCGTGATCTCGCCCGTCATGGCCACATCGTGCCTTGCGGCTGTCTTGGTCAATGCAGATACCATAGCCGTTGCGATCGTAATGCCCGCACTGGGTCCGTCCTTCGGTATAGCGCCTTCGGGCACGTGAATGTGTAGATCCTTTTCGCGGAAATCCTTCGGGTCGATCCCAAGCTCAGCCGCTCGTGACCTGACACACGTCAAAGCCGCCCGCGCTGATTCCTGCATCACCTCGCCAAGCTTTCCGGTCAACGTGACCTCACCTTTTCCTTCAACCAGCGTTGCCTCGATCTGAAGCACGTCGCCGCCAACCTCCGTCCACGCCAACCCATTGACAAGTCCGATCTCGCTCTTACGTGCTATGTCCTGTTTTCTGAAACGGATAGTGCCTAAAAGCTCACGTACCTTCTCAGCATCTACAACGACCCGGAATTCATCCTTCGCCTGCGAAACGACATATTTCCTCGCAATCTTCCGCAGACATGAACCGATCTCGCGTTCCAGGTTTCTCACACCGGCTTCACGCGTATAATGTCTAATAATTTCGAGAATTCCGTCGTCGGTAAACTTCACCTTCTCCGCGTCGATACCGTTGTTCTCGGCCGATTTCTCGATCAAATGCTGTTTCGCGATCTCGGCCTTTTCGCGTTCGGTGTAGCCGGAAAGCTGCAATATTTCCAACCTGTCCTGTAGCGGTGCCGGGATCGTGTGCAGCACGTTCGCCGTCGCAATAAAAAACACGTTCGACAGGTCGTAATCGACGTCAAGATAATGGTCGCGAAATGAATTATTCTGCTCCGGATCCAGCACTTCCAGCAGAGCGGAGCTAGGATCGCCCCTGAAATCCCGGCCCAGTTTATCGACTTCGTCCAACAGAATCACTGGATTAATAGTCCCCGCACGCTTCATCAACTGCACGATCTGCCCCGGCAAAGCACCTATATATGTTCGGCGATGCCCGCGGATCTCGGCTTCGTCATGCACGCCGCCGAGAGCCAGCCGCATAAACTTGCGTCCGGTAGCCCGTGCGATCGACTGCCCGAGCGAAGTCTTACCCACGCCCGGAGCGCCCACAAAGCACAAAATAGTTCCCTTCGGATTCTTGACCAACTGCCGCACCGCGAGAAATTCCAGGATGCGTTCCTTGATCTTATCAAGGCCATGGTGATCTGCATTTAGCGTTTTCTCCGCCTCGATCAGGTCTTCGATCTCTTCGGACCTGTCCTTCCAGGGCACATTAATCAGCCAGTCGAGATAAGTACGCGAAACAGTGCTTTCGGCGGACATCGGCGGCATCGCCTCAAGCCGCGAAAACTCCTGCATGGCCTTATCCTTGGCCTCGTCGCTCATGCCGGCTTCCTCGATCTTCTTCTTCAGATCGTCCAGCTCGGCCTTGTCGTCCTTACGGCCCAATTCTTTGTGGATGGCCTTGATCTGCTCGTTCAGATAGTACTCACGCTGATGCTTGTCCATCTGCTTTTTGGTGCGTGAGTGTATCGACCGATCAAGCTGCCGTTTCTCGATCTCACCTTCCAGCACATCCGCCAATTTCTGCAGCCGTTCCTGGACCGAAACCGTTTCCAATAGCTGTTGTTTTTCTTCGACGCTGATCCGCAGATGCGAGCTCATCGCGTCCGATATCTGTGCCGCCGAAATTCCACGCAAGCTTGCGTGCAGAGCATCGGTGTATGCATCCGGCGAAACGCGTAAAAATTGCTCGACCAGCGTATGTATCTTCTGGAGCAGCCCGTCCGTACGGAATCCCGATTCCTCGGTCGATACGATCTTCCGCACATGTGCGTAAAACATCCCGTCCCCGTCCTGCTCGACCCTGACGGATTCGCCGCGGTCGCGTCCCTCGACAACAACCTTGATCTGCCCGTTCTCCTGCCGCTGGGCCTGCAAAATACGTCCGAGTGTACCGACAGTATAGATCTGTCCCGCTTCCGGCTCGTCGATGGTCGCATCATGCTGCGTAGCCAAAAATATGTCCCGGTCGCCCGTCATCGCCTCTTCCAAAGCCCTCACAGAGCTTGGCCGGCCGATCTTAAAGGCAACTTTCGTATAAGGAAAAATCACAACGTCACGAATGGGAACCATCGGGTAACGCTTAATATCCGAAGGCATCTGATCAGTAAATTCTTGCATATGTATGGGGGAACTTCGACTTTATCAAATTGTGTTTTTAGTCGAGTATTTAGGGTTAATTCCATTAACGCAAAATCAACGCCCAATTGCAACAAAAACCCGCCCGTTTAACACGACTGATTACCTATACGCCGATTGGCCGCAACATTTTAGAATTTTCATAAAGCTCCCCTCCTGTCTGAGGAGGGGTGGCAGCGTTTCGCTGACGGGGTGGTGGAAGCTCTTCGCAGATGGGTGGCGTCTTAGCTCCCCTCCTGTCTGAGGAGGGGTGGCAGCCGCTTCAGCAGACGGGGTGGTAGATGCGTTTCGCGGACGCCTGCCATTACACAATTATATCACTGCCCACCACGGAGCAGAGATAATGCCTGCGTCGAGCTGCCTAATTCGGGAATCGCAAGAAAGAAGAACTCCACGCGGTGTGTTTGGATGCTTCTCACGGAATGTTCGAAGGTGTCTTGCATCTTGCGAGCGTATATTGGTAGTCGCTTTAATCTCGAGCGGCAATAGCTGTTGATTTTCTTGAAGAATGAAATCAACCTCTTGTCCGCCGGCTAGACGCCAATGATAAACCGCGCGATTCGGATTTTCATCTCGCCACTGAAGTAGGTCGATACAAACAAGCGTTTCAAGGTGAAAGCCTGTAGGTTCCGTGACCTGAGCTCCGGCAATCGCGAGTGCGGAATCAACTACAAAAACCTTTGGAGCCTTAATAACTCGCTGACTCGCGTTTCGCGAGAATGGCTGGATGACTTCGACCATAAAACTACGCTCCAATGCCTCAATCCACCTTCGCACGGTATTTACAGGAGTACCAAGATCTCGCGAAATCGCTGAGGCATTTAGTTCCTGGCCGGTCCAGGCACATATAAGTCGGAAGAAGCGCTCAAACCGTTCCGGAGACTCTACGCCGAGCACTTCCCGTATATCTCGATTTGTAAAAACCTCTACATAGTCGTTAAGAATCCGATTGCGATATTCATCGGGGGCGGCAAGCGCCCGAGGAAACCCACCAGTCCGAACGACATCGCGCCAATCGAGAGCACCGCTGCTGTCGGCCCGTGCCTGCAGTTCTGCAACTATTTTCCTATCATCTCTTCCGAAGAGAAAGCTCCAGCCCGAATGAAATTCGTTGAATCTCAGTTCGCTTAACGTTAGTGGCCGAAGCGTTCTATAAGCTGCTCGGCCCAGTAGCGAATCACCGATTTGACCCGAAATCCTGGGTTGATTCGATCCGCTAAGCAAATAAGCTCCGGGTCTTTGCTCCCGATCCACCACGGCTTTGATTGCCAAGAACAATCCGGGAGCGCGCTGCGCTTCGTCTATGAACGCGTTCGGCCCGAGATCGTCTAGGAGGGCTTCTGGGCTCTCAGTCGCTTTTCGCAGAAGATCCGAATCGTCCAATGTGCATGGGGAAAAACCATATTCCGATGCCATTTTTCTGCACAATGTGCTTTTTCCAACTTGGCGAGCACCCATTACAGCAACAACCGGATAAATAGCTAAGTCGTTGTAGATTCGGGCTTCTAGCGCCCTTGGATATTTAGTATTTGCCATATCACAATCAATGCGTTATATTTGCCACTGACAAAAAATATAACGCATAGACAACTATATGACAATCAAATACACATTAGAAGATCTCCTTGACTTCTTGAACCATGCTGGGGATAAGGGACTAATGCCTGCCGCCTCGGCCCAGGCACTGGCGGTTGCCACGAGAAACGTATTTGGTGTGTTGGAGGAAGACGAGCAAAAGAACTTAGAGACTCTTGACGTGGACGCAATCATAAGACGTTTCAACAATAAACGCGCTAGAGACTTCAGCCCAAACTCGTTAAAAGAATATGGCCGTCGTGTTCGCAAAGCTTTGGATCTTTACCTGCAATGGAAAAACAATCCCGCCGATTTTTCGGTCAAGACGCGAGCACCGCGTAAATCGAGAAAGGAATCTCAAACTGATGCGTATGAGTCTGATACTAGGGAGTCGAATATACACCTACCCTCAAATCGAGCCGGCGCTTATCAGTCCTCGTTTCCTGTCGGCCCCGGACGTGTAGTTACGCTGATAAATCTACCAGAAGATTTGACGTCAGCTGAAGCGGAAAAATTAGCCCAGTTCGTCCGCATGTTAGCGGTCGATTGAAGTTGCTTCACAAAGCAAATTTCATTACATTTCTTTTTCATCGTTCAAATGCAGCTTGGACTGTACGGAATTTCCTACTGGTTCACTCCAAACACGATCAGCCAAAAGATCCGGCTGCTTCAATCGCCGCACTGACTTCCACTTTCACCCGCCGCTTCCATCGCATCTGCCGCGGCGTTGAACCGCCGCCGCTTCGACAGCTTCGCCGGCAACTTCCACCTCTTTCGCTTTTTTTGATACTGCGGCGTCAACGACTTCTATAGTTGTGGAGCTGGATGGTAAGCACACTTGATCTTGGCAAGAAAACGGACGATTTTTCCCGTCTCCAGAAGTGAAAAAACCCGTCTCCAAATGCCGAAAAACGCGCTCCAGAAGCGAAAATTACGTCACCAGAAATCAAAAAACGCATCTCCGGCTGACCACCCCGTCAGCGAAACGCTGCCACCCCTCCTAAGACAGGAGGGGAGCTAAACGCGATCCACTCTTAACTATTCGCTTTTCACTTTTAGTTATTCGCTATCAAGCGGCTTCTTCGATCCGGGGGGCGATGATGTCAAAAACGGGGGTCTTTTTCTCGATCATTTCCTTGGTTACCAGAATGTCCTGAACCTTCTTTTCGGAGGGTAGATAGTACATCGATTCGAGCAGGATCTCTTCCATTATCATCATCAGCCCGCGGGCTCCGACCTTGCGTTTGTGGGCCTCGTGGGCGATGGCATGCAAGGATTCCTCGGTGAATTTGAGGCTGATATTATCGAACTCAAATTTACGTTGATACTGGCGGACAAGGGCGTTTTTCGGCTCCGTCAGGATTTGGACGAGAGCGGCTGTATCGAGTTCGGTGAGCATACCGACGACGGGCAGGCGGCCGACGAATTCGGGTATTAATCCATAATGGATCAAATCCTCAGGCGCCAGCTTGCCGAAAGTCTCGTTCTGCCGCTGGCTGCTCGATTTGATGTCAGCCTGGAAACCCAATGATTTATTGCGAAAACGCTTGTCGATGACCTTCTCAAGCCCAATAAAGGCACCGCCGCAAATGAACAAAATATTGGTGGTATCAAGCTGAATAAAGTCCTGCTGCGGATGCTTGCGTCCACCGCCCGTGGGGATATTCGCGACTGTCCCTTCAAGTATTTTTAACAAGGCCTGCTGAACGCCTTCGCCCGATACGTCGCGGGTTATGGACGGGTTGTCGTCCTTGCGGCAGATCTTGTCGATCTCATCGATATAAATGATCCCGTGCTGGGCCTTTTCTACATCGTTCCCGGCCGATTGGAGCAGCCGAAGCAGAATGTTTTCAACGTCTTCACCAACGTATCCCGCCTCCGTCAGGCTGGTCGCATCGACGATACAGAACGGTACGCTGAGAACTCTTGCCAGAGTTTGAGCGAGCAATGTCTTACCCGTCCCCGTCGGCCCGATCAGCAGAATGTTAGACTTCTGAAGCTCAATATCCGAACGCCGCTTTGCCATCTCCAACCGCTTGTAATGCTGATATACCGCCACCGACAGACGCTTCTTTGGTTCGTCCTGCCCTATCACATACTCGTCAAGAAAACTCTTTATTTCCTGCGGTTTAGGAATAGTCGTCCGCGACGCCGTCGACTCGGTTTGCTCGTCGTCATTGATGATCTCGTTACAGATATCAATGCACTCATTACAGACATACACACCTGGCCCCGCAATGAGCTTACGCACATCGTTCTGCGATTTTCCGCAAAATGAACAGCAAAGTAATTCTTCTGGTCGTCGGAATTGTGCCATATGTTTGAGTCGAGAGTCATGAGTCTTGAGTCTGGAGTCTGGAGTCTGGAGTCGGACCTGGCAGATTCCTGCTCACGACTCCAGACTCAAGACTCATGACTATTTTTCCCGGTGCTCGATAACTTCGTCGATCAGCCCGTATTCCTTGGCCTGGACGGGCGAAAGGATTAGGTCTCGCTCGACATCTTTTTCAACTTTTTCAAAGCTTTGGCCGCTGTGGTTCGCTAGGATCCGAGATGTCATTTCACGCATACGCAGGATCTCTTCGGCCATGATCCTAACGTCCGTAGCCTGCCCTGTCGCACCGCCCGAAGGCTGATGGATCAACACACGAGCGTGCGGGAGAGCGAAACGCTTGCCTTTGGTGCCCGCCGCGAGCAGCAAGGCTCCCATCGACGCGCATTGACCGACGCAGATCGTAGTAACATCGTTTTTGATGAACTGCATCGTGTCATAGATGGCCATGCCGGCCGTTATCGAACCGCCGGGGCTATTAATGTAAAGATTAATATCGCGCTCGGGGTCTTCGGCTTCGAGAAACAAAAGCTGGGCGACAAGCAGATTTGCGATCTGATCATCGATCGGCGTACCGATAAAGATGATGCTGTCCTTCAAAAGCCGCGAATAAATATCGAACGCCCGTTCTCCTCGCGAGGTTTGTTCGACGACCATTGGTACTAAAGCCATATTATTTCTCTCTCGATAAACGCTAGTTTAAGTAATGGATGAATTGGGCGGCGATAAGTCTTTGATTCTAAGGCTATTGCCAAGTCGGATTCCGATTTTACACTTTTCGTTTGAAAATGCAAGCGGTCCCGAGTTCCAATTCAATTTTCAAAATAGGATCAATATTTTCGCTGGTTTGCCGTCTGTTTAGACGACGGCTTGCCGTCGGGCGGGCAAGCCCGCCTCTAAACGGTGACGGTTAGCTAAGCCTCCGACTTGGCGGTTTTCTTTTTTGCTTCTTTCGGTTCCGCAGACTTTGCCTTCGCCGTCTTTTTCGGTTTTTCCTCAGAAGCTTCCGCAACGGCACTTGCCGCCTCGTCGATCCATTCGCCATCGACAACCTTAGCCTTGGCAATCATTGCTTCAATTGACTTTCGGGTCCGCAAATTGTTATGGATCGTCCCCGTTCCGCCCTGTTTTTCAAGTGAACTTCGGATCTCATCCGCCGTTGTGCGGTAATGTGCCGCCATCTTAGCGAGCTCCTCTTCAACCTCCGAGTCGGAAACATCGACTTTCTCAGCTTCGCCGATCTTGTCCAGCAACATTGCACCACGAACGTCCCTTTCGGCCTGCGATTTCATCTGTTCAAAAGCCATGTTGACGAAATCATTCTCCACTTTTGTGATATCAACGCCCCTTTGCTGGAGATCCTGTGCAAAATTATTCAACAAATTACGGGCCTGATTTTCGATTAACGTGGCTGGGACCTCGAACGCATTTTCCTGGATCAATTTTGCGATCGCGTCATTTCGAACTCGGGCGTCCGCATCGGAATCGGCATAGCTTTCAAGGTCGGTTTTTAACTTTGTTCGGAGATCGGCCAGCGATTCATAGCCTTCGTCCAGGCTTTTGGCCCATTCATCGTTTAATTCCGGAACTTCCGTTGTTCCGACCGATTTGATCTTGGCTTTGTAATGCAGGGTCTTCCCTGCCAAGGCGGCCGAGGAAAATTCCTGCGGATATGTGACGGTAAATTCTTTATCTTCGTCAGGCATCACGCCAATCAGGTTCTCCGTAAATGCCTTTTCGATCACTTCATCACCGAGAACCACTTCCAAATCGTCCGCCGTGATCGGCTGGCCATCCGGATCATTATCAAAAGTGCCCGTGAGATCCGCAATCACCGTATCGCCGAGCTTCGACTTGCGATCCTCAACCGGGATAAGTGCCGCGTGTTCCTTCAGCCGATTCGCAATCAGTCCCTCGACTTCCGAATCTTCTACGGGCTTGCGTCTACGGGTTACTTCCAAATCTTTGTACTTTGGGGCCGGTATGTCGGGCATCACCTCGACGTGTACATGCAGCCCGATCGGTTTTGATCCGTTGACCACGACGTTCTCGGCGTCCTCTATATGCAGATGCGGTTCGGTCAATGGCTGCAGCGAGTGTTCTTGAATTGCTTCGGCTACCTGCGACGGCAACACTTGCTGCAATACGTCGTTCTTGATCTCTTCCTTGTACCGGAGACGCACTATATCTAGCGGAGCGTAACCCTTACGAAATCCGGGAATATTCGCCCCTTTTGCGTACTTCTGACTAACCTTCGTGTAGGCATCCTTGATCGCTTCAACAGCAATCTCGATCTTGATCTCCTTTTGTGTCGGAGAAACTTCTATCAGTTCTGTTTTCATTTACGATTTCTATCCAATTTGACCATTGGAAAAAGCATAGCGAAGCGGTCAAGAAATGTCGAATGGAGGGCTGGTGTCGTTGCCAATATCCGTTAAGCCGTCAATTACTAACGACTGAACCGGCACTGACCACTGATTTTTTTGGTACTGAGGGCGAGACTCGAACTCGCACGCCTTTCGGCACTAGATCCTAAGTCTAGCGCGGCTGCCAATTACGCCACCTCAGCGGGTTGAGAATTACACGTTTATACCTTCAACTCTCAACTTAGAACTTACCGAATCCCGCGAATAATGTCTAGGAGTCTATTTTGACAAATACTTCTGCTTGTATTCATCCCAGGTCGAGTCGTAATCGCGGTCGTCGATATATCCGCCCATCGCGCCGTCACCGACAAATTTATTCTCCGCCTTCCTGAAAAGCCGGTACCCGCCATACCCGATCGCCCCCAGAACACCGATCACAAGGCCGTACCAGAGTAGGGACGTTATCAAGCCAAACAGCCAGAAGAACAACATTACACCGAAGATAAGTCCAAGAACTGCCAGTAAAAGTTTGATAAATTTCATCGCCGAAACCTCCGTCTATTTTACTATACGGATTTCAATCTTCTTTGTTCGTGCAAATTTTTGTGTTGGCGTATAATCCGAAACAATAAATCCGGGATATCTAAAGGAAGGCTATTTGAGTTTTGAAACACCAAATATAGGAACGGTCGCAACGGCACTGAATGCCGAAACTTTCGGCGATAGCAGTACGGTAGTAACGGATGTTACGCACGATTCCAGGCAAGCCGCAGAAGGCACGTTGTTCGTTGCAATTCGCGGAGCGACCATGGACGGGCATCGCTTTGTCGATGACGTCATAAGGCGAGGCGCGGCTGGAATAATTTCGGAATCCGATCCGCAGCCGGATTTTGTCGGCACCTGGCTGAAAGTAACAGACGCCCGCGAAGCGTTGGCAAAAGCCGCCGCGGTGATCAATGGAAATCCTTCGCACGACCTCGATCTCGTCGGTATCACAGGCACAAACGGAAAAACAACCACGACCTATCTTTGCCTGGCCTTGGCGGAAGCTGCCGGTCAGAAAGGAGCAATGCTTACGACGGTCGAATATCGCATTGGCGATAAAAGCGTGCCTGCCGTTCGTACCACGCCTGAGGCATCCGACACCAATAGATTTCTGCGCGAAGCAGTCGATGACGGATGCTCGATGGCCGTCATGGAAACGTCGTCGCAGGCGATCGACCTCCACCGATGTGACTGGCTGAAATTCAAGGTCGCCATTTTTACAAATCTAACCCGCGATCATCTGGATTATCACCTGACGATGGAAAGCTACTTCGACGCGAAGAAGAAATTGTTCGACGGTGGGTTGGGTGAGAAGCCGGGTTCGTCCGTTATCAATATCGACGACGAATGGGGTCAAAAACTTGCTGACGAGCTAAAGGCCGCAGATCAAACTGTCGTTACCTTCGCACTTGAAAACGAAGCAGACCTAACGGCAAACGAGATCTCAGTTTCGCTTCTCAAAGGAACTTCGTTCCGGCTTTCTACGCCGCATGGCGAGAGGCAGATCACTTCTCCGCTGGTCGGCAAGCCGCATGTTTATAATATGCTCGCTGCGACCGCGGCGTCTCTCGAATTGGGCTATAGCCTTGATGCTATTCAAAGAGGCCTGGAAGCTTGTGTCGGAGCACCGGGAAGATTTGAACGGGTTCCTCATGATGGCGACTTTGCTGCCGTCGTGGATTATGCTCATTCGGACGATGCTTTGCTCAATACCCTGAAAACGGCCCGGGAATTAACGAGCGGAAAAATTATTACGGTATTCGGCTGCGGCGGTGACCGCGACAAGACCAAACGCGGGCCGATGGGCAAAGTCGCCGGTAAACACAGTGATTTTGTGATAGTCACTTCCGACAATCCACGGACTGAAAATCCCCTAAAAATAATCGAAGAGATCGAAACCGGCCTAAAAAATACTGATTGCGAATATCTGGTCGTGTCCGACCGGCGCGAGGCTATTTTTCAGGCTTTAAGCAGGGCAAGGGTGAACGACGTCGTTCTGATTGCGGGGAAAGGTCACGAGAATTATCAGATCATCGGAAATGAAAAATTCGATTTCGATGACCGAAAGGTCGCGTTGGAAGCTCTTGAAAAAATGAAAGAAGATTAGCTTGTTTACTCGGCAAGTCGGTGCTTCGCTATAAACTCTCGCAGAACTCTCTTTTGCGCGTCGGAGAGGTCAATAAATCGCAGAGCGAATCCGATCTCAAACACATGATTTTTTACTTCGCCCAGAAGTTGAACCTTCATCCCCTCCCCGACGGGTAGAAACAACTTCAGCGCGTCGCCTTCGCTGATCTCACCGGAGCTAAGGACAAAACATCCGGATTCGCTCACATCGCTGAGAGTGCCCATATGCCTTCCGGCAAGATTCTCCCATTCGACATTGAAAGAGACCTTGTTCCGAGCTATCGCCCTGCGCTCAACACCGCTTCTTCTATCCGTCATTGCCATTAGAACCCTGCTGATCGGTAATTCCGTTTTTCTTCGCTTTATTATTTAAGTAGTAATAGACGGGCAATCCCAGAATAATCAGCAAAATCCCGATGAAAGACTGCTGCGGCGAATTGATCATTGTGCTCACCAAAAGCCATCCCGTTACGAGCAGGAATACGATAGGAACCACAGGATAACCCCATGCTTTATATGGCCTTTCGGCATTCGGATATTTTCTGCGGAAGACGAATATGGACGAAGTGACCAGGGCATAGAATATCCAAGATCCGAAGATCACGTAATCGGTCAAAGTGTCGAATGACCCTGACAGAGCAAGGACGCTCGCCCATACGCCCTGAAACAAAACACCATTGATCGGAACAGCATTTACGGAGGTAACACTGAACCTCTCGAACATTAGTCCGTCCTTCGCCATCGCATACGGAACTCGCGATGCGCTCAGTATTGACGTATGCAGAGTGCCGAGCGATGAGAGCATCAGACCGACCGTAAAGATCGCTACCGCAACGCCAACCGCCATACTGGCCATATCGCCGCCGAAGAATTTGCTCACGACAACCTTGGCGACGGACGAATCCTTCGAAATAGAAGCAATTGCCGTCGGGTCCAAAATATAAAAGTACGCAAAATGGATTGCGACATAGAGGACGATGATCAGCAAAACACTGCCGATGATGGCGATCGGTATATTGCGGTTCGGATCTTTAACTTCGCCGGCGACGAAAGATAGATTATCCCATCCGTCGTAACCCCAAAGGGCTCCGAGCATGGCCGCTCCGAATCCGGCTAGGAAGGTGTATTCAGCTGAACCAAATCGAACAGAATCGCCCACGCCTTCGCATGTTCCGCCCGTGTTCATCAATGAAAAGTTATCGAAACTACCACCTGTAACGAAAAGGAACGCACCCAGGCCAACGAACATCACGAGAGCGATCTTTACGCCGGTCAGCGTGGTCGCGATCTGGCCGGTGAGACTGACCGAAAGACAATTCAACGTGGTAAAGATGGCGATTACCACAACCGCAATTAGCTGCAGCGAGGTGACCTCATAAGGAAATCCGAAAATCGTCGTTTGCAGGAGCGTCTGCTTCAGACCGCCGTCCAAATAATCGTTTAGCGCAATCGCGAAAACAACGGCGACGGAAGCCTGAGCTCCGGTCCGGGCAACAAACATCTGCATCCAGCCAAACAAAAAGCTCGACAATCGCCCGTATGAATCGCGCAGGAAGACATACGGCCCGCCAGCGTGAGGTTTCATTGCAGTAAGCTCGGCGTAAGTCAAAGCGCCGGCAAGCGACAACAGCCCGGCGGCGATCCACGCGATAATAACCCAAGTCGGACTGCCGACGTTGCAAGTCATAACGCGAGCCTTGAGAAAAACGCCCGTGCCGATGACATTGCCGATGATGACCGAGATCGCGGCGATCAGCCCGAGACCCCGAATCAATTTATATTTGTCGTCTGCGTTCGAAACCATAGTTTTTCGGTTCGATTACTATATCGATTTGATTTGCAACATCTTACGCGAAAACGCCTCCTAAGTGAAATATTCATTCATGCTAAGATTGGCGACGTGAGAAAGATCGAAATGACGGCGAACCGGCTTGCATCAAGCCTGTTGGCGCTCGCCGAAATCAAAAAAGTCACGATTCTCGACAGCTGTGGAGTCGGGCCCATCGATTCGAACCTCTTGATCGCCGGCATAGATCCGGTTGAGGTTCACGGGATCTTAAACGACGACGCGTCCAAAACCCTCCGCCTTCTTGACGAAAAGCTCGGCAACACAGATCTGGCGGCGATCTTCACGATATCATACGATTTTGGATTGAAGCTCCAGCACATCGACCGACCGAACCGTAAGGCTTCATCCCCCGAACCAGATATTTACCTCTCATTGTTCGATTGCCTTCTAATTCACAACTACGCAGACAGGCAGACATTCCTTTCCGGCAATCCTGTTAAATTCGATCAAATAGAGAAAGCATTGGCAGATTCCGCCCTCCAAGATCAGCCATCGATATTCGCCTCGTCTCAAAACGTTCCCGCTAGGTCGAATTTTACGCGGGCTGAGTATTTCGAGGCCGTAGATAAGATCAAAGAATTAATACGCTCCGGCGAAACATATCAGACAAACATTACCCAGCAGCTCTCCGTTGAACTTTCAGACCAATTGAACGCCGCCGAAGTATTCCGCCGTTTGCGTCGCGACCATCCGGCTCCGTTCGCCGCGTATATCGACCGCCAATCTTCTACAGTAGTTTCCGCATCGCCGGAACGGTTCGTTCGCGTTTCAAATGACAAAAGCGGCGAAAGGAAAATTTCGGCCTCGCCGATTAAAGGAACTCGACGACGCGGAAAATCCCGTGAAGAAGACAAACTTCTGCGAAACGAACTGCTTAACAGCGAAAAGGACCGGGCGGAGAATACGATGATCGTTGACCTAATGCGCAATGATCTCGGGCGGATATGCGAGTACGGAAGCGTGCATGTTGATTCACTCTGCAGACTAGAAGAACACCCAACTCTTTTTCACCTGGTTTCAACTGTCAGCGGAATCCTGCAAAAAGAAACAATATTTTCAGACATTATCACGGCCGTGTTTCCATGCGGTTCGATTACCGGTGCCCCAAAAATTCGGACAATGCAAATAATCGAAGAGATCGAAAACGTAAATCGCGGGTTATCGATGGGAGCAATCGGCTATCGAATTCCCAACGATGCATTCGGATTACCTTCTGTGTTCGAAATGAGCGTTGCAATCAGAACAATGGTTATTCGCGAAGGTAAGGCTGTATTCAATGTCGGCGGCGGCATAGTCATCGACAGCGACCCGGAAACCGAATACGACGAATCGATGTTGAAAGCCAGAGCGCTTCTTCTAGCACTGAGTGCTCGCCGTTCCGACTCTTAACTTCAGGGTTGATCGTCCGGGGCGTCTTTGTCGACCGCATCCTCTGTCTTCGGCAATAGAAAGTTCATTGCGCCTGCCTTTTCAACTGTTATCGGAGAACCCATGAGTTCCGCCGCATATGCAAGGATCGGGTCGGCTCTGCTAAAAAGTGCTTGCGGACTGGGCCCAACCGGTTTGTCGGGCGATACGCCTATGCCTTCAAGTCTATTTCCATCCTTCATGATCAGGTCTCCAACCGAAACGCTCATGAACGAAACCTGATAAGGCTGGTGGGTACCGATCGTCTTTCCGTAAAGCGCGGTCTCGATACCGTATCCTATCGAAGTCATCACCGCCCCGACACTCGTGTCGCCTACAACAATGCCGCGTTTCTCGATTTGAATGACCCTGGCAAAAACTTCCGATGCGGAAGCTGACTCGCTATCTATCAGGACAAGCAGGTCTCCTCTGTAGGCTTTGTCACCTGATCCGTTGGCTAGCTGTTCCTTTTTCTTGCCTCGCGATATCTCGGTCCCGATTACAACGTCCTCACCGAAGAACTTGCCCGTGAAATGCTTCATCGTCTCAACATAACCACCGCCGTTGCCGCGCAGGTCGAGGATAAGTTTTTTGCCAGCTCCGGCCTCCTTCATCATCCTGTCAATAGCTTCTTTCTCAATCTCGAATGTGCGCAGTTTGCAGGCCTTTACGTCGGTTCCAAGCGTTCGACAAATAAAAGGTTTTGACTGCTCGTCCTTTTTTCGCTTTCTCCTTTCATCGCTTCGTTCTTTGGGCGACAAGAACCGTGAAGCGACCGATATATCGTTTGCCTTACCGTCGGCGGTCACTGTCTTTAGTTTTAATTGCTCCTGAGGGTCGAGGCCGTAGATCAAGTAATTAATCACCCAGACCGAACTTCTCGAGACAGGCATGCCGCCGATAGAAACGATCTTGTCGCCCGCCTTGAGCCCTTTCTTCTCGGCATCGCTTCCTTTCTTGACATCAACGACATAGCACTGGTCGCCGATGATAATGTTCGAGAAACCATATTCAACACGGTACTTGCGATCCGGCGGCAGAAAGGTGGTATGTGAGTCCTGTAAGTCGATCAAAACCTGTGCGATCGTCCGGTAGATCTGCCAGTTCTTGTCCTGTTTCTTGATCGTTTCCTCGGCGGTTTTGAACCGCTCCTTTATGTTGATCCCGCGAAATGATTCGTCGTAATACTTCTGCGAGAGTATTAGATTGACCTGCCCAAGGATGTTGAGGCCTCGAATCCGGTTAGCTTTTGGGTCCGATTTCGAATCGTATTGCCCTTCGGGAGTTTGAGCCGCTACGGAATGGATAGCGAAAGAGACAGTAATCACCGACATGACGGCTAGGAATCTGAGAAACAAGATTCTTGTAACGATCTTCATATATTGAAATTAAATTTCTGAGGAGTACAAGCACGGTTGGCTCGTGCGCTCCAGATTATACCAGTCTATTGCTGCCGTAATCCAGCAAACTCCGAGATTCGGTTGGGGAACAAAATTCACTCAACGGTGTCAAAGTATGACCCAAAAAAAGGAGGAAATATGCAAAGTCCGCGAATCAATGTTACACCTCTTATTGACGTGCTTCTCGTTCTGCTGATCATTTTCATGGTCGTTACGCCTTCGAAGCCGAGCAGCTTCAAAACAAAGGCCCCTGCTGAGCCGCGAAATGCCCCGCCGGCTGAAGCGCATCCCGACACTCTAATTGTTACGGTCGATCGAGCATCGGCCTTAGGCTTAAATTTCGAAACCGGCCTCGGATCGGTAGCTGAACCTGCAAAACTAGTCGACCGGCTTAAAAATGTTTTTGAAACGAGAAGAACCAATTACGGTTCCGGAGACCGTTCGAATATCCCGACATCCGTATTCATCAAAGCTCCGCGTAGCCTTGATTACGGGAGTGTGGCGAAGGTAGTCGATGCGGTTAAGTCGTCCGGGGCCGATCCGATTGCTCTTCAAATCGATGATCTGAACTAAAAGCCGACAAAAAATCTGGAAGTCCCGCGAATCTCTGTGATATTATTTTGCAGTGGGCAAGCAAACCCGCTTAGCCCGCGCAGACCGCTCTCCTTTCGGCATATCGCATGGATGGCTAATTACTACGAAACACTAAAAGTCTCGCCGAAAGCCTCGACTAACGAAATAAAGTCGGCCTACCGTCGTCTTGCACGCAAACTTCACCCGGACAAAAACAACGGTTCGGATGAGACCGCACGGGCCTTTGCAATTATCGCCGAAGCGTATGAAGTCCTGGGAAACGCGAAGGAGAGAGCGAGCTACGATCGAAAGCTGCTCCAGGCTCAATACTCGAATTCCACAAATGGTGACTCCGTTTTCGCGTCGTCAAATACACACGCGAAACGCTGGCGCCAAATGGTGTATGAACATCGTTATAATGAAATCATCGACCGTATGATAGCGGATGAACGCCGCGAATCGATGGCGTTGCAGAAGATAATCTTTCCGACAGTCGCACTGTTTGTTTCGGCACTTGTCGTCGGTATATTTAAGCCGCAGATCTTTGTAAATTCGGCGATCATCGGAAAGATAATTCTGGTTTCCCTCTTCGTCGCGGGCGTTATCCACCTCGTCGGACGCATTCGGGATGCGATGGAGAAATACACCTATAATCCCGATGACGTTCATGAGTCCATACTGGACGAAAATGAGCCTTCGATGAAGCCTTACTCGCGAATGACCGCGGCTGCGTTTCTTATCGTCGGATTCCTAACCTCGCTCGGAGCTGGCATTCTGATCGGAAACTACGTCGATTTCGTTTCGATCACGATGCCCTCGATGTTCTCGCCGCGATTGGGTGCGGAGTTTGTTTTCTATCCGCCGATCTTTGTTCTATTCGTCGACCTCGTGCATACCTTTGCTCTGCGGGTAGATTGACGATCCTCCAAGCCTTGACAACGTTTTGCTCAATGCATATAGTGTAAAGTTCATTATTAAATACAGTCTCTATTTTTATTTAAGAATTTGAATGGCAAATCATAAATCAGCAGAAAAACGGGTTCGACAGAACGTAAAGCGAAATCTTATCAATAGAAGCAACCGCAGCAAGCTTCGTACTCAGATTAAGAGTTTGCGAAGCGCTCTTATCAGTACGGACAAGGCGCAGAGCACGGAATTGCTAAACCCGACCGTTTCGTTGATTGATAAAGCAGTAAACAAAGGGCTTATTCACAGGAATACAGCGGCACGGCACAAATCGCGTTTGACCAAACACGTCGCGAATTTAGCATAAACGACTTTCCACCTCGTACTTCATAGTTCTCTCCTTTGATTTAGCGGAAGCGAGCCATCTGGCCTAGCTTCCGCTTTTTTCTGATTGTAAGTTCATACCAATTTGCTTATATTCAAATGAATTTTTGATGGGAGATCGTTTGGCCTCACCGAGAAACTACAAGTATTTCGACCTGCTGATGGCTGCATTCGTTGCGGTCCTGTTGTGTTCGAACCTAATCGGCGTCCACAAGGTGTCGTATGTCACGCTGCCGTTTTATGGCGAGTACATTTACGGTGCGGGAGTTTTGTTCTTTCCGATAAGCTATCTTTTCGGCGACATTCTTACTGAGGTCTACGGTTACAAACGTTCGCGACGTGTGATTTGGGCGGGTTTTGGAGCTTTGATCTTTGCGTCGATAATGGCCTATGTAGTGACCAGCCTTCCTGTGGCAAAAACGATGTCCGCCGATCAGCAAGCCGCCGTGAATGCCATCTTCGGGCAGACACCCCGCATCGTCCTTGCGTCATTATTAGGATTCTGGGCCGGTGAATTCGTTAACTCGTTCGTAATTGCTAAGTTGAAGGTCCTGACGACCGGTCGGTTCCTCTGGGTACGAACAATAGGCTCGACAATTCTTGGCGAAATCGCCGATTCGCTGATATTTTATCCTGTAGCATTCTTTGGCATCTGGTCCAACGAACAGCTCGTCAGCGTAATGATCGGCAACTACTTCATCAAAGTCCTTTGGGAGGCCTTGGCCACCCCGTTCACCTATGTGATCGTCAATTGGCTAAAGAAAGCCGAGCACGAGGACTATTACGACGGCGACACAGATTTCAATCCGTTCTCACTAGAAACCTGATCCGAATCGAATGGCTGTTTCTCTTAATACACCGGTCGCTAAGCTGCATGAACACAGGATCGCCAATCTCTCGTTGACGTTGTCGCGAAAACTCGCCGCCGCAGTTGCAATCAACGCGGCAAAAAGCGATGTCAACGATGCAACGGTGGGCGACCTGCTTGACTACTTCCCTACCCGTTACGAGGACCGCTCGAATTTTATCGGCATCGATAAGCTTTACGACGGCCTGGAGGCATCGGTTGAAATTTACACTCGTGTAGCGGGCGGCTTTCGTGTCGGAAAAAACCGCGGTCCAAAGCAGCCGCAGCTTTATATTTACGAGATCAGCGGCAGCGACCGCGAGCGGACACGAAAGCCTGTTGTCGTGTTCTGGTTCATTTCGGGCAAGGCGTCGCAGGCGATAATCAGTTATTACAATCAGCGCTTCAAACGCGGCTCTCGGTTCGTCGCCTACGGCCGGTGGGAATGGGACGGCCGCCGCAACACATTCGCCTTGAAGCTCAATAAGCCGGATGAGCTAGAAATGCTTCCGCCGGTTGATGAATCGGAACCGCTCGCCTTCTCCGACGCAGCACCCTCGAGCGAAAAAATCGCCGACGAAACCGAATCCAATCTGCTCGAAGACGTCGATCATCCCGAATTCGCAATGGTCCACACAGGTCGCTGCGTTCCCGTTTATCGCAAACTCGGCCCGTTTCAAACAAAGCGTCTGCGGGAGATAATTTTTGCGGTTTTGAAAGAGCTGGACCGCTCGTCCATGGATGAAAATCTCCCAAACGATCTGATCAAGCGTCAAAAACTGATCCCGCGTCATCAGGCAATCGAGGAAATTCATTTTCCGCCCGAAAATGCTATCGTTTCCGATTACGAACGGTTTCAAAGCCCGGCCCAGACGCGCCTGATCTTCGACGAGTTCTTCTGGCTCTCATTCGCTTTGCAGCTTACGCGCGGGGAGCGCAAAAAAGAGGCGAAGGGCTCTATCATCGAAATTTCGTTAAGCATCACAAGACGCATTCAGTCACTACTTCCGTTCAAACTTACCGGTGCGCAAGATCGCGTAATCCAGCGTATCTTCGCCGATATGACCTCCGGCGAACCGATGAACCGTCTGATACAGGGCGACGTAGGCAGCGGTAAAACGATCGTAGCGTTTCTTGCAATGTTCGCCGCCATGGAGAACGGCTATCAAACTGCACTGATGGCACCGACCGAGATCCTTGCCGAACAGCATGCCCGCAACGCACGAAAGCTTTTTGATAATACGGCCTATCGCGTTTCCCTTCTCACCGGAAGCCTAAAAGCCGCCGAAAAACGCAAAGTACTTGCCGACATTGAGACCGGTGAGACACAGGCGATCATCGGCACGCACGCAATAATCCAAGACGGCGTCGTGTTCGACAAACTCGGTTTCGCCGTTATCGACGAGCAGCACCGCTTCGGCGTGCTCCAGCGGTCGCAACTTCGTGCGATGGGATATAATCCCGATATTCTCGTCATGACCGCAACGCCGATACCGCGTTCGCTTGCGATGACCGTCTACGGCGATCTTGACGTTTCCATTATCGATGAGTTGCCGCCGGGCCGTACGCCCATAAAAACGGTCGTGGTCGGTGAGGATAAGCGAGACGGCGTTTACAAGGGCATCGAGCGAGAGATCGACCTCGGTCGGCAGATCTATATCGTCTACCCGTTGATCGAGGAATCCGAAAAGCTCGACCTGAAAGCTGCCACGATAATGTTCGAGGAGCTTCGCGACAAGATCTTTCCAAACCGCCGCGTCGGCGTCTTGCACGGCAAAATGAAAAGCGCCGAAAAGGAAGAGATAATGCGTCAGTTTGTCTCGGGCGAACTGAACATTCTTGTCTCAACTACCGTCATCGAGGTCGGCGTCGATGTCCCTAATGCGTCCCTGATGATAATAGAGCACGCCGAGCGGTTTGGCCTCTCACAGCTGCACCAGCTTCGCGGACGCGTCGGTCGAGGTGCCGAGCAAAGCTTCTGCGTTCTGCTCACCGGCGACAAGAAAACCGCCGTCGCAAAAGAACGCCTCGGAATCATGGAAGAAACGAATGACGGCTTTAAGATCGCGGAAAAAGACCTTGAGATCCGTGGCCAGGGCGAGATCTTCGGTACGCGGCAATCGGGAATTCAATCGTTCAAAATAGCCAACATCATCCGCGACCTCGACATCCTCCAAGCCGCAAAAAAAGAAGCCGAACATTACCTGACCGAAAAACGCCTCACCCGCGAAACTTCCCTGCTGATCGAAAAAGTAAAGTCCGATCCCCGATTTGGCCTTGCCGGAATCGGTTAGAATACGTTTGTAAGTGGGCTTGCCCGACACAGCGGAATGCGTGGCAATCCCGCTCCAAAGCTCTTTCCTTGTCTACAACCGATGCCTAATATAATCTTGGAACGCGGGTGTCGTTTAGAAGCGGGCTTGCCTGCCCAACCGCGATGCGGGGCAAGCCCCGCTCTAAACGCTTCTGTTGAAACGCGGTTGAATTAATCACTATGCGAGTAATTGCCGGAGACTATCGCGGACGAACGCTAAAAAGCCCGGCTGATATCAAAACGCGGCCGACCTCTGACCGCCTGCGAGAGACGCTTTTTAACGTGCTCGCACCGCGAATTGATGACACAACCAGATTTCTCGACCTATGTGCCGGCACCGGTGCCATCGGAATCGAGGCCATTTCGCGTGGCGTTGCATTCGCAACCTTCGTCGACAAATCCCGCAAAGCATGTGCCCTTATAGAAGATAATCTAGACCACCTGGAAATTCCCGAAACGCAAACCGAGATAGTTTGTGTTGCAGCCGAGACATTTACCGGCAGACAATATCCGACAGGCTGGGACATAGTATTTTTCGATCCGCCTTACGATGTCGATTATTCGACCGTTCTTTTCGATTTCGGCGTGCCGGAAAGCACATTATTGAATGATGACGGCGTGCTGGTCGTCGAGCATCATTCTAAAAAGATGGTTCCCGATGCGGTTGGACTTATCCGCCGGTGGCGGTTACTAAAGCAAGGCGATTCGTCCCTTAGTTTCTACGAGCTCAATTAATGAAGATCTTCGTTTGGCTGCTTTTATGTCTTATCTGGGGAACGACGTGGATCTTTATAAAGATCGGGCTTCAGGACCTTCCGCCGATAACGTTCGCGGTCGCGCGATTCCTTTTGGCTGTAATCCTACTCTTGCCGATAATCGCGATCTGGAAACTTCCGCTTCCTAAAACTTCCAGGGAATGGAGGCTGATCGCACTCACCGGATTTCTTCAGTTTTCAATAAACTACAGCTTGGTCTTCTGGAGTGAAGTGTATATTTCATCCGGGCTGGCGGCTGTGCTGCAGGCAATGATAACGGTATTCGGACTTATCCTCGCGTGGATATTCCTGCCATCCGAGAAAATCACGAAACTTAAGGTATTCGCGGTAATTGTTGGCATCATCGGCGTGGCGGTTATCTTCATCGATCAGCTTAAAGTTGACAATATTATGGCCTTTGCGGGAAGTGTTGGGATTGTCGTCGGAGCCTATGCCGCCGCACAGGCATCGATCCTTATCAAGGCCAAAGGCAGCTCGCTTCACCCGGCAAGCCTCGTTTTTGCCCAAATGATTTGCGGGCTTCCGCCGATCATAATTTACGCCCTGATTGCCGAAGGAAATCCGCTGACCTTTAACTGGACGTGGCGTGCCGTGCTCTGCGTCGCCTACCTTACCGTCGCCGGAACGATAGCTGCATTTTGGCTTTATTACTGGCTTTTGAGTAGAATCGAATCGACAAAGGCGATGATGATCTCGCTCGTCACGCCGCTGATCGCGGTCGTCATCGGCGCGATAGTCCTGGACGAAACGCTGCCGCCGCAAACGCTCTTCGGCGGTCTGCTGATCTTGGTCAGCATCGGCCTGATCGTGTTTCGCAGAAAGATTCACCACTGAGGCACAGAGGTCACCGAGAAAGGATTTAGCCGCTAATTCGCGCCGATGACGCCGATATGGCAAAAGAAAATAACATCCTAATTAACCGTGTTCATCCTGTTTGAAAAAATCTCTGTGTCCTCTGTATCTCCGTGGTGCAAAACATCTTATGTTTTTTAAATTCACAACCTCCGGCGAATCGCATGGAAAAGCTTTGGTTTCAATTGTCGAGGGCCTTCCATCTGGGCTTCCGATAGATGTCGACGCCATAAACCACGAGCTTTGGCGCCGTCAGCAGGGCTACGGCCGCGGCGGACGTATGAAGATCGAGAGCGACACAATCGAGTTTTTGTCCGGTGTTCGTCACGGCAAAACACTCGGCTCGCCGATCGCGTTGAAGATCGAAAACCGCGATTTCGTGCATTGGCAGGAAGTCATGTCCGACACTGAGCTTGAAACGCAGCCCAAAAACCCGCGTCTCGTCAAACGTCCGCGTCCCGGCCATGCCGACCTTGCCGGTGGGCAGAAGTTTCAGGCTCGCGATCTTCGAGACATTTTAGAACGTGCGTCCGCACGCGAAACCGCTTCGAGAGTCGCCTGCGGAGCGTTAGCAAAGCAGCTTCTAAACGCGTTCGGAATGGAAGTAAGGAGCCACGTCATTCAGCTCGGCAGCGTTTCCGTATCGCCAATTTTCAGACAGTGGGAAGAGATCGCTGGAATCTCAACCGATTCACCGTTGAATTGCGCCGACCTCTCAGCCGAAAAAGAAATGATCGCTTTGATTGATCAGGCAAAAGAAAACGGCGATACTCTCGGCGGCATCTTCGAAGTCGTCGCAAAGAACGTCGTCGTCGGCCTCGGCTCGCACACGTCCTGGTACGAAAAACTCGATGGCCGCATAGCCCAGGCTTTCATGTCAATCCAAGCCGTGAAAGCCGTCGAACTCGGAACCGGTGTGGAGAATGCTGGTAAATTCGGCTCTGAGGTACACGACGAAATCTTCTACGCTCAGTCTGGAGTCAAGAATGATGAGTCTGGAGCAGGAACGGAAGCGTCAGACTCCAGACTCCAGACTCCAGACTCCAGACTCGGCGGCGGCGGCTTCCGCCGCTACACGAATCGGGCCGGCGGCCTCGAAGGTGGTATCACAAACGGCGAAGAACTTCGCGTCCGCGGCTACCTGAAACCCATCTCAACCCTTCGAAAACCGCTCCGTTCAGTCGATATCGACACCAAAGCCGACGACCTCGCCGCCTTTGAACGCTCCGACATCACCGCCGTTCCCGCCGCCGGTGTCATCGGCGAAGCCATGTTGGCAATTGTTTTAGCTAATTCCCTCCGAGAAAAATTCGGCGGTGATTCGGTCGAAGAAATGCAGCGGAATTTCGATTCGTATAATACTTCTCTCCGCGAATATTAGTTTGTCGGGAACCTTTTTTATTCTCAGGCATCTAATTTGTGACCTGCTTACAATAACCCGTTAGGAGAAACTTCCATGAAAACATCCCTCAAGCTCGCTTTGGTCATTGCTTCGCTGTGCCTCGCCGCGTTTGCCCAAAAAATCGCGAAACCCACGCTAACGCCAAAACCCGCGACCGAAACCCAAGCTTCATTAATCAAACAGGGCATTGCTTTACACGATTTGAAGAAATATGACGGAGCGGCCGCCAAGTACGAACAGGTCCTGACCGAAAACCCCGACTGCACTCTAGCGATCTACGAGTTGGCGATGACACTCTATACGAAAGGCGACCGGGTTAAGGCTATGGAAACTGCCTATCGAGGAGCCAAGTACGACGCGGAGGAATTGCCGCTGTTCTACGGAATAATGGCAAACGCTATCGACGATGTAGGAAAGCCTGATGAAGCGATCAAGATATATCGGGACGCAATAAAAATGCTCGATGATAAGAAGCATGATCGCCATTTGTCGAGTTTACACTACAACCTGGGCGTCACTTATGTCCGTCAGAAAAAGTACAATGAAGCCCGCTCTGAGTTAAAGAACGCCATTGAATACAATCACAAATACGCCAGCCCACATTACGTTCTTGCGATAGTTTATGACGGAACCAAATACAAAGTGCCGGCGATGCTGGCTGCCGCCAGACTGATATCGCTCGATTTCAACTCACAGAGAGCAAAACAATCGGCAGCCATTTTCTCGAATAAATTGAGTGCTCCGAAAAAGGACGATAAGACGGGCAACATTAACATCTTTCTTAATCTTGATGCTCCCAAAGACGAAGGTGATTTCGGGATGTACGATCTGATGCTCGGAACGCTAATGATCGCGGATGAAAAACAGGATAAAGGAAAAACCGAACTTCAGGTTTTCGCCGAAGCGGTCGATACTTTTATTGCCCTTTTGAGTGAGGACAAAGACCTAAGATCTACTTTCGTCGGAAAAAACTATGTTCCGTTTATGACCGAAATGAAAAAACAAGGACATAGCTCAGCCTTTGCTTACCTGGTTCTTTTTCAAACGGGTAATCAGGAAGCCCTGAAGTGGCTGACAGAGAATGACATAAAGCTGAAGGCATTTGTGAATTGGTCAAAAGCGTACGAAATGCCGAGATAGAATGATTGAAAACTCCGAACGCGTACGATTCGCGAAACCCACAATAGCCTTGTTCACGTTCGCATTCATCGTACAGTTCGTGAGCGTTGTGTATTCCGCTCACGAGACGGCACTTCCGGCTCTTTTCGAGTTCCTTAATCCCTTCGCTTCGATTGGGCTTATTTGTTGGTGGATCAGAGACGATAGCAGGCGAGTCGGTGTGAGATGGCCACTCGATCTCGGGATGTTCTTGTTTGCTGCGTGGCCAGTGATAATTCCATATCATTTGTTTAAAACGCGTGGACTCAGAGGCTCTGTCGGGGTCTTAGCATTCATAGGAATTCACTTGGCCGCATGGCTGGCCGCAGTAGCTGTTGCAATTATTCTTTGGTTTTAGTAGAAGTTATGGGATAGGTACAAGCTTGGTAAATGGTTTATTTGCTACCTATATCTCCCCGATGCTGCATCCCTTCCCAAGAAATATCTTTAACTGCCGCGTAAGCTTTATTGAGGGCTTCGGGCAAATTATCCGCCGTCGCGGTCACACCGAGCACTCTTCCTCCCAACGTAACTAACTCGCCGTCTGAATTAAGAGAGGTTCCCGCGTGAAAGATCGAGACATCTTCGCACAGTTGCCCATTTTCGAGTCCGTGGATGATATCGCCCGTTAACGGCTTTTCTGGATAGCCTTTTGACGCGAGTACAACGGTAGCGGAGTTGCCGGGCTTCCATTTGATTTCAAGCTCGGCTAACGATGAGTTCTCCCTCATGGTCGGGCTGCTGACACGATTTTCGGCAAGCATCGCTTCGCAGATTTCGACCAAATCGGTTTCCAGCCGGACGAGGATCGACTGCGTTTCCGGGTCGCCGAACCTTACGTTATATTCGAGCAGCATAGGCTCTCTAGCATTCGCACGCTCGTTCACACTCGCGTTTCCGCCCGGATCGGTCATCATCAAGCCGAGAAATAGAATCCCTCGAAATGGAAAGCCTTCGCGGATGCAGCCGTGGAGCGTCGGGCGGATGATCTTATCGATGATCTCCTGTAGTTCGGCGGCGGTAAGCAATGAAGCGTCGGTGATGGTGCCCATCCCGCCGGTGTTTGGGCCGGTGTCGCCTTCGCCGATGCGTTTGTAGTCGCGGGTAGGCGGCATTAGGGCAAAGCTTTCGCCGTCGGCGAACATCAGGAGCGAGACTTCCTTTCCGAACAAGCATTCTTCAAGAACTATCGAGGCAGCAGCGTCTGCTCCGACTAGGTTTTCCATTGCGTTAATCGCCGAAACGGCTTCCGCTCTATCTTTCGCCACAACCACACCCTTTCCGGCTGCGAGGCCGTCGGCCTTCACGACAACTGGTGTTGTTTCGTCGCCGAATTCACCAGCTTCGAGGATCGCGACAGCTTCCTGCGGCGAATAGGCGCTTGAATAGCGAGCCGTCGGAATGCCGTGCCGCTTCATGAAGTCCTTTGCAAAGGACTTACTCGCCTCAAGCTCCGCTGCGCGTTTCGACGCACCGACTATCCGCAATCCTAAACGCTCAAATTCATCGACAATCCCAAGGACAAGTGCCGATTCACCGCCTACGAATGTCAGATCAATTGCATTCTCCCCGGCGAACTCCGCCAGTTTTTGGATCTGTTCGGGTTTGATCGCAACGCATTCTGCTATTTCAGCTATCCCGGCATTCCCCGGCGCACAAAAGATCTTCGTCACGCGGCTGCTTCGTGCAAAAGCGGCGCAGATCGAATGTTCGCGGCCGCCTGACCCGATAACCAAAATATTCATACGTTCTTTGTTAAGCAAACGGAATGTAATACAATATTAGAAACGACGCTGCTTGACACGCAAAGTCAATAGTTATACGGTCAAGAAATTAACGCCCCCACAATCACCGGTAATCGTACATCGTGTTCTTCGTAGCTTTAATTTACTATAGAAGGCTTATTTACTCGAATTGCCCGTTAGCGGCTTCGGTAGCATGCGATTTTGAAGATTGCCGCTTATTAGTTATTTCACAGTTAAGCCAGTGTGAAATCAGACAAGGAGGGTGCAAATGTCGGTAAATGATTTAGATTATGCATCTGCAGTGCCCGTGGAAGAAAACGAGTTTGCCGATCGCCCGATAGTATGCGGCGACTGCAGCAAGAGTTTTATTTGGACCGCTGGGGAACAAGCCTTCTTCCGCGACAAGAATCTCCAAAATCCGCCGAAACGCTGCAAGGATTGTAAACAGGCGAAAAACGAACGACTCGCTGCCGTCGCCGCAGCACAGGCTTCCGGGATACGGCAGCGGATCGAAGTTGCGGTAAGTTGCGCCCGTTGCGGCGAAACAACCACCGTACCATTTTATCCATCTCAAGGCAGGCCGGTTTATTGCCGCTCGTGCTATCTCGAACTCAATCCGGCGATCCTGAACGGAAGCAGCTCACAATAAACCATATTACCCGCCCACATGGACGTTAGGCCGGTCTTCAGGATCGGACTTTGCCTGCCGCAGGATCTCTCTTGTTACCGGCGCCGTATCGCCTTCGCCAAATAGTATGTATCTGGCGAGATATATCAGCGGATTGCCCTCGCTCCATCCAAAATAGACATGCGGGATCTTACCGGTTTTTTCCTGAAGATAGAGCAGGAAGGCCGCGATGGCGTTCGGTACCGCTGGAGCTTCCGTACGCAGCACGCGATAGCCGTCGATGTCGTAGCCTCTGATTAGCAGCCGGCCCTTGAATTCGGACGCATCACCGGTTTCTATCTCATAAAAAACTATCGGATCTGTTGACGGTATGTGATTATCGATCCGCTTTTCGTGTTCCTTAAACCGATACTCCGCCATGTCGCCGGTCTCACGCCGGTTTGTAACGATTCTGATCTCGCCCTCGGAGTTCAACTCATCGATAAAGCTTTGCGCAACATCGTCAAGTTCGATCTTGTCGATGCGAACCTCGGTCGAACGCATCACTCGCGAAATAAACGATGAGGCAATGATCGCAAATATAAAGAACGAGGCGATCTTTATGCCGTCCGGGCGTTCGACAATGTTGGTAAGGGTTGTGTACGCGAACACCAAGGCGATCGCGGAAAACGCCCATCTCCACTTGTTCTTGCGGCGGAATGCGGACATCGCAACAGCGACTGCAGCGGAGGACATCAGGAAAAGCACTCCGGTTGCGTAGGCACCGCCCTGGGCGTCAACATCGGCTTCGAACCAGATCGTGACCGCAAAGCAGATCACCGTAAACACCAACACCAGCGGGCGCGTGGCACGAGACCAGTCAGGCGCCATGCCGTAACGCGGCAGGTAACGCGGAACGATATTGAGCAGCCCAGCCATCGCCGATGCACCGGCGAACCAAAGGATTAGAATCGTACTGAGATCGTAGAGGGTTCCATAAACGTCCCCAAGATATTTATGTGCAATAAAAGCAAGAGCACGGCCATTTGCTTTTCCGGGTTCTTTAACCGTCTTCGCCTCGGTTTCAGCCTGTGTGCAGGCACAAAAGTCCGGAATCTCGCGTTTTTGTACCGTCAATCCGCAGTCGACACGCGGGCAGTAATCCGTTCTGGGGATAAGAATACTCGTTATAAAGCTGCTTGCGATAAGCATAAAGCTCATTATCAAAGCCGCTGTCATCAATAGCTTGCGGGTATTGGCAATTCGATTCGGGCTTTTAACGAGCGGCATGACCGCGACGCCGGTTTCGAAGCCTGAAAGTCCGAGAGCGAGTTTGGGAAAGGCAATCAACGATAACCCAACGACCACAAAAATGCCGCTGTAGCCGCCCGATGTTTTTGTGCTCCAGAGCGCGGTTTGCCAGTCGTTGAGCAATTCCGGATGCGTCACCGCTTCGTAGATACCGACTCCGATCGTTATCACGTTCATCAACAGATAGACTGCAACCAGCAAAACAGCAATGCCGATTGCCTCGCCAAAGCCTCGTAAGAAGACCGCCCCGAGTAGCGCGACCAACACGAGCGTCACAATCACGGGATGTTCGAGAAAAGGCAGGCTACTGTGGACAAATGGATTTTCGAGAATGTGGGCCGTTGCGTCGGCGGCAGACAGCGTTATGGTGATTACAAAGTCTGTCGCCACAAAACCGAGCAGCACCAGCACAAAGAGTTTTCCCTTCCAACGCGACAAAAGCGCTTCGAGCATTGCGATGGAGCCTTCCCCGTGCGGGCTTTCCTTGGCGACACGGCTGTAGATCGGAAGTGCGCCGAAGAGAGTAAGCAGTACGAGAATAAACGTGGCGATCGGCGAGAGGACGCCGGCGGCGAGAAACGCGATGCCCGGCTGATAACCGAGTGTGGAGAAATAATCGACGCCGGTCAGGCACATCACCTTCCACCAGGAGTGCGTCGGATGCTTGCCTTCCGGCTCGTGCGGGCCTTCGACTTCCGAAACGCCCTCGTATAACCACTTCGAGAACCATCCCCGTTCTTTGTTGGGCATATTTAAAATAAAGCAGGCCACGTTCGCAAGTCATTGCGTATGTGGCCAGTATGATCTACCGGTTTCAAATGCCTTGTCTTCCAATAAGTCTACGAGGTTAGCTGCCGGGCTTGAACATGGAAGTGTTCCGCAAATGCTTCGCCCCGAAAATTGGTTCCCCCGCGCCGTTCAACTTCAAACGACTTCGACATTAATTGTCAAAGTCAAAAATATACGCCTGCCACCCAACAATATCAAGCAAGCGTGTTTATCGACACTCACAGCTTACGTCTCCCTCGTTAACACCACCTTTTTTGGGCTATGAACAACAACGGGAACATTCTCGATTGCGACGTTACTGGCGTCCAGTCCGTAGGCCTCGTCTTCGCGGATGCTTAGCCACCGACGAATAAAATAGTAAGACCGCATAACGAAATGTTCACGGAACGGAAGCTCGTTTTCGTGGCTTAGGAACGAGCTGAGCAGGACGAACCGAACGTCGCCGGGAATATCGTAATGTTTCAAAGCGGGATGGCGGCTCGTCAGCGTAACTTCGTTCTGTTTTTCCATGTCCTCGATAGCAAGTTCGAAGAAATAATTTATCCGTTGATCAACCCGAAATCCGAGAGTAAACGTCAGAAAATAGACATCTTCCTTCGCCAGAGTCTCAACTTTATAGCGAGCAGTAAACGGCTCGTTATCGGTGACAACGTGCAAGAACCAGTAAACATCGGCTCGTTTCGGCGTTCTCTCAAGAATCGAAAGCATCGTTTCTTTTTCCAGCTCGGCCGGGGAGTTCGATTCCGTCAGATAAACGAGATGCGTCGCATATTGCGGCAACGTCTGATCGTTGCTAAGTTCCTTCAAAGTCTTGAAAAATTGGCCGGTTTCTTCATATCGAGTCAACGACCGGCGAAGTTGTCGACCCTTGTACCAAAGCCACATCGTCGCGACCAGCAGAAACCCGATAAAGACCGTGATCCAGCCGCCCTCCGGGAATTTAACTAGATTGGCGGTCAAAAACGAAATTTCGATTACAAGGAAAAGGCCGATCAAAGGAACAATCAAAATCAACGGATATTTTTTCGTCCGAAGGTAAACGGCCAGCAAAATTGTTGTCATCAGCATCGTCATGGTGACAGCCAATCCGTAAGCTGCCTCCATATGCCTCGATTCGTGGAAATACAAAACTACGCCGATACAGCCGAACATCAACAGCCAATTGACTTGTGGAATATAAAGCTGGCCCTTTACATCGGTCGGGTAATTGATCTCCTGCCGATACCAAAAATTCAGGCGCATCGCTTCACCCACGAGCGTGAAGCTGCCGCTGATAAGAGCCTGGCTGGCGATTATGGCGGCGGCCGTCGCGATGGCAATTCCAAGTGGAAGTATCGCTTCCGGCACTATCGCGTAGAACGGAGTCTTGCCTTCAAGCCTTCCGCCGGCATGGCTCATTAACATCGCGGCTTGCCCCGCATAACAAAGCAGCAGGCATATTTTGACGTAGATCCAGCTAAAGCGAACATTGCTGCGCCCGACGTGGCCCATGTCCGAGTACAGGGCTTCGGCACCCGTCGTACAGAGAAAAACAGATCCGAGCAGCCAGAAACCGCCCGGGTACTCAGCCAGAAAGCGGTAAACCCAAATCGGATTCAAAGCCCGCAAGACAGAAACATCGCTGGCAAGCGCAAGCACACCGATGACGCCAATAAAAGCAAACCAAATTAACATTACCGGACCGAAAAAACGTCCGATTATTTGCGTCCCAAACTGTTGGGCAACAAAGATCAGAATCAGAATGCCGATAACTATTGGAATCGTAGGGATTTCCGGAGAAATAATTCGCAATCCTTCGACGGCCGATGAGACCGATATGGGCGGTGTGATAATACCGTCCGCGAGAAGAAAGCTTCCCCCGATGATTGCAGGATAAAGGAGCCATTTGCCCGCGCTTTTATATATGAGCGCGTATAGCGAAAACACTCCGCCCTCGCCGTTGTTGTCCGCGCTCAATGCGATCAACACGTACTTGATCGATGTCTGGAACACTAACGTCCAAAATATTGCGGAGAACCCGCCGAGAACCAGAATCGGATCGATGCTGCGTTCTCCGATAATAGCGGAAAATGTGTAGAGCGGAGACGTGCCGATGTCGCCGAAGACAATGCCTATCGCAACCAGCATTCCTCCAAAGGAGGCTTTATTTAAGTTCGTTGAGTGATTGTCTGCATGTGCCATGCTTAGAATTTACTCAATCGTTATGATAAGTCAAAGTGAAGGCGCGATGTAGGCTCAGCCTGATCGAGTTGGGATCGACGGCTGACGGCACAATGGTGATGAGAAAGTTGTAGCGATGACCGGAGCGGGGTCAAACAAAGGCAATTTGCTATCGCACCGCGACGTAGTTTTTTCAAGCAAGCAATTGATTCAGTTTCCTTGACTCGCCCCTCTCCAACTGTTAGAAATTTAACTATAGGAAAGTCGAATCTCCCGCCTTTATTGCACGCGAAATGTGGAATCCATTTCGCATTGGTTATTTAACTGCCATTACGTTGCAGTAAACATTGCTTTTTCCTTGTTTTACAAAAAATAGGAGTTACACATGAATTTATCAGGACCCACAAGTTTCCGACTTTATTTGACCTTATTAGTCCTCATTTCGACGTTCGCTAGCATCGCATTCGGACAAAGCTCTGGAAGGAACGTTTCGGACGCCAAGTCAGGTCTGGCACAGCCTGAGGCAGCAGTCGTCTCCATAACATTCAGCGGCAACGTAGATTGCGCGGACCTAAACGCTTCCACGAATTCGGCATTCTCGCACATAATTGACAACTACGGGCTGAAACTGGATTTCGGTACGCCTAACGGAAGCTACGCTTTTGCACCTTCTCCCGGCGTTTCCATCATAGGCCCTCAATATCCGACAAGATTTCTTACAGTTTCGTCGAGCGGATCGACCGTGCACTCCTGGAATTCACAGGTCCTAATTACCGCGGTAATTCTGAAGGTCGGTAATCAATCGGTTGTCTACCCTTACAGACCTTTCGCTACGCGTGATGCCGATCTCATAACCGGCATACAGCAGAGCATCAGCCATTTAACCTTCTGTTACGCAGATTCAACCGCCCCGACGGCGGGTGATGGTTCGGTCAGCGGACGTGTAGTGGATTCCGGCGGCAATGGAATTTCGCGGGTTACGGTAACCGTTGTCGACGCGGCGACGGGCGAAGCTACGGCAGTTCGAACCGATTCTTTTGGAAATTACACTATCGGCAATCTGGCGGTCGGCGAACTTTATCTCGTACGGGTTTCGCACAAGCGGTATGTTTTTGCGGAAGACACGCGGACGCTAACATTGAATGACAGCCTGGCGGATATCGATTTCGTAGCCAGTCCATAGTCTGCTGTGGATGGTTTAATGTCGGGTCGGAATACCTCTCTCAACTTACCCGTCTTGTCAAAACGCCCGGACTCGCTTTGAGTTCCGGGCGTTTTGCATTGTGCTCTGCGTATTTTCTACGGATTGACGGTAACGTATGTCGGATCGGAGGGAATCCCGACGTTTTCGTTGTTGTTGAACAGCATCGCGCGGACGAGTATGCGTTCCGGTTGGTTTGGAATGGTCGGCGTGATCTTAACCACCGCCGGATTTTTGTCCCAAAAGCCCACATGTTCCCAGGCAGTTGTTCCTGCGCGCTGAATCTCAACGTTAAAGCCGGACATTCCCATCCGTGTAACATTCAGATCGAATCTAAACAAGCTGTTCGACGGCCCGGCTTTGATGACCGGTTTCAGGTCCTCAACCGGGATGTTCGGTGCCGGCGACGGGATAATGCCGAGCAAAGCACCGATCTCGCTCGTGTATGTCGGCTTGGTGCGTATCTGTTTAACCAGACTGTCGAGCCGCTCGAATATTCCCGTCGCCACCTGCGCGGGCGGGTTAAGCGACGGATTCACCGGAAAGCCCGGCGTCGGATCACCGATGTCTCCGTCGGTCAGCGTTATCCGATATTGTCGGCACGCGTCGCTGTACGCGGCTATCTCGACGGCCGACGAGGCACAAAACTGCATGTCGTCATTGTCCGCCGCCACCGCCGACACTACCGCGGGCAAAAACCCGAGACCGATTGCAACCGCCTGGAATTGACTCGCGAAATTCTGAAACCAGGCTGCGCGCTCCTGTGCCGACAGCGGAAACCATGTCCTGCTTGGAATCATTTGTATCTGTCTCCTTGTGTGGAAAATGTAGGAAAGGTCAGTCAAGATACTGCTCTATTTCTTCTGCATTTGCAAGAGTTCAGCCCGAAAACGGCCAAATGCGGCCTACACCCTTATAAATACTGGCCGCGCTTCAATAAATGCGCAGCGCATCCGAACACATGCTCTCCGTATCTCGCCACATGCGCCGCGCACCTGCCCACATGCGCCGCGCACTTATTCACATGCGCCTCGCACTTACTCACATGCGCCGCGCACTTACTCACATGCGCCGCGCACTTGCCCACATGCGCCGCGCACCTGCCCACATGCGCCGCGCACCTGTTGAGGTGCGCCGCGCACCTGTTAAAAAGCGCCGCGCACTTGCCGAGGTGCGCCGGTGCATTGAGGCGCGAGAAACTGCAGAGTGTTGTTAGGCTCATGCGCCGAAAGTTATACGATTAGTTTGTTTTTGTAAACAACGATGTTCCGTCGTCAGGTCGATTATTGGATGAAGATCAGGAGGACGCCGCACGGGTCCCAGACGTGAAATATTTTTGTGTCGCCGTTCATTTCAGGTTCGTCGTGGCGGGCGTGCGCGAAATCTCCGTCAGCGATGACCTTTTTTGCGTGTTCGTACCACGCCTGAACATCGTCAACATCGAACTTCATCATAAAGTTCTCCGCCCAATCCTTGACGTAATAATTTTGAAGCCGAAAGACGGCCGTACCGAGACGGCAGTCCATCGTATCGCCCCAGCCTTCGGTCAACTCAAAGCCAAGTGCGGTGTAGAACCGCTGCGACACCTCGAAATCTTCGGCGGGCGTGTAAACAACAAGTTCATTTATCGTTGGAGGCATAAATAAGAAGCGTCGCCGCATCGTGCGGAAAAAATAATAGGGCGACGTCTCCCACACCGTCGCCCAATTTGGTCACAAGTCCTCACCCCTCGTGACCGGATGTTCACCGGGGAGGTGAACACTCCGATTATGCATATTACTATTCAAAATGCAACCGGCATTCTTTGGGAGGCATTGTGCTAATTGGTTTTGCCGACGAGTGCTTTCGTTTCGCTCTGCGGTCTTTGTGGGTTTCCTTTGCGAACTTTGCGGTAAAATCTTTTTTTAACCGCAAAGAACGCAAAGTTTTCGCAAAGTTCGCTAAGAGAATTCGCGACCAACACAAATTAGCAAGCTACTTTTTTGAATGTTTAATTAACGTCGAGGACGAAATTGCTGTAAGGATTTATGAACGTTCGGACGGCGATGCCGCCGACGACCGCGCTTCGTCCGCCGCCGGGCGAATCGACGAAAACGCTGTATTCACCGACTGGTGTCTTCGCGTCCGAGCTCATCTCAAAGCTGATGACCGAGAAATCATCGCCAAAATCGTGCGTTGTGATCGAATCCGGCACGACCGACAGATTAGGCGAGCTAAAGCGGATCGAGGTATTTTTGGCGGACAGGTTTTTTCCGCCGATATAGATCGTGTACGTCTTGCCGGCGTTAACCGGAACGACCGAACCCGATATCTGGCCGTTAAATCCAATGTACTTAACGTCAACATCATCCGGCCCAGAACTCAGTCGCTTTGTCAGAGAAGCGGTCTCGCCGGCTTCGACGGCTACGTCGCCAATCTGCTGTCCGGGGAGCGTATTCCTGGAGCGAGTCTTTCGCTGCGAATAAAGTGTGTAATCTCCCGATTGAAGTCCGTTAATCTGTAAAATTCCATCCGAGCCCGTCACCGATTGTGCAACAACCTTCCCCGTTTTGGCGTCTTCGACCCATACGTCAACGCTGGAAGCGATACGTCCTTCGGGCGTTAATATCTTCGCCGAGATCGACCCGCAGCAGTCCGATTCCGATTCGGGGGCTCCGTAACGCGTTCGGATGGCCACCCGGTCAAGCTCAGCCAATGTGCGCAAACTGTAACCCTGCAATCCGAACACACCGTTCTTTGCAAAGTTGTCATACATTGCCGAGCCGCGCATCGGAGAATGGGCGAGGCCGAGAAAATGTCCGATCTCATGCGTCAGCGTGGCCTGAAGGTCGAATGTGCCGAATGTTCCGTCTGTCGAAAACTGCTGGTAAGGATTCAAGACAACGTCGGCTTCCGTTATCCGTGATCTTCCGTCGAAGAAAACTCGCGTTGTAGCGGCAGTATCTTCCGGATTCTTTGCAAAAAGCAGGGCGTTCTCCGCCGTCGGTGCAACCGTAATCAGGCTGACGCCGTCGCCCGCAATTCCCTGTGGGCTGACATTCTGTTTATCCGAAAACGATTCCTTAAATTCAATGTTGGCCGCTTCTTCCCAAGTGCGCAAACTTCGCCGCACGGCTCCGATCACATCACTGCCCGTCTTGATATTCGATGTCGGCCTTAACAAAGACGAGGAAAATGCGATGGGAATGGATTTAGCACGCCAACGAAAAGCCGTCTCGGCCCGCTCACTCTCGACCGCGGCCATATCGCCGACGGCGGCAAAAGCCTGACCGGCGACCAGGACGCAAACAAAAATGATCTTTAGCGGGTGGTACATCTATCGACAACTAATCAGAATCGCGCGAAAATCCGCCGAGACTGTCGGCCCCGACCTTTTCAAGATCGGCGAAAGCCACGATCAATAGCAATGCAACGAGAGAAACGGTCGCGAGCACGTAAAGCACCGCGATCTGTTCCAGGTAAATAAGGGTTCCGATGACAATAGCGACTAGTCCCATCCAGAATAGGGCAACCATTCGACGGCTAAATTTCTTTTTTTGATTATTCATTTCAGTTCCAACGTAGAAGTATACCGTTTATATACGCTCTATTGAAACAAATTTCCGCGTTTTGAACAATTTCCTAATAAAAACCAATGTCGGTGAACATTTATTACGATGCTCGATAACACCGGGTGGTTGGTTCGGCCTAATCGACAATGCGCAGCGGCAATTTTGACAAGCGGCTGCCGGCGGGTACATTCGATTCAATAGCGGGCGGCAGCTTTCTCGACCCCCGGCCCTTTTGCTCGACCTCAACCACATCATACGCCTGTAATATTGGGTCCTCAGCCTGCTTAGCCAGAATCTTCTTTAGACTTGCTTCGATAACTTTACTGGCCTTGCCATCGCGGCGAAAGATTCGGATGCGATCCGCAACGCCTTCTTTTGCAAGTCCGCCAGCCATTGCGATCGCCCGTGAAAGCGTCGTTTCAACACGTAATGAGATCTGCTTCGGCACGTTCACGCCGCCGATCAGAAAAACCGGGGCGGCTTCGACGACGGTAACGATATCGCCGCTGAAGATAGCCGGGTTTGCATCTTCCGATCCGGCGAGCAGGTCCGAGATCGCAATCGTAAGAGTTTGAGAAGCCTTTTCATCGGAAGCGTCAGCAGAAGGAAGTGTCTTTTTAAGGCAATTGAGACTTTGTGGACGAAAGATGCGGATCTCGCCGCTCGATCGGTCGGTGATACCGCCCGACAAGATGATGAGTTCGTTAAGAAGGACGCGGCGGCGGACCTGAAACCGCTGAGGAAATTTAACAGCCCCATCGAGGAACGCGACCGCCCTGTTCGAACGGTCAAGAATTTTTACGATGACTTTTGGATCACGAAGCGCCCGATACTCCTTGGCGATAGCTACGGCGACTTCACCTTCGCTCCGGCAAAGGCCGTAGATTTGATTTTCGATCTTGTCCATGCCGTCCAGAAAGCCTTCGGGCGTTAACGTTCCACGCCAGTCGTATTCGAAGCTGCCGACAACGTCGACATCAATCAAATCACCAAAATGTATCAGGTTCGAATTTGTTTGCGAAGAGGCAGGCCGGGGTTGCGAGTAGGAGTATTGGGCTAAAAATAAAGTGAGCAGGACGCTTTGTGCTAAAAACCTCAAGCTCATGTCATTCACTTTAATTCTTTTCAACAATTATTCTCTGCGGAAATTCAATCAGTCGTTTTAGTTTCAATCTGCTTTCGAGCCTTTTTTTTATGTTTCGACCTTGATGCCCCTAAAAAGGCAAATCCCTTGAATTCGAGATTACAACTGTCGCAAAGCAGATTGTACCTGAATATGACCTTTGACCAGATCGGTGTTGGGCGATAACCACGGCGAATACGCGTACTGCGGCATTTGGGGCATTTCTGCGAAATCATTTATTAATACTTTAGGGGGAACCTGAAATGCTGCACCGTTTTACACTGCAAAATCCCAAACTGTTTTAACTTCGTTTCTCCAGCTCCTTTATCCTGTTGATCTCAAAATCGATCTTCCCGGCGACTCTTTCACGATCCGGGTTAGGGATATCGAAGCGTTTGAGATCAAAAAGAGCGTCCTGATAAAGGCTGATTGCACGTTTATGGTTGCCCTTGAAAAATGCACGCTCAGCTTTTTCAATCGAATTCGAAACCCGGATCGACGTAAGAAAACCTTGCAGCACTTCTTGCGAATCGACCAGGCTGGACTCGTCAGGATACGACCGAAGAGCATGATCGACGACGGCAAGGGCCTTTTGAGCCGTATCGATCTTTTCACTTACTTTATCACGGGTCTTTGCTTCCTGTGTAAGCGAGCGGGCCTCGATCTCGGCCCATTTAAGCATGTGATACCGATGACGGTCGCTTGCCATGCCGCGTCCCTTACGTATAGCAGGAATTCGCGGTGAACCAGCGCCGGCCCTCCCCAGTTCACTCGCGGCAACAGCCAAATATTCTTCGCTCAGGTCGGCAACCTCCTTATGGGCCTCCGAGACCTTGCCGAGCACTTTCGCCGCATCCGATTTCTTGCGTATCTCCCGCAGAATCACCTCGTTCCTTTCGAGCGTAAGTTTTCCCGGATCACGTCTATTCTCTTTACGCTTAGCGATGTGCCGAACGCTTTTGTCGAGCAGTTTGGCGGAGATAAACCGTTCGCGGGCATTTCTAAGCACTACTTCACGAACGAAGACCGCGACACCCAACGTCAAGACCAACCCGACGGCGGCCATTATCCATGGAAGATCGTCGACCCCATCGTACAAAATACTCAAAAGCAGCAGGAAAACAGCAACCGCGACTACAAACGCGACCAGGTAGAAGTTTGACGCAGGAATCCAGAACGGGGCTTGATCTTTATTTATCCCGTTGCGGAATTGATCAATCGAGCCTGAGTTGTTTGCCCTATGAAACATGCTTTATATCGCCGCTACAATCAGATGAATTGCATCTTAAACGACATTCATAGTGAATATAATGCAAAAATTTGTCAATGCTTATGAATGCAACGGCGATCGGGTTGCCCCTTCAAACCGCAAGCATCTGCTATACTTTGCTTCGTGACTAGCGGCAAAAGCAAAAAAGATGATCGTAAGATCTTTGATTCGATCAGGAAGCCGACGGCTCCGCCTTCGCGGACGTTTGGCGAAGAAAAGCCGGATGAGCGGGCACATCCGTCGGGAAGAAAAGTAAAACACAAAAAGAAAACGGACCCAAAAAACCTGGATGGCGATCTTTAATAAGAAAAAACAAAGCGAATCACCCGCCGTTGTGAAAGTATGGGCCAGGCCGGAGATGGCCGTTACTTTTAAAGCTGAGATAATGCCCGGGCGAACGCGTGAAGAGAGGACGTTTCGAATTAAAACTGTTCGTTCAAATGGCCGGGTGGTGCTGCACGATTTTACCGGAGAACACCGGGAAGGTGCGTTCGAGGCAATAAACTTTTTACGCGATTCGGCGAGATAGGTTCACCATTCGTAAACCCTTCCGACATCCAGAATATCTAGATTCTCCATACCAAGGGCGACGATCTGCCTAATCGTATCTTCCCGATAGGCCGGCTTAATGTTTACGACATATACCGGACAATCCGTACGTTTTAATTTCGCAAGTTCATCTTCCAGACCGGCAGGCGTCAGGTGGTGAGAAATAACGGCAAGATCTGCCAACTCGTTCGGGAATGCACATTCTATCAATACCGCGGCAACGTCATTTTCAGTGTTTACGGTTTCCCAGAATTGATCGGTCGCCGCCGTGTCGCCCGTTAAAGCAACGGTGGTCTTCCCGTCAGACACGACAAATCCCGAACTCGGCACGTTGTGATTGACACCCACCGGCAACACCGAAAGATGGGCGACTTCGAATTTGGTGCCTGTCTCAATCTCACGATATTCCATCACCGGTGAACCCAGATTAGAAAGCTCGGAAAAGCGCGGGTAAACACTCCAATTAAAAATGTCGCGCTCAAGAATTTCAATAACCTCGGCGGCCGCATAGATGCGAACCGGTTCTGTCAGGGTTGCGAAAAGATCGTCGATGAACAGCGGAAGTCCCGCAATGTGATCGAGATGGGCGTGGCTAACTACGATGTCGCGGACCCGCTCCTTCTGCCGCGGGCTGCTGGCCATTGCCAAACTACCTGCATCGAATGCGACCGAGTCGTCAACTAAAAAACAGGTAAGATGCTGCCTCGGGGAGGCGGCACCGTTTTCTTCAAATGTACTCGGCAACAACTGTAGTTTCACCAGTTCCGTTCCTAATTCAGACTATTGCGATTTACCTTGCGCACGTTTGTCCGCGACCGCCGTCAATTTCATATGTCGCCCCGGTTATCCAGCCGGCTTTTTCCGACGCGAGAAACATTATCAGTTCCGCAACTTCTTCCGGCGTTCCGGCACGGCCAAGCGGATGAGTATTTTTGGCGTTCTCTACAAACTTAATGTAATTCTCTTCGCTCATTCCGCCGCGTTTGTGCAGGTTCGTAGTCACTACACCAGGATTCACGGCGTTTACACGGACGCCCTTTGCGGCCAATTCAAGGGCCGAACATCGCGTCAATTGATCTGTCGCGGCCTTCGAAACGCAATAAGCGAGAACACCCGGGAATGCACGCGTACCCGTGACGCTTGAGACGTTGACAATATTTCCCTTTGAGTCGACGAGATGGGGAACACATTTTTGCATCAAATAAAACATCGATCGAAGATTTACGTTCATCATCTTGTCCCAATCGTCTAGGGTCGTGTCCTCTATCGAGCCGGTTTTGATCATACCGGCCGAATTTACCAACACGTCGATGCGGCCAAAATGCTCGATCGTCTCGGTCACAAGCCGGTCCACCTGAGACGTTTCCGTGACATCGGCTAGATGGGTTTTTATCGGACCCTCCTTCTGACGAGCTTCATCGCGCAAGTTGCCTAGCTCGCTTTGATTCCTACCCACGGCGACAACGTTCGCACCGTGTAGGGCGAACACAAGAGATACAGCGCGACCGATCCCGCTGCTTGCACCTGTAACTACGGCAACTTTTTCCTTCATTTGTTCCAAATCGAGTGAGTCCGTTAAGAAAATTAGGATAACAGCCGAAACAAAGTTATGCCAATATTGGTGGTGAAGAATTTGTGAATCAGGAAAACGAAAAAAGCAGCCTAGGTGCGTGCTGCTTTTCAGAAGTCTGAATTAATCTGGGTAAATATACGTGCGGTGACGTGAATGGTTTTCCGTTCGGCAATGAGAATTACAATTCACTCGGCTGCGGTTTGACCAGAAATTTCTCGATAGCAGCCTTCGTCTCATCTCGCTTGCGTGCCTGAAAGTCCGTGACCCAGTTTGTAACCGTCGATACGGCTTCTCGAGCAGCCTGCCGCTTCGTTTTGTATTCAGGCTGAACCCGCGATACCGGTATGCTGACTGTATTTCGCTTAATAACTTTTATTTTCAGCTTATCTGCCATAATTGTCTCCTCCTTGTAATCGAATTCCGGTTCACTAACCGGGCTTGCAAGGCACTCACCAATAAGCTAAGCAATTGGTGTGCCGAACAGTTGACGCGGACGATTCAAACTTTTTGCGTAATTTATACCCTCGTATTGCGGTTATTTATTTCGTACCTGCTTATACCGCGACTTTCCCATACTGAAACGGTGCTGTCTGCAAATACGATCAATATGGGCATTTGTTCCTTAAATTCGTTCAAAATGAACGAAACGCTCTGTTTATTGTTCAATCAGTAGGCAAGGGCAAAACATGCAAAGTCTGATAAAAGCTTTTTATGACTGGACGCATTGACGCTCCAGCGTATTAATTGCAATTGCGTCGAAGCATGCCGTTAAGCAAGCGCGACGCAATTCGTGTACATTCTCTTGACAGTGGCTTCTTTACAATGCAATTTATCAATACACATCGGCTCTTAACTTTTGTAAGAATTAACAGAGGAAGTAATGAAAAAACAGCTTTTTGGTATCGCTGCGGTGATATTCCTGTCGGTTTGTTCGATTTTCGGACAGGAACGTTCCACCGCATTCCTAAACGCACGAATAATCCCGATCAGCGGGCCGTCGATCGAACAAGGCATATTGATTGTGCAGAACGGCAAGATCATTGCGGTAGGTGACGCCCGCACCGTAAAACTGTCATCCGATGTACAAATTGTCGATCTGGCCGGGAAGGTTATAATGCCCGGACTCGTCGATTCTCACAGTCACGTTGGGGGCGGCTCGGGAGCGGATGGCTCCGCTCCGATCCAGCCGGACGTTCGCCTTCTTGACGGCATCAATGCACGGGCAGCTAGTTTGCAGCGTGCACAGGCCGGCGGAATCACGACGGTCAATGTCATGCCCGGTTCGGGACATTTGGACAGCGGCCAAACATTGTATTTGAAGCTCCGGGATAACGCCGTCAAGATCGATGATCTGCTGATTTTCGATGCCGCAGGTAAATATGCCGGCGGGATCAAGTTTGCGAACGGAACAAACCCCATTCGTGCGGGCGGAGGAACGTTCCCCGGCACCCGTGCAAAATCGGCGGCTTTAGTTCGCGACCAATTCATAAAAGCGCAGGAGTATAGAGACAAGGTCCGCAAAGCCGGAAGTGACGCTTCCAAAGTTCCGCCGCGCGACCTCGCGATGGAGGCCCTTGTTGAGGTGCTAGAAGGCAAACGGGTCGTTCATTTTCACACGCATCGTCATGACGACATATTGACAGCCTTGCGGCTCCAAAAGGAATTTGGGTTCAAGATCGTGCTTCAGCATGTGTCCGAAGCGTGGAAGGTAGCCCATGAGATCGCAAAGGCGAAAGCACCGGCGTCGATAATAATGATCGACGCGCCGGGCGGAAAGCTCGAGACGACCGATATCAAATTTGAGAACGGTGCCGCATTGGAAAAGGCGGATGTGTTGACGGGCTTTCATACGGACGACGGGATTACAGACTCGCGATGGTTTTTGCGTTCGGCGGGCCTTGCCGTCCGTGCGGGCATGTCCCGTGAAAAAGCGCTTTACGGAATGACAATGGCGAATGCGATCATGCTCAATCTAGATTCGCGTGTCGGTTCGCTTGAAGCCGGAAAGGATGCTGATTTTATAGTGCTGTCCGGTGATCCGCTCAGTGTTTACTCGCATGTTCTCCAAACCTGGGTCGAAGGAAAAAAGGTATTCGACCGTTCCGATCCGAAAGACTACCTAACTGCGGTCGGCGGCTTCGGAGCAGGAGCGGACGGTGACGTGCATATCGATTGCTTTGACGGCGACATCGGAGGTGGAAACTAATGGTTCATACGATTTTCAACGCAGAGACGCAGAGACGCGGAGTTTTTGAGAGCAACTCATTGGTCGTTAACTTTGATAAATTTTCGTTCTTGACTCTGTGTCTCTGCGTCTGTACGGTTATTCTTCTCTCCACAGCCAGTATCCAAGCGCAAGTCGCCGTCAAGGGCGAAACAGTTTGGACGATGACCGGTGAACCGATCTCAAACGGCGTCGTACTCATAAAGAACGGCAAGATCGAAGCTGTCGGCCCGGCATCCAGCGTTAACATCCCGGCGAGTTATCGTGTCATCTCTGCGAAAGTCGTAACGCCGGGGTTAATCGATGCACACTCGGTCATCGGCCTCAATGGTTACCTCAATCAGCCGCACGACCAGATGGCACTTGAGGGAAGCAATTCGATCCAGCCCGAACTTCGAGCTACCGACGCGTACAACGCCGAGGAAAAATTGATTGAATATGTTCGCGGCTTTGGCGTAACGACTGTTCACACCGGCCACCAACCGTCGGCTCTTATCTCCGGACAGACGATGATCGCGAAAACGACTGGGAAAAATGTCGATGAGGCGACGATGGTTCCGGCCGCAATGATTGCTGTAACCCTTGGACAAAGCGGTATCGCCGGTGTCGGTAAATCTCCGGGCACAAGAGCTAAGCAGATCGCAATGCTGCGGGCTGAGCTTATTAAGGCTTTGGAAAACTCAAAGAAAACCGATGCGCCGAAGGATCTGAAGTCAGAGATCTTGGTAAAAGTCATTAAGCGGGAGATACCGCTCCTCGTCACGGCAAACAAATCTCAAGACATCATGTCTGCTCTGCGTATCGCGAAGGAATTTAATATACGCATAGTGCTCGACGGCGTTTCGGACGCACACATGCTGCTCAATGAGATCAAGGCATCCGGCTTCCCAGTCATCGTGCATCCGACGATGGCCCGGGCCGGAGGCGATACCGAAAACCTGTCACTGACCACGGCTTCGAAACTAAAAGCGGCCGGAATTCCGGTTGCACTCCAAAGCGGATATGAAGGGTATGTACCGAAAACGCGTGTCGTGCTCTTTGAAGCCGCGATGGCCGCGGCCAACGGACTGAGCAGAAGCGATGCACTTTCGTTGATTACAATCGACGCCGCTAAAGTTCTCGGTATTGACGCCCGAGTCGGATCTCTTGTCGTAGGAAAGGATGCGGATATCGCGATGTACGACGGCGATCCGTTCGAATTTACGTCGCACTGCACGGGTACGATCATTAACGGCATTGTCGTCAGGGAGATCATCAAGTAAAAATTATGCTTGCAAGTATTTTTCTTCCGTTTCTTTTATTATTTCAGACGCCGGGCCTGACTCCGCGGCCCGTTGAAACTCCAAGGCCGTCGGATGCGGCGCAGCAAAAGGATGAGTCTCCGATCATAACAAAGCATTCGATGCGGGCCGGTTCAAGGACTCTAAACTACACCGTGACCACCGGATTTATGCCGATCAAGAACGCTGTGTCCGGCGACACGGAGGCACGCATTTTCTTCATGGCGTATTCGATGGACAACCCGCCTGCAGGCCGTCCGCTTATGTTTTCGTTCAACGGCGGCCCCGGCTCGGCTTCGGTCTGGCTGCATCTCGGAGCGTTAGGGCCGAAGCGGGTGAAAATGCTTGACGATGGCCTGATGCCGCCGCCGCCGTACGAGCTTGTCGAAAACGATCAGACGTGGCTGACCGAAACGGATTTGGTCTTTATCGATCCGGTCGGAACTGGTTATTCGCGTGCGGCAAAGCCCGAGCTGGCAAGTAAATTCTTCGGCGTGAACGGCGATATCGAATCGGTCGGCGAGTTCATACGGATGTACCTTGGCCGGAATGAGCGTTGGTCGTCACCTCTGTTTCTCGTCGGGGAGAGCTACGGTACGACCCGTGCCGCGGGGCTTTCCAATCATCTGTTCGAACGCGGCATCGGGTTGAATGGCATTTTGCTTGTCTCGACGGTGCTGAATTTTCAAACGATAAGATTTGCAGATAACAACGACATGCCGCTCGTTTTGATATTGCCGTCGTACGCGGCGACGGCGTGGTATCACAAACGGCTTTCCCCTGCGATGCAAAGCAAATCCGTTGAGCAGGTCGCGCAGGAAGCACGCAGTTTTGCGGCAAACGAATACATGCCGGCAATGCTTCGGGTCGACAATCTTTCGGCCTCGGAACTCACAGCTCTCGCCGAGAAATTCAGTTCACTGACCGGGCTAAGCCGCGATTTTGTCGAGCGAAATAATTTTCGGGTTGAGTTAGGTGAATTCAACAAGGAATTGCTTAGGAGCGACCGCCGCTCGACCGGCCGTTTGGACAGCCGGTTTAAGGGCATCGACCGTGACGCGGCGAGCACCGGGCCGGATATGGACCCGAGCATGTCTGCCATCCGCACGCCGTACACAGCAGCTTTTAACACGTATATTCGCGGCGATCTTGGTTTCAAATCGGACCAGGAATACTACATTCTCGGCGGCGGGATATCCAGCCCTTGGAATTGGAACGTCAACAACAGCTACGCCGACACGAGCATTCCTCTAAAAGATGCGATGGCGAAGAATCCCTACATGAAGGTGTTCCTCGCGCAGGGTTACTACGACATGGCAACGCCGTTTTATGCTGCTGAATATACCATTTCAGCGATGAACCTTGATCCGCAGCTAAGGCGGAATGTCTCGTTCGCGTATTACGAGGCCGGGCACATGATGTATATCGAAAAAACTTCCCTCAAGAAACTTAAGGATGACGCAGCAAACTTTATACAACGTTCGTTGAAAAATTGAATGTTGGAGACGGGAAATGGAGACGGAACGAAGCTGCCTTAAATTGCGTTCATCGAGTTCAGTGTTTCGTATTACCCGCCAGCAGATCGATGGCATGTTGCAGGACTGGTTCGATCACTTCGAAACACTCCAATACCCCGTTTGGCGAGCCGGGTAGATTGATTATCAAGGTCTTGCCGCGGTGGCCGCAAACAGCTCTCGAAAGCATTGCCTTCGGTGTGGTTTTATAAGACTCGCGGCGCATCGCTTCGGCGATGCCCGGTACTTCACATTCGATAACGGCGAGCGTTGCCTCAGGCGTGTTGTCGCGTATAGAAAGGCCGGTTCCTCCGGTTGTAAGGATTAGATTTACATCTTCTCGGTCGCTCAACGTGAGCAACTTTTCTTTCAATTCGTCGAGATCATCAGAAACGATTATCTTTTCGACAACCTCGGCTTTCATGCCAATTAAAAGCCCGACCAGCGTCACTCCGGACACGTCGTCCTTCTCGCGTCTAGTATCACTGACGCTGACTACAACTGCTTTTATCAGAGTCTTTGCCATTGAAATTCTAGCTGACAGTAGATTCGATCTTCTCCAGATCGCGCATTCTTTTACTATAAACCACGCTCAGCAAAACGCCGAAAACGACCAGGAGCATTCCCGAAAAAGACTCGGTCGACTGGATCTCGCCGAACCAGAGCGAGCCGATCAAAAGAGCGTATATCAGACCTGAATAATTGACTATCGCTACACCGGCGACAGCTTCCTTTTGCAGCGCGCTGGTCAGAAATATCTGCCCCAATTGTGAAAATACGGCAATCAAGAATAGAACCAGCCAGTCCCATCCCGACGGCATTCGCCAGGCAAAAAACAAGCTGACAAACCCGGCGATGGCACCGACCACTTGGAAATGGAGCACGACCGTCAGCGGATGTTCCTTGCCGCGCATGCTGCGAACCAGATTGTACGCCACGCCGGAACAGAACGCCGAAATGATACCGATAGTCAGGTAAAACGGCGATATGCGTGGGTCGAACCGCTCGATCAGCAAGACCCCGGAAAATGCGATCCCGTAAAATACCCATTGAAGCGAGCGAACTTTTTCGCTTAACACGAATATAGCAATTATGCTGGTGAAGATAGGCGACAAATATTGGATCGTCATCGCCGATGCCAGCGGGATGTTCTGCACGGTCGTGAAGAAAAAGTAAAGAGCTATCGTGCCGAAAAAGCCGCGTAGGAAAAGCAATTTTCGGTTCGATCCACGCCAGTCGGCCTTGGCCCGGTGGATGCCGATAAAACAGAAGACCGTAGCTATCGAACACCGAAAAAAGACAACCTCCATCGCCGGTATGTGGGAAACCTGTTTGACCAGTACATTGGCCAGTGAAAAGGCGAGCGTTGACAGAAACATCGCCCTGACGCCTGCGGTAAGGAATGCGTTATCGGTATTCACGCCGCTGAATGGGGCTCTTTTGTTTTGGCGGAGCAGCCGCAGTCATTCGCGCAGCCGGACTTTGAAGAAAATGACCGCGTTTTTTTTAAGATCATCGACGCGACATATATAACCGCCGCGCCAATGACCGCAATTACAATGAACTCCTGCATATTCGTCTCTAACTAAAACCTAGAAGTTTACCGCCCTGATATGTAACGAAAGCCGCCGCGTAAGCGAGAACCGTCATATAACCTACCATAAAAAGCGTCCACGCCCATGAATTCGTCTCCCGCCGGACAACGGCGACGGTTGACATGCACTGCATCGCAAGCACAAAGAATACCATTAACGTAACGGCCGTGAGCGGCGTCCAGACAACGCTTCCGTCCGGCTTCTTGGCGTTCCTGATCGCCGAGATCAGCGTTTCCGATTCTTCGTTCTCGTCCTTTCCGACATTGTAAATTATACTCAGCGTCGAAACCAAAACTTCCCGCGCCGCAAAGGACGCGATGAGAGCGACGCCGATCTTCCAGTCGAAACCAAGCGGACGAATCACCGGTTCGATGACGTGCCCGAGCATTCCCGCGTAGCTGTTTTGAAGCTGCTGACTTTCGGGCACGAGGTCGGTCGTTGCGGTGTCTGCCGGAAACTGTTGAGTTGAGCTGTCCGCGATCGCCGGCGGTTCTGCCGTGGATCGCGGAAAATACATCAACGCCCAGAGAACGATCGAGATCGCAAGGATGACCGTTCCGGCCCGCTTTACGAACAGCCATGCACGGGTCAACATATTCTGAACAATCGTTCGAATATTCGGAAGCCGATACGGCGGAAGCTCCATAACGAACGGGGCCGGGCGGGCTTTTAAAATCGTTCGCTTCAGAACGAACGCAACGACTATTGCGGCGAGAATCCCAAGCAGATACATCGCCAGCATTATCACGGCGCCGAGCGAAAGAAAGCCGAAAACTGTCTGACCCGCAAAAAATGCCGCGATCATCAGAGCGTACACAGGCAAACGGGCTGAGCAACTCATTAGCGGAGCAATGAGTATCGTTGCAAAACGGTCACGCCGATCCTCAATTGTTCGAGTCGCCATAATGCCCGGAATCGCACACGCAAAACTGCTCATAAGCGGCAGAAACGCTTTTCCGTGCAAACCGACGCGGCTCATCAATTTGTCTAGCAGAAACGCGGCACGGGCAAGGTAACCCGTGTCTTCCAGTACAGAAATAAACAAAAACAGCAACAGGATTTGCGGCAAAAAGATCATGATGCCGCCAACGCCGGCTATGATACCGTCGACCAAGAGGTCGGTCAAAATTCCTTCCGACATTTGGGATTTGACGAGATCGCCTAACCCGCCAAAACCCTTTTCCAAGAGATCCATCGGAAGTGTTGCCCAGGAGAAAATGGTTTGAAACACGATCAGAAGAACGGCGACCAGGATGACAAGCCCAAAGAACTTGTGTGTCAGTACACGGTCGATCTTTTCGGAAAGCTGGTGGGCATCGCGGTCGTTGTGCTTCACCGACCGCTGCACGACATCGGAGATGAAATTGTACCGTGCAAAGATCTTGCCGTTCCCATTGCCGTTCTCGCCATCGGCTTCTGCAACGAACGGAACCTTTGGCTTTGAGCCAACAATTTTACCCACGCTTTCGACAAGTTCCGACTTCCCTCTTCCACTTTTGACGTTTATCTCAACAACCGGTGCATGCAAAAGCTCGGACAATTTGCCGACATCGATCTGGTGTTTTTGCTTTTCGAAAACGTCGATCATCGTCAGGGCCACGACGACGGGAATGCCGAATTCAAATAGCTGCGTAACAAGATAGAGATTTCGCTCAAGGTTGGTCGCATCGACGACGGCAACGATCGCGTCCGGACGCGGAATGCCTTCGACATCGCCGGTCAGAACGTCACGTGCGATCGATTCGTCAAGCGATGTCGTTTCGAGGCTGTACAAGCCGGGAAGGTCGATCAGGCTGGCAGTGATATCGCCTATTTTCCACACGCCTGCCTTTCTTTCAACCGTTACGCCGGGGTAATTCGCGATTTTCTGGTTTAGGCCGGTGAGAAAATTGAACAGCGTCGTCTTGCCGGCGTTGGGGTTACCGGCGAGGGCGACTGTAATGTTGGCGTGTGAACTTTCATCCATCGTGAAGATTGAGCGCGGCTACAATTCCACCTCTATCGCCTCCGCCTCATTTTTACGGATCGCAAGGCTGTAGCCCAGCAGACGCACTTCGACCGGATCGCCGAACGGGGCCGATTTGACCATCCGGACCGATACGCCCGGCACAACTCCCATTTCCATCAGACGGCGTGTGATAAAGCCATCCCCGTTGACCGCGGTTACCTTTGCATGAACACCGGCGGGGATGTTCGACAGATTCATTGTTTTGACTTCAGACATAAATTACTAACCCGACGAGCAAGTGTATCCTAATTGAAATCAGATTTCAATTTCAATTAGGAAATAAGGCGGCGTTAATTACGGGCAGAAACACGAGTGTAAACGAGCGTGCGTCGCCTGAGCACTCGGATGCACGCTCGATAACACTCGCGTTTCCGCTAAGTTATTTTACTTTGGAGGAACTATTTTATCGGAGATCAGGTCGGCTTGGAAACTTCCGGCCGAAAACCGCAGCGGAAGTCGCCGCGCATCGTTCGACAGCCATATTTTCAGGCTCATACCATCAAGCTGCGGGTTGCCGGTGGTAATCGTTATTAGCTGTGCCGACACTTTTTCACCCTGAAGCGTTATGATATCCGCGGGCGAAGGCCGGAGAGTGAAGATGTAAGGTTTCGTGTCCCAAAAGACCGCCACGCGAGTGTCATTGACCGGGTTTGAGCTATCTTTACTTGGCTTTAGATTAAACGAGCGGATGGCATAGGCAAGCGAAAGGATGCTGTGCGTTCCCACCGGGCCTTCGATCTGGTTAGTTCCCTTAAACGAGATCATGCTCGTTTTCTCATCGAATGTGACCGTTTGGTTGATACTACTGAGCGATCCCGTAAATCCGATCTCCAGCCGACGCGGTCCGAGCGATTCCGGGTTAACCAAGGCTTTAAATCCGTCATTCAGGCTCAAAAGCCCATTGCCTGGAACGGCCTCGGTAACAGTCGCGGCAAGCAAAAGGCTGTCAACCCCATCAACCTGCTTTCGTTCCCTGGCTTGTAGGACAAATGTCGCGACCGGCTGGCTCGCCGCCGAGAGCTTGTATTCAAGCGTTTCGCCAAGCTCGAACGACAGATCCGATCCGAGTGGCTGGTTGTCGACGTAGGCCCGAGGCGTTGGCACCGGAGTTGGTTCAAGTTTCGGAGTTTTGACCGGTGTTGGCGTCGGGGTTGGATCGGCCACGGGCTCAACGTTCTGGACGCTCGCCAGGTTTGCTCGAAATTCGCCTTTCGATGTTCGGAAACGAATCGAAACCGGCAGACGTGTTTCATCAGTACTGAAATTTATCCTCAGATCCTTTAGTCCATTCTCGGTCAAATACTCGCTTTGAACAGAAACCAGCGTAGTTTCGAAATCACCCGCGTCCGTCTTAATCCTGTCGCCGTCGTTTTTTCTCTTTTCGTTGGCGATAGTTTCAAACGTTACGGTGTGTGACTTCTCACCTTCCTGAATATTCAGCGTTCCCGATCCGTTCGAATAGCGGATCTTGTAGATCATACTTACGAGGTCGAAATTCGTCGTCGGCGCAGCAAGATGATTTTGAATCGATTCTTTCGGCAAACCACCAACATTCTGTATTCGGCTGATGTAGAGCGGAAGGCCGGAATCGGGTGAGACAAAGATCGTCCGCGATTCGTCCACAAGGTAAAATGCGGCGCTCACAAATTCCAGCGTTTTGACCTTCGAGCGCAGTTCGATCGCGTCTATATCGCCGATCCGGCCACGCGAAACAGTTTGCATCTCAGCGTACGCGACATTAGAGAACTTCTCGAATGCGACCGTGTACGTCAACCGCTCTCCGACCTTAAAAGCCGTTTCAGAGGTCTGCGACCTGACTGCAAAGGTGAAAGCGAGCGTCAAAACAAAGCCGATCGCTACTATGGGCAAGAAGGCCATTCGATAATCTAAATACAATCTTTTCACAGTTATAGTGTTGATCGGAACTATTGCCGGGACGCGTTCATCTCCTTCAAAATCGCTGCCGCTGCCAACCTCGGATCGGATGCCGCAATAATCGGGCGGCCGATAACAAGATAGTCCGAACCGCACGAAAGCGCGGCATCAGGAGTCATTACACGTTTCTGATCGTCATTTGTTGCAGAGAAAGGACGAATGCCGGGAGTAACTAACAGGAAATTTCGGTCAGCTACGGCGTTACGAATCGCCTTCGCTTCATTTGCCGATGCCACAACGCCGTCGAGACCCGACTTCTTCGCAAGTTGAGCGAGGCGAATGACTTGCTCATCAATACTTTGTCCGATCCCGACCTCTCGCAAAGTTTCCGAGTCCGAGCTTGTCAAAACCGATACACCGATGATTAAAGGAAGCCGCTGGTTGCTTTTGGAGCAAAACTCGCCGACACCTCCGACAGTCCGTTTTATCATCTCGCTCCCGCCGGACGCATGAACATTGAACATCCAGACACCGAGCCGAGCAGCTTCGATTCCTGCGGCCGCGACGGTGTTCGGTATATCGTGAAATTTCAGATCGAGAAATACGCGTGAGCCGCTTTCGACCAATTCACCGACAAATGCAGGGCCAGCCGCGGAAAATAATTGCAGTCCTATTTTAAACGTATCTACAACACCGGAAAGATCGGCAACGATCTCTCTGGCGGCATCGGCCGAATCGACGTCGAGGGCGACAATAAGTTTTTTACTTGGTTCTGGCACTTGTTCGGGCGCTCGGCGTGGATCGGTCATTGAAGAGTTTCGGAAGTTTCAGATCGGTTGCGGGTTTGGCTTTTAATCCATGTCCAGAGGATTTTTGAATGGTTTGTCTTTATCGATATCAGCCCGCTTCATTGCTTCCTTGAATTTTTCATCCAAAAGCCGCTCACGGTCTTTCATTGACGACATTTCCTGGTTAAAAAGGCTGTCACGGATCTCTTTCTGTTTGCCCAACTCACCTTTCAGTTCGTCAAAAGATCCGAGAATTTTCTTTTTCTCGGCATGAGAAATGATCGAGCCGGTCTGGCCGTCTATCGTAAGAGTCGCTTCGCAGCATGGGCAAATAACGGTAAATCGTTCCATACCAAGAGTAATTATACACTATCCGAACTCTTTTCTGACTACTACGATCTATTTTGGTTTGGAATTTGGCTTTCTGACATCTGACGCGGCCCCAACTCCTGCGGCCTGTAATATGCTCGCCGATGTCGCTTTCGAAATGAACTCGATCTTTTCGCCGGAAATATCGAGGATCGTACCGTCCTTCAAATAGACCTTAATAGTCTTGCTGCCGCCTTTGGTGGTCTTCTCGACTTTTAAAAGCTGCGGATGGCTCTTGAAGGTGCGCCGCTCGAAAACCATGTCAGCCAGAACCGCTCCAAATTCGGAGTTTTCGGGTGCCGGTATGGTGGATTTTTTCAGTTCGGCTTCGATATCGATCTTTGGCGGCGGCGAGTTTTCCGCTTCCCGACGCATTGCCTCCATCTTGCTATTCCGCTTGCTGCTCATCGTTTCGTCTGAAGTTGGGGCTTCTTCGGTGACCGCAGCAGTTTCTTTATTTAACGGGATCGCAGAATTCGTCGCATTGGAGTTAGGTGCCGTGTTTAGCCGCTGATTGGACGCAATTTTTTGATTCCCCGGTTTCTCCTCAGCAGAGGAACAGCCAACCATATTCAAACCGAGGCCGAGACTCAAAATTGCAGGATAGATCGATTTCATTGAAAGCTCCTTAACTTTTGAACGAGGCTGGATTTAACACGTTCCCATTCTGTGTCAATGATACTGAAATAGACTGAATTGCGAAAACGCCCGCCGTCGGTGATCATATGATTACGCAAAGTTCCCTCCTCAGTTGCTCCAAGCCTTAAAATCGCGTTGCGCGACCTTTCATTTAGAGCGTCCGTCTTGAATTCAACTCGAACGCAGCCCCATACCTCGAAAGCGTGTGTAAGCATCAGTAGCTTTGCCTCAGTATTAACGAAACTCCGCTGCCATTGCGGATCGACCCACGTCCATCCGATCTCAACCTTGCGGTTCGGTACGTCAATATTGCCAAACCTTGTTGAGCCTACGATCTTCCCGCTTTCTGATAGTTTGGTGGCAAACGGCAGAGACAGGCCTCGACTTTGATCAGACATTGCGCTTTCTACATACGAACGCATCTCATTCTCGGTCGTGATCTGATTCGCCGTCACCCGCCAAAGATCTTCATCAAGGCCGAATACGCAGAGCGGAGCGACGTGGTCGAGATTCAGCGGTTCCATCTCGACACGATCTCCTTTTAACACAATAGGTTCGATGATCATAGATTCTGATCCGGTACACAAAAAGGTGGGCAGACCGCGTGATCTGCCCACAATAATTATCGCACGATATTCCCTGACCTAGGTATCATAATACATCGAAAATTCGAGTGGATGCGGCCGCAGACGCAGCGGTGTGATCTCTTTTTCACGTTTGTAGGAAATCCATTTTTCGATCATCGACCGCGTGAAAACATCACCCTTGAGAAGGAATTCATAGTCGTTTTCGAGGGCGACCAATGCCTCGTCCAGCGATCCGGGCAATGACGGAACATTAGCCAGTTCTTCGGGCGGAAGATCGTAAATGTCCTTATCGAGCGGAGCACCGGGATCTATGCGGTTCTGAATGCCGTCAAGCCCGGCCATCAGTAATGCCGCAAAGGTAATGTACGGGTTGCAGCTTGGATCGGGCGGACGAAACTCCAGCCGCTTTGCCTTGGGCGACGGCGAGAACATCGGTATTCGTACGGCCGCCGAGCGATTTCGCGCCGAATAAGCAAGATTAACCGGAGCTTCGAAGCCGGGCACAAGACGTTTGTAGCTGTTAGTCGTCGGTGCGGCGAAAGCGACGAGTGCCGGAGCGTGCTTCAAAAGCCCGCCGATATAGAACTTCGCCATTTCCGAAAGGCCGGCGTATTCTTCGCCAGCGAACAGCGGATTGCCGTCCTTCCAAAGCGATTGGTGGCAGTGCATTCCCGAGCCGTTGTCGCCATAAAGCGGCTTTGGCATAAACGTTGCCGACTTGCCGTGCAAAACAGCCGTGTTCTTTACAACGTTTTTGAAAAGCATCACATTATCAGCCGTGTGAAGCAGATTGGCGTATTTGAAATCGATCTCGCACTGCCCTGCCGTAGCTACTTCGTGGTGATGGCATTCAACGTCTATACCGACATCGCCGAGGATCATTGATATGGAGTTTCGCAGATCGACCAGCGAGTCCATCGGAGCGACCGGGACATAACCTTCCTTGGGACGGATGTGATAGCCGAGGTTGGGTGAGCCTTCCGATCCTGCACGCCCGGAATTCCAGTGGCCTTCTTCAGAATCGAGCGAATAGCCCGCCGATTGCTGGCCATTGTGAAAGGTTGCACTGTCGAATACGAAGAATTCGGCCTCAGGGCCAACGTTGATCGTGTCGGCGATACCGGTGAACCGGAGATAGCTCTCGGCACGGATCGCGACCGACCGCGGATCGAGGCCATAGCCTTCTTTGGTGATCGGCTCGACGACGTTCGCTATAAGGCACATGGTAGTTTCTTCTGCGAAGGGATCGATCCAGACCCTTGACGGATCGGGGATTAGAAGCATGTCCGACTCGTTGATCGCCGCCCAGCCGCGAAGGCTCGATGCGTCAAATCCGAAACCGTCTTCAAACGTATCCTCAGTGAGATTGTGGATCGGATATGTAAGATGGTGCCAGGCGCCCGGAAGGTCCGTAAACCGGATCGACACGAACTTCGCCTCCTGGTCCGCGGCATAAGTTAGAATAGTTTTCGCGTTCATTAGTTCTCCTAAAGCAAGTTAAGGCAAAAATGTCGCAGACACAGCGAAAGCCTATTTCGGCAACCTTCTGCGTGATTTCCAAACAAAATCTCCAATTTTCAAACCGCTGGTGCTGTCGTCCGGCGGCATCGTTTTAATTCATCTACGAAAAGAGATATTCACATTGTTTGTCGACGCCGATATCTGCAAAAGCCGTGCCGTTTACAGTATGTCTCCATAAACCATTTTCTAACTTATAGTTAGAATAAACGGAATAAACTGGCTCTTTGATTAGCCGTTCATTTGACTACGTTTTCGTAGCCCGACAAATCATTAGTTACATTTTTGTTATGAATTTAAACTCAATCGGAAGGATAAAGTGAATAAAGGCCTTCTCCGTTTTTTCGAAAAGAAAAAAGGCACGCGGACCTTGTTAGGGTCGGCTCGTGCCTGAGGGTGTGAGGACCAAAATTGTAGTTATCGTTATTGCGCGGTCAATTCGAGCCTTTCTGCTGAAGCGAAGGCGACTGAGCGTCCTTTGCTGTTGAGGAAATTGACTTTTCGAATACCTCGCTCGTTTGCGAGTCTTAGCACCTTTTGCAGAAATTCTTTTTGCTGCTGTTCGTTGAGGGATTCGAAAGACGGCTGACTTATCGCGTAAAGCGTCTCGCTGCTCGAACGGAGACTTTTCAAGTGCTGTTTTACGTCCGGATCATCGATCTCCATCGGCTTTGCGACAGTTGCGACGGCATCCTGTCCGGCGAATTTTTCGGCCCAGACGTAAACTCCGCCGCTTACGAGTATGCATACGACTGCGATGCCAATCAGCCATTTGTTGACACCAAAAAACTCAAAACCCGAGCGGGTGTTCGTTTTCGCATTTTCACGAATAACCGGTGTCGAATCAACGCGAAAGGCCTGAATCGAAGCCTTCTCGGTGATATCGCCGTCTTCCGGCCTAAGTTTCAAAAGCTCAACAAGCAATAACGTCTTACCAGCCGCGTTCGAAACCATCTGATCATACGTGTAGCCGTATTTTTCTTCGATCGTCTGAGGGTCGTGAGCGGCACGCTCCTTTGCGATCAGCTCGACATATCTGTTTCCGATCCTGAGGTTGCAGTCGATCGCAGAAGCCGTAACCTCCGGCACATAAAACATCTCGGCCGCTTCTTGCTTGTAAACCCTCACCTTGTTGAAAAAATCTCCTTCGAGCAGTTCGTCGAAGGTCTCGGCATTTTCTATTTCGATGGCGAATTCGTCAAACCGGGAGACGGTGAGCGATACGTCCGCAGCGTCGTCCGACTGTGAGTACATGGCGATGCTGGACCAATTGGCATAGAGCGTAGTGATGTGTCCGACCATCTCCTGCATCGGAAAAAGCAGCCGCCGTGTGTCGTCCTCGGTATCGCGCGAAAACAATCGGGTCATTACAAAATCGAATTTTCCGCGTACGTCTTCCGAGTATGGAGAATTGCGGTAAAAGCGGGCCAAAGAGATTAATGCCGCTGAACTTAGCACAGGCCGCGACTCCTCGCAAAAGCGGCGGATGTTCGCAACCGATATTTTCTGATCGCGTTCGAAAAGAGCGAAGCTCCAGGCTTCGGTCTCTTGCCGTAGTGCAAATTCGCTTTCGGCGTGTTCCGGCGATTTCAGATCGCCAGAAACTTGTAAAAACTTGTGGAGGGCCTTTTTTGCTGCAAGGTCATCGAACGAAACGGGCGACATTTTCATGTGCTCTCGTTCGACCGCCGAAAGTACGTGCTCAACCATCTGGAGGCTCGAAACCTCGTCCATCGCCCGTTTCCTAAAAAAGTCGCGCTCGTCCGTCGGTTTTTCTATCTGTGGAATATCAATTTCGAGCGGTTCGTCATCGTCTCCTGACGACGGCAGCACAAAATTTTCCGTGTCGAAATCCCGTTCGTCGAAACCCGACTCGAAAGCTGGGTGATCGTGACCGCCGCGTCCAGACGCCGAATCGGCCCGTTTCAGGTCGATCACCGTGTTTTCGAGAAGGTTCTCGTCTTTTAGCTCTTCTATCAGGTCTTCAAAAACAGTCATGGTTTTTCACCGAAAAGGATTAAAGAACAAGGGCCGTTCGATCTATTGTGTATCTGGATCAATGCTGGGAAGAATTCGTTGTACCCCGACACTGGTCAGCTCGTATCTATAAGTAACGCCGCCGGCATCCCGGAACGCTCCAATCAGATATCCCTGACGCAGCTCTAAATCCGACGGGTTGAGCGGCGACATCTCAAAAGTGAACTTGCCGCGAATCAGTCGATCGACAACAGTAGTGCCCAAGTTGTTTTGGTTAATAGAATTGAGCTCCGACAGGCGGGCAAAACGTTGATTTTGTGAGAAGAACATTGCCTGGCTTGAGTTCATAGTTCTCATCGTTGCGAATACATTGCGATTTTCAGCGGCCGTCACGGCGCGTTGTAGAGCCGGGACCGCGAGGGCGGCAACTATGCCGATGATTACCACTACAAGAAGTAATTCGATGAGAGAAAATCCTTTTTCATTGCTCTTTTTCATAAATTCGTTCTAATTGCGAGCTTCTTAAGAGGAGGTGACAATTTGTGACACCATTTTTTGGCAATTGGTCTACATCCTTACTCGATCTTGTCAATAAAAAGCCCGTAAATACACGCGTTTGTGAGTTTTGCCGTTGGCTGCGCGTGCGTCCCGAAGTGGTGAAAGCAAAGTTTATGCCACAGCGGTTAAAGAAATGTTATGCTGTTATTTACGCACGATTACCTGTTGTTCTGCTTTTTGGTTTTTGTTAGTGTAGTAAATTCTCGGATTTTTTAACGCAAAGGCACCGGACTGAAAGAGTTCGCGTTAAATGTATTTTCACTTGGGGAGATTCGCAAATTGAGTTCAGTTATTGAGCAGACCGCCGAAACGTACGGCATCGACAATTGGGGAGCGGGATATTTCGGTATAAATCGCAAGGGCAATCTGGTCGTAATTGCGCCTGAAAATGAGAATCTTACGGCCGATGTCAAAGAAATAATCGACGATCTTCGCAAACGAGGGATCAATACACCTGTTCTGCTTCGCTTCCCGCAGCTATTGTTCGGCCAGATACGTAAACTGCAAGCTGCCTTCCGTAAATCGATTAAGGAATTTGAATATGAGGGCGGCCATCTGTGCGTTTACCCGATGAAGGTAAACCAGAATCGCGCCGTGATCGAAGAATACTTGCGAGAAGGTTCGCGATATAATTTCGGGCTGGAGGCGGGATCGAAGGCTGAGCTATATGCTGCTCTCGCCCTAGAGCAGTCAAAAGACAGTCTTCTCGTGCTAAATGGCTTTAAAGATCGAGATTTCGTCAAGCTCGCGTTTGCCGGAGCCAGTGCGGGGAAAAATGTCGTAATCGTGATCGAAAAGATGAGTGAGCTTGAGCACACGTTCAGTCTTATTCAAGAGGTGACGGCAGAAAATCCGGATGCCCGTCTGCCAATGCTTGGAGTTCGTGTAAAGCTGTATTCGAAAGGCTCCGGCAAATGGGAAAAATCCGGCGGCGAGGCTGCAAAGTTTGGCCTAACGACTACGGAAATCCTCGATGTCATTCGCCAGCTTCAAGAAGCGGGCCGTATCGACATGCTCAAGCTGCTCCATTTCCATATCGGATCACAGCTGACCGACATTAAGCGGATAAAGAACGCGATGAAGGAAGCGGCCCGGACTTATTCCAAGATCCGGCAGATGGGAATTCCAATCGATTATCTTGATGTCGGCGGCGGGATGGCGGTAGATTACGACGGATCGCGGACCTCGTTTGAATCGTCGGCTAACTACAACGCACGCGAATTTGCGAATGATGTTATTTACGTCATCAAAACCGTCTGTGACGACGAAAACGTGCCGCACCCGACGATTATCCAGGAATCGGGCAGATACCTTTCGGCCTATCACGCGATTTTGGTGACGAACATTCAGGATGAGATCGAGACGATCGTTGAGGATCTGACGCCCATTGAGATCATCAAGGACGATCCGCAGGTCGTTCGCGAACTGCACGATCTTCGCGAAACTATAAACGCCAAGAATTACCGCGAGTATTATCACGATGCCATCGAGAACCGCGACGAGCTTTTCACAATGTTCAACCTCGGCCTCATAACCCTCGAAGATAAGGGAAAGGGCGAAGTTTTGTTCTGGGACGTATGCGAAAAGGCTGACCAGTTTGCCCAGATGAAGAAATACGTCGCCGAGGAATTTGATGAATTGCGGCAGTTGATGTGCGCCAAATATCTTGCTAACTTCTCTGTTTTCAGATCGATGCCGGACAACTGGGCCCTCGAACAGCTCTTTCCGATCATGCCGATACATAAACTCAACAAAAAGCCGACGGAATATGCTACGCTATGTGACATCACCTGTGATTCCGACGGTATAGTTGATAAATTCGTGGATCTTCACGATGTCAAACCCGTGCTTGAGCTTCACAAACTGGTAAAAAATGAACCTTATTATCTGGCGATGATGCTGGTCGGAGCGTACCAGGAGGTTATGGGAAACAACCATAATCTGTTCGGCGTTCCGCACGAGGCCCATATTTTTATCGGCGAAGACGGACATATTATTAAAAAGGTGATTTACGGAGCGACGCTCGCCGATGCGTTAATGGCAGTGCGCTTTGATGCTGTGCAGTTGCACGATCAATTTCGGCGCGCCGTGATGGCGCGGATCAAGGACGGGCAGCTTTCGACCAAGGAAGGCAATGACCTGATCGAGTTTTACGAGAATCAGGCGGAAAGTTATACATATCTCACGCCGAACGGAAGCTGAATTTAATGGTGACGGAAATCGAATGTTCGAAATGCAGCGGCAAGATGCTGAAAGGCTTTATCTTTGACCGTGGTCATTATGAACACAAAGAACAGCAGGTTTGGGTGGAAGGCGAGCCCGAACGGTCGTTGTGGTCCGGCGTGAAAACGAAGGACCGAAATGCTTACAGCGTAGATGCTTATCGCTGCGCTAGCTGCGGACGCCTTGAATTTTACACGACAGAGCAAGCTGACAAATAGCAATTTTACAATTTAATAGACCTGGAGAAATTGAAGATGGTGGCAAAACAGAAATCAAAGTCCTCAAAGTTTTTGACGGTTCCGACACGGCCTGTGCCGATCGACCGCGACCGGTCCGTTGCAGGGCTTTTGGAAAAAATGGAAGGAGCGGGCTTTGGTGCAAAACAACTGGCGGAGGCTCATCGTATATGGCTGGATATGCTGGACGATAACTCAACGATATACCTTTGCGGCTCCGGGAATTTGATCCCGTCCGGAATGCGGCGGCTTCTCGCATATGTTATCAAGAATCGCTTTGTCGATGTCATTGTGATGTCGGGAACGGTCCTCTATCAGGACATACACGAAACGCTCGGCCGCAATCATTACCAGGGTCATCCGAGCATGAGCGATGAAGAGCTTGAAACCGCTGATGTTGTCCGCATGGGCGACACGCTCGCTAACAGCGAAGAATATCAGGAAGCTGACGAATGGGTCGGCAGCGTTATCAACCAGCTTGATCTGACTCGTGCCTATTCGACGCGGGAATTCCTTCACCTCATGGGCCGCGAACTTGCCGAGATCGCACACGAAGACGGCATCATGACTGCCGCGTTTAAATCGCGGATACCGGTTTTTTGTCCCGATTTGGTAGGTACGGAGCTTTCGATCGGCATTGCAAGAGCTCGCTTTGAAAAGAAGTCGCAGTTCACCTTCGACACGACGCAGGACACGATGGACATGATGCAGATCGCACAAAAAACGCGAAATTCAGGCATCATAACGCTCGGCAGTACGTGCAGCCAGAACATGGTAAACATGGCGGAGACTTCGTCATACATAACCCGGACAACGCCCCGCGGCCACAAATACGCCATTTCCATCACGACCGATTCGGTGCCTCTCGACATGCGGACGCCTTCGTTCGGCGGCAACCACACCGACCTTTTCGGAAAGTTGCTTCGCGGCGCGACGACTGCATATGTACCGACCGATCCGTCAATCGCACTGCCGATGATTATCACCGCACTTTCGCAAACCGCTGCAAAATTTATGAAGGGCCGCAAACGCCCGAGTTTCAGTTTTGCGGGTAAAGAACTAACGATCGACGTTCCATAAGCTGTTGGACAACGGAAAATGGACAGTGGATAATTGCTCCTTGATTGTCCATTGTCCGTTTTCCATTTTCGATTGGTGAATTATGTCACAATCAGCAGAGCTTCCAATGAATTTCGGCGGTATCGATGAGGAAGAATATTCCGCTTTCGAAGGCGCGCGTGTTTTGATACTTCCCGTTTCGTACGAAGGCACGGTTTCGTACGGCACTGGAACCGGAGCCGGTGCGATGGCGATCGTCGATGCGTCGCGGAACATGGAGCTATACGAGGAGGAAACCGATTCCGAGGTCTACAAGATCGGCATCCACACTCTGAAGGAATTTCTTCCCCGCTCAACGCCCGAAGCGATGATGGAATCCCTTTATGCTTATTCGAAAGACCTCGTAAAATCCGGCAAATTTCTGTGTATGCTCGGCGGCGAGCATTCGGTTTCGGCCCCGATAATAAAGGCTCATGCTGAACAATATCACGACATGAGCGTGCTGCAAATCGATGCCCATGCAGACCTTCGCGACACTTACGACGGCACGCCCCATTCACACGCTTCGATAATGGCCCGAGTCGTAAAAGACTTGCGAATACCGTCAGTGCAGGTCGGGATAAGGTCGATCTCCGCTGATGAGGCAAGATTGATCGAGTCGGGTCTGCCCACGAAAATATTCTGGGCAAGAGACATCGTCGGGCGAACGGACTGGATTGACGAAGCCGTCGATTCGTTGACCGACAATGTCTATCTGACCATCGACATCGACGGCCTCGATCCGAGCATCGTCCCAACGACCGGAACACCGGAACCAGGCGGCCTCGGATGGTACGAGACACTAACGCTAATTAGAAAACTCGCCGAGAAAAAACGCATAGTCGGAATGGACCTGGTCGAATATTCCTATTTCGAAAACTACGAATCTCCGGCATTTCTGTGTGCAAAGCTGGTGTATAAATCGCTTGCATATATATTCAACGGCGAAACTCCAAAAGTAACCCGGTCATAAAAACCGGCTTTACTAACTTTTCGAACTAACTGCTGCCTACCTTCGTATAAAATCTGTCTCTTTCAATAAATGCACGTTTGAAGTAAAATTTGCATAGAGAAACCCTTAGGAGAATTCAGATGTTTAGCAACAAATTCGCTCTAATATTATTAATTTTGTCTGGTTCGCTTGCTTCGAGCTGCAAGACCGGTTTGTTTGGCCAAGATGCTCCGGCAATTCCGATTGAGCCGACGGCTCCTGCGGCTCCCGTCGTTGTTGAAGGCGTTCGGACCTCTTATGCCGACGTTGTTGAAAAAACCTCGGCGGCGGTCGTGCGGATACTTGCCGAAGGTACGACAAAACAAAGTGTTCAGGAAACGCCGCAATCACCCGAAGACGATTTTTTCAAACAGTTTAGGCCTAGAGGCGGTCAACGACAGCAACCCCAACGGGGAGCGGGATCGGGCGTTATCGTTAGTGCCGACGGTACGATCCTGACCAACGCTCACGTGGTTGACGGAGCAGATAAGATTACGGTCTTGCTCAGCGACAACAAGACATTCGAAGCCAAGCTCGTAGGAACCGATAAGCCCAGCGATCTGGCTGTGCTGAAGATCGAGGCTCAGAACATGCCCTTTCTAACGCTCGGCAATTCAGACAACGTGCGGGTCGGCGACATCGTACTCGCTATCGGTAACCCTCTGAACATTGGACAATCCGTGACAGCGGGCATTATTTCAGCAAAGGGACGCCGCACCGGCCTGAGTGACGGGCAGAGCTTTGAAGACTTTCTGCAAACCGATGCACCGATCAACCGTGGTAATTCGGGCGGCGCACTTGTAAGTTTGAACAGCGAGCTTATCGGCATTAACTCTCAGATTCTTTCGCCTCCCGGAGCTGGCGGAGGCAACATCGGTATCGGTTTTTCGATTCCGTCCAATATGGCCAAATCCGTTATGGAGCAGCTTCTGAGAGACGGGCGTGTCCGCCGGGGAATGCTCGGTGTTAACATCCAGAACATCACCGACGACACCGCTAAGGCTCTTGAACTTAAAGACACTGCAGGTGTTTTGGTCAGCAATGTACGGGCCGGAAGCTCAGCCGATAAAGCCGGTGTAAAACGCGGCGACATCATCATCGCGATAAACGGCGAGAAGATTGAAGACAGCAACGTGCTGCGAAACAAGGTTGCCGGGACGCTACCGGGCAGTGAGATTAAGCTGACCGTGCTTCGCGACGGAAGTCCTGTAGATTTGACCGCTACGCTAGAAGAATTCGACACCGACGAGAACGCCAAGAATAACGATCCGAAGGGCGGCGACGATCCGACGAAACAGCAGGTTCCAAACGGAAAACTCGGTTTAAGCCTTCAGCCGCTCACCGAAGAAATGTCACGCCAGCTAAAGGTTCCGGCTGGTACCGAAGGTTTGGTCGTAACCGACGTCGATCAGTCTGGTGTTGCCGCTGAGGCCGGTATCGCCCGCGGCGACGTTATCATGGAAATTAACCGCAAACCCGTTAACACGGTTGATGGAGTCCAATCGGCCCTGAATAGTGCGGGTGAAAAACCGATCCTGCTCCTGATCACACGCGGCAGCCAGGTGATCTATCTGACGGTGAAGTCGAAGTAAGAAATAGTTCAAAGGTTGGTTTACGTATGGAGTTCCTGCTTTAATTGCCTTTTCCCGAGGGATTGGCCAACTCAAGCAGGAACTCCAAACCTATCTTGTGCTAAACTCCCCGATTATGTGGAATCGAATCTACCTGCTCGTCTTCGCGGTCTGTTTCGCAATAATGGCTGCACTCACATACTATTCCTGGAGTTGGCTAAGGAGCATAGGCGCACCGCAAGCAGCCGCTGAAGGCTATATGTATCATTCGGGGCATGCCTGGACATTTCTGTGGATTTCCTCGGCAGCGTTGTTGGTACTGGCAAATGTTGTACTGGCTAAATTTCGTAGATCTTGGGCGATGTGGACGACGTTTCTCTATTTCGGCATATTTATTGTCGTCCGATACGTAGTTCTAGAACAATCGTTTTTTCAGTTCAAAAAGGCAAACGGACTTTGGGAAGGCGGATTTTCGCTGGCTCCGGTAGCCGCCGTAATCTTTTGCGCCGCGGCCGCCGCCCTAATTTACGCGAATCAGTTTGCCGTTGTCCGGCTGAGCGAGAAATTGCACCCGACTGTTCTTGAGCCGGAAGTAGACGTCGCGAGTGTCGAAAATGGTGCGAACGATGAGCCGGGAACCAAGGATTAAGAGGAGCTAAAACCGAACAAAAAGAACGAGAAAAGAGGGTGGCGCCGTCGCAAATCCTGATTCAGACAAAGGAACATTTTCGAAGTGGTCGTGATTAGTCGTGTCGGCAACAGAAAGTAACCGAATCTAGTATTGATGGAGAGAGAAATCGTCGAGGGTTAGTTCACCAAAGATGGGGCAGGGGCTTGTGTTGCAGTTTGACCTTTGAAGGCTTACAAAGGCCACTGGCGCGTTTTTTGTATTGAAGTCAACCTTCGCCTCTATCCAGTTGCCGTCCGTCGTTTGGGTAAGCTCCGAGCGGCCAAGGATTTCGTTGGACACGCCGTCGCTAATTATGATCAGGGGGAGACCTGCTGAGATTAATTCTGTCGAACGGAAGAAGAACTTTAATTGATATTTGGTGCGAGGCTGGATGTACGCCAACTGCGATAGTATTTTTCTATCTGTTTCCACATTCCCGGCGAATCTGATCTGAATTGCACTCGATCCCGAATGGACGTTTTTGTCGTCTCGAGCGACGGCGGTTGCAGGAATCTTTTGGTCGATCTGCCAACCGAAGCCGCTTGTATCGCTCTCGGTAATATGCTCGAAGCCTCCGTCGAACATCATCTCACTTCCGCTCACATTCTCGGTTTTCAGTCTGGATAGCCAAACTTCTCGTGCGACGGTGAAATTTCGCTTGTAAATCAGATAGCTAATAAAGTCATTCTTCTCGCTCTCATTCAGTTGGTCGCTTACCAGAAATGATCTGACGCTGTCTGTCATCCAAAACCGCCTGATAAGATAACGGGCCACGATCTTCTTAGCGACGGCCGATTCAGGCTTAACGGCATTTTCGATCGCTACCGGATCATCAGGAAACGTGATCCTTGCGAGGTGAAGTATTTCGGGATAACGCCCAGCATCAGATTTTGCTACTTTGGCCAGAAACTCAAACGCATTCTCGGGATGGCCCGTTTCCAAAAGCATTTTTCCCATCAGGAAGTTCGGCTGTCCATAGTTAGGAGCGAGTAAAAGAGCCCTCTTGTACGCCGTCTTCGCGGCCTCAAGGTCATTCAATTGATATCGCGAATAACCCAACCGAAGCCATAACATAAAGTCGTGCTTCCGCAAACTGACCGCCTTTTCAAAAGCTTCCGCTGCGGCTGCATAGTCTTTGTTCCTAAGAGCGATCATACCGCATATCTTGTAAGCATCGGGGTTCTCGGATTGATAATAAATAGATGATGCGACTTCTAAATCCGAACCCGTAACAAAGGCTTTGTCCGCGAAATATTGCGATAGCCCCTGTCTGGCAGCGAAAACGCCGACAAAGAGTAGGAATCCAAAATATAGAATCGCTGGCAGGTAGCCCCGGCCATTTAAGTTCGTAGAGTTTAGATCTCTCATGGCTCCTTCATGGTGATCTGGATGGTTCGGCATTTACCGGACCGCACTTAGTTTTTGTGAATGCCTTACATTCGCGGTTACGCGCTGAATTCCGGTTCGGATATCTTCACGATCCCCAAGCTGTGATGCCTTCCTGTAATATTCAAGAGCCTTGTGAAAATCTTTCCGAATCTCGCTACAGGCGGCCAGATAGTAGTAGGCAATTTCGTTCGGACCAAACCGGTCAAGGCCTTGCTGAAAGACACTACGACAATCATCGTAACTGCCAATCTCATAGAAAGTTCTTCCAAGGGCAAAGAGAACGTGGATCGGCATTACCCTTTCTGCACTTCGCCGCCAAACCGTTTGCACATCGCTACTAAACTTTTCAAAGAGTCCGTCCTCCAAATGTTCAACCTTCTTAACAAACGTGCTGTCCATGAAAAAGATCAATAGCGGATCGAAATCGTAGCTTTTAAGAACGGCGGAGAACTTTTTTGCAAATTCCGCGGTATCGGTCTCAGGTCCATCCGCTTCCTGACGGAGCCTCGAACTCAGAATCAGAATTCGAATGAGTTGGAGGTCCGCATTGCGTCCAGAAGCTTTGTATAATTCGCAACACGCACGAACATATCGGCGGGTTGTCTCTTTTGTGAAAGGGTCTACTCGCAAAAGAGTCTTGTAACACATTATCGCGTCAACAATTTGCTCTTTAGCGAGATAGCCGTCCCCTAAAATTCTGTGTGAGTCCGCTCGGTGAGGATCCAGAGATGCTGCCTTCTCAGCAAGCCTCATTGCCTTCTCCCGACGGCCGGTCAGGAAGTTTATATTCGCTAATGCCTCCCAAGGTTCGGCTTGTGAATCATCGAGTGTAAGCGATCTGTCGAAACAAATGCCTGCATCGTTGTAGTGTTGACTTCGTAGAAACAGGCCGCCCAATAGATTTAGGGCCACGCCATTTTCCGGTCTTAACCGCAACGCGCGATGGAGGTAGTTCGCAGCCGTATCGAGATCATCTCGTGCGATAAGGACGCGGGCGTGGGCGAGCAAAACGATGAACAGATCCGCACGCATCATCAAGGCCGCGGTACTGGCTTCGTACGCTTCATTGATGCTCGCTCCAAACGTCAGAGTGATCGCTTTACAGGCTAAAAGTTCGGCCGATTTACCCTGCTGCAATATAAACGAATCAATACATGCTGCCCCCTGGTCGGACCTGCCCAACACCGCGAAAGACATTGCTACCCGAGCAAGCGCAGCCTCAGACATTTCGTGGGCCGATTCGAGCGGAATCGAGATTTCAAATTCGTTCTCAAGAACCTGCTTTAGCTCGACCTCAATGGATGCAAAACTCTCGGGTCGCTCGTCCGGCAGTTTGGATAAACATCGAAGGATTAAGTCAACGATCGGCGGCGGAATATTCTTCCCATCCAACAGGTCCAAAAGCGGCCCCTTTCGCCGGTGCATTTCAATAAGTCCGGATTTTGACGAACTCACAGAAGGCCGCATCCCACATAGCATTTCAAAGAGGGTAACGCCGAAGGCATAGATATCGGCTCTTTGCCTGTCCGGGTTATTTCTATCGAACATCTCTGGTGCCATGTATGGAGAGGTTCCGCCCCAGCCCGAGTTTCTATGTGTTTCAATAATTTTCTGTATTCCCGGCGATTTTTCCTGAAGCGAGGTTTTGCCGATTCCAAAAGCAGAGGCTAACCCGAAATCACAAAGCTTGATCCTCCCTTCCGAAGCGAGAAGACAATTACCCGGCTTTATATCGCCGTGAATAAACCCTGGGAGTGCTGCTTCCGCGTAACTCAAACCACGACAGATATGAACTGCGTACTTTAAAGCCGATTCGATAGAAAGCGGGCCGTCCGCTTTTAGTTTCAGATCGAGACTTGTTGCAGGAACATACTCCGTCAAAAGGAAAAGACGGTTTTTAATGAAGAATGCCGCGTAGGTTGTAACCAAATTTGGGTGGAGGCCTAGCCGTAAAGAAATGAGTGCCTCAACCTTCAATTTTGAATTTTTTTTGTGCTCATCTCCCGGTATCGCGCGATTTTCCTTCAGGCAGTAAGGCTTCATTTCATCAAGGTCAATGACGATATAAACATTCGAAAAGCCCCCGCTTTGAATACCGCATATCTTAAAACGCCTGCTTTCGCCGTCCGCATGATAAACATTTATGCGTTCGCCTAGCCTGTAGCGAGATCCTTCAACAGGAGCTTTTTCCGCAGAAAAAACGGCACGAATCAAATCGTCATTGCCTGGCAGCGAACGAATCTGGCGGCTCTTGTCCTTGAACCAGATGTGGACCTTTCCAAACCTGATAGCGACGCGGTTCACGACTCGACGTATAAGGCCATTTCTATCATCAAAGATCGAGCGCGAAAAAAGTCTATCCATTGCAAATCCGCCAAATCGCCATCATGCGGGTCTAGTATCCGTTGGGTCGGTAGTGACTATGGCGATTTTGATTATGGTTGTGATGAGGCCGCGAATGTCGTCGCCCTGTCGAACACGAATCACCTTGGTTTACCGGACTCGCACTTTGATTGGAATTGGGTGAACTATTTGAGGTGTAATTACCGGAATTGCCACTATTATTATTGTTATTTCCATGCTGGTTATTCCCAGTGGCGTGAACCGTGAAAAACTTTCCGAGAATTCCTTTGGACGCCGGAATCGTAAAAACCAGTAGAACGAAAGCAACTGTTACCAGCGTTCGCCAGCTTCTCTCAAAACATTCAGCAAATCCTTTCATCTTTATCTCCTCTCATCGATATGACCATGCAAATCGTTTATCAAACCGCACACTATCTCTTCAGGTTTCGGAAGGCTCGCCGATATTCGCAGTTCCAATAACAATAAGGACTACAAAGACCAACGCATTTATCATAATATGAAGTCCAAAATCAACAAAGCTGTGAATCAGCACGCCAAAAATTCCAATTGCGGCCCCAAAACAGCACGACCGTCTGAATGAATCTTTCGACTTTAGATTCTTCAATATCCTTAAGGAAGCTATAACTCCGAAGGCGGCAAAAAAACCAAATCCGACAATTCCGCCATTTGCGAGTATTTCCAGATAATCATTGTGTGCTTGCTTTAGCACAAACTTTCCACCAGACTTGTCAAAAGCGGGAATCGCGGCCGCATATCCTCCAAATCCATTTCCTAGAATCGGCTTATCTTTTATCAAATCCAGAGTAGAGTTCCAGATAAGTTTTCTATTGACCCTTGTGTTGTCGATCGTCTCAACTTCACCGCCGAGCTTTTCGATCCGCGTAACCACGGCATCACCGCCTACAAATGCGATCGTAACCACGATCAGCCCAAGTAGTAAACCACAGAGACCCAAGGCAACCGAAACTTTTTGTAACGTCATCCGGGTACTCGCATCGATCCGTCCACGGCGTTCCCTCTGTCTCAAGGATGAATTGTTCCGAGTGATGATGTGCACAAACATAGCAAAAACACTTAAAGCTGCTAAACTTATCAAGCCGCCTCGCGAACTCGAGGCAATGATCGAATACATCGTGATCCCAGAAAAGATCCAGCCGACAAACCTAACTTTTTCGGAAAATTCCCCTTTGATCAGCATTCCGAGTAACAATCCCAACGACATTTCTATTAGCATCGCGAAATGGTTGCGGTTAATGAATTGAGCAAACCCTTGCTCAGGCTGAAGATACCCGGAAAGCAATTCAAACTGGTGGTCTAGAAATAGCCGCCGTAAAAGACCGAATATCGCACTAACGACCCCAACGACAATCACCAAACAAACCAACCACTTTAGCCGGCCCATCGAATTTGTATAAAAATACAAAATTTCTCCGACGACGATCAGCCCTCCGAAGATTAGAATGAACACCTTCGTCTCGTATGGATCTAGGCTTATTGAGGAAGCATAGCCCGGCCATCGAACAATTTGCGCTGTTGCAAGGCCCAGTATTCCTACAAGCGGTAAAAGCGTTATTGCTTCACCTATTCGAAAAGAACCTCGCAAAATACAATCGGTCACGCGGAATCCACCAAGAATGGCGATTATCAAAACGAGCAGCGATTTATGCCAAACCTCAACGGTTCCGTAAGGAATTGCAAAAAGCAAAATTGTCGCCAATAGGCCGTAAAAAGCAACTATTTCGAGGTGTCGTGACCTAGTTACCTGTCTGCCTCTGTTCACAGCTTCGACATTCTTGGTTTGAAAACTCTTCACTCCAGTCGCCGGCATCTATTGAATCGACCTCAATTTTATTCTGCAAATGACCACTGCATTTCTTCTTTGGACGGTGGCTTTACGGTCTGAGGAAGCACTACCGCCTTAAGCGTACGGCCGATGATTCTTATATCGGTTTTCCAGCTTTTATCTCTAATAAAATTGGCGTAACCGCGCAGCTTATATGGCTGAACGACCTCGCGATAATACCTCTCCTTGTCGATAACCTGAGCGAGCAACTCCTCCTCGTTCCTGAGTCGGAGTGTGACCGGGTCGGTTATACCCGGCTTGTGTGAAAGAATTTCCTGCCACATCGGATTATCAAGATACACAAATTCAGGCACTTCAGGACGGGGACCGACGAAGGACATGTCCCCACGCAATACATTCCAGAGCTCGGGAAGTTCATCGATCTTGCTTTTTCGCAATATCTTTCCAATGGCCGTTACTCGATTATCATCCGCCGAAGTAATCATCAAGCCTTTTTCTGTCTCCGCCATCGTCCGCAACTTAAAAAGAGTGAAAGTTTCGCCATTTAACCCAACCCTCTTTTGACGAAATAGAATCTGTCCCCGCGAATTCGCCTTGATGAAAACTGCAAAAATAATAAGGACCGGAGCAACGACGATTAGTCCGCCGATCGCCAGGGCGATCTCGAAATGTCTCGGAATTCCGCGTAGGAGTTTCTTAGTTCCCATTATGCCGCCATTGCTATGCTGTTTGCCGAATGTTTGGCGCACAGTTCCTTGACCGTTTCGGCCACGTGAACCATCTCCTCAAAAGTCATCGAGGAAAATATCGGTAAACTAATTATCTGATTCCAAAGAACCGTAGCTGCCGGAAAATGGTTCTCGTTCCAACCGAGCCGTTCCTGATAGAGCGGGTGCATGTGCAGCGGACGCCAGTGGACCGAACACCCTATACCGTTACGTTTAAGCTCTTCGATAAACCTGTTCCGATCAATTGTGAGATTTTCAAGCCTCAAACGTATCGGAAAAAGGTGCCACGAGTGGATACGATCCTCGTCAGTTATCGGAAGCCGTAGTTCGCCGACGTCAGCCAATGAAGCCAGGAAAAACTCCGCCACGGCCTCCCGCTGCTTTCTCATTTCCTCGGCACGGGTCAGTTGGTGACAACCGATCGCAGCAGCTATATCAGTTAGGTTGTATTTGTAGCCAGGCTGAACAATCTTGTAATCCCAGCTTCCGCCGCCCGTGTAACGCCCCCAAGCATCGTGCGAAAGTCCGTGAAGCGACATCAACCGAATACTCTCTGCCAAAGCCTCATTGTTAGTCACCGCCATGCCACCTTCGCCGGTCGTGATCGTTTTGTTAGCATAGAACGAATAGCAGGTGACAGATGCAGTATCATCTCCGCAGTATTTCCAAGGGGCATTCGAATTAGGGCGCCAAGCCGACGGAAACGCGTGAGCCGCATCCTCAATAATCCAGAGATTGTGATTCCTGGCAAACTCCTTCACATCGTGGACATTCATCATGTAGCCGCCAACATGAACCGGAATCATACCGACAACTTTCAGATCCCGTCCATGAAGGAATGGAAGACTCCGCCGTTTGAGTTTCTCTATCTTCCGCTCGGCATCAGCCAGATCCATATTTCCCGTCACCGGATCGCAATCCACAAGTACAGGAACCGCATTTTTGTAAAGTATGATCTCGGCGGTTGCCGCGAAAGTCATCGTCGGAATCAAAACTGCCTCACCCTCACGCAAACCAATCGCCTCGACAGCGAGATGAAGCGCTGCGGTACAAGAGTTGACCGCCACCGCAAACTTGCCGTTAACGGCTTTTGCGAATTCTTGTTCGAACGCCTTGACCTTAGGCCCAGTCGTCAACCAACCGCTTCTCAAGGTCGAAATGACTTCATTTATCTCTTCATCACGAACATGCGGCCTAAAGAAAGGCACATTCACAGGCAATGCCCTGCTAACTACGGAACGTGATTCAATCAATAGGCTACTTTGCATAGTTTTCAAGACAAAAAATCTGTTCGATTAACATAACCGGTTGTGGTCGGATAGCATCGTTAACGTTTCGGAGTACCAACCCTTCAGTACCGCTGAGTAATGCAGGATTGAAGTCACCTCCGCGATTCAGTCTGGACACAACCGAACAACTTGACCACGAATCTTTATGTTTAGGGCTGACGCTATAATCGCAAGCTTAATGGCTGGAAAAATCTGGCAGATAGACAGTTTTTTGTGGCATTAAAGGGCTATATGTGGACTAACACATCATACCAAAGGCTCGGTTAATGGAGTGGAACTCGTAGACACTACTGCACTAAATGAATAGTCGCGCAGACTTCGGAAATATGACCATTTGAGACAAAGCATGATTGATCTTTTCCATCAAACTAGTCACACCTCGTTAATCTTATCGGAGTGGTGGTCGTGACTTCCAAATCCATTTTCCGATTCGCCGGCAACCCGCATTTGCTCTCTCCAAGACTTAGCATATTTTTCACTTAATTCTAACAGTTCTCGATGTGTTCCCTGTTCAACAATTTGTCCTTTATCCATCACCATTATTATGTCAGCGCGCATTGCGATCGTGAACCTATGTGTAATCACAAGGGCAGTACGCCCTTCCGCCAAACTGCGGAACCTGCGGAACCAGTCGGTTTCCGACCACGAGTCCATAAAGCTTGTTGGTTCGTCGAGAAGGATAATCGGAGCTTTTCGAAAATACGCCCGAGCTAAAGCGAGGCGCTGCCATTCCCCCCCACTAAGTTCAGCCCCGTTGGCGTGGACTTTCCCGAGCAGGGTGTCATATTGGTCGGGAAGACGGGAGATGAACTCATCAGCTCCGGCGTCTCGAGCCGCGCTCTTGATTTCGTCGGTTGACGCAGACATCTGCAAGTCGCCCATCGCAATACTTTCACTCACGGTCGCGTGATAGTTTAGCGGCATCTGAAATGTAATTGTGATCAAACTGAGAAGTCCATTAATCGAAAACTTTCTTATATCGACTCCGTCGAACTCGATCCGGCCTGATTCCGGATCGTAGAAACGGCAGATTAATTTAAGCAGGGTTGTTTTACCGGATCCGTTTTCGCCTACTATAGCGACGGTCTTTCCCGCGGGAAGAAACAACGAAACATCGCGAAATACAAAACGGTCCGTTCCTGGATAACGAAAAGTAACGTTAGAGACGCGGATTCCTTCGTTCAAATTCCCCGGAGTTGCAACAGGGGATTCAGGGTCATGAATTCTTGACTCTAGGTCTAAAAACTCAAACAACACACTCACAAACAAACTATTCTTGATCATTTGGCCGACACTTCCCAAAAGCGTGCGCATCAGACCTTGACCGCGGCTAAAAGCTTGATAAAAGAGTGCCAGATCTCCCAAAGTCAAAGATCCATACAGAGATCGCCACCCCATCCATACCGTAGCCGCTGCCATTATGAAAAGGGAGAAGACACCGGTAACCAGTTTGGCAACGCCAAGCCGTCGCGTCTGATCGAGTTTATCGGTACGTAAACGCTTTCGCAGATCTTGATAGCGGGTTTGAAAATGTGAGCTCAGAGTGAACGCCTTTATTTCGGCGACAGCTCGACTATGCGTAAGCATGACATCAAAATATTGAATCCATCGGCGTTCTCCCGTCGTTCCCTTCCACCATTTATGGTACTCGCGGTCAAATCTTAGGATTATGGCAAAAGCAGGAATAGTAGTTAACACCAATACTATGGGCAACCAGACGCTGTACTGTATTAGAAGCCCCGCCATAACGGCGAGGCTAATGGTAGTTTGAATCGTACTGCCTATACTTTCGAGAAGGCTAAGTGGGCGACTGGCACCATCGGAAGTGGCCTGCTCTAGTCGATCGTGGTACTCGGACGATTCGAAATGAGACATATCCAGGGCTTCCGACTTTTTGTGCACCAAGCTCTTGATATGATCCTGAATAATATCCGCCTGAGCGGTTCGCACTATTTCCGATAAAGACTGAAGCACATCGGAAACCAGCATAACAAAACCAATCGTAGCGATTAGGAAAATAGCCGGGCGAATCTTTCCCCAGTCGCCCTGACTGTTTACCGCGACCACCAAGCTGTCGACCACAACCTTCGTCAAATAGACCAGTAACCCCGGTATAAAACCTTGCGCAATAAGCAAAGACGCCCACAAACCAGATAATTTGGGAGCCGCCGTCCAAATCAATCTAAATGAGCGGACCCAGTTTTTTGAGTGCTCCTCAAAGATCTGAGAGATGTGAGTCAATGAAAATCTGACATTGGTCATTGCTGCCATTAAGGGTACTGCAACTGAAAAGAACAAGACCTGGCTATAAATCTTTTTCTTTTAGTTGGGGATTTATCTGCAGACCTTTTTCAAAACACATAAGAAAGATGTTGCTCAATGAAAATAGAAGAAGAGGATGACCATATCTACAAATTCGGCAAATCGCAGTACATGGAACCGCTCCGGCATTTATAGTTAGACTACGCTCGAACTAACGCCACACTGGGATTCTACAAGATCAGCTAAATCTTCAAGCAGCCTAAAGGATCTAGGCCTCTCAAGACGATACACGGGTATCCGATTTACAATATTTGCGCACTGGAGCAGGTTCTTCATTGCGTGATTGTTTTGAAGCAACTGTTTGCCATAGCGTGCCAAATAAGTGTTTGCAATAAGAGTGCTGACCGCTTCCTGCGGTTTTAGCAGCGTTGTGCTCAGACTTGCACCATCTTCCAACGCGTAAATGGCCCTGAGCGGCTGTTTTTCCCTCGCAAAGTTGTCCGAAGCAGGCCGAAACCGCTTTTCAATACCAGTGCACACAGGAGAAAGCGAATCCGGATCATCACCCAGTATCAATTCCGCTGTTTCCGGCATAAGTTTAAAGTTAGGAAAGCTGGATTCAATCAAAGGCACCGCAGTTTCCGCAACATCCATTGCAACTATGTCATCGGAAATCATCGGATGGCCGCGTTTATAAAGAGTCGCCGCCGTTGTTGACTTGCCTGCTCCTTTCCATCCCAAAAAAACAACAGCTTCACTATTAATGGAAATGGCGCTGGCATGAAGAACGAACATGCCGCGCTGGTGAAGCAGCCCGGCCATTACAATCCCGATCAGTGGCAGGCGGATCAACTGATCCTCCGCGTCCGCGTCCGGCTCCACTACGATTTCATTGCCATTCCTGACCAGAAAAGACCCTGTTTTCTCAAAGTAGAAAGCAATTTCTTTGTCACTTTTTTGCACGGCGCGTTCGATGCGCCCGTCTTTCCGCAAAACATCTTCAACAAGGCCAAATCGAATCGAAACGTCCGCCTGATAATTTTCCGCATTGATGAATTGGGGAATAAGAACTTCTGACGCGATGTGAATGCCAAAGGCCTTATATAAATACATTATTGCTACTTAAAATCGACCTTCTAACAGCCAATAATTGTCGGCAGTGGTGTCGTAATTTCAACGCGATATGTGAATCAAAAATAGAGAAATGGCTTTTCCGTTTTGCGCTCTATCGAGCTTAACCATGAATTCCTAGCGGCAAATAAGAGTTTAAACGAAAGAGCACGAAGAACGGCGAGAGATCAGCTTTGGTTTGTCTTGTACCTTGTCTAGGTCGGATTTACCGCCTTGCCAAAGAGGAAGTGAACAGTAACCGAATACCGTCGAAACCGCGATCTTGCCCACTTGTCCTAAGAGGGTGGCCGAATCCAAACAAGAGAAATGAGAGAACTCCAAGCGTTTAACGCCCTTTCTGGGTAAAAAAAGGGCCCGTGTCAATGCAAGCTGCTTTGAACGGTACCGACCGATATATCGCCGATTCTTTAACAACGAATGCATCCTTAGCTCTATGGCTGCAGTTTCTGGTTACAGTGCGTTAAGAATTCGATTCTTATCTCACTTATGAAACGCAAACGCCGTTATTACAAAAGGCATTGTCATTGCCAGATGGACTATCGGCGTTGGCGGCGGTAGCGCTCATGGTGATTTTTTCAATATCGCCATGAACGGTAAGTTCCGGTTTAACGTAAGTTTTCTTTTCCATAGACTTTCCTCCTTAATTATTGGATTTGATGAACCTCAACTTATTTTTTGCAGCCATAGAGCTAAGGATACACTACGTTGAATCGCCATAATATCGTTATCGGAAGCCTGAGAATTCAGAAAGCGTCCGTGTGCTTCACGAAGTGATTTGATATCAATATAATCCACTATCGTTTCAGGGTCGTCAATAATAAATTTTTTCATCAAACCTCTGCCGAACTTCAAAAAACCGTAGTTGAAACTCGGTGTCATGTCAGTTTTTCCCGGCCGCCATTGAATTTCGGGCGGAAGAATTCCAGTCATCGCGCGCCGCATAATCACACGAGTCCAGCCATTTTTAATTTTCTGTTCAGCGGGAACGCTTAGACAAAACTCGATCAGCCGTTTGTCCCAAAAAGGAAAACGCATTTCGACAGAGAATGCTCCGGAAGCTCTATCTAAAACTTCGAGAACAAAGGGACTTCCATTATCAAGAAGATTCCGTAAATGAGTTTCTCTTTCGGTCCTAGGCTTCGAGGGATTCTTCGTTCGCTCCGCCTCCCACGAGGCTACCTTTGTTTCAAAAACAGGATTTAACCCGACACTACTCGAAAAATTTCGAGCGAGATTTGCCGGCTGCTTCCCGATACCGACTTTTCTTTTAACGCGTCGGACGCCGCTACGGGCCCGGCTTGCGAGTCTGTTTCCGGAGATCATAGGGTTCAACTCAAAGAACCAGAACCAACTCCAAAACGCTTCGGCCCATGGCATGTTTATTTTTTTTGAGAATGCCCTGACTTCGGAGGCCAGTTTCATCCAGCGCCGTCCGTGCGCGAGTTCGGTAAAATATCCCAGGCCGTGCGAGATCGTATTATCGCCGTCGAAGCCGTCGAGAATAACTTTTACGCCCTGATCCTGAGCTTTTTTGTAAGACAGCCAATTTAAATATAAATTGCCGCTGTAAAGAGGTTCGTCCTGAACCTGAAGCATTTTATCGACATCGACAAACGGTCCATATTTATCCGCGATAGCAAAGTGCGGCCTAATACTGTTTCCGCTAATAACGGTATTCATGAATTCGCGTTCGTCACACTCCTTGACGTCATCAAAGACGGCGGAAAATGTGTGAAGCTGTTTTGCACCGCCATTTTCGGCGAGCAGTCTTCTAGCCATGCAGGTAATTGACGAGGAGTCAATCCCGCCGCTTAACATCGTTCCCAGAGGCACCGAGCTTCGCAGGCGGCAACGCACGGCTTCTGTGAAATGCCCGCTCAGCGCTTCGGCATACTCTTCGTCGGATTTTAGTTTTAACTCCTGCCCAAGCTCAAGACTCCAATAGGAAAAAGTGTTATTGCCTTCCTGGCCAATTGTCATCGCGTGACCGGGCCGGAGCCGCAGTATATCTGCATAAAAGGTGCTGACCTTGTCTTCAAATCGGCTTCTCAGGTGATTGACCAGCCTAATTTCGTTTATTCTTCTCGGCACCCCGGAAGACAAAAGCAGCGCTTTAATTTCGGATGCAAAGACGAACAACTTTTCTGATAAATGATAGTAAAACGGTTTGACACCGAAATGGTCACGAGCACAATATAGCTGCCGTTTACGCGAATCCCAGATAGCAAACGCAAAATCTCCGAGCAGGTGCTCCGCGCATCCTTCGCCCCATTTTTCATACGACGCCAGAATTAGGTCACTGTCTGTAATCAAGGCATGAGGCCTACCGAATGAGCCTATTAGATAAATTAACTCATCTCGGTTATCAAGACGGGCATCGGCCGTAATGGCTAAAGTGCTATCACTGTTTATAAGCGGCAACGTTTCATTTTGAGCTTCCGGCGTAGTCCGTTTCATTCTGTGCCCAAAGCCGACAAGCCCGTCATTCCAAATTCCCGACCCGTCACTTCCCCGGTGCGAAAGCACATTAGACATGCCTTCAAGAAGTCTCGACGCAACAGCCTCCCCGAAACGATTATAAACTCCGAAAATGGCGCTCATACCACCTGTTCCCTGTTACGGGACAGAACTGAATATCGGCGAATATCCCGTAGTCTGCCGATAACAATTTTACCTTCAACTTCGATCCAAGCGTGAGCAAGGAGCTTTTCATCTTCGTCCCTATCAACTCCTAGTTTAAATGTGCAGTTTTGACCTATTCGACGCAAAATGATACGCACCGCTAGAGCCTGGGTTAAACACGTGGCGTACGGTACCATTCGGCTACAAAGTCGCACGAGCGATGTAACCTCATGGACAGCAATCCAGTCAGTCTGACGAGCATCCTCTCTTAGCCCAGCACCTGGTATCGATTTGATCCAGAACTTAGAAGGCGTGAGCCAAAGGCCGAGGCGAATGACCGCCAACAGGAACAAAACTTGAAAAAGTAGTTTCTTTCGAGGATAGGGCCATGCCAGAAACTTAAACATCTTATTCATCAGTAATTTCTATCAAGTGCTCTTCCACCATTTTCTCCAAAAAGTCCGTACTTTCGCGGCGACATGTTGCTGGGTCAACGTCGAACTCCTTCATGACTGCCGCCTCGATATCCCCGATCGTGGCAGGTTCCCGCAGAGACTTCCAAATGACGACGCCAACGGAGTTTAGTCCGTAATACCTTCCGTTTACGAGGTTTAGGATGACCGCCTCACCTTTGAGATCCGAATAAAGATGTTCGTCAACCGCTTTGTAGCGTCGTCTGATGTTCGCTTCATTATCCAGTGTAGGAGAGATCATTATTCCGATTACTAACTCGTGCTATTCTAGGTGGCCAATAATTTTGCATAAAAACTAATAGGATTTGAATTCTCATACAACGAGAACTATAGTCTTCTTTTTTGATGGTAAAATTTTGCAAACAAAGACTATTGTAGAGATTAGTCCACCTTGTTGTGCAAAATCTTCAGTGATATCTGCCTATTTTAGACAGGATATTTATCCTGCAAATTGGTATTTTCGGTGATCTTTTCACAAATATTTGTATGGGCGCTTTAGCTTATTAGATCGTTGGCCGTCGAATTTAAATATAGCATTTCGTGCCGAAGGAGCGGTGCGATTCACTGGATTTAGTCTACCCCTAACAGCATGCACAAACATGTTGAACATTCGAACCGAATCTGTTATATTAAGAATGAACTCTTTCTCGATGAGGAAGGTATGTACCCACGAAAGGATATTCTAAATACCTCTATCACTTTTGATTTTACTGAGATTTGACTCGCTGAATGCGAGTATCAGGTCGTTGATCCGGTTTTCGTTCCCTCCCACGTTTTTTAGGTTGCTAACAGCCTTAAAGGGTTAAAGTAGTCTATTTTGAGTTCTTTTTGCGAAGGACTACTTCCAAACGTCTCAATCAAGCACATATTAGGAACATTTGGTGGATAGTATTATGAAGTATTTTTTGATTATTTTTTGTACTCTGGGAATGATATTTCCATATGCGGTCGAAGCTTACCGTGGTAACTCCTCCGACTATCTACAGACTCGAGATGATCATGTCGAAACAAGATCACGCGAGCTAACCGATTCTTCAGCGACTCGCCAACGTGCCGTTCAGAGAAAATCTGTAACTGGGATTGCAAATACTTCAAACGTTGCCGCCAATTACTTCTTCGTTGCCCCAATTGGAACGGCGTCAGGCAATGGGTCAATGACCAATCCCTGGGATTTGAAAACGGCTCTGGGTCATCCTGCTCCCGTCCAGCCTGGAGATGTGATTTATCTTCGTGGCGGCACGTATAACGTCCCGACAAGTGACTTAGGATTTACGAGTCAATTGACGGGAACACTCGCGAATCCGATCAAGGTAATGAGCTACCCAGGTGAACGGGCGGTCATTGATGGAAATGTGTCGTTTTCACCTATCAAATCCACGGTCATTCTTCGGATAAACGGCGGCTACACGTGGTTCATGAATTTCGAGATCACTAACACAGAAACCGGAACCCGAAAAATTGCCATCAGCGGTTCCAACCCTCCGGAACGGCGGGCGAACTCAATCGACGATGCCGGCATAGCGACGAAAATTATCAATCTAGTTATCCACGACACGGGACAGGGCATTGCCGCGACTCCAGACGTTAGTGGAAACGAATATTACGGCAATGTAATTTACAATAACGGCTGGGATGCCCCGGACCGCCTTCACGGCCACGGAATCTATGTACAAAACACAGCAGGCGCAAAAAAATTCGAAGAGAATATGTTCTTTAACCAGTTTGGTGATAGCAGCACCGTTTACGGTTCAAGTTCCGCGGCCGCCCGAAATCTTACATGGACCGGGAATCTGTTTTTCAGCGGCCAAATGACCTGGTGGGGACCAAACATTACAAATCTGGTAGTTTCTGAGAACATGGCATACAACCATCTGTTTAAGTTGGGTAACAACTTGAACATGACTAACACAACCGCTAACATTCAAAATAACTATTTTATGGCTGGAGTTTTGCTTGACGAATTAGGTGAAAATCTCACCTTCCGCAACAACACGGTTTGGTATGGCGAAAATGAAGCAATATTGACCCTCCAAATACAAACTTTCTGGGCTCCTGCCAAGTTCACGATCGACAACAATACTTACTACAAAGGTTCTATCAACCCGCCAAGCGGGCAATTCAAGATTGATTATCGAGGCCCTAAGGCAAGACTACCGATAATAAAAAGGTTCAATGGGTCTTTTGCCTTTGATAGAATTTCCGGATCGCAGCAGACGGCCTATGAATATACAAAGAAATCCTGGAAAGACGATTTTCAGTTTGACCGAAATAGCACCTATATAGATTCAGCTCCGGCCGGCAGCAAAGTTTTCGTCCGTCCTAACCGATATGCCGCTGGTCGGGGAAACATTATTATTTACAACTGGAACAGGGCAAATACAGTCAATGTCGATGTAAGTACGATACTAGCTTCGGGCGACACGTATGAGTTGCGAAATGTTCAGGATTATTTTGGCGACGTGCAGACCGGAGTTTACACTGGTGGCCCGATGACGATCAATATGACGGCCAGAACCTATGCCGAACCAATAGGTTACGACGAGGTGACCACGTGGTATCACAATCCTGAGAGACACAGCCTTTTTCCAACTTTCGGTGCATTTGTACTCATTAAAACGAACGTGCCGTAAATTCCTCGAACATTTCTTCGGATTTACCGAGTATTTTCTACGCGGACCTAAAACCAAAATATGTGACGATCAAGCGAATGGGACGTAAGACGAAGTAAAGCGGAAAGAACAGTCGTGGTAAATGGAAAATCGTCTTGTCCAAAGAGTTCGGAGTAAACAAAAGCCTTAGATAATAGGTTAGATAGACTAAGTAGAGCTTAAGTCGGTGCGTTCGTTTTTCCTGGAGAGAAAGCAGATACATATATTTGTCCTTCTTCAAACTCGGAACCCGCGCTGGCGAAATAATTCTTGACTCAACTTGTTCGGCTATCTCTATGAAACCCGGGTCATTAGCGATCCTGTCATATTCTGGAAAGTCTGTCTGTACGCAAAAAAATCGGTCTACAAGAAGAAGGCCGAGTCCAACCACCCTTTCACATCCGTGATCGATCGCGTGTTGACGCACCTCTAACCAGTCAATTTCACCGCCGGAGCGTTCCGTTGATCGGATCATTTCATGCAGATCACAGATCCACGCAAGTCTTTCCCATTCGTGCCGAGAGCCGTGTAGGCACAAATAAACAAACAAATCCTTGAATGACAATGTCGAAATGTCGTTTCCTCCTAATTTTAGGATTTCAAGGCGATTCCATAAACGGCTTATCTCAAACGGCATTGAAAAATGTGAACCGGAAAGTTTCCAATGCAGCTCTATGCGGACCCGGTTATCCGCGTCTACTAAAACAACGTCTTTTTTGTGAGTAAAGAAAAGGGTTTTTCGTTTAAACCAATTTGATTTACTGGTTGCGGTATACCCGTTTTCGGTAAGGATTGAAACAGCCGAGTCAAAATGCTTCGGCTTGACGAGCACATCGAGGTCAACAAACTGTCTGAGAGCTACATCCCCATAGGCCCTTTCAGCCAGAGAAGGCCCCTTAAATGGCAAAATTGGGATCTCATGCCCTTCGAGCAACTTCATTGCCGAAAGCAGTTTGGACGTAAGGAACAAATTGTTTTGTGTGTGAATTTGAACAAACTGAAGCAACTGATCTTGAGTTTCGGCCGGAATAAACTCAACGAATCGGCGACAAAGCAGCCTGCTGATCAGGGGCAGCACACCATTTCTCCCCGCTACAGTAAGGATATAATGCCAATCTAATTCGTTCTTGAGACAGCACCGGATCTGCTCGGCTTGGTGTGAGGATATATCGGTTTGAGCACAAGTGATTATCAATTGAAATTCAACCGCTCTATCTAAACCGTTTGGTAAAACTGTCATTCGATTTCTGCTCTTGCCAGATTTCTCTTACGCTTAAAAGGAGATTTTAGGATCTGCGGGCCGACTGTTTTTACGATTGTCGCCGTTGTCAATAGTCTATTTCGATGGCGAATCTAAAATCTGGGCTTCCAATTTTCTTTGATATTCTGCAAATGTGAATTTCTCTGCCAGTACAGCAACGTTTTTAGATTTGCGTGCTAGAACTTCACCATCTGCAGAGATGGCCTTTGTAAGTGCTTTCGAAAAGAATTCCGTGCCGTCGGTTTTCCATAGATAGCCGCTTGATTCCTCCGTGATGTAATGCCCAACACTCGATACGTCGGAAACTACCGGTATACATCCATAGCAGGCCGCCTCGGCGATAACCTTTGGAAAGCCTTCAGAAGCCAGCGACGGCAGGACCAAAAAGTGGGCTTGAGACAAAACCTCATGAACCCCCAGCAAATTTAGAGAGCCATGAAAAAATAATTTGTTCTTCAGAAAGGCGGCTTGGCTTTCATATCTACTTCTGCCGGCGCCGTCACCCACGAAATCAATCCGCTCAATTTGCAATAAATCGACGATTTTTAGAGCCTCGATTATTCGGGCCACACCCTTCTCATCTTCAAGTCTGCCGACAAAGGCCAGCCGAAATGGGCCACAAAACCGTTTTTCCTGTTGTATCAGCTTTCCATCGATGAGATTTTGCGCCGTCAAGCAGGGATTTTCGAACGAATCGCAGTGTTCGGGCTGATTAGGCCAAAACCCGTTGATAGTGACCTTGCATTTTGCGAAATTCCTTCGAAGCCACCAACGCTGAAATCTATAACTCAGTGGGGGACTTGCCGCATTCCAATTTCCCGCGTATTTGACCCAAAAAACGTAATTTCTTTTGAACAGCAAAGAAAACGCCGGAAGTAGAAAGACACCGATTCCCGTCGGGCCCCTGAATTGAATGTGAGAAGCACTCTCGATCGCTTGCGAAACAGCTCGTAGAACAGCCGGCATATTAAAAATCACGTTCAGTTTATTCCAAAATCTGCCGCCGCCCGTTGGACGAATAGCCATCAGCCTAGTGTTTTCGTTTGTATATGGGCTTGAACTTAGCGGAGCTTCTCCGCTGTGCAAACAAGCCACATGCACGACTTCATCCCAATAGTCTGCCAGGTAATTGATCTCATTTACGGTCGGGCCCCAACCAACGATCTCTCCATCCCTCAAGTAATGCTCGGTATGGGAGATTATTACTAACTTCTTCCGTTTCACAATTGATCAATCAAATGTTGATAGTCTTTGACCTTGTGCTTCCAACGAGCGTTCTCTGCCGCTTCTTTGGCGTTGGCTGAATACCGAGCATAGTCATCTAAAATTGTCCGCAACGCGTTGACCACCTCTTCTTCATTATCGGCGTCGACCAACTTACCGGAAAAACCATCTTGTATTGCGTCGGCGACACCTGAGTTCCGGGTGCCGATGGCCGGCAGCCCTAGGGCCATCGCCTCAACCGCGGCGATTCCGAAACCTTCAAAATCTCCATTTTCTAAGTGATTGCTCAATATCATGAAAATGTGAGAACGCATTAAAAGATCGTGAACTTCCCTGTCGGTTAAACCATGATGAAAGACAACGTGCCGGTCTAATTGATACTTGCTGATCAATTCCAAAAGCCGGGTCTTCTCAACCGGTAAACCGACAATGTGATATTTTATGTTCGGAAAGACCTCAAGAAAACGCGGTAGAGCCTGCACAACATTGAATTGGCCTTTTCTCTGATGAATACCACCGACAGTAATCAGCCGGGGATCATCTACTTTTAGGCATGTCGGCTCTATTTTCTCTGCTATCCAGTCATTTCGGATGCCGTTGTTGATTGTTGAAATGGTCTCAATTTTGAGGTTTGCGTATTGAACTGTAAGTTGTTTTCGAGTGAAATCAGAAACACACACAACATGAGAAGCATTTTTCAAACCGAGCGAAAATAAGATTCTGGAAAGTCCGACTTGCCTGATTTCACTTCCATGTATAACGACGATCGACTTGGTTCTTGGCATAATACCGTTCAGCCAAACCGAGAACTTACCGGAATATATCACGGCGTGCCAACGCCTTTGACGTGTCAGTTTGTATGTGTTAAGTATTCTCTGAAAATAGGTAATAAAGCGGATGAACTGGCGTTTAACACCGATGATCGTGAGGTCCTCATTGGACCGAACAAATTTTTTCCATTCCCCCGGGCTTTCCTCTCGTTGCTCCGTAAGCACGGTGACCCTGTAATTCAGGACAGCCAGTTCCTTAGCAAGCAAAAAAGCGTGATTGCCAATGCCTCCCGGCATTGGAGGAAACTCCGAACTAACGATAAGTATCTCTTTATGCAGTTTCTCGTTATGCAAGACGCGGAATTTTAGCTCCTTCCCGCAGTTTTATTGTCGCCAGCCGCCAGCTTCTCAGCACTGAAATAGTGATAAGCGGCAGCATCAGAAGACCGAGAATGCTTCCGATTACCATCATAGGCCTGCTCCGCTTGAATCTGTATGGCACTATCGATGGAAATACTGATTGCAGGATCTGATAAACCGCCGCGCGGTTCCCAAAGTACTTTCGTGTATAGTATAAGACCGACGGTACAGGCCTCGGAGCAAAGAATTTCTTCGGACGCCAGCCGTCCCATGAGCCCATTTCTCTAAGGCCGCCTTCCGCTCCCTTCAAGTGCACCCGCACGGCGTCCGGATTGCTGATGTTTGCATAGCCCGCCAAATAGGCTCGCAAGCCAAACTCGCCGTCACCTTGCCGCTGTCTTTCAAATTGGCGATCGAACAATCCAATGTCGCGGAAAATATCTTTTTTCAGCATGACGTTGCCAGTATCGATCTGATCGCCCCACTTATAGTATGAATATGTCTCGGGGACCTTTGCCCCAACGGCGGAAATACTGACACCGCTCGATATGTCCGCGTTGAAAAAATCAAGGCACTTGATATGGCTGCTGATCCAATCCGGACCGACCCGAGAATCGTCGTCAAAAAGTAATATAAACTCGCCCCGGCTTTTCTCGATCGCGGTGTTTCGGGCCAGCCAAAGTGCTTTTTCTTCCTGGTACAGAACCTTTAGGTCGAGATCGTACATATCATAAAAATCCTTACGAAACGGTTCCGACTGATCGACTACAAGTACCTCAAAATTCCGGTACTCTTGTTTCTCAAGATCCGAGAGCGCGTCTTTCAAATATTCGTAACGATTCAGAGTAGGGATTATTACGCTGACCGCAGGCTGCTTATCAATCGAAAGCGACCGAAAGCCATCCAGTTCGATTTTCCAATCCTTGACGCGAGCGTAACTGTCGATCCGACGAGTCCGCAACGAAAAAAAGAAGGCGATTATCTCTTTAAACGGATTATTAAACTCTCCCAGCCGAATGGCGAGGCTAAAAACGCTCCAGAAAAAACTAAAGTGCCGTCGAATAAAAATATATTCATCATGCCTGTCAGGAACGTCTCGGGCAACCGGCAAAGTGTCGTTTTCGTCAACAATAAGCCCCTTCACCCACGCTTGATAAGCCATATCCTGCAGGCACACATCCCGTGACGAATAACCCTTTGGTTCGACTAGAATCGAACGGTCATCTGCGTTGAGAGAATCATAGTTCGCCCAGTATCGGGGTCCTTCCTGTAAGGGCGCAATATTGTAATACCAGGTTGGGGAAATTTTGCCGAGAAAGGTAAATACTAAGGACATTTCAAATTACTAGCAAACTTCGAGCTAATCAATTCGGCAGACAGAAAACGTTCGGCGGAATATCAGGTCCAAGCGGATCAAGTTTCATATCATACAGCTGATAATTCTTGTTTTGCATCCAGTCCAAAATTGACCGTTCTCCATTTGTTTCGATCACAATGATCGGCCTGGTTTTCACGAGCATTTCTGTCATCCCTTGAAGCACATTCATTTCATATCCGTCTACATCGATTTTGACGAAGTCGCAATTAATGCCGTTCTCGGCGGCATAGTTGTCCAAGGTAGTTTGCATTACCCTTACCTGACGGCTTTCAGTATTGTATATATCTAAAACATTCGCAGTTTCATTACACAAATTCAATACAATTTCGCTGTCTATTCCTCCGACTGCCAGGTTTTCAGCTACAATTCCGCTGAAATGATTGGCATCGATGCTATTGGAAAACTCTTTGTATACTTGCGGATGAGGTTCAAATGCGTAAATTCTTGAATCAGGACCCAAGTTCGAATGGAGGGCCAAACTGACAAATCCGTAATTGGCGCCGACGTCGATTATAGTTATCTGCTTCGTTTCCAACTTGGCCAGAAGTGTTAAAGAAGCCCGAAGTAAGGTACTTTCAATACCTTGGCGTTTGGCTTTAACTGACAATTTTAACGGAGATCTAAAAAGGAAGGTTCCATTTCCCCACTTTACCTGCTCGGTCGCTATTAGTGGTTTTCCTCCTGGCCTGAGAATCCGATCTCGCCACTTCCGAAGAATATGTGCTCGACCGAGAACATCTAGCACCGGCTTCGGAAGTATCTTATAAGCAAATCTGGTAATGTGTTCCATCTTTATCAAGGCTTTCAACTCTTATTCAAAAAATTACAAAATAACGTCGTGTTTATTCATCCTGAAGATAAAACCTCTTCGATGCAGGCCCTGATGCCCAACCGCGACCCCCACAAGTTTCGGTTTTCGTGCTGCAGTTCGCGAAATTGGCCATCCGACATCTTGCAATGAAAATCGCGTATGCTTTTAGCGATCTCGTTCCGCTCCTTCCACTCGATCCAAACGACATGTTTTCTCCAGTCGATCCTATCCTCGAACGGCAATATGCAGTTGGTATTAACAAAAACCGGAATTCTTCCCATAATCAACGTTTCGTAAAACCTGACCGAAAAATTCCCTCCGCCGCGGAGGCAAAGAACGTAATCTGAATCGATTATGTTTTCGTAGTATTCAAGGGTCGTCTTTTGCCTTTCTTCCTCGGTTGACGCTCCGGCCCGGTATCTTTCTCTATAGACGAAATTCGTTTCAATCTCATCGCACGTCTCAAGCTGACTTAACAATTTCCGCCTCTCAAAGGCCGAAGAAAACAAGGGCTCGAAGTTGAAGTCGCCAACGAGAGCCCTTTGCCCGTTGATTTGCAGGAATTTTGCCTTTTCGTAAAGGTACTTAGTAACGGAAGATGACGCGTGGCCACAAAAACCAACCCGCGGTTTTGGCATTTTCTCCCTCACAACAATATCATCGCGATTGAAAAGATTCTTTAATTCATCGGTCAATTGCGGCGAAATGGCCCTGTTATGAACGTTGAGTTGGCTTTTAAAACCGCCGACGCGGTAATACATCACGTTGGCGTAGTACGGATGGACCTTCCCATAGTCGCCGCTGATGAACACATGAGCAAATATGCCGCGCCTGGAACACCGCGAATTCAGGTCTGCAAGCTGACGATACCGGGCTTTGTCACGGCGATGATTCAAGGGTTCTGAGACAAGCACCGCATCAGCCCGATCTAGGTCTGAAGTAATTTCGATCTCTAAGCCCTCACAGTTCCTTCTCGCTAAAACACGAGGATCGTTTGTCCAGGAACCGTCATGCAGAAATGGACGTACTAGTGGGGAAATTTCGTTAGATCTATAGCTCTCCTTATCAAAATTAGTGATGTAAATCTTCTTCACCGGTAGAATTCCACGAAGTCTTCTTTCTGTTGTTTCAGATCGAATTGCGATCTGGCTCGTGTCATCGCGGATCTGGATATCCTGTTCAGATCGGGTTTTGGCATATTCAAAACAGCAAGTATTCTGTCGGCCAGCAGACGAGGGTTCCGTCTGGGAACAATCCATCCGGTTTCACCGTGAAGGACATTTTCTGGCAACCCCCCGGCATCGCTGACAATGGTCAGAAGGCCGGCAGCCTGAGCCTCAATCACGGCGTTACAAAAACCTTCGTGAATGCTGTATTGCAGATAAATACTATTCTCGTTCAACGCCGCTTTTATCTCTTTCGGCGACTTTCTGCCGACGAACCGAACGTTCTGCAGCAACTTCATTTGATGTGCCGTAAAAATCAACCGGTCGTACTCTTCGCCTTCGCCAATTATCGTGTACTCAAAATCAACTCCACTGTCCTTGATCAATCGAAGAGCCATAAGAGTATATTCTAGGCCTTTTATCCAGTGAAGCCGGGCGACGGTAAGAAATCTCAACTTGTCTTTAGGCAGGTTGGGCTGAGTCTTATTGTAAAATTCGGCATCAATCGCCGGCCGGATTTTTTGGTGCGGGGTCGTAGAGCGAAAACCTTCTTTTTCGGCGCGCATGAATAGGTCTTCGGAAATGTAATGTAATTTATCGAGTCGTTCCCAGAGCAATTTATAGCACCCCGGATGTTTTAGCGGATATATAGCAATGTCAAATCCGCGGATACTCACCGCCATTCGAGCCCCTAAAACCTTAGCAAGATTTTCTCTTCCCAATGCTGTAGTCGCAAATCCAAAATGGAGCCAGTCCATCTTGTACGCAAGAACGTGGGCGGATGATAAGAGACTTAAGATATTCTTCTTTTTCAAAAAACCGCATTGTTTATTTAACTTATAAAGTTCATATGCCTTAACAGGCGAAAAGGCCAAGCGAGAAATCGCAAAAATTATTTTTCTAGCTTTGGACTGCCAGTTCACATTCCACGAGAATCCCTCTACAAAATTGCGATCTAACTTAATCCCGTTTGCACTATCGACAAACACAATTACTTTTATCCCGGCCTCTGTCAAAAACCGTATTTTATTTCGCAAAAAGGTTTCAGAATACCCCGGTGTAGATGAAAGCACTAAACCAACTATCATTTACGCATGTTCCACCGAATTGTAGACATAATCAAGCGGCTGTTTTCCTGCCAATGGCATAGAATGTTTGTTCCGGCAATAATCTCGAAACTTGAAAAAGTTTTCCGCCGAAAAACTTTCTGTGCGCCCTTCGAAGATAATATCCAGCGGCAGTTTCAGCCTCGGCACGTTGATGCAGTATTTCGAAAATATCACTGTTCAACGGCAACAAATCAGGCACTTTCGATCGAGTCAAGGATTTCGCAGCCAGTTCGTCAATAAAAGTAAATCCTTCGCATATTACAGAAAAACTGTCATACGTAAATCTCCAATAGTCCGTCGGCATTCGGGATAGTTTTCTCACAAAACATTCCGACATAATTACGTGTCCGCCATTCTTAGTCAGGCTGGTGATGTTCGCTCCTACGAGCCAGGGATATTTCACGTGAGTCATAACTTCCATGCAGAAAACCGTGTTGAAGTATGACTGCTTTTCCATAAAAAAAGGGTGTTTCAAATCACAAATGTCCGCAACGACGTTTACCCCGTCGCCTTCATAAATATCAACGCCGGTGATGTCACTAAACCCCAACTCTCTCAAACAGGTTTCGATGCTATGAGCGTCATACTCATACATCTTCGACCCCATTATCAGAATGGGCTCCACAATTTTATCTTTTACCCTATGAAGAAATTCAATTTGGTTGACTGTAGCCATGTTTTTCTTTTGCAATATCGCTAACTACCCCTATCAAGGCATCGGAAGAAATAAAGACTGTTTCAGGGTGGTTTTGGTATAAATGCACAAAAACCTTGTTTAACTCATCCAGCGTTTTTTGTCGTGTATTCGGAGAGAAATTTCCCGAAAAATTGACCCTATGGATATCGATTATCGCCGGTACTCTGTTTAAAAACGCAGTCTCAATACCCCTAATGCAATTTTCAGCCAAATAATTGTAATCCGAGTGCGTATCCAATCGGGAATTTCTGACGGAATAAATAAGTCCTCCCTTCGTTCGAAAAAGAGGACCAACAGAACTGTTACCGTTCGCTGATAAAAAATGTGCCGTCGATTGTAGAAGAGCAATGTGATGCCCGGCCAAAATGCGGCTTATCTTAGTATCGAATAAATAATTTGGAGGGATAAATGTCCGGGAATAATACCCGAAGGTTTCCTTAAACACATCCGTCGCCTTTAAAATATTTATCTTGAAGTTAGAATCAAAACATTCCCCTCTGTAAAGTGATAAATTGCCTTTAATAGTAGATTTTGCCAACGGAAATCCCGTTTCAAAATCCTCGCTGAAATCCTCAGAATGAAAGGCTTGTTTTAGAAGACTCGTGTCATAATGAGAAAATCCGTGAAGTTGTGGAATAAAAAGTTTCTTATCCAATCCCTGGCGGTATTTCTCGAACAATTCCCGTTCGCCAACATTATATCCTTGAGAAATAGGCTTGAATTGTAACGACCCTCCTGACGAATAATCCAGATTATGGGTAATAAAATTGGCCGTTAACACCGGCCCGCCATCAAATTTATTCTTAAACAGATCAAACAACTCAAACATTTGGTCAAGATCTTCAACGGTTTCCAGGCAATCTTTCGTCCATCTGCTACAATTGCGCGAGCCATATTTTTCGATAATCTTTCCCAGCGCATTCTCATCTTTTGCTCTTTCCAAACCCCAGTCGTCACTTTCAATAAGCACGTATTTCTTATCGACTTTCTTTCGAAGGGAAAATGAGATTCTTCTTTTACAACTATTTAGACGCTTCAAGATTTTCTATATTTGGTATGAATCGGGCAAAGAATTGGGAGCCAAGACACGCGAACCCCTTTTGTTCCTCAATTCTTATGATGTCTGGCGAATAAACTTAAGGTGAGCAGCATGGAAATGCTGTGCGAATAATAAACCGGATCTTCCCGGGTGAACCTATTGTAAAAATCTTGAATCAACCTTATAGGAATCCACTCCGAAAGTTTCACTTCATCGAACAACCGTGAACGTAGTTTTTCATCATTCTCGGAACCCAGGAATTGCAATTCCCAATTTCGTTGAATCAGGCCGGATCGTGTAAGGGTCCGCTTAAGCTTGTCGTACGTCCTCAACGGCAGGTTCCAAGGCGGCCTGTCCCATTCATAGTTGAGCAAGTTGAATGGACGGTGGTCCTGCCACGTTACCTTCGCAAGCCGTGGTGCACGCCGTTTGAGATAGGCAATCTGAATTTTCCTGCCGGCGAGGTGTTTTTCCGGAACCGTACAAATGAATTCGCACATCCGGTTATCGTAATACGGAAGGGTAAGGGGTCGCACACTTTCGTATATTGATAGGTTTACGCTCGTCCATCTGGGGGCCCAGTAAATGCTTTTGAAGGCCCGAAGACGCGCGTTCGCACTTTCCCGAATGTCAATCGCTCGAAGCAGGGCTCCAATTCTTTCGTAGAGATAATCCTTAAAATCTCCATCGATCCCCCATGCCTGCCATAACGCAGTTCCCAATTCGGTACCACCCTTTTTCAGCATTTTCTTCAACACCACTTGAAGCTGGTCATGCAGCGGAAGCTTATCCTCGACGCTCATATCATCGAACAACACGTCGCCCCAATGTCCCAGGCTGAAAACATCGCCCAAGGCTCTGTACCGGTTCCGGAACGCCATCTGACGCGGATGGGTAAATTCGGAATAGCAGCCGTTGATTACCGCAAGATCGTCGAGCATGTCCCATAGATATCCCCGCTTCACGCTCCATCCATGAAAAGGAAATTGCTCGATCTGGGCTATTTTTCGAGAATAACGCGTTTCATCGTGACCACCTTCGAAGCTATAACTGTACCCCTCAACGTCGGCCCCAAGTTCTTTCAGGCCCGCCGCCTGGGTACGGCTGTCAAGACCTCCAGAAAGTGGCAGTATCGTCTTTCGGCCCATGATTTGATCAGCAAGAATTTTCTCAAATAGTTGTGCAAATTCTTCAACGGCTTTATTGAGTGAAATGTTGCGAGGCTGATAATGCCATTCGAAATAGGGTTTTGCTGCGATTAAAGCACCGTTTTCATCAATTTGGCAATCCGACGCCAATGGCAATGTTTTTTGGCCACTCCAAAATGTATCGCGGTCCAAAAAAAATCCGAGCGCGGCATAAGCGCATATGGCCTTAAGGTCAAGATCCGTTCGTTCACCATAAAAAATGGGTTTAGAAGGAATAATCGCGGTTTTCAATTTAGTGAACTAAGGAGAGTAGGAACTTCTCGAATGCCGCAACCTCTCTGATAAGTGTGTAGTTAGCCAGCAAATGTCTCATTTGCTTTTCCCGCAACAATCTAATCTTCGTTTCATTCAGTGAAAGAAAGTCTTTCAATTTATCCGCTAACGACTCGACGCTTCCAGGCTCAAACATCAATTCGGGAGTTTTCGACAACTGATCCTCGACGCCGCTTACACGGCTACCGATGACCAAAGTGCCGGCGGCTATCGCCTCTTGGATCGAAACCGGCGCTCCTTCGCCTATGGCCAGAGTTGGCTGGACAAATAAGTCGAACGTGTTCAGCCACTCATTCACGTTGCGTTGCTTACCGACAAAATGTACAAGGCTCCGCTTTATTCTAAGTTCGTCTACCAATCGAATCAGACCTTCTCCGTACTCTTGCACGCAATCGCCCACGAGTACGAGTCTCACGTCTTCGTTCTCGCAGATACGGCCAAAAGCACGAATCAATATGTCCAAACCCTTAACGGGCACAAAATTCGCGACGACTCCAATGACCTTCGTGTTCTTACTTTTAGCAAATGGAAGTAAATGATCCGGCCGTTCGGTTAGACGAAAAAACTCGTCGGTATCGACGCCTATTGAGATTAGTTTTGTCTTCATTGATCTAGGATAAAACGTCCGCTGCATTTCCGTGTTTTGTACAATAATATTGTCTGCCAAAAAGTTTCGGATTTTCCAGGCACGTGCCGACCAACTCATATTCTTTTTTACAAAACTCCACTTACACCCCGCGAGTTTAGCGGCGAGAGGTTCACTGTAGTCTGATGAATAGTGGTAGGAATAGACTATTCCGAATCGTTCACTCTTTAGCCATTTTGCAACTTTCCAGCAATGCCGCAATCCGGCAAAAATCGGTCGCATTTTATGGGTATATTCAATGATGTGCATTGTGAAGCCCGCCTCCGTAAATTCCTGAAAAAGCGTTCCCCGTGAATGTAGGCATGCCACATGAATATCGAACTTAGTTTTATCCAGCCGTGTTAGAAGTTTGAACAACGCCCGACCGCTTCCCGCCGTATTCAGATTGGGTATGGTAAAAAGTATTCTGATTTCTTTCTGAATCTCCGCGTCTGACAGGGATGCTTCAACGATATTTTTCATTCGTCGTCTCTTCAGCCGCTGTGAACGGATTTAATGATCGATCGACGTATGCGTCAAGTTGCGTGCCATTCGCCGCCACTGTGCGATAAAACCCCTTCATCGCATCCGCCATTTTCTGTTGGTCGTGCTGACGTTCGATTGTTTTCCTTGCTTTCCGCCGGACTTTATTGAGGTCCTCGGCCGAGAGGTCACAAACGGACTTTATCTTCGCGGCCATAGCTTCGGCGTCGCGTACCGGGACCAGAAAACCATTTTCGCCGTCGTTAACGACTTCGGGAACACCGCCGCACCGGGTTGAAACGACGACAGTACCCAGTGCCATTGCCTCCAATACAACGTTTGGCATGCCTTCCTCAACGCTTGGCAGCAGAAGAATATCCGAACCCGCAATTAGTGCTTCTACGTTTTCGAAAGGCATAGTTTTCAGAAGAGTAACCTGATCATTCAAGCCAAGATCCTGCACTTGAAAAACCATCTCCTCGCTGATGCCGCCGACAATGGTATAGTGAAAAGAAACATCAAGACCGCTTAGTATCTTCATGGCGTCAAGGCCGAAGTGATAGCCTTTCTTCCAGGTCGGTCTCCCGACCGAAATTATATTTGTTTTGTGTTTTTTTTTTAATTTGACGTGTGAAAACGGAAATTGCTCTAAATCAAGACCGCTATATATCGTAGTACATTTTTCAGGGTCCGAGCCGTATTTCGCCGCTTCGAGACAAGTCGCCCTGCTCACTGAGTGAAAACCCTCGACCTCGCGAAAGAGCCTCCTATACGTATCCGCAAGGCTGCTGTCGGCAATCGGGGCGCAGTTGATCTGGGCTCCCCGCAGGCTTACTATAACCTTGATTCCAAACTCTTGAAGAAAGATCCAGTCACCAATTCCTCTGGCCCACTGCAAATGAAAAATATCAGGCTTGTGCCATACAATCGGTCCGGTTCGAACAAACCAATTAAGAAATGATCCTGAAAATATGCTGCGTGGGTAGCATTTAATGAGTTTTATCAGGGCACCGGGCCTTGTCAGCGAAAATAAACTCCCAAACTTGAACGCCAGCCATATTCGGTGGAGACCGCCCGCGTAACCTACTTTCTTAACGTTTTTTGACTGGTAACGGACCTCTCCAATGATCTTTCCATGGAGAATGATCTCAACGCCCTCTTCCGCCAGCCCTAGGACAAGCCTTTCGATAAATGTGGTGGAAGGAATCGTACCGGAGAATATGGCGACTCTCAATCCAGTTTTCCTCTCAACTGACGGCGGAATTTTCTTGGTTTCGAACTCGGAGTAAGCCTGGGAATTTTGAAGTTGTTTTCCAATGCTGTAGCAACCCCGACGTCCGTGCTGTAGGCTCCCATAAAACCACTTTCCTTCAAAGCAGATATTGCAGCCTCGCAGTAATTTCCGTTTGGATAAGAGAAGTAGTCGCACTTTTCATTCAAGCGGTCCTTTATGAAAGCCATCGATTCGACTATTTCCCGTCGGATTATTTGCGCGTCCTGATTTTCATGAAGTATTTCATGGTTATGCCCGTGCGGCTGGAACCTAACACCCATCGACTGCATTTGTTTGATCTCGTCCAGGTTTAGCATCTGAAATTCCTTGTATTCATGGCCCAATCTTTCCAGTTCGCCGGGCCATGCCTGTTCACGTATCGCCTCGAACGCCAGTCCACGGCTTAATGCATTCATCCTTTTGAATCGCTGGCGTATTGAGTCAAAGGTTTCCAATCTTTTCTCAGGCCGGCCAATATCAAAGAATTCGTCCTCGAACTCCAGCCTTTTGCTTGAGAACTGACCTCGCAATATAAGAAGCGCTAATTCCACGGGCCAGATAGTGCGGTTCGAGCCAACTAAATTCGTGGTAAGAAAAACGATCAGGGGTGCGGTACCAAAAACTTCGTAAAAAAGTTCGGCGGCTCTCAAATTGTTCCTGAAACCATCATCAAAGGTAATCAAAATTGAAAATTCTTCGGAAAGAAAGCGCTTGCACAATAGTGTCCTATTCCCATCGGAGTTGCTGGAAAGTCTCTTTAATGTACTAAGTTGGTTCTGCAGCGTAGCTTCCGGTGTGCTGTTTCGAAATAGCTTACTATCTATCAGGTCCGAAAATTGACGCCTGTGGATGCTGTGGTAGGTGAAAGCTATGTGTCGGCCCGAAAAATTCATTTTTTTTGACAATCAAGAGCATTCCCAAGCCCTCAAAATTAGAAGGGATTTGGTATTGAACGCCGCAGCATCATTTCCCCGCATTCATATATTCGCCCCACTTCTGCCAGCTATAGAGTATCCAGACACCCCCAGCATTAACGTTCTTTCCTGCAAAATACGCCGTCACATAGCTTCTAAGCGCCGTTTCATCGATTTCATTACCGTAAAATTTCGTTCCCAGGAGTAAATCCAGCACGGCGGATTTCATTGGTCCTTTAAGCCATTGGTCGATCGGCACGTCGAATCCAATCTTATCGTGATTTACTAGATCCGGAGGCACGAAATTTTCCAATTGCGCTTTTAGAAAATCTTTATTGATAAAGTGGCTCTGTCCGTACAAAGACTCCTGATTCCAAGCAAATTCAATGATGCGCCTGTCCAGGAAAGGCACCCTGACTTCGAGGCTGTTTGCCATGCTCATCCGATCGACCTTGGTCAGTACTTTCTGTAAATGGCCGTAAAACTCATTCCACCTTAACCAATTCCGGAATTCCAATTGGCTTGGTCCAAACTGAAATTTATAGAGGTTCTGAACGGCGAATGTGTTTCGGGATCCCGGCATCAACCCGTCCATGATATCGGCATTGTTGTAGCTTTGACCGTTGAGGACCCATTCGCCCGGTGTCTCCATAAAACCCGGGCCGTAGGCATAATTTCCGTCACGATTCGCCGATAAATATCTTTGGGCCCTGCGAACCAATCTTGGCAGCTTGAATCGGCCATAGTTTTTTAGGTATGTATTCCACCGCGGATAGCCCCAAAACAACTCGTCACCGCCATCACCCGAAAGCATTACCGTATTGTGCTTTCTGGCACTTTTTGTTATCAGATAGGTTGGGACAGAACTGCAATCGCCAAATGGCTCGCCCATCAGCCGGATGCTCTCATCGACGGCGCCTAATATCGCATCCGGAGAAATATTAGTGCTAAGATGATCGATTCGCATCGCCCGTGAATACTCGGCCGCCTTTTCTCTTTCGTCATCTGCATCGCCGTCTACGCCGATTGTAAATGTTTTGATCTTTTTACTCGACCGCGAGGCGTATCCAGAAATGAGGGCCGAATCAATTCCGCTGCTTATGAAACAGCCAACGGGAACATCACTCACAAGCTGGTCACGAACGGTATTCGTCATCAAATGCCCGAATCTTTCGTGGCCGTTCAAAGACGCTTGTCCATTAGCGTGGCCAAATCGAGGCAATTCGTAATACCGCTTATGAACCTTTCTTTTACGAAAATCGAACGAAACTATCTCACCTGGGACGACCTGTTTAATTTCGCGATAAATTGTCTCAGGCGCCTGCATATATCCAAGCTGGAGAAAATCACGCATTCCGCTCCGACAAAGGTTAACCTTGCCTTTCCCAATTCCTTCGACCACCTGGTTGAACTGTGAAGAAAACCAGACATGCTCCGTGCCGATCGAATAAAAAATCGGTTTGATGCCGGCAAAATCCCTCGCCAATGAAAGCGTCTTCTCCGCTTGGTTGTATGCAGCGATTGCAAACATTCCATTGAGTTCGGTTATCGTTTTCTCAAATCCCCAAGTTTCAACCGCATGGCAAATGGTCTCAGTATCCGAAGTTCCGCGATAATTAAACTTCGGTAGCCGCTCACGTAAATCAAGGTGATTATATATTTCGCCATTAAAAACGATTACCCAATTGCCGGATGGAACGGACATAGGCTGATGGCCTGCCTCACTAAGCTCAATGATCGAAAGCCTGTTGAAAAGAACCTTGTAATGCTCATCGGCCCAGAACCCAGTATCATCGGGGCCGCGATGTTTGGCCATACGTCCAATTTTGAACAAAGTTTCCCCGCTCAGACTGTTTACTGCGCCGAATGCTCCTATAAAGCCACACATTTATTGGGTTGTCGAATAAGTCCTATGAATTTGAGTACTCCATGACCCCATCGGACTAACTAGGCCAAAGTGGTCGACGCTGCCATTACGTGGAATATACTTCGTTAGCCCTAAAAGAAACGCATCTCGTAATAACCAGCGGCCACCATGCTCAAATACAGTCAGGTAAACCTTATAATCCGCATTTTGCAAAAACGCTAAGTCGCTTTCGTAAATAATCGTGCTTCCAACGTGAGGTATGGAGGTTTCGACTATTTGGCTGTTTTCAAAAACGATCTCATCATACGCCGTTTTGACGGACAATTTTAAATAGTATTCCATCGAAGCCTGTTTAAGGGCTATACAATCAAAGCTTAACTGATGATTCAACCCAGCGTGTTTATACTCGACCTTTTCGATAACTATATCCCCCAATTCGAGCGGAAAATTCAAGCTGTTTTCTGAATTGCTGGTCAAATATCGGCTGATAGTTTCCTCTATATCGCCGTAATGACGTATGGCACCGTTAACAATCAGCACGCCTTTACCGCATAGATTACGTATCGCTGACATATTATGACTGACAAACAAAATCGTCCGCCCTTCTTTGGAGCTTACATCGTTCATCTTTCCGAGACATTTCTTTTGAAACTCCGCATCACCCACCGCAAGCACTTCGTCGACAATCAATATTTCGCTTTCGAGGTGTGCGGCGACAGCAAAAGCGAGGCGGACAGACATCCCGGATGAGTAGCGTTTTACCGGCGTATCGATGAAGCGCTCGACGCCGCTGAAATCGACGATCTCATCAAGCTTTCGGTCGATCTCCTTTTTTCTCATTCCGAGGATCGAGCCGTTAAGGTAGATGTTCTCCCGACCGGTGAGCTCTGGGTGGAACCCTGTTCCAACTTCGAGCAGACTAGCAACGCGGCCCTTGATCTTGATAGTGCCGGAGGTTGGGGATGTGACCCTAGACAGCAATTTGAGCAAGGTACTCTTTCCGGCGCCGTTTCTGCCAATAATCCCGACGGCGTCGCCCTGCTCGATTTCAAAATTAATGTCCTTCAAGCTCCAGATAACATTGCTTCCTCCTTTAACCTTCGTTTCGTTGGTCTCTCCCAACTTCAGAAATGGATCTTCCTTCCCCCTCACCCTGGTCACCCACCAACGCTCAAAGTCCCGGCTAATCGTTCCGGTCCCGATCTGCCCGATCTGATATGCTTTTGAAAGGTTTTCAACCTTTATGGCTAACGTCATACAGTATCCACAAAATTCCTTTCAGTCTTATTAAAAAAGGCCAAGCCGAGGATCAGAATTGCAAGGGTAACGGCCGCGCTGTAGCCGAGGCTCCAAGCCGAAAACTCTCCTTTTCCAAGAAAAGCATATCTGAAAGCCTCGATAATTCCGGTCATGGGGTTTAACCCGATCAATTGTCGATATTGAACTGGTGCCGCACTCAAAGGATAAATGACGGTAGTCATATACATAAGAAGCTGCACGCCAAACGTAACAAGAAAACTGAGGTCGCGATATTTGGTGGTCATAGCCGTAATGATGAGCCCCAAACCAAGGCCGAGAAATGCCATCATCAGGATGAGCACCGGAAACAAGAGTATCGCCGACGTAATTCGAAACTCCGCTCCGATGGCCGCAAAATAGGCCATCACAGCCAGAAACAGCAGCATCTGGACTCCAAACCGAACCAGGTTGCTGGTTACAATACTCAGCGGCATTATCAGCCGCGGAAAATAGACCTTGCCAAAAATATTTGCGTTGTCTTTAAAGACGGTGCTGGTTTTCGTGATGCAGTCGGCGAAGTAATTCCAGGCCGTTATGCCGGCCAGATAAAAAAGCGGTTGCGGCAGTCCGTCGGTACTTAATCCGGCCAGATTCCCAAAAACAAACGTGAAAATTATCGTAGTGAATAACGGCTGAATAAAAAACCAAAGCGGACCGAGTATTGTCTGTTTGTAGAAGCTGACAAAGTCACGTTTTACAAACATCAACAGCAGGTCGCGATAAAGCCAGACCTCGCTAAGTTTGAGATCGAACAGGGAGCTTCGCCGCTCGATAACCAAATCCCAAGATTCGCTTTCGTCTGCTATCGATTGCATGATTTGCTAAATGTAACACTACTCAGCGTCGGCTTATAAATAGAAACAAGTCATGAATCCCGCGGGATCATTGTTTTACTAGGACACCAAGTAAATGTGTGCGTAAAAACGGAATAGCTCCAAACATCTGCGCCAACAGATAGCTGCGGGAAGCGACCGCCCGAGCTAGGGGCGGAGCGAGCGTAACCGATTTAGTGACAGCCCCAAATTGAGGGAATAAGGCTCTCAACTCTTCTACGCCCACACCCCGGACGCTAACGTTTTTCGGATTGTTCATCGCCAGATCATACCAAAGCAAAACTCCGCCCTCAAGCATCACCCTCTCTATCTCACAGGCCACCATTTTACGGATATCATCATTTAATATTGACGAGAAAACCGTAGAAACCACAACCAAGCTGAAGGTGTTATTTATCCATGGAAGGCTAGTCGCATCTCCCGTTACCAGATCAGCGCTCGGGAATGCCTGTTGGGCAAGAAGTGCTCTTTGCCCATCAAGCTCAATGCCATGCAAATCACTCTCCTTTAGTCCCCAGGATAGCAAGTCGGCCAGCCAGCCGAGCTTTCCGTAACCGACTTCAAGACAACTGTCACCGCGTTTCGGAAACTTGCCTAATTTATGAAGGATTTTTGCCGCTACCCTCCTCCTTTCAGCGATATTGAGGTTTTCCGCCGGTTGCCATGGCGCATAGAGGTCCTTTCGGATTTTATGGTTCCTCCTTTCGTATTCGGTCAGAATCCGAGACCTTTCCTCGGCGATCATTTCGGCGTCGCTGTACTCCATATCTAATTTATTTTTATTCGTCCGCATGAAATTGCGTCCGTTTTTCAATTCTTGGCTTGCGATATCAGAAAATCGCTCAGATTTTGGATTTGCGTTCCCCTTTCGAAAAACCTGGAGGCACACACTACGCCGTTAGCTGAATATTTACGGCATCTATCACCATCCCGGACAAAATGAGCAATGTTTCTCTCGAGTTCTTCAAACTCATTTGCTTTCGACACCCAACCGACTTCACAACCTTTTATAATCTCTGCCGCTTCCCCTTCGCCCGAAAAAACTATCGGCAGACCGGCGGCCATTGCTTCATAGATTTTGGAAGGCACCGCACCGCGAATTTTGCGTGCAAGGGGAATGAGTGCGGCGTCGTACCTACTTAACACTCCGGGAATTTCGTCCCGGTTGACCGCTGGATGCAGGAAAATATTTGAGTTCGGGTTTTGCGACAGATACGTTTCAATGCTCTCTTTATCAATTCCCGAACCGTATATGTGAAATTCGGCACCGAGACCCTTAAAGTTCACGTTACGGCAGAGGTCGAATATTCCTTGCGCCACGCCGAGCAGTCCCGCATACACCAGCCTGTTGCCGACACCATTTCCGTTGTAATTTTTAGGGATAAACCGTTTCGTTTCAACTCCGTTTCTAAAAAGAAACACACGAGCTGCTTTCGTTTTCGAAACATGGTCAACGATCTCTTGGGATTGTCCGGTACAAATAAATGCCCTTTTGTATAAAAACTTTTCCAACGCTTCGATGCGGCGATATATAAATCCGTCGTCAATAGCTCCCAGTTCCTTTGCCGACAGGGGCCAAAGGTCCGAGATATTCAAAACGAATTTGCTTCCCGTTATTTTAGACATTAGCAACGCCGAGAGGGCCAAGGTCAGCGGTGGGCTCTCGACAAAAATAAAGTCGGGTTTCCGCCTGTACAAAAAAGGCAGGGAAAATAAAGCCATGATAGAGAACGACAACATACTGGCCAGTCGGGGGAAGGCACGGCGTGAATTGGATGGAAACAACCAGAATCGTTTGACCGGAATATTGTCATGAGTTTCACCTGACGTAAACTTGCCTCGATATTTCCCAAAAATTTTTCCCGTAGGATAATTTGGCATTGCCGTAATTATGTCAACATCCCAATTCAAAGCTCTGAGACCACACGCAAGCTCATACAACCGCGATTGGGGAGCTCCCATTTCGGGTGGAAAATATTGTGTCAAGATAACGAGCCGCATTTCAAAGCTTTTAGAAGTTTCATACATTTCAAATCAGTGATTTCGGACATTCGGTAATCTTTTATCTAAATTAAATAGATCGATTGTTGACCCCTAAATCATCGTATTCGAATTTGAGCGCCTGTTTTATAAATGATTGAATAATCTGCGGTTTACCACTCGCCGTCGGTAAAATCTCATGCGTCTCTATCCAACGGATCGGAAATTTCTCGCCCAAATGAGCATGGATTTTATTTTCTAGCGTTGCTAATGTCACCCGACTGAAATTTTCGCCGCGAATAAAGTGAATCTCTATTTCGTCCAAATTTTTTTGCACGACTTTAAACTGGCAAATTTCGGGAACGTGCTCAAAGATAGCGGTAAAAAAATGAACTATCATACGTTTGCCGCTTTTAGTAACGACAATATCCGTGTCCCGGCCTATTACGCGACGAAGTATCGGTAACTGGCGGCCACAATGACACTGCTTGTCGAGAAATGGCTCGGTCTCAACGAGATCGCCTAAATAATACCGGATAAGCGGCATCCCAAAATTGTCTAACCGGGTTGCTAGTACCTTGCCCATTCTTCCAGCCGGAACGTCATGGCCGTCATCGTCCACAACTTCGATGTAGGACTGATTAACTGACATATGAAATTGGCCTCCAGGGCATTGTGCCGCAATCATCGCGCCTTCACTGCAGGCATATAAATCCAGCGTCTCGCAGCCGAATGCCTTACGAGTCATTTCACGATAATGTGAAAAAAGTTTGTCGCCCCAACTAACGGCATATTCAAAGTTTACGTTTGAAATCCCAAGTTCGAGCGCGGCTTGGGCAAGTACAAACAACGACGATGCATAGCCAAAAAGGAATTGCCGGGGATTTTTTTCCAGCTCACGCAGTATGGTTTCAATTTCAGCGTTATCCAGGTTGAATGCCGGAACATACGTGGTGTTCAGCAGGTAATCCTTCATTCCCTTTATAAAACCCCGTTGCGGGGTCATTCCTGTTTGCAACACGGTGTCGCCGATTCGATAGCCGCTCCATTCGAACCAAAGCAATTGCATCGCGCGCGTACTGGCTTGCGCCGATTTATCCGAATAAACAGTCCCCTGGACGCCGCTTGAACCACTGCTTGATTCAGCAATGAGTTTTTCTCTTGGCACAGTGAGCAATTGATCACGATTCTTGTTTATGCTCGTTTTGGAAAGGATCGGAAATTGTTTAATGTCTTCATACGGATCACTTAAATTTGAAGAGAGGTTTTTGTAAAATGGGGCTTTTGCACGCGCGTATTTCAAAATATTTGAGAGTCTTTGGCTTTGCAAATGACGAAGTTCTTCGGCTGGCAACCACTGCTCTTTTCGATATTGCCGCAGCCAGGGCATGCAACCTCCCCCTTCAATTTGGTCACCTAAAGGTAAAACAACTTTTTCAAGGATTTGATTGTAGGTATTCTCGAACATTTCTAATCGATTACGTGTGGAAGCTTCCAATCTCCAGAATGAGATTGACGGTAGACAGTTGTTGAATTTCCGTCTTCACCTTCTAAAAACCGAGTACGTTTGTAGACGTCTTGGAGTTTGGGACGTCTCTTTGCTCAGAGCCTTCTAAGACTCTCGCCATTAATTGCTCCCAAGCGGGACGCACGGATGTCCACGCCGACGCTTCGGCTATCGAACGGCCGTTTCTCGAAATCTTTAGTGTCGTATCCCGATCGTCGAGCAACCGCTGTATTTTCAGCACCATCGCGTCCGAGTCTTCGCTCGGAACCAGAAACCCGTTCTCCTCATCATCTATCAAATACGATAAACCGCCGACATTCGTTGAGATGACGGGCAGCCCCATCGCCCGAGCTTCGATCACAGAAACAGGCATATTGTCAGTGCGGTTGGTATTGAGATAAATATCGGCGGTCGCCAACTCCCTTATTTTGGATTTCTGATCAAGAAAGCCCACAAAACGGACTGCAGCCGCGACGCCGCTCACATTGGCCTTAAAACGCACGCTCTCTTCCAGGCCTTTGTCGGAACCGGCCATTGTCAACGTGGCGTTTGGCTCCGAAACTCGCAATTTAGCCAGGACTTCGATAGCCATCTCGGGATTATAAATAGGATGAAAACTCCGCATCCAAATAAGATTTGGCCGGATATGGCTTCTTTCTCGATATGGATATTGGCCTATCTCTATGACATTGGGTATCACCTCGATCTCGCGACCAGTCCCAAATTCTTTTGCGAGAAAGTATGAAGGAGCGACCAATGCATCTACTCGATCTAGAGCCCTCGACGTCCATTTTGGAAAGCGGCGGGCGAATCCAGGAAGCGCACCACCGTGCAAAATTGCTATCGAAGGAATTCCGAATACCCTGCAAAGCCAAGTGACGGCATCAGCAAGAAGAAAGTAGAGACCGCTGTACGTTTCCAGCAGAACTAAATCAAATGTGCGGCGTTGAGTCACCAAGGTCGTAAAGATTTCACAAAACCGTGTGATTCTGTTTATCTTCGAAGAAACGGCTACAACCTCATACCCGTCCGAAGCGAATAGATCGCTCAACACAAGACCTTGTGTTGTCACGTACCCCGCATTTCTTCCAAGCATGTTACCGATGAAGCAAAGCCGGGGCCGTGCTGTTTTAACACCAGGTTTCGAGGAGTCCATTCAGAAAAACAAATCGGGTCCCGTGACCGTTGAAACTTTCCGATTACCGACAATATTTCTTCTCGACGCCTGCACTAACATCGTCACGAAACTTAGCCCCCACAAGAACGCGGGTGCGGCAAGCCTCATCCCGGCGCTTAACATAAATAATGAGCTCCAAGCGACTACTCCGATCGTTAAGGCCTTACCGACATCCGTGCGCGACTTTTGCAGACGATGAACGACACCCAAGAATAAACAGCAGAGTGCGAAAATCCCGAGCAGGCCGTGCTCAGCCATAATTCTTGCAAATTCCGTGTGGGCGGCAACAGCTTTCCCAAAATAGGCTTCGCGAAGATCACGGGCCTCGCCGACACCGGCACCCAGAATCGGATTTTCGTAGAATATGCGAAAATCAGCCTCCACAATTTCGGTTCTTCCGGTCGTTCCAGTATCCTCGAAACGAGTCTGCAGAGCGCCGCCGGTGAAATCGTCCAAATACGGGAATAGCATCAGCAGAAAAACCAAGCCCAACCCAAATAGAGGGACAAGCCGCTTTATATTTTTCCGAAGGTCCCGCATCTGGAAAATAGCCACCGCAAGAGTAGCTCCAATTGCGTTGTACATTCCCCCGCGTGAAAATGTCAAAACACTTTGGGCTGCAAATAGTAGAGCGCATAAACTTAGGATTGCCGTGTCTTTGAAGCCGTTTTTAAATAACAGGTAAGATGCCAAAATAAGGAAGACACCCATACCGAGCATTGACGAAACCTGATTTGGCCCAAATCCTCCACTAACGATGTAATTCGAATCGTTGAAAAAATCAATATTTTCGATCGTTACGGTGTAGAAGAGCGAGACAAACGCGACACTGACAAGCGGAATAGTTATATAAATAAGAAGTTTTTTCAGCTGCAGCAGCGTTATCTGAACATGAGAAAAGAACCAGCAGCTGACGAATAACAGGAAAGGGCCTGACATATTAAAGCTGAGTTTGTCTTTCGCGTCGGACAGTCCGTCAGCGAACATTGTTGACAGACATGCGGGAATCAGCAGCACCAAAAAGATCAGAGGCCACTTCGGCAGATTCCAGCGGCTCCTTCGAACAAGAGCAACTATCATGATCAACGCAACCGCGTACTTTCCGAATTCCCAGTAGATCTCTGCTTGAGCCATTCGCCACAAAACTTCCGCGCCGATTATGTATGCAGCTACATAAGCGACCTTTTCTAATTCCGCGTCACGTCGGACAGCAAAGTATAAACCCGTGATAAGAACGGCCAAAGGATGAATCAAAGCCAAAGAAGTTGACCGGTAAAGCAGGAGTCCTAATGGCACATGCAGCAAGATTAGCAGCAACGGCACCCGATAATTCTCAATCTTTGGATAATTTACGAACTTTACCCTGCCAGCCGCTCCCGTCCTTAAATTAACTATTTGCCGGGCGTTAATCATAAAAATACTTATTGAAGTGTGGGGCGGATCGGCCGTCTGAAGCCCCAGACTAAACGGTAGACGGGTGGGGTTTGAGAAACTAAATCGTTATCTTCGCTCCGAAAAAGCTTGGGTAGGAAAAAACCTGGGATGACCGCTTGCGGAATTTCATGGTAATAGCAAATTTCGGAAGGAAAACTTTCACACTGTCGTAATGTTAGTTCAAGTTTAAAATCTCTGTCGAATCCGCAGCTTCTCCCTGTTCAAGCTGCCGATAATAGACGTTATTGTAGTACTTGTAATTGTTTAGAGGGACGTCATTAAGCACAACGCCCACCACGTTTCCGCGGACGTCCTGTATTTTTTTCTTAGCCCGTGACAACACCTCGCGCGAACTGAAATTTGCCCTGGCAATGATTACGATTGCTTCGACACTAGTTGCGAGGATCACGCTATCCGCAAAGTACAGAATCGGTGGTGAATCGATGATAACGTATGAATAGATAGCGCCAAAACGCTCAAGAAGGGTTCGCATTTCTACAGACCCGAACAAGTTCGCTGGATTTGGAACCTTCGGCCCCGAAGGTAAAATGTCCAGGTTCGCCTCAATGCCTTGTTGGATCGCCTCACTGATTAATTTCTGATTCAAATCACTCGCGGTGAGGAGAGTACTAAGGCCTCGCGTGTTACTCACGTTATTGATAACGTGCATTTTTGGACACCGGAGATCGGCGTCTATTAGCAGTACCTTATTACCCAATTGCGCTAGACTTTTCGCCAAATTCAGTGATGTAATCGTCTTGCCTTCAAAAGGTTGCCCCGAAGTGACCAACACGGTTTTGGGCGAACCACCCGCGGTAGATAGCAACAGCGAAGTCCGCAGCTGGTGAAAAGCTTCGGTGACAAGCGGTTTATCAAAGTTTTGAAGCTGGTAGGAATGTTTCCCAATGTACTTGTTCCCATTGCCATTCCTATTAAATCTGGATGTTAGTAATCTAGTGGCGAGTCCGGAATTGGCTCCTGGAATCATTCCAATCACGGGCACTCCCAACTGAGCCTCGTAATTGTCGGAAACGCGAATGGTATCGTCCAGCCAATTCATTGCGAACGCGAGGCCTACGCCTAGAAAAAGGGATAAAATAAAGGCGAAGACGACATTCTTTGTCCTTTGAGGACCGTCAGGATATCCGGGAACCAAGGCACGATCCAAGATACGGACATTGTTTGGCGTTCCGTTCAGGATGACCTCGGTTTCTCTCGACCGTTGAAGCAAGTTGGCCAACAACCCTTTGCTCGTCTCTATTTCCTGCTGAATGATACGGTAATTAATGGCCGCCTCATTTTGGTTCAACACGGTGTTCCGCTGACCTTCGAAGTTACTTCTTAACGCACTTTCTCGGGACGCGGCCTCACGATACGTTTGTTCAAGCGCCGCTATCTGGGTATCGGTCGAACGTTTTCTGTTTGTTTGCAACTCCTTTTCAATCGCGGCAATTTGTCGTTGTAATTGCTTAACCTCAGGCCACTCGTCGGTGTAGTCAACTTTCAGCTTTTCCAGTTGTTGGCGCAGAATAGTAAGTTGCGACTCGAGGCCTGATGTTCGCGCGTCATTGTTTTCGGCTGTTGCACTACTCATCGGATTCTGCGATGCGGCTCTGAATGCGGCTTCGGCGGTAATCCGGTCATTTTCGGCTTGGCTTAATTTGCTATTCAAGTCGGCAAGACGTTGAACAACCGTATTTTGATTGGCGTCCAGAGATAGAATCTGATTGCTTTTAGCATAGTTAATAAGACGCTCTTCGCCCGAGCGTATCTGCGACTGCAGCTCAGCTACCTTTTTTTGCAGGAAATCGCTGGAGGAGGCATTTGTCTGCACCTTTTGCTCAAGGTTTTGGAGCACATAAGTGTCGGCCACCGTGTTTACTACTTTCGTAGCCATTAGTGGATCATAGTGCGTGTACTCAACTTTGATAAGCCGTGTTTCTCTATTGACGGTACGGGAATCCTTTACCGGACTCACCTTAAGGTAATCTTTAATGTAGGAGACATACGGAGCAAGAATCTCAGCCTGACTGTCAAGGTCTGCAGTTGCGTCGACTTTCAAATCCAATTTATTTCCGGATTTCGAGACTTCGTTAGCGATGTCAATCGTTTGAGGAGGCCTGTATAGGCCAAACATTCTAAGAACATTTTGCCAAACGGTCGTCTCTTGTCCTTTTCCGGGTCTGAAAAACGTAGTATTGTGCTCAAGATCTATTGTCTTTACGACTCGCCTTAACAAACCAGACCCTTCCAAGATCTGTAGTTGAGTAGTAAAGTAGGCCGGATCGACTGCGGAATTAAGAATAATCGAGCTGGGGGAGTTTCCTCCAGTTGCAGGATTCATTTCGTTATTCACTTGTATCCGGACTTCAGCAGAATAATAGTCCGGCTTCTGGGCTTCGTAAATGGTTACCAGAATCGTTCCTAATAGCGTTATGCAAAATATCATCAGCCAATGCTTACGCAAGATGGCAAGAACCGTATAAAGCTGTTGGCGCTCAGTTGGCTCGGGAGCCGACCCGTAATACCCCTCAAAATAGCCGTCTTCCGATTCAGTAAAGATCATCGAATCCGGATCTTGTGGATTATTTCTTTTTGTGATCGAACTATTGTTCCGCATCATTCAAGAGATCGCGCATTCCTCAAAACTCATTGGAGTTCAAAAAATCATGCGTCAGTAAATTACCCTCATTGGTAACTGCGTTATCGTCGGCACGATCGTTTTGTATATGTCCTGAAACAGCTTCTTCGCTCCGGATGGTCCGGGGATTTCAATGATATCGTTCGCCTGCAAAAGGACATCATCTCTTTTCCGCTGGTTTATTTCTTTTACATTGACCAACAATGGGTCACGGTTTAACGATCCGGGAATCTGCCGTCGGATCGTAACCTTTTCAAGTTGAGCTCCCGCCGTTACGCCTCCAACCATTGCAATCGCCTGCGTCAGAGTTACCGGATCCTTCAGATTGATCGCCGAGCTGCTCTTGACGTTTCCCTGGATGTACGCATTCATCTGATCGGCTTGGGTGATCCTGACTATGTCTCCCGCGACGATAAAAGGGTTTGCCTGCTCACCGCCCTTAAAAGCATCTTCCAAAGTTACGGAAAGCAGCTCCTCACTGCCTTCGAGGGGTGTCACAAGTTTCATTTCTTCGCAGTATGGCCTGCGTGGATTTCGTATGATCTCTGCCGTGCGTCCCGCGTTCGTGCTGGTGCCGTTGACATATGTAAGGAGCTCAACCAAACGTATCGCCCTTTGCAATTGGAATCGCCCGGCTGAGTTTACGGCTCCGATTACTGCCACTGGATTAGAGTTGAATTCACGAACTGTAACGTTGACATAGGGATCAACCAGATACTTCCTGTATTTTTCCTTCAATGCGTCGGCAAGCTGGCGTTCGGTTAAACAAGCAGCCGGAAAGTCGGTGTCCATCATTGCGAGCTGAATCGTACCTTGGTTACTAACTCGCAAACCCGAGCGTGACAAGGTCTCATTCTTGCTCACAAGGACGTCGATAACGTCTCCTGGACCTATCTTGTAATTCTCGTTCACGACTGATTGAGAATTAGTGTCCACAATTGGCTTTTGTGCGAAAACAATGGGGCACGGTGTAAGGAAGAGTGTGAAAACAAATAGAATGACCTGCATTCTGGAATTGAACCGCTTCAATATCAAGTCTTCTCGCATATCACAATACCTAAAACGAACTCTAATCTTTTTACCGCAAGGCTCTGCGGCGGGAGCTTAGAGCTTCGCGCAGATGGTTGGGACACCTAAGATTCAATACCGTATTACTTATTACAACGTTATACTCTTCGTTCCGACGGATAAATTTGCCGCGCAGCGGAGCGTCGCTGACCTTCAGAACCACGCTTTCTCTTACCCATTGCCAGAATTCAGCCTGGGTCGTCCAATACTCTTTGCCGTCATGGCACAAGATTAAGGCGTTCTTCTTTTTCTTTTTGCGTTGGAGCTTTTTTAGCTCTTTCTCTCCTTTCTTATCAGTCGTCATTGATCACACATCTCCATCTACGACCGCGAAAAGCGGCCATAAAAAACCCCGTAGGGAAACCTGAAACCAGGCAATTTTGTATTGTGACGGCCGTATCAGCATTTGCCGAGCCCTCATCAGTTAATTAAAGCCCTCATCTCACAAACAAATAAGCTCGACTTAATCAATTCGGCCGTCGACGAATCTCACCGATTTGGTTGCCGGCAATCGCGCCGACTGCCCGGATACGCGCTTTTAGCGCCTAAACTATTACAGCTTTCGCATGCTTTGGTGAATGCCGTTCCCAGGAGACGAACCATTGCCATTCGGCATCTTTACCAAATGATGTTTAAAGGCATAGATCACAAGCTCCAATCGGCTGGTTATTTCCAGTTTGTTGAACACCGACGTAAGGTGATGGCGAACTGTCGTTTCCGTTATGAAAAGCGTTTCCGCAAGGTCCTTATTTTTCATTCCGCGGCAAATCAATTCAACCACTTGCTTCTCCCTATCAGTCAGCCCGTTCGCAATATGGGCTTTCGGATGATCGCGCATCATTTGCTTTTCATCCACCAGCTGTCGGATGGTTTCGCCCATGATAGTCCGGTCAAACCAAATTTCGCCTCCGTGAATTTTCTCGATCGCCTTAAATAAGGTATCTGCCCGTTCCTCTTTTAGAACCAACCCGCTTATACCAATTTTTAGACATTTTTTGTAGACCTCAACATCGTGCTGTCCGATCAGGACCAGCACGGGCGTTTCCACATTTTGAAATAGTGGCAAAATATCGTTTCCGCCGAAATCCGGAAGATCAACCAAGATAAGATCGGGCTTTTCCTCGGAGATAATGTCGGCCGCCATATCAAGGTGGGCAGCTTCACCAACCACCCTAAGCCTTTTATCGGTCTCGATCAGCATCCGCAGGGCACTGCGGAAGATCGAGTAGTCTCCAATTAGCAATATTTTTATAAGGACATTTGTCATGCTTTTTTCGGACGCTCAGACGAGTAGCACATTTAGGCCTTAGCCTTTAAGGTTAGTTGCGAGGCAAAACCTCAGGGTCTACTAATATCCCATCCGCATCCGAGCCAATCGTAAATTGTATTAGGACTAATTAACACCATAACCTAGGCACTTTCGGTATTGCAGGTTACACACGAGCTATTTTTCCCGCCCGTGCGCCCCCTGAAGGTCAAGAAAGATAGTGAACATACTCGGTCTCTTTCCGCTGCCCACGAAATGTCTCAACAACCGATTCGGACTATTCCAAGCTTTCTCGAGTCTCAAATCACCTTAACTAATTGTTTGCGTAAGGAAACCTTACAGGATGGTGGTGTGGCAAGCATCGGACAGTAAGCCATTTCTTATGCGATAAATATCCAATTGGCTGCTAAACTGACTGTCACATTTAGCTAGTATTAAAAGTACATGTTTAGATAGCATCCTGATTCTCAACGTCGCATTGAAGTACTAACGCCTACGTTTTAATGGATTTTGACGAATCGAAATCAGGGACAATTCAATAGTCAGGCGTTAACAGCGCTCGTCCGTATTAAATACAATCGATATCGCTTTAGCCCGGCCGAACGATATGTGCAGCTACCATGTTTCCTAATCGATAAGGCAATCAACTATACTCACGGAAGTTTTGGCTGCTGTTATGCGTGGCTCCTAACAAGTCCATTCACCTCGTGGACGAAGGTGATCAAACGCGAGATCCTGTGAATATTTGAGCTATTAATTCACGGACAAACAGTGTAGTCTAATTGTAGGATATCGGCGTTTCTTAATCTGCTGGTATCGTCCCGCCAAATCCAATCTCTCAAATTGTCGGCGAAATATAATTTGATGGTCGAAATAACTCCCAAAACACTAATTAAGCCCATTCGCGTGCTGATAATCGCCAAATATGAAATGGTTCAGGAGAGCTTAAAACTTCTGATAGAAGCGAATAAAGAATTTCAGGTTACGGGAACGTATCCATTTACGCACAATGTCGGAAAATCAGCGAACGTCGCAGATGCAGATGTGGCGGTAGTTTACTTGTCAAACGACGACCGCGTCGAAATAATTTCAGACCTACTTCGTAAAATTCCCGGTATTAGAGTGGTCGTCTTGGTCGCGGGTGTAGATCTTGACTCCCAAGCCGACGCGTTAAAACTAGGCGCCGTCGGTATCGTTCAAAAAGAGCAAAACCCAAAACTCTTGATGGAGGCGATCAGACAGACCTATGGAGGCGAAACTTGGCTGAATCAGGTCTTGCTCAATAAAATACTTGAGAGAGGCAAGTTACCCAGTAAAAAATCGCTGAAGTACTCCTTCGAATCAGATACTGAATTTCTTACCATCCGCGAGCTTGAAGTGATTAGGATGATTGGTGAGGGCTTGAAGAACAAGAATATTGCCGAAAGGCTTTTCATCAGTGAAGCAACAGTCCGGCATCATCTAAGCTCAGTCTATGGAAAGGTTGGCGTCGAGGATCGGTTAAACCTTATCATCTTTGCTTATAAACGAGGCCTGATCGAACTACCCGAGAGTGATGGGTGACGGTATGGGATAAAATCACCTTCGGACGCCAGGGAAGATCATAGAATGTCGACTAGATCGATTTTGTGATGAAATCACAGCCCAGTGTATCGTTTTCTGCAAGAAGAAAAGGCTTGGGACAGAAAAACTGATCAGTTTCTGATCCACCACGCCCATTCAAAACCCGTATAAAAAAACAGAGTTTCGATCTTGATGAGTACTCCCGGTTCGATGTGGTGTCTAAAGTTCGATAATCCATCCGGATAATCTTTAGCCTTAGCTGTCGATTCAGATTGTTAGTTAGAACGGGAGAGATGCTCTTATCCGTGAGCAAACCACTTCAATCAGTCGTGATTTAATCATAAATCTAAAATAAACAGAATGAAGCTCTCTCCATTCTGTTTTAAGCGTTCAGGAAGTATTTGATTAAATTCCACGCTGCCCCTAATCGTCGCAGTGGGGAGGCCCTCCAGGCGTGTTGCCATTATTGTACAAGTCCAAGACTGACGTTAGCGAGCTGGTCGAACTGGTAGATAAAGATCCCCCTCCTATCGGCGGGACGAGGAGTCCGCCGATCAACGAATCTGCGGCGGAGATAGCCGTTGTCACGCTCGCCGGTACTGTGGCTCCAGAAACAGCATTCAGTTTGGCTGCAATCAGTTGATGCGAAAGAGAGACCAATCCGTTTCCTCTGACTGGAGTTTTGAGAATTAAAATTCCTTGTGCCTTGGTGTAAGTGACGGTTCCTAAGGTGAAACTTTGTACCGGCCATTCTTCAGGTTTATTTTTCCAAAATCCCTGCGTTAACGTGCAGCCGCGAGGAGTAACTGGGCAGTCAGCAATTGCATTGATAGTTATCGAGTGGCCAAACGTGTCCGTCGCCACCAGTGCGAAACTTGCCGCCTGGTTCGGATCAATTTTGCCTGCCGTAATCATTACAGCATTTCGTGTCCCAAGAGGTATCGCACCCACATTCACGTTGGCGTTTACACTGGAGCCTACAACTAGAGTTCCCCAAACGCCTCCGCTAATTATAGAAATCGATATAGTCGCAGTATCCGGATTTGTAACGGTAAAGGCTCCAAGGTCTCCGGAAGAATTAGAAATAACTAATGGACAATTTGGCGTTTGGGCAGAAACAGCCTGATTTGCGAGAACGAATATCAACGTCGCTATTACCGAAAATGTCAACCGGTTATGCCGCCAATTTGCAACACTTGCTCCTCTTGTCAGTGACATGTTTTTAATCTCCTTTATTCTTAGTATTAAATTGTACTGTCGATCTTTTTCAGACCAGACAAATTAAGCCGTTTCAGAAAGTCGCTTCGCGGCTGGCCTAGCAAGACAAGACTTATTTGTAGGTTCACATAATCTGTAACATTCAAATAGCCTTCTGAATCCTAATTGAACTCAAACTTAATCCCCAACAGTTATTCATCATCGTTGATAGCTAAGTGAGACGGTTAAACTGAAACCGCTCGCAAAGGGCTGGTCAAGATCGCATCATTTATCTCTACAGTGCGCGGGTTATCTTTAATAATTTGAGGGTGTCCTGCATCAGATAAAGCGACCGATTTTTTGTCAGCTATTTAGGCTATGACCGACTTTCAACTTCGCTTCCGACGCTGTTAACGACAAGATGACACGTGTAGTTTCTCATATTTCTTGAACCAATTATCGCCTGAAGATAATAGGAAAACCACTTCTTGATCGCGCTTCAACGGATTCAGCTTCTATTCGCGTTGGAGACAGCACCGAAGATAACGTGGTCGGATAACCTCTTCCTCCCATCGACAGGTAAGTTTTATTGAGTGAGCGTAAAAGGCATTCGAATAAACCCTAGTAAATCTTTGGCCTCGAATTCTGGGATCGACTTAAACAACCGGACCATTCAGACAGCAAATTGGCGCCGTTTATTTTTTTGCCGTAATAATCCAAAAAGCTGAATTGCCGATGTACCGCTAACAATTACTCCAAATAAAAGTAAGTAAAGTAACTTTCGATTTTCTATTATTTGGTAAGCGACAGTATGGACTACAACGAGCATGAAAAGGCCATAATTCCAACGTTGGAGAAATTTCCACCGTTTACTTCCGAGCCGGCGTTTAGAAAAATCATTCGATAGCGAAAGTAATAGGAAGATAATGAAAACGGCGGTCAACCCGGAATAGTTCGCGAATCCAAACAAATCAGTGCGAAAGCAAAGATTTTTTGCCTCTCCAACTTCACGAAAGAAATACAGGAGCATATTACCCATATGTACCTGCAAGCCTATAACGACATGGGCCAAACTTATCATTCCGCACCATATTCCAATGTCCCGTCTCAAATCAGTAGAAATCGGGTTGCGACGCCGAAGCAGAATATTAAATGCACCGGTAAATAGTGTTGCCCCAAGTAGAGCAAACCCGACATAGCCCGTCGATAAGCTCCATCTAAATTTCTCGTCGTTGGATTGAGCTGAAAAGTAAAGAACCAATATTGCCGTTCCCGAAAAGAACGCCAAGATCAGATGATGACGTAGGACGCGATATGTAGTCCTTTTTGACAAAAATCCCATCCTGAATGGCCTTTCGAGTATTACTTGAAATCATGCCAGTCAGACGTGAGGTATCCGGATGGTAAAATAACCCGATTGAGGACTCGGCACTTAAGGTAGTGAGCGTAGCGAACAGATGGCCAGATCTGCTTGACGATTCACAAATGCGAGAAACCGTCGCTGAATTGGCATTGTGATGTTGCGGCAAATGTGTTGGCGAATCTCGCCTCGAAATAATCGGGAGAAGGGTTTTGGCCCCATCGTCGGCTATTCGACAGAGAATATTGCATATACTTGATTCGAGCGTGTTCCAGTACCCAATCCATTTTAACGGTCAATACAGTAGTTCGTAGACCGACATTTCATAGTCTTGAACTTGACCATACTTGTAAACGAGTTTCAAGCCCACGGGTAAATATTGTTCCTCCGGAACAAGGATTTTAGGAGTCTTTTTCAAGTTAGAAGTGCTAAGAACGAGATAGTTTACTTCTTTTAGACGGGCATACTCGAGAACCGTCGATAATTCTTCGTTGGGCAGGTAAATGTGCTTTGCTTCAGCATGAAATGCGATTAGGGGACTCGACGCAATTATTAAGGACGGCGAGGTTTTGTTATTTTTTATCCATAACCCTATTTGTTTTTCTGACCATGGAGCGAGTTGACGAGGTTCGTTTTGAGTGGAAATCGAAGACGCAAACCAGTATCCAGTCGTAACAATCAGAATGACCAACTGAATTAGAACTGAGGTAATTATCCTTTTTCTGCGAAACAAATTGGATAATGTTATCGAAACCCACCCACTAAATGCGACAATCCCGTTAGAAGCCCAACATAGAAGAATCGGGATTATTGGGAATAAATATCGCAGCTCAACCACCGATACGGCGTATCCAATGAGAGTAGCTATGAAAAATGAAAGTAAGTAAAACTCCTTTGCGGTACGAAAGATCGACCACGGTCGGTAGAAAATCCCTACTACAACAAGCAATATAAGAGGATAGGATAAGATTGTTGGAATGTGTTCCCGCACTTCCTTTTTTAGGTTACTCGGGGCTAATCTTAAAAACGTCGCATAGTCAAACTTTGCCTCCTTAAACGCCCCCGGGATGGTAGAGATTGAGTTTTCTGATTGTATATTTTCTGTTTCATAAGTACCTACCACCTGATCTTTTCGGGTGGTTTTTCCGTCGTTCGTTAGCTCTAGATTGGACCCTTCATATTCAACAAAGGAAATATTACCTACTAGTTTTTGAGAGAAAGTCCAATGACCGGTTTTTTGATGGTTAATCGCAACATAAGGCAGGCAAAACATTGCGAAACCAACAAATAGAAGTAGATAGCCGACAGCTAGAGACCTAAGGCCAAACTTCCTGCAAAAGAATTTTGCAGCGGGAACTAAAACAACGAACAATGCGAGAAAACCGATGGCTTCGGGTTTGGTAAGATAAGCAATTCCCAGAAGAACTCCGGTCACGAAGAACAGTCGGTTGTCGCAGCCCCTCAATGCTTTCCAACCGGTAAACACAACAAGCGTAAAAATTAAGGTATAGAACGACTCTGTTAGTACCCATCCAGAGGAGACGACCAAAAAAGGATGCACGACGGTGAGCATCGTCCCATAATACGCTGGCACCCGACCCTGTAAATCACGGATTAGGAAATAAACGGGAATCACCAGTAGCGTTCCGGCAGCAATTGAAACTAGTCGTCCGGCAAACTCCAAGTCTCCCGTAAATATTGATGCGACGGCAATTAAAAAAGGATACATAGGCGGCCAGTAGGCATGTATCCCTGCTAACCAATCCCCGTTAGCGATCTTGCCGCCTAACGTCAGGTAATGAGCGCTGTCGATATGGAGCATTGCTTCCTGCGGAATCAGAAAGAAACGCAGAAGAAAAGCAACGACGGCACAAATGAAAAGAAAGACCTTTTCGTTGGAGAACCTTAAAGGGATATATCGATCTAAGATAAGTTTAAACGTACCGTTATTTAGGTGAGGCGGTACCACTGATCTCCTCGTATTTTTTGAAGCCTAGTGCTAACGGCAGAGCATACCGAAACCAGCAATAAGCAAAGACAACGCCGCTGTAGAAAAAATATAACAGCTGCCATGGGAATGCTAGGGCGGCAAACACTATGCCCTTTTTATTGGCAAAGAATTGAAAGATCTTGCGGTTTAGGACAAAGAAAATAAGTAGAAAAATGGCTGGCAAAAGTAGCAATGTTGGCCTCCATAAAGCGAACGGAGTAACCGCCACGCAGAGAGCAACCAAAGCCCCACTAAATCGGTCCGACATTTTAAGGTTCATGTCATTAATCAACCCGCGGCTTGTCAAAATCAGCTTTGACCATGGCAGAGCACGGCAGAAAATTTCAGTCCGCAAGTGCGAGAGGATCTGCCATTTTTTTAGATGTTTTGCCTGAATGTCCTTGTCCAGTAGTATTTTGTGCCCAGCCTGGCGAAGACGTGCTCCTAGTTCTATATCTTCGATTGACGGAACCTCGAATTTTTTACAGTCAAAACCACCCATTCCAATAAAAATATCGCGGCGAATTGCGCCCAGGCCCGACCAAAAGGTCGACGCTTCCCTGCTCGAAATCTGATGAATAAAGTGATGCTGAAGATTTTTATATTGCGACAGAAAGTTTTGCTCGGCCGGCTCATCGTCGTATGAGCCAAATAAGGCGGATATTTCAGGTTGGGTTACAAATCTTGACGCTACGCGTGCTACGGTCTCCGAATTAACAACGACATCGGCATCTACAAACATCAGAATTTCTCCGACAGCTGTCTGCGCTGCAAGATTTCGCGCCGCTGCCGGGCCTGAATTTTGAGCCGTAGAAAGAACGCGGGCACCTTTTTTTCGGCTTAAATCAGCGCTGTCGTCAGTCGAACAATCGTCAACCACAATTATTTCAAACGATTTGTATGTCGACGCAAAAAGAGCGTCCAAACACCGGTGAAGAAATTTGCTGCCGTTGTAGACCGGAACGATCACTGAAATGAAAGGTTGATCTGTTGGCACAATTAACGCCTTAAGCAACTGATTTCCGCAGGACAATATCCCAGCCCGGACCGATTTGCTTGAAAAGATGCGAGAAAAAGGGGAGCCTTTTCAGAAAACGATAAATATGAATTTGGAAACGCGTGAAGGCTGAGAATTGGTGCAATACCGAAGACCCGACATCCGGCAACGCAAATTCGCCTGACGAAAAATCGGCGCCAACCAAACGTTTAAACTCATTGTAAGAAAGCATTTTGGTCTTGTAGACGGCATTGTTCCGCCAGAACACATACTTCGGCTGTAACTTGCGAGGCAGGAAGCCTACTCCCCACAAGTATGAATATGGGTCTCGAGCCAACGAATAGCGGTTGACGGAGTTGAGATAAAACGCACCGTCAACGTTCAATACGCGAGCCGCTTCGGACAAAACCTTTTCATGATCTTTTACAAATTCCAGAGTTGAAGTTGCGGCAACGAGATCAAAATAATTATCTGGAAAAGGCAGATATTCCGCGCAGCAGCACACCAATGGTGGATCGGGCAAGCCCTTGTCCATAAAACGACGCCGGCTTACATGCAGCCAACGCATCGCGATATCGATGCCGACAACCTGCTCAAAACGGTCGGCGGCAACTGTCAGAAAATTGCCTGTGCCGCTCCCGACCTCCAAAACCTTTTTACCCGAAATCGTCTTTTTAAACGTGCCGTCGTTGAATACTTCCATCGTCCGTTCGGCTCTTTCTTCGCCCAGCATTGCGCTGCGAATAAACTTCGGACGCAAATTTTCGGGGGTTATGTCGCTAAAGCTCCAATAATATTCAAGCAGTTTCTCCAACTTATACTTCTCCAAACCGGCAAGAACGATCTCGGTTCGATCATGATCTTCCTGAAAATCGAGGTAGGGGTCGGAAAACACGCGGAAATCTGGGATACCAGCATGAAGAGGGTAATTCTTTTCACAGACCCCACAGGCAAATGCAGCCGTACATATGTCCAGATTACCGCGGCACAGCGGGCAGACGAACGGAACTTCCCGCAAAGACGGCAGGAGATCGTGAGGATATTCTCGATTTTGAACGGCTTGCAAGTGAAAAACGAAGACCAAATCACTTCGGCGGAAAGATATTACCTAAGGAGAAAAGGTTCAGGTGGTTGTAACCGCCGGTGGACGTGATTTCTTTGCAGAGTCGGCATTCGTTTTTGAACCGATCCGCATCAAATTCGATCCGATTGCCGCCCTTGTCAGTTGAACGGGTTGAAAGACGATACTGGACCAGAGGAAGACTTCGTTCGTGCAATAGCATTTTTTTGCTTTAATTTGCGCACGCAGTTTTTCGGCTTCCTCGGAATCCCAAATTTCGAAAAAACTCTTTTCTCGCAGATTACCGAGCGGAAAGTGCTGTTCGCAAACGCTCACGTCGCCGTTTGCATAAACAACGCCTGTCAAAACACCCGCCTTGCACGGAATGAACTGCGATTCCGATTCAATGGTTTTTACCTTGGCCCATTGAAGCATCGGTTCTACACTTGATCCGAAACGATGCCTATCACGATCGCTCCAAACTTCGGCAACATGCCGGTAAAGGTCTTTGTACTTTTGCAAAGCCGGGCCTTGCAGCGACGGATCTTTGCGGTCACCACGTATAATTGCAAGGTTGTGATGCTCGATTTTTGGGCAATTATCATGCAAATACTCGGTCAATTGCCATATCTCGTCCATGTTTTCGCTCATCGCGACGGTATTGGAATGAATTCGCAAACGCGGGTCTTCTTCCTGCAATTTCGCCAGCATCTCGTAGGTTTCCATCGCCTTTTTGAAGGACTGCGGATTGCCCCGGAACTTGTCATGATATTCCGGCATTCCGTCGAGAGAAATTTCGCAGACAAAAAGTTCAAGCGATTCATTTTTTAGCACCTTGCGAAGGGATTTTTCCGTCCGGTCGGTGAAATAGCCATTTGTCGGAACGTAAATATTCCTCACCTTGTTGTTCTTTATGAACAGAGTGCAGATTTCTCCAAACTCCTGATTGATAAATGGCTCGCCGCCGGAAAGGTTGAGATTTTCAAAATCTCCGAGTTCGAGCGAAAGCTTTTCAAACTCCTCGTACGTAAGGTCATTTCGTTGATTCAACTCTTTCCAGTAAAAACAATGTTCGCAGGTTAGATTACAAATCGAGTTGATAAAGACAATCATGAAAGGCGGCGTTTGTCGTCTAACGTGGTTCGCGGCTTTCAACGAAAGTTTGGTATGCCGTTTTATGCGAGAAACTATGTTCATAACGTTATATTCCCAAGTTTATTCGGTTCACTTCAATTACCGTTAATCAACGATTTGAAATCCCTTATAACACGACGGATCTTCAGGTACTGGTCAAACGACGTTGACGCCAACAAATTGAAAATTTGATGATTCAAAACGTAATATGAATCAATCCTCTCCAAAGAAAATCGGTCGCTGCCAGCGCTCACTTTTCCTAGTTTTGTCGAGGAGGCGGATACAAAAGTTTCTTCGACGGCCTGTTTGACCGCCGCGTTGTAACTTCCGAAAGGATACGCAAAAGTCGCCGCTTCGCAACCAAGAGCATCTTCAATTGCTAGCCTCGATTCAACCAACTCGCTTTTAACTTGGTCCTGCGACATTTTTCGTAGATCGTGGTGCGTCCGCGTGTGTGATCCGAAATCCATCCCTAATTTATGCAGTTCTTTTATTTCCTGCCAGGAAAGTAGTTTGCTTCTTGGAAGATCTTGAGGGTTACCCGCCCAATCGTTATATTTATTGCAGTAGTCAGTTACCAGAAAGACGGTACCTTTGAACTCATATTGCGCCAAAACTGGAAACGCTGAAGTATAAAAATTCTGAAAACCGTCATCAAAAGTCAGCACGATTGTTTTCGGGGGAATTGGTGTTTTCTCAACCATCGAGCTAACAAGATCGTTGAGAGAAACAACGTTCCATCTCGCATCACTTAAATATTTCATCTGCCTTCGAAATGTCCTGACAGCCGTCGAAATGACGGAGCCGCTTTCATCAATCGAATGATACGTCAGAATTGGTACGTTAATCACCGTAATATAGAAATTCTTAATTGGGCGTTCGTTGAACTCAGTTTGACTTTTCCCATGACAAGAAGCAATCGCAAACGGCTTTTAAATGAGGCCTTGTCCCCTTCTTTCTTCCTTCTTTCTTTTTGTCTTTTCAATCAGATTCAGGTATCGCTCTAAATGTGCATCCTCGTTCCAGTATTTCAAGTAAGCCGCATATCCTTTTTCACCCAAATCATCTCTGACAGAGCGGTCATCGGCAAGCCTTGCCATGGCCGCTCTCAGTTCATCCTGGCTCCTATAGATAAACCCGCCGCCGCTCTCTTCTACAACTTCGGGAAGTGCTCCGAGATCGTTGACTATCACTGGGGTTTTATGCGAAAAAGCCTCGATGATAATGATACCGAATGTTTCGTAACAAATTGATGGAACGATTACAGCGACCGCCAAGCGATAAAGTTTGCCTAGCCGTTCCTGATCCAGCCTGCCAAGAAATTTAATATTCGGGCTATTGGCTGCCTGTAATTCAAGAGATTTTCTGTATACGCCGTCACCCGCGATCAACAGATCGTATCTTGGCTGATTCCTGAAAATCGGAATCAGGTTTTGCAGGCCCTTGATATATTCCAAACGACCTACGAAAAGAAAGCAAGGACGACCGGGATCCCGCTCCGTAATCGGCTGCTCGCTATCTTCCGTTTTCGGCAAAAAATAAGGCACCTGTTCGATAGGAATATCCAATCCCATATCCAGATGTTTCTGCAAAGTAAAACGACTGGGCGAAAGAAAGCGGTCAACGTTTTTCAGCATCCTTTGCATCATTCCCGTATGCCGCCAAAGCTGCGGCGGCCTTTTTCCTGCCAATTGACACAATGTACAGCTTTTTTTTGTGCAGACTTCGCGGTTAAATTTCCAAAGCACATGCATCGGGCACACCAGCCAGTGCTCATGGGTCGTATAGAGTTTGACCGCTTTTCCATAGCTCAAGGCCTTGATCCCGATCAACGACAGATTGTGATAATGGATGACATCGTATACGTTTGTTTCTAAAGCCTTTTTCAGTTGCGGCTTGAAAATCGGTGATCCGGTTTGCTGGGTAAGCAGCGGCGAAAGAAGACCCTTATCACTCTTCATTCTGTTGATGGTTATCCGGGGATGATTAGGAAACTCACCCGTCGGCTGTTTTCTATTTAGAAGCAAAAAGGCATCTTCGCAATGAAAAACATCAACCGAATGCCCGCGCCGCGCCAGTGCGTTGGAAAGGCGATAGATGTGCATTCCGTCGCCGCCGAAATTATATGGCGGGTAAAACGTTGAGACCATGCAAAATTTTAGTGGCTTTTCTTTCACAAAGAATTATCGGGGCGCAAGCTCGTTAAATATTGCCAGCGTGCTTTGGGCGGAACGCTTCCACGAGAAATGACGCGATCTGTTCAAACTGTCTTGGCCCATTCTACTTCGTAGAGCGTCGTCAGCTAAAATTTCCTGAACTACCTTCAATATGTCTTGCTTATCACGCGGATTAAAAAATCTGCCCGCATCGCCCAGAACTTCGGGCAGCGAACCGCAATTGCTGGCGGCGACCGGCGTTCCGCACGACATCGCTTCGACGGCAGGCAATCCGAATCCTTCTTCTAAAGATGGGAGTACCAATAACGTCGCCGTGTTGTAAAGATAAGCGAGGTCGCGGTCTGGTACAAAGCCGGTAAATATAACTCTGTTTTCCAAGCCAAGATCGGTGACCTGTTTTTTCAAGGAAGGATAAGCAGAAAAGAATGGATCGTCTTTATAATCACCTACCAAAACGAGTTTAATCTTCGTACCTGCATTACTTCCGATCAACTTAAAAGCGTCGATCAAAACACCCAGATTTTTATGCGGACTTATGCCGCCAACATAAAGCAGAAACCTCTCATCTTTGTCCAATCCGTGGCGTACCAAAATATCGCGCATGCCATTGTCCACCGTCAGAACCTTGAAATCACTACGAGCGGCCTCGGAAATTATTCGAAGTCGTGATTCGGGAAGATTAAAATATTCCACAATTTGCTGCCTTGAGTATTCCGAAACCGTTGCAATCAGGTGTGCCTGTTTAACCGCCGCATTTTGTTTTAGCTTCCAGAATATTTTCGATTTCGTGTCCGGGAAAATAAGACTGGGATGATGATCCGCAATCACATCGTGAAGTGTCACCACTATCTTGGTCCGGTTAAAAATCGGAAAGTAGGAATAAACCGCAGGAAAAAAGAACACATCGATCTTGTGGTTAAATACTTGACGGGTCATGGCCCACAGATCCTTTATGGACCGCCTGCCATTAGCGGACGCAGCCTCGATAGCTGAAACGTCAGTGTTTGCGATGATCTTCCGAACTCGCCGCGGTATTGAGTCGGCCTCGTCCGTATGGCCGTCAATAAAAAATATATACTCGTTTGTAGCATCTATTTTAAGAAGAGCCTCAAGCAGTTCGCGGGTAAAGCGCCCGAAGCCTCTTTTATTTCCCCAGCAAGTTGCGTCAATTCCGATTTTCATTTTGATCTAGCGCCACTCACCAGAGCTTTTTCCTTCACCGAATAGATAACCGATAAACTCGCCGTAAGACCAACCTGTCAACAGAAGTAATAAATACGGTAACGACTTTATTAGCTCTGTGAAATGCCGGCTTTTACGAATGACCCCAACGACGATTCGGGATGGCAGCAGAAAGGGCAAAGCCACGGAGATGATTACAAACATCGCACGTTTTAAAGGAAAAGCATCTGAAATTCGTTTCGCCGCATAGGCTCTTGCGTGATGGTATGATTGTGTCAGTGCCCCGTGCAAAAAATAATTCTTGTTGTGATAGACAATTGCCGACGGTGCTAAATATAAAGCGTTTCCTTGCTTTTGCAATTTATCGTGAACGGTATCTTCGTAGAAACCGTCGCGGAAAACAGATGTGACTCCCTCAAGGACTTCCCTTTTATACGAAACGTTGGCACCGGAAAGCGTTGTCACTATGTGTTCGTTTTCAGGGAGCATATACTTCCCGTAGTCATAGAAATAAACTGCCCAGTCCAGGGGTTTTTGATTGAGTCCATTTTCAACCGCGCCGCCAACTATCGCATACGACAATTCGTGGCCTTTCATGATTTCAGTACACCAGTTTTCATCGAATGTGCAGTGGTCTTCCAGCAGAGCGATAACTTTACCTTTTGAACGTAAAACGCCGTCCGCGCGCAGTTCCGGCACGGTCGACTTCTCAGATAGTCGAACGAACTGAACAAATGAAAACTCCTGCTCCATTTTCTCCGTCGCAGTCTCATAGTTACTCATCACAATTACTTCAGTTGTGTCAGTCATAATCTGGTCTTCGAGAGAGGCGAGACAGGCTCGCAGGTAGGACGTGTTATTCCAAGCCGCTATGACGATGGAGAGATCTGTTTCTCTTGTATCTGTCATTCGACTTTCGCTAAACTCTTCCCCGTCCCAAAGAGGTATCCGGTCAATTCACCGGCAGCGTAGCTGATCATAAAGATTGACAAAAGAGGCATAGAAAGTACAAATCTGCCGACGTGTCTTTTCTTTTGGACAACTTGCTTTGCGATTCGCCAGGTCATCAAAAATGGCAGTGCCGGCGAGAAAGCGGCGGAGATTAGCCTCCTTGACGGAGGCAGCAATCTGCTCCGCATACCGGCGAATGAACGCGAGAAATAAAACCTTTGCTTAAGAAAGTAAACAAAAAAGAACTCCTTCTTTTTCAGCACAACGATCGTGGGCACGGATAGGATCTTTATTTCGAGTTTTTTCAATTCTTGATGAAGAAAATACTCCCAATAATCCTTCTGAAGAGATTCATCTACCTTATTGAATATCTCTCGTTTGTATGAACAATTATTTCCCGCTAATCCCCCCACCTCGCCGTTAGGAACAGGCAACATCATCTGGCTATACTCACAAATGTATGCCGCCCAATTTACGAGTCTGTCCGAGCTTCCGTTCTCAATCGCCCCGCCTACCACGTCGTACCCAGAGCGGTGCGCCTTAATAATTTCCTCCAACCAGTTCTCGCGTGGAATACAGCAATCTTCCGTAATCGCAACGAAATCACCACTTGCATGCGATATACCGAGAGCCCGTAATTGGGGAATACCCAATCTCTCGGCGGGTTGAAACAACTTAACACACGGAAAGTTTTTTTCGATGTGGCTGAATGCGGTATTTTTGCCGGGGCTAACCACAATGATTTCATAGTCGAAATCGCCCTGCTGATCGTTTAGAGCACGTAAGCACTCGTCTATAATGGGCATTCCCAGCAGAGAAACAACAATTACTGAAATTTTTGCCATATAGAAGTCTTAACGCCGTCTTACCAGTAAATTTACGATCATGAAATAAGTTCACAACTTTTCCCCTTTCCGGCTAGATAGCCGAAAGTTTCGCCAAACGACCAAAAGACGATTGCTAACACCAAAAATGGAAATGAAAGGACGAATTCTTTGACGAATCGTTTCTTGGCTAAAATTGTGACAATTGTCCGGGAAAGAAAAACAGCCGGCAGAATCGGTGAGACTGCAAAATAAAGCATTCGGCTTGCAAACGACGACTGACTTGTCCTCATTCCCGCAAAACACCGCCCGTGATGAAACCGTCGGATGAAAAACGGAACTATTTGAAAAGTTTTGGCATAGTAGGTCAGCATCGCCGGTTCGGATATTAATTCAATCCCATTGCCTTTTAATTTTTCACACCAGTAAGTTTTCCAAAATTCCGGTTCGACATATTCGGTTCCTCTTTTTAGGACGGAACGCTTAAACGAAATGTTGTTTCCAGGCAACACGTCTACAGCCCCCATTTTTAATGGACGCATAAATTGCCCGTATTCGCAAAAGTACGCCGCCCAATCCAATGGTTTTAGCTTCTCCCTAACCTCGACCGCTCCTCCTATGACCGGAGATGGTAATTGATGTGCCTCGAAAATCGCTTTTATCCAGCCAGGGTCTGCTACGCATGAAGCATCCGTCAGCACCACGATTTCACCTATCGATTGTTTGATTCCAGCCCCAGCTAAAAACGGAATTCCAACTTTTTGAGGAAAATGAATAAACCGTACATTCGGATACTTCTCGATCACGTTGGAGATCGGTTCGTCGGAACAACAATCGGCTACGAGAATTTCGATCTTATCTTCAATTTCATTGGCGAGAACCCCATCCAGACATTTTATGAGTAACGGATGAGTATAAAGTGACACAATGACGACCGACAGTTTTACAGTTTCTCTTGGCGGTTCATTTTCGAGTTTCAGCACTATTCCGATTTCCTCAGATAGCCTATAAATTCGCCGAAGGACCAGCTTGTCAAAAACAGAATCAAGATTGGCAGCGACGTTAAATAATTATTTATGTTTCGCTTCCGGGCAAATACGCAAACCGTGATCCGGAAAAGATATACGAAAGGAATAAGCGGAGAAAGCAAAACAAGAGCTAGTCGTTTCGAGCCAGCAATACTTGCGGCACGAGTGCTCCCGAATTGCTTGCCGTGCCAAAATCGCTGGCCAAAAAAACCGGAAAAAGTAAATGAATTCTGGTGACAGACAACAATTTCCGGAGTCAGAATTAGAGACATTCGTTCTTTTTGCATTTCGCGATGAACAAAAACCTCCCAGAAGCCGTTTGCCATTGCGTGCTTTACGCGGTCCAGCTCTGCGCGTTTGTATGAAGCGTTATCCGCCGCAAAGTCGTGCGTATTTTGCCGGGCGAAGGGCAGCATGTAGCGGCTGTAACGACAAAAATAAACCGCCCAGGAAACAAGTCCGGAGTGTTCATCATTTTCAATGGCTCCTCCGATTCCCGCGCAGTCAGAATCGTGTCCTTTTACTATCTCGGCAATCCAATTTTCGGAAGGCACAAAATGCGTCGTGCTTACAGCAATCAGATCGCCGACGCTCAGGTTGAAACCAATTCCCCATAGTTCAGGAATCAGTTTGTCCCTCGGGGCACGAAAAAGTTTTACGTGCGGAAAATCACGGGCGATAATATCTTGCGTTCCATCGCTCGAATTATCAACGACAAGAATTTCTATCGCATGACTGCGAGCCTGGTTTCCAATCTCGCTTAAGCATTCCGCAACGCTTCCGACGGCGTTTTGCGACGCGAGAACAACCGATATTGTCGGCTTATCGGCCCCTGCGGCGTTGCTCATCTTGGATATTCACCGTGATATGCCATCGGTCAATTTGATTCCCGCACGAAAGATTAGAAGATCCCGAACCTGAGCTACGTTTATAGCCTGTTTCGGTGTAATTGCCGGTCCGGAACCATCTCTCACTGACTGATAAAAGGAGCCTACCAACTGTCGGAGCCCTGGATATGCAGCTTCAAACCGGACGGCCCGCCGCATCAGATTCATTGTGGCGGCAGAAAAACTTCTAACGGCCATATCGAACGGATGCAGGATTTTTCGTGTTTTCGAAACTTTTCCTTTTTCCATTACGGCGAATCCGTGAAATAGATCGATATTAATCGTTCCCTTCGTTCCAAAAATCTGTAAAGAATTATTAGTCGGCCGCGCATTCATACTAACGAAAATTGAAAGAGAAGTTTCCCCTTCATAACCTTCAATGCGAAGCTCTCCGTCGCGAGGGCGGGAAACCTCCCAATTTTTGTCCGATAGAAGGTTGTTCAAAACGACTTGAAAAAGCGAGAGAGGATGCGGCAAAATATTTGCGGCAATTAAATCAAGTTGCTCATCGCCGGAATTCTCGCCGCCCGCAGAGCAGATGGTTGCTCGCATATGAAGTACTTGTCCTATCGCCGGCATCCATTGTTTTGCCTTTTCAACGCCGGGTTGGAAAGCGAATTGATGAACGGGGCAGAGACGCACATCATAGTTCGAAGCTAAATCGTAAAGGCGAATCGTTTCCCCTGCTGTCTGAGCGAGCGGTTTTTCCACAATTAAATTAATCCCGGCTTCAATGGCGATTTCGGCAATCGTTTGATGGCTGGAAAGCGGTGTGCAAACATGCAGCACGTCGAGCGATTGCCGATCGATCATTTCCTCTAAACTGCCAAAATCCTGCGCAGACGGATAGTTGCCGACTAAACGGGCTGCATTTCTTTGGTCAATATCCGCGATCGCGACAACTTCTCCGCCCGCCTTTCTCGCTGCTCGAGCGTGCCAGAGGCCCATCAGGCCCGCCCCGACAATTCCGGCGCGAATTTTCGCGTCGGAATTCCTACTTACCTGAACAAGCCGTGCTTCGACTGACTCACCAAGATCCGTTCTCATTTCAGTTCGTTGAGTTCCAAGCAAGCTCAGATCAGTCGTCCGCTCTGATAATCTTTCAAGTTTACTGTTTGGCACGCTTCGGCGGCGGCGTAGGCAGCGAAAACGAGCGCGAGAGTTTTTCTGTTGTCGGCAACCGTTCCAGGAGGTGTTCCGCCATTTACTATTGCGTCAACAAAATTATTAAAGTGATACCCTGTCGACGAAGCAAAAGGATTGATGCCATCTTTAGCTATGATTTTCGATTTCGTTCCTTTCTGTAGAACCGCTTTCCCGCCTTTGATAAAATTCAATCCGAAAAACGGACGTTTTTGCCGAGTGTGCATCCCGGCTTCGAAACGGACCTCACCGCCGATGGAAGTGTGGACCGAAGCATGTTCGCCGTCAAGCCGCATGTCGAGATAGTGTTCAGGAGCGTTGCTCAGTCGATTTAAAATGATCGAAGCAACTCGTCCGTCAGGAAATTCTAGTGTAATCAGGTTTAGAGCGTCGGAACGGAATTTCGATAATGGGTTCGGCATCTGGGCCGAGATTGAGATCGGCTCTTCATCAAAAAAGAACCTCGCCAGGGAAAAAACATGGATGCCGAATTCGAAACACACTCTTCTTTTTAGCTGTCCGCGCCAATCGACCTCAGTCGTTTCATCCGGATGAAATACTTGACAGGCCTGTAGAAACAGTAATTTCCCGAATTCCGGCGTACCGATCATTCTTTTCGCGGCCAGATGAATATTCATGTACGGAAACTGATTATTGACAACTACAAGTCTGCCGGCCTTGGCGGCGGCCGCGATCAATTTGTCAGCATCATTAAGGCTTTCGGCTATCGGCTTTTCGCAAAAAACATGACAGCCGTTTTCAACGGCCATCAAACTCTGCTCGATGTGTAAAGCAGGCGGCGTGCATACCGACACTATGTCAGGTTTCGTCTGCTCGATCATTTTGCGAGGATCATCGAAAATTTCGGTCAGGCCCAAATTGTCTCTTCCAAATTGGCGGGCTGCGGCATCCGTGTCGCAGCCACCGACGATCCTAATTTTGTCCGTCAGGCTCTTATAACCAGGCAGATGAATGTTCCTCGTCACGGCTCCCAAACCAATAATTGCAACTCGCAGGGGATTATTTCTTTGCAAATGTTCCTTCCTAAAACCTTAACAAATTTATTATTCAGGCTTTCGTGCAATGACATAAAATGCGGCAAAAGGATAAACCAGATTTCCACCTCGTGATTGTACCGTTTTGCATTTCTCCAAGAAATCTCGCTTGATCGAAGCAACGTTTTCCAGCGTCGTAGCGGCAAGGCGTTTACGGGAGATGCTCGAAAACGTTCGCTGTATTTCCCAAAATTCTTCGGGCGTTTCAATCTGCGCCTGATGGCCTTGCCAGACCGTCCTCTGAACCTTAAATCCGGCTGTGCGTACAAGATAGGCCACTCCTTGGGTGCGATCATGGGAATGGCTTGCCAGATGTGATTCTTCCGGCTCATCTGCCTCAGGAAGGTGATGACGAACTAGCGAATCCAAAAAACTCGGTGCAGCCAATTGCCTCCCTCGAAATCGTCGGAGCAAATCCGGTAAAAGCATCATTCGGTGTGTAACGCCGGTAACGGAAAAAAGAGGCGGACTGCTTCCAACGGCTACGACCAATTTGCCGCCCGGCCGCAATACCCGGTGAATTTCCAGCAATGCCTCCAACGGATTCGGAAAATGGAGCAAGGCGAACAGTGACACGACGACGTCGAAATTACCAGCGTCAAACGTTAATTCTTCAGCATCCATCTGGCTGAATTCCACTTTTTGACCTAACAGCTCCGCTTTGGCATATGCTGTCGCCAACATTTTTTCGGACAGATCAATTCCATGATTCTTTCCATCTGCTCCGAGTATCTTTGCCACTTTCAAGGCGACGACCCCGGTTCCGGTGCCGACATCGAGAACGGCGTCCGAATGCTTTATCTCAGCCAGATCAACCAAACGGTCCGCGAGCGGCTGGCTAAGCCGTTCCGTGAAATAATCGAATTTCTCCGTGAGCGAGTCATAGCTTGTCGCATCCCGACTTTTAAATACTTCAGAATTCATTTTTTGCAGCATTTTCAAACTTTCTATAGAGTCTAAGGAAACATCCGGTCGGGTGGAAAAACGGATATGACTAAATGAGCGAAGTTCATCGAAACTTACCCCCGCAGTGAAAATGATTTGTCCTAGCTGGTATTTCTAAGCAATCGGCTAACAAACGAAGCGGGTATCTGGAAAAAAGGGCGCGCATCCTGCGGAATTCCCCGCAACACGAGTAAAGCTAGTAAATAAACGCCGCCCCCTATTCCAAGGTAATAAATCAGCCCACGATTTGGTCCGAGAGCAATTAAGCACACTCCCATCACCGCAGAGGCCAAAATGGGTCGCCATATCGATAAAACGCTAAAAGAAATGCCAATTCGATTTACGACGATAAGTCCGCAGACGAGGGTGATAAACTCTGCCAGAGCTGTTACGGCTGCCGCCCCGGCGATACCGTAACGGGGGATCATAAGAATATTTAATCCGACGTTTACACCGGCGGCGGCAGCGAAAATTATCATTTCGGTTTTCAGCCGATTCAAGACAAGAAAAATATTGTGAATCGCTCCGTGAAGAAAAAGAAACCCTACGCCCACTGTGAGAAATTGAAAAGCCATTTTTCCTGCTTCGTAATCGCCTCCAAATACCGCAACCAACAACGGCTCGGCAACGATTATTCCGCCTACCACGAGCGGTGCGGCTATCGTCGCGGCAAAAATGAGCGAGCGTTCCGCTACAATGCCAATTTCCCGTATCGGTGAGGCCGAAATATAAGAACGCGTCATAAGTGGCAGATAGGAAGAATAAACCGCTACCGCCAAGGCAACCAGCAAGAAACAAATTCTATATGGGGCGGCGTACAGTCCGACCGCTTCTTCACCCAGTAAAAAACCAATTAGCACTATATCGAAGGTGTACATTATTACCCTCAATAACCGCGAGATTGCCAGAAAACCCGAACTCATTAAAATTTGAAATCCTTTGTGCAAATCGAGTTTGATTTTTCCGGGCCAGAACAGCGGTACGAGGAGAATCAATGCCACGCAAATCTCGCCAAGAAATTGAGCAAGTGGCATTAACGCGACGTCATTCGGCCCGCTCACCGCCCAAAATATCGCTCCTACATACAAAACTTGACCGATAATTTGAGCAATGGCAACGGGACGATTGCGCTCAAGCCCCTTGTAAACCCACGAAGTATCTAGAGCAAGAGGGAAAAACAAAAGCCCCATCAAAAGCAAAACCAATTTTACAATCGGGGGTTTGTCCAGAAACCAGGCCGTAACAATCACCGCAATCAGAGCTAAAAAAGCACTGATGAGCCTGACCGCGATAACATTGGCCGCAATTGACGAGGCGTCACGCGGGCGGCGGGCAACTTCCCGCGAACCGACATCGGCAAAACCGGCCGTGACCGAAAGGGACAAATAGCCGAAAAGAGCCGACGCGAAACCGATTATGCCGAAATGCTCCGGACCAAGGACGCGGGCGGCATACGTAATTCCGAAAAAGGCGACGACGCGGGCGATAATTTCTCCGCTTCCCAGAGAAATAATGTTGGCGCTGATTTTGCTTGTCCCGAGAGATTTACCGGTCGCGTCCGATTCGCTCGCCCGCTGTTTCTCATTCATTCCGTTCCCGGCATTAGTCGACTCCTGAGTTTCGTCGCTAATTTGAATACTCATTCGCCAATTCACCTCTCGCCAGTTGTTCGTTCAAAAGTTTGATGTCGGCATCAACCAAAAGTCGTACAAGCTCGGGAAATCTCGTATGCGGCTCCCAACCAAACCGGGCCTTTGCCTTTGAAGCATCGCCAGCCAGTCGGACTACTTCCGCCGGGCGGTAGTAAACCGGATCAACCTCGACATATTCGCGCCAATCCATACCGGCATGTTCAAATGCGGCCCTAACGAATTCTTCAACGCTATAGGATTCGCCGGTCGCAATCACATAGTCGTCGGGTTTTTCCTGCTGAAGCATCTGCCACATCGATTCGACGTATTCGGGGGCGTAACCCCAATCGCGGCAAGCCTCCAAATTTCCCAAATATAATTTTTTTTGTAGTCCGCGTTTGATGCGGGCGATGGCACGCGTGACTTTTCGCGTGACAAAATTTTCACCTCTCCGCGGTGACTCGTGATTAAATAGAATGCCGTTGCATGCGAACACTCCGTAACTTTCCCGATAGTTAACCGTCGCATGATAGGCGAAGACTTTAGCGCAGGCATACGGGCTACGCGGGTGGAAAGGCGAATCTTCGTTTTGCGGTGCCGGAGTGCTGCCGAACATTTCGCTGCTTGACGCCTGATAAACCCGCGCTTTGATGCCCGTTTCACGCACAGCTTCGAGAATACGAATGGTACCCAGTCCCGTAACATCGGCGGTATATTCGGGTATTTCGAAGCTGACATGAACATGGCTCTGCGAGCCCAGATGATATATTTCGTCCGGCTGAAGTTTGTATAGCAGTTTCACGAGACTGGTCGAATCAGCCAGATCAGCATATTGCAAAAAAAACCGAGCCTCGCTGTCGTGCCTAAAATTGTTGATTAAATGGTCGATACGCGATGTATTAAAACTACTTACGCGCCGGCGAAGTCCGTGAACCTCATATCCCTTACTCAACAAAAGGTCGGCTAGATAAGAGCCGTCCTGTCCGGTAACTCCTGTTATAAGTGCGCGTTTTGGCATAGTGCTACTCTTCTCGAAATCAAGTCTTAAAGGCGTGAACGGATGCATTTATTTTGGAACTGGGAGCAGGCTCCTGTGCACCTTCGGCCAAAACCGCCAGCACGTCAGAGGCGCACTTTCTCCACGAAAACCGTTTGGAATTGATCAGTCCCGTTTCAGATAGTTCCTGACGCAAAGCCGAGTCCTCCGCCATTTGCGACATTGCTTCCACTAATTGGTCTATTTCGAGCTTTGAAATCAGCAGAGCGGCATCGCCGGTAGTTTCTCGCATACCGGGCGTGTCAATACATATAACAGGTAATCCTGCAGCCTGCGCCTCCATGACCGGCAGACAAATCGTTTCATAAACCGAAGGCGAAATAAATGCTTCCGCCGCGTTATATATCAAGTTTAATTCTTCGTCGGATATATAGCCCGGGTTCAGCACTTCGTCTTTAATGCCGAGTTTTTTTATTAGTCCGGCAATGTCTATACTGTGGATATTCAATCCAACCATCAATAATTTGTGTGAGTGTCGCGTACGCCTTTTAAATTCTGCGAACGCTTCCAAAAGACGGGGGAAATTTCGTCGTCCCGACATTTTCCCGACCGTGAGAAAAAACGGCGTGTCAGCCGAACCTATATACCGTTCCCTGATCCCCTCAATTTGCGCATCCTTTTTTACTGCTTTGAAAAATCCGGCGGGAGCCATGGGTGCCACGCGAATCCGGGAAAGAGGAACTCCACAATAATGGGCAATGTCCTTTTTCGAATCTTCCGAGCCCACAATTACCAGCGTGGCATGTCGACCACTCCAAGCATAAAGACGGTTATAAAAAAGAGGCACCGATTTCGGAAAAAGCTGCGGGTAACGATAGTGTGATGCTTCGTGCAGTGAAACTACGGTTTTTCCTCGGGCTAGTATCGGCCTCGAAAACGATGGGTGAAACACTACATCATCATCAGCAGAAGGGCCTAACCGAAGGTTTTCCCATGCCAGCATCCTCATGTCCGGCGACAAAACGCGCTCCCGAATGTTTGTTGGAAGATTAATTTCGTTGCGGTCGATTGACTTCGGCGTGTAAAAATTGATCTCTTCAAACCGCCCGCCAACCATTTCCGGCGTCCAATGTTTGACGATATTAAGAAGATAGCGTCCCACCCCCGTGCGCTGGCCATGGATGCGCCAACCGTTAATTCCCAGCTTCATACGTCTTCTCTCTCCATGATTTCATCAATTCGTAGGTTCGTCTTACACCTTCTTTAGTTGAATAACGCGGACTCCAATCAATCAGACTATTAATAGTCGTCATATCACAGCGAAATTTCATCGGACCCGATACCGATTTATCGAGGCTTGTGATCGGGCAGCCACTTATTTCCTCTAATGTATCGACTACCTCCCGAATTGAGGTCTGAGTTCCGGTGCCGAGATTTAAAATTCCCGTATACTCGGTTTCGAGAAGTTTGACAATGGCGTGAGCCGCGTCTTCCACATAAATAAAATCGCGTTCGGGCTTTGTGTTCCATACCTGCCCTTTTGCATTATCCAATAGCTGATGACAAAGCAAATGAATCAAATCAAATCGTTTTAGCGGTGTCGGACCGTAAATGTTCGAGAGTCGCACCGTGACGATCGGAACCCACTGCTCGTAAAATTTACAAGCTTCCTCGCCGAGATATTTACTTATCGTGTACCTGTTTTTATACGGGTCAATCGGACTGTGCTCGGAAATGGGTAGGGTAATCTTATGTTCGTCGTAAATCAAAATCGTAGAGAAATTGATGAATTTCTTTATGGGCCGATTTTTTATTTGTTCGAGTGTGTAGACAAGCGGCATTAAATGATAGTCAAACGCCGTAGGTTCGCCGCGAGGCACGGTTTCCTCTTCAAGGTTGTGATGGTCGGTATTGCCAATAATGAAAATTACCTTGTCGAATTCCACGTCTTTTAATACGTCCAGATTTTCCAGGCTCTTGACCGGAATATGACGATTGCGGGTCAGAGGAGCCGTTCGGCCGACCGAGATAATATCGGGATAATTTTCGAGGATATACGGTCCTAAAAAACCGCTTCCCCCGAATAAAATCGTGCCTTTGCCTGTTTCGCCATATTTTTTATTTAGTTCGGTCATGGTAAGAGAATTTCCCCGTTGAAGCCACGCTTGCGAAGTTTAGGCACGATCTCGTCATAATAATTCCACGCAAAAAGAACACCTGCATCGGCCGGCCGCGGATCTTCAAACATAAACTCTTCATCTACAATCGGAATGCGGACGCCGGGCAGATATTTTCCAACGCGAAGCGGATTGATTTCCGTCACATATCTGATCAGATCCGGGCCGAGTCGGGCGTAATTGCAAATCGTCGAGGCTTTGGCCGGTGCTCCGATCCCAATTACTTTTTTGCCTTTCGAGACAAGCTTGTAAACGTCGTCAAAGAGTTTGCGGCGGCGCTGTTCGACCTGTGAGATAAAACTTTCATTGGTCGCCGCATCATATAATTTATCTTTTTCTTCGAGTTTGACGAGTTTCTTTACGCGATTGGAAATTGGATATTCGCCCGCGTTACAAGCGAAAACACGAATCGAGCCGCCGTAGACTTCGGACCTTTCAACATCAAAAACATCCATTCCGTATTGGCGGTGCAGATAGATCAGCGGTTTCATCGAGTAGTAGCGCAAATGCTGATGAAACATATTGTCGTAGTGAAGCCGCTGCATCGTATCGAGCCAGTATTGCGAGTCGGTGGCAAAAACTCCACGTTTTTTCAGCAAGATCTTTACGCCGCGCATTACGCTTCCAAGATCGGCGATGTGTCCAAAAACGCCGCAAGCAGTGATGGCGTCAGCTTGGCCATAATTCGATTTAACATGTTCGGCGGTTTCGTCATTGAAAAAGGCGTGTAGCGTTCCGATGCCCTGCTCATTGGCGATGCGAACTGGATCGCCCGACGGATCTACACCCAAAAATTTCACGCCGGATGGAATATAGCCTTTTAACAAAGTTCCATCATTTGAGCCTATATCGACGGCAAACGAATTGCCACTGAGATTCTGCATCTCGACGAGCCGAGCGGGAAGGGATTGCAAATGCTGTGTCGCCGTCTGGGTCGTACCACTGACAAACGGAAAATTTTTGTAAACGATTTTCGGATTTACGATATAGCTAAGCTGCGTTAAGCCGCATTCCGGGCAGTGCTGCAATTTGAGCGGGTAAAAAGTTTCCGGTTGATTGAGCTGCGACGGAGAGAGGACAAGGTCGCCAATAGGTTGATTTCCCAAGTCAATGCCCGGAGTAGTCACTGTTCCACAAATTTGACATTTGACCCGAGCCAGAAGCGTCCGCTGCTGCCTGCGGCCAGGTATGCCAAGATTTAGGCGGCCGATTTCCGCAGGGCTATTTTTTTTGGCGGCCATTTCTTTAGTCATTTACAACTCCAAAAAAACTGATGAAATTTCTCTACTACATAGCCAACTTCCTCATCGCTAATATCCGGATGACAGCCGATATAAAAAGAATTCATGTTGAGCCACGCGGCAACCGGAAATTCATTGTCGAGATCACCGAACATTTCGCGATAAATCGGTTGATTGATTAGCGGCAAAAGATACCGTGTTTCAATCGAGTTGTCTTCGAGGTAGCGGATCAAATCGTCACGTCGTACGCTCTCGTCCAAAATGGTTAATGCATAAAACATGTAACTGTGTGTGGATCCGGGCCGCGGATACGGTAACTGTAGAAAATCCTGCAAATCGGCTAGACCTACGTTTAGTCGGCGGACGATTTCTAGTCGTCGGGCGCCTGATTCCTCGTGTTCTTCGAATTGTGCTATACCAAGAGCGGCTTCCATCTCTGTGCAGCGAAAGCTGTGTCCGAGCCGGACAAAGGAAAAACGGCTATTGGCAATCTGAAACAACGCTTCACCCTTAGCGGCTTTGTCATCATCAATCGTGATGTAGATGGAGTCGCGCCCATGATTCATAATGCTCTTGAGCATCACGATCAATTCCGGATCATTAGTTGTACACAGGCCGCCGACACCGGTCGAAATCATGTGCGCGGCGTAGGTTGAAAAACAGCCGACATCGCCAAAGGAACCCACCGGACGACCTTTATCACAAGCGAACATCGTTTCGGCAGAGTCTTCAACGATCCGTAAATCGTGCTGCCTGGCAATTTCGAGGATGGGTTCCATATCGCACGGCTGGCCGGCGAGATGAACCGGCATTATCGCCCGCGTGCGAGTTGTGATCTTTTGTTCGATTTTTTCAGGGTCAAGGCCGTAATATTGCTGATCTACGTCTACAAAAACCGGCTTTAGGTTGTTATACATGACTACGTTCGAGGTCGCAACGAAAGTCACCGCCGGAACAATAACCTCATCGCCGTCCTGCCAGCTATATTTTTCCTTGAGCGCGGCTAGTGCTATTTGCAACGCACTCGTGCCGCTATTGCACATCAGCCCATACTTGCAGCCGTGAATCGAGGCTATCTGACTTTCAAACTCGGCCATCTTCGGTCCTGCCGTAATACGGTTGCTGTCAAGAACCTCCATCACGAGAGCTTTCGCTCTGTCGCTGACATTAAAACCGCCCACGCCAATTTGAGTGCGCTTCGTCGAAATAATTGATTTATCGCCCATTCTTTGTCCTAACGTACTAAGCGCAGGTTCATTCGGATAATAATTGGCCCTAACAATTACTTGTGTCGCAAAAACCGAGAATTAAGGATGCGAATCGTCGCGGCTGGGCCTTTGCCTTCCATCTCTGCACCGAATAAAACCTGGTAAATATTTTAATAACGAACCAGCATATAGGGGAGCGTGGTTGCCTATTCCCTCTAATATAGCGTTAACGCCTTCTCAAAAAAAGCACGGCATTATAAACCCATCCTATAAACAAACCACTTAAATAGCCTAGGAAGAATCCGTATAACGCACCTATTAAACTACCCATAAAAGAAACTGAATAACCTAAGAAGAACTGACCTAAGAGGCTAAGATGGGGCCCGACTACTTCGCCCCCCTTTAGGACAAGCCAATTCGTCGCGGCAAATACGATAATGGCGATGACCGCCCCTAGGACGAAACCGAGAATATTCCCGTTCATCCGCAAGACGGCACGTCGAATCATCTCCTCTTCGGTTTTTTCATTACGATTCATAGGTGCGTAAAAATTAAGTGCTTCATCCTGTGATGTCATTATTTTCTAAACTATTCTTTTGGGAACTAAAGGCTGCGTGGAACTCAGCAACGAAGATTCGGCGTTATCTCTTTCTTTCAATTCCTCATGATACTCATTATCAACATTTACTTCCCAAACGTCGTATCTTGCCCCAAGAATATTTTTAACGGAAAGCATTGAAGTCAGCATCGAATGATCCTGATTATTATACTTATGCATTCCGTTCCGGCCCACAAGATACATATTACCGAGTCCTGTCAAAAATTCACGAATCGTCTTGACCGCCTCGGCATAAACTCCGTCGTAAACAGGGTACGCTTTCGGCATTCGTACGACAGCGCCATCTTCGACATCCTTCGGATCAACCAGTCCTAAAAGACCCAATTCCTTTGCCCCCAAACTAACCAAATCCTCATCCGAAGTCGTCCATAACCCATCTCCCTCGAAGCAGAAATACTCCAATCCCAAACATGTTTTGTTCGGATCGGGTACCATCAACGGACTCCAATTCTTGAAATTTTGAATACGTCCGACTTTAACATCAGGATCGTGAATATATATCCAATTATCCAGGAACAGGTCCGCTTTGTTAATGACGAGAGATACGGTCAAGAAATCCCTATAGCCTAATTTTTCCGCTGCCTCCCGGACCTCATCTGGCGGCGGCGGATCCATTTTTCTTACCAATTCCTGCATCGGCATGCTGCTTATGAAATCCGTGCCTGTAATTATTTCTGTTTTTCCGTCGACTTCAATCTCTAATGCCGTGACTTTACCGTTCTGCCAGACAATTTTCTCAACACCTGACTTCATTTTAAGGGTGCTGCCATTTTCCTGTATACTTTCAGCGACCATTTCCCACATTTGACCTGGACCCTTTTCGGGATAATCGAAGGCGTCGATCAGTGTCTTAATGATATCGCTCTTGTTTTGAGGTTGAGCGGAAAGAATCGCGTTTTTGATCGTCGAAATCAAAGACAATCCCTTAATGCGCTGCGCCGCCCAGTCAGCCGAGATCTCATTGCATGGTATGCCCCAGACTTTTTCCGTGTAAGTTTTAAAGAAGGTATGGTAGAGCCTCTTACCGAAACGATTGCAGATCCAATCTTCAAACGACTGTTCATTTTTAATCGGAAATAATTGAGCCTTGGCATAACTGCCGACCATCATAAAGCAATTCCAAATGCCCAATCCGAGCAGGGCGTTAGTGGCTTTCAACGGATAATTGAAAAACTTTTTATTGTAATAAATACGTGAAAGGCGTGAGCGTCTCAGAAATTTTTTTTCTCCCAAAACCTCGCGCCACATGTCGTCGACAGCCTTGACCTTTGTGAAGAATCTGTGGCCTCCAATGTCGAATAAATAGCCTTTGTAATTGACGGTACGCGAGATGCCGCCGACAACGACGTCTTTTTCAAGGACAACGGATTCAACGCCCTCCTTACAAAGCTGATAAGCGGCCGTCAGACCAGCAGGTCCGGCACCGATTATCACTACCTTCTTTTTTTCGGTCTGTTGCATTGGCTAAGGCCTAAGTTTTAGGGGTTGTCGATATAATCGTTTATCGCGGACATGCTGCCTTTCAGCTTTAGTAAATGGAGATAGATCCTGACTACAGTGTTTCGCAAAAACGCGATCAAGAACCCCAAAATGAAGCCGGAAATAAGTCCGTAAATCCCTCCTATCAAACTCCCGCCAAATGTCACGTCATAGCCGATAAAATACTGGTTTAGCAAGGTGAGGTTTGGGCCGATGACGTTGCCACCTTTGAAAATTAGCAAGTTTGTTGCAAGAAAAATTACTAAGCCGAAAAGCGTGCCTAATGAAATTCCCATCGCAATTGCGTCCAGCTTAGCTAGAGTTTTGACTATTAACTCGTCTGTAGCGATGGGACTATTCAATTCGTCGGCCACACTTGGAATGTGTTTCATTAAAATTTACTCCTAGAAGGAAATAAGGACTCTCCCGCTTCAACGGTGGGTTGCTCCTATGCTCCGATATTTTTAGTTGGGGATTGGTCGAGGCCCTCTTTATTTCAGATTGCAAACAGAACATGTGTAAGGAGTGAAAGGCGATTTTTAACCAAAAATCCAAATATGAAATTGCCCATTATCTGGCCGGGTTGCCCTGCCGAGCTTCGATTTGGCGAGTAAAAAACTTGCTTGGTTTCCGATCTATTTCCAGCCCGGCGGCAGACACAGTAAAGCCTTCGTGATTCAAACTTTTTTGATCACGGCAACCTCGAAAGGAAGTCTCTCAGAGACATTGTGAATTACTTGATTGTGAATTCAGGCTACATCTTACACACTAATTCGATTTTACAACAGTTTTAATTTCTGACTGTATGCGAAGTTACAATTGAACTCAAGATTTAGATAAACGACTAAAACAGGTTGATGAGTTTTATTGAGGCTGATGTGTAAGTCTCCCCTAAGACGGGTCCAGAAAAGAAATATAGTTACCGATCAAAATAGGAACCTTGGAGGAGAACCGGCAAATGACGAGGTCTAAGTTCAGTAAGTCGCTGTTATTGGGACGAGGCGGAGAACGGGCGGACGGTTGGAGACATTTCGCCCACCTTCGTATGTCTAATCAACGGACCTAAGCCTCAGCTCGTTACCCTAGTTCGAGGCTAACTCTGGCAAAGCCACGAGTCGTCTTCCACGAATCCAGACTTCGGCAAGTTCCATTCAGTTGCTTATCTGCCTCTTATTTGTTGACTATTGGCCTATTTGCAGTAATACCGGAGGGCAAATGCACTGGGAGATCGGCACATCTTTGTTCCAATCGATTCTCCTAACGAGAGATCCTCTGAAGATGGATGCAATATGGAAAGAGTTTTTACTCCATGACAAAGTAAATTAAACCCTATATTTGCTGGCCTTGAGGTCTAAAGCACCTCCGTACGATAACCGAGACTGAAACAAATGAGGCCTCCGAATTTCTTCGAAAGCCCCGTATTTATTGGTCGGGACGGCGAGATTTGAACTCACGACCTCTCGCACCCCAAGCGATTTTGGTAGGTTTGCATAATTTGTCAAAACTGCTCAAAACTTTTTAGAATCAACAACTTACTGTCACTGCTGGTTGCAATCCGAATACCCTTGATCGGGAACGCTGCAACCAACCTGCAACCAACTCTCGGTCTAGTCGTCCAGCGATCGAATCAACACCATAACGCCCTGAGCATACTTCGATTAAGGACTTCAATCAATATACCTACCGCTTTTTTTCGCCATAGTTTAATCGCATCCTTGGTCACTCAAACTAAACACCCGAAAGATTTGCAGCGATCGAGCTATAGATGTTTCTGAGGGGACGAACGGTACGCTGACATTCAAGCACGAAGAAGTTCTAAGGTATTTGCCGGTGACCTGACCTCGAAAGAGCAGTAAACTGTCTACGCTGTGCAACGACCAACTCAGCGACCTTTGAGCGTGCCGAGTTCGTTTGCCCAACCGACCGAATGGCAATAAGCGGATGTCCTCATAGAATCTCGCATTACCGTCCCTTCAATAATTGAGTGAGCAATCCTATCTGCTCTTGCTGCATCAGAATTAGCTCCGCCCATTTATGTTCACGAAGTTCGTCTAATTTTTCGTGCAGGCCGAGTATCTCAAGCTCTGCTTTCAAATTCACTTCGTAATCGTGTGCGGCATCGAGCCTATCTCTCACGGCAAGACGATTCTGCGACATTAGAATTATAGGAGCCTGAATGGCAGCGAGCATTGAAAGAAAAAGGTTCAACAAAATGTAAGGGTATGGGTCGAAGGACGCATTACTGCGGGCGAGAATGATGGAATTGAGAACGATCCAGCAAAGCAGAATAACGCCAAAAATACTTATAAACGTCCATGAACCCCCAAAGGAAGCAACCTTGTCCGCAAGCCGCTGTCCAAAGGTCAGCTTTGTTTCGAATTCAAGGTTAGTATCATGACTAATTGGTAAGCGTTCGGTGTAGTGCTTGACGATGAGCCGTTCGCGCTCGGGCAGTGCATCAAGATCGGCATCGAACATTGTCTTCGCGTAATTTCGGAGGTGGTTTTGCATATTACAAATAAGGTTCTTATAAGCGTAAAAGCCGAATCAGGGAATTGAAGCAAGGGCGACCGACTCAATCACTACCGGCAATTGCGGATGAAAAATCCACTGACTATTAGAAAATTTTTTATGAATGATTTTTTTGATTTGCCGTTACCCATAATTTTTGCTAGCGGGCATTCTTTCCAGTATTCTGAAGTGGTTTTTTTCGACCGTATGCGATGCTTAAAATGATAGACACCACTAACTCGAACGAAAAAACCAAAAGGACCTTCCAATTTAGGTTCAACTGCAAGGTTCCATCATTCCCTAAAAACAAAGCTAATCCGATGCAACCGTTAAACCACGCGTGGCTTAAAACACACAGAAATAAGTTATTTGTGTATTTATAAAGCGTTGTAAAACTCGACGTTAAAACTATTCCCGATAACAAATACAACCCAAATGGAAATGAACTTTGAACTGTTCCGTTGATGAACCATAACGGCAAATGCCAGACACTCCAGACGATTCCAACTGCCAAAACAGAAGGTAAATAACCGATTATTTTTTCTAATTTAGGCTGCAAAATTCCACGCCAGCCTAATTCCTCTAATCCGCCCAAAACTATCAGAAATGGCAAGTTAATTAAGATCGCGAGAATTGCTCGCGGCTTGTTTATTCCAAAAGCAATCCAAACCATAAATAGCCGCCAAATTAAAAACGATCCGAATATCACCCAAACTTTTCTTTCCGGTTTTTTATCGAAAATGTATCTCACAAACGATTTGCCGGCAAAATCTCCTTTGAATTGGCGATAAATAATGTAAGAACTAATGGCAGGTCCCAGACTGCCAATGACATACGGTATCCAAAATAAAGGCTCACCGATCCAAAGGGCATCAAAATATCTGTTTCCAAAGATAATAATTAACCAACTCAGCCAAGTTATAGAAAACGTGTAAAGTAAAAAAAGTCCGACTTGCTTGATCAATTGCTTCGTTTGTTCCATTAAAGTGTGCCGCGTCAAAAACTAGAATTTCTCCGCCTTATCATATTCAATCTTTTTCACATTAAACTTTGCATAGCTAAAGTCGCCTTTTTCTAATCTCCAAACTACTTCAACCTTCGTTGGGATAGTTATGCCTTCTACTTCTTTGTAGTCACCCATCTTACCGATCCACGTTTCCTTTTTCTCTGCGTCAATGAAACGCATTGTTTCCATCTGTGTTATCTCGCCAATTTCATTAAAAGAGACCACGAAAGATGTCGAGATCTCTTTGTAGTTAAACGTGAGTTTTGCGGTAGATGAGTCTATCGCAGACCAATTTATCCTCTCGCCTGGCAATAGGTTCGTCGGGAACCACACACCTTCAATGATCCATCGCTGCAGCTCGCCTTCGTTAAATGTTTCGCCGTGTCCGTCTACCACGGTGAATAGCGACAAAATCGTGACGACAAGCCGCCCTTTGTCGGAAAGATACATATCGCGGGCTGTGCCGCCAAGGATATTACCCTTCCAGACAAATCCCGGCGTTTCAGTAGTGAAATATTGCTCGCCTTCGATATCCGCCCAGTTTTTATCCAGGCCTGTTTTGAACTGACCGTCGTGTTTCAGGCGAACGTAGCTAATGTATGGCCGTCCATCCTTCAGAACGTGTTTGAAATAGCGTTGTACCGGTTCTGGCAGATGCGCTATTTGCGCGTATTCAAATGTTCTATCCGAGATATCCTTCGATTGTGAGAAGAGTTCTTTTACCTCGCTATTAAACTGAGAGGTCAGAACTACATGCCCGATGATTAGGATCAAGACAACTGCCCCGATGACAGAAAACGTGATGATAATTATAAGGTTCAAATAATTCATTTTTAGGCCTATTTTTGTACAACGCTTTGGCCGATTAAATCCAGCAATCTTTGTAATCGACCGCAAACTGTCCAAACGAAGTGGGCATTCGACCCAGAAGTTTTGGCAATCCTTCAGTTATTAAACCGGCCTGCCCAAAACGGGCCGTAGTATAAATTATTGCCATTACCAGCACGAGAGAGAGATTTTGGTGTTTCTGCCAACTTCGGTAAATGAAAGAAAACAACGAAGGTTTTCGATAAGTGATAGGCCTTTTAAGCACAGCGGATAAAATCTTAGCGACTTCAAAATAAGACAGGGCTTTGCTTCCCGTCAATTCGTAAGCCTTATTCAAATGTTTTGGGGTCCTTAGCGACAGAAACGCGGCTTCCGCAATGTCGCGCACGTCAACAAAGCTGGTTACGCCCGTTCCCGCCGGAACAAAAATCTCACTCTCGTTTCTGATTTCGTCCCGGTGCGTCGTGGTGAGATTCTGCATAAAAAAGCTTGGACGAAGAAACGTGTGGGGAATACCGAGACGCAAAATCTCCAATTCGATTCGCCGGTGAGGAGTAAAAAACAGATTTTCGGCTCCCAGTAAAGAGAGAAAAACAATTTGCTCAAGGCTGTTCCGGCTGCAGTATTCGAGAAAGGGGTAAATGTCGCGGCGGACATTTGAAACAGCAGGCGGACGCATCAGAAAAACTTTCGTTACGCCCTGCATCACGTCCGGGTAAGTTTCCGGGCGCGTGAAATCAAATCTGCGCGGTTCAATCCCGGATTCAAACCGACTGCCGGATTTTGCAAAGTCGGAAACAGCGGCGACGGCGGCGACGTTTTCGCGCGAACAAATTTTGATAATTTCTCCGCCAACATTTCCCGTAGCTCCTATGATTAAAATCTTGCCCATTCTTATTTTCTATACAAAAGTCTAACTTGTGGCATCAGAGCTAGAAAGATAACCATCAGGCCAAGGAGCATATAGAAGTTGTGCAGCCAACTGACTCCCTGAATGAAGAACATCTCCACTTGAAGCCAAATAATGAGGGCAACCGCTATGTAGATGGTGTATGACCATGCCCAGTGCATATCCTTAAAGAAATTGAGCCGCTCTGCCACTCGGCTTTCGGGTCTTTTTAGCAACCCAAAGACAACCACGAAAGGAACGATTCCAAGAACAAGGAACAAGACGATGCCTGGAATCAGAAAGGTGTCAAAAGGCGAACTCTTCAACATTGACAGCGGCATGCCGATCAACTCGCCGGTTGGAGAAATGATCAACACACCGCCCCCGCCGATTGCACCCAGGCCGAGGAATGATAATAAGAAAATAAGGATGTTCCGTATTGCCTTTGAGTTCATGATTCCCCGCTTTCCTTTTGTCCCAATGGCCTTTTTAGATTCCGTTTCGCGTACGCGTTACTCTCTTCGGCTCATGCCAGATCAAAAATGCAGATCCAATAATTCCTGCAATGGGAAGTCCAATATCTTCCAGAATGCCCAAGGAAAATGCCGCTGCAAAACCGATCAGTGACCACAAAAGCGGAATCGGAAACACATACCACGGCACTTTTTTATCCGCCCACAACAGCAACCCAAATGTAAAAATCGTCGTCGGACAAGGAAGACCAAAAGTTGGCGATCTTGGATAAATATGTCCGAAAAGCAATCCGAGTAGCGGATAAACGACCAGGGCGAAGAGAATAAACAGGGCCCCAATCATCCCCCTCCATCCGAAGTGAAAACCAAAAGACAATTTATCTTTAAAAACTCCGGCATAAAACAAGATCAGCGATTGAAAAATAAAGAAAATTCCAAAGAAAATTGCCCCCGGATTTATGCTCGAAAAAAATAAGAGGTGATAGACAACTCCCATCCACAGCCAGAAAAAAGCCAAGGTCGCCGCAAGGACTTTGCTGGAAGTTTTGTTAGGTCGAATCGCCAGAAAAATCGCAACCAACGCCGCCAAGACGAGGAATAGCTGCATTGGGAAAACGGTGCGGTTATAGGCCCCAAAAACTTCAAGAAATTGTTCAACCGTAAATAGAGTTTGCATATTTATACCGGGCTAACGTTTTTGGTCCCCAAAGGAACACTAATGTGGCAGAGGTAACAATCAGGAGCATTGCTCCGATAACCGGATTGTAATGCGATCCATAATTTGGAAACAGAAACATACTGACGTTGATCATGGTATGAAAGAGGATTGTTGCAAACACGCTTTTGCCGGTGTTGTTGTATATCCAGACCATGATTACTCGCAAAAAGACGGTGCCGGCGCATTGCCCAGCTATCCACAGTGGGGATTGGCCTGCCTGGCTGTAAGGTATGATGTGCCAAATTGCCCAGACTGAGCCCAAAATAAGACTCGCATTTAGAGCACCCCATTTATTCTGCATCGGGTCAGTAGCGTAGCCTGACCAGCCGACCTCTTCGCCAATTGCCCCAATCAAGAAGATGAAGAAAAAAATAAAAGCAGATAGAAGTGGTGTTTGTGGTTCAGGCAGCTCTGCTCCGGCCATTTGAAGGAACCAATACAACATCAGCGTTATGACCGGCATGAGAAAAATAATCGGCAGATACCAAATCTTCTTTTTAATCTTTTCATGGTCAAAAGCTCGCTTCAATAAATCCATTACTCCGCGACGTTTTCTCTCCTTTGAAACAAGAATCATTGCTGCGAGTAATGGGCAAAAAGCCATTAGTGAACTAATGGGAAGTTTTATTGGAAGGATTTCAGTTAAGTCACCGGTCACGGCACCGAGTATCCAAAACGGAACCGAGAGGGCAAAAACTAATAAGAAGAACCGGAAGGGCGATCTGTCTAGCGATTTGCCTGCATCCATAATTCTGATCCTGATTAGCTAGTTTCAGCGTACCTAAACCGCGCCAATGTCTTTGAACCCCACAAAAAGATTACGATAGCGGCGACAACTGCAATCAATGAATAGTGAATTTCAGGATAATCAACTAACGGATTGTGGATTTCATCCTTTGGGAACAAAGGTCTTCCGACGTTCAACATCGTGTGAAAAAGGATGCAGGCAAATAGGCTTTTTCCCGTGTTGTTGTAAATCCAAACAATCAAAACCCGAACGGCAACTGTTCCGAGAGTTCCCCAGGCTATCCAGGTCAGACTGTGACCCTGTTGAATTATTGACGGGTAATGCCATACCGCCCAAGGAATTCCTATGAGAATACTTGCCGATAATGCTCCGTATCGTTCTTGAAGCGGATCAATTGCATAACCCATATAGCCGGTTTCTTCGACCACAGCTCCGACAAAAAAGAGCAGAAAAAGCATGGGGATCGAGATCAATGAAATGTGAAATTCGCCTGGAAGCTGTAATCCTAGAACTCGAATTACCAAATAAATCAACAGATACATTAAAAACGGCAGAAAAATAATAGGCACGTACCATATCTTGTTTGTGATTCTCTTAAAATCTAAAATTCTCCTAAACAGCCTGGTAACTCCAACAAGTCCTTCTTCTTTGTAAACAAGGAGGCCGGCGGCAATTAGCGGCGTAAATGCCGCCAATATATCGGTTATAGAAAAATCTAACGGCAGCCTTCTGACGGCGATCATTGTGTCGATCGCCCATAGTGGAATCGAAAGAGCGAAAACTAACAGAAAGAATTTTAACGGTGAGCGATTTTCTGATTTGCCGTTATCCATTCATTTTCCCCAGGTTTTCAACTGATTCAATCCATTGCTTTCTCTCTTTATGATTTGACGATTTGATGGGTGCAAAAGAAGTTATCCTGACCGGCTTTATTCCACAAAATCCTAAAATTCCTTTTTTCATCGAATTGTGTCCGGGGCGTCTAAAAATCAGCCAGTAATACCATTTGGGCGTATCCATAGTTACAATAAGTCTGGCTGATTTGCCTTTTAATAATCCGTCCCAGAGCGGAGAATTATCCCGATATTTGAAGGCAAAATTCGGAAGAAAGACCCTGTCAATAAATCCTTTTAACAAAGCGGGATAAGTTCCCCACCAGTTTGGATAGACAAATACCAAGTGGTCGGCATCTAATATACCCCTTTGTGCCTGCAATAAATCCGGCTCTAATTCACTTACTTTTCTATATCCGAAAGTCAAAATCGGATTGAAGTCTAGATCCACAAGATTGATTAATTTACATTCCGCTCCCGTCAAATCCGCCCCTTTTTTGTAGCTCTCTGCGAGAGCAAAACAAAAGCTCTCTTTGTCTGGGTGACCGTTAATAATTAGTATTTTCTTCATTTTCCTATATTTTGAGTTGTCATCGTGTTCATCAGATAACCGCCCAAACCTGTTAGCCACAACACAAGCGGATAAACCAACCAACGCTCCGTTCCGCCCGGACCGATCAAAGAAAAAATAATATTCGGAATAAATAACACGGCAACCCAGATTGCCAATGAAATTGAACCGAAGACAATCCCGACATATTTGAAAGGTGCTGAAACAATTTTAAAAGCTAAAATGGCTGCCAATCCGCCGGTTGAAAATATCAGCATTGCGAACATTCCGTGATACGGAACTTTTTCACCCGAAAAGATTCCAATGCCGACTAAACCCAAACCAAATAAACTGAGCGGGATACTGAAAAGCAGTATTTTGAAATGTTTATGCTGCAAAAACGTCGCAGTCAAAGCCAACAAACCTGACAACAGCATCGCCATGTTAAAAATTGTTGCAGACGGCTGATAGATAATGCTGTTCGGCGGTTTTGTGGCACCAAGATCGCTTATTTCGCTGGTAAACGTTGTGTAGCCTGTGCCCCACGGATACAACGCTTCAGCAGTAATAATGCCCATCAAAGCGACTGAACCGGCGAGAAAAAGTAGTGTTCCCGATAATTTCAGGTAATTCATAATCGTATATTTCACGTAATCCATCTCCGCAAAGGTCACTCAACCGGGTGTCTTAGTGAAACCGCTTCAGATAATCGGCACCGCCGAATACAGGGCTTTTCTGATCGCCACATCTCGCGGGTCGCCCGTCAATGAGGTGCCTATTCGGTTTGGGATGTAGCCGTAGCCGATTTGCGCCTGCGGGTCGGCAAATCCGAGTGAACCGCCCGCGCCCGGAGCGCCAAATGAACCCGGATTTCCGAACGGCCAACTCGGGCAGCTTTTCATAAAGCCCAGCGAAAACTCCACTTCGCCCATCACACATTCATCGTAAAAACCGTGTTCGGCGGGAATGGCCGGGGCGGTGAGCTCCTGCAAAGTTTCCTCGCGCAGCCCCAGTTCCTTTCCTCCGGTCGCGAAAACGCTGTAGGCTTGCGCGATGGCTCGTGCTGTGCCGACTCCGCCGCCCGACGGCACTTCGAGATTACGGGTGTAGATCCGCTGATCGTCACGCGCCAGAGCCGAACCCGGATTGACCATCAACGCCCGATACAAATTCGAGCGATGGTTCAAAACTGCCAGCATCATTCTTACCGGGAATCCGAACAGCAGTTCGAAGGGCGTAGGGTCGATGAGCGGAGCGAGTCTGGAATCGGGGATCGACGCAGGCAGATTGATATAGAAATCCAGCCCCAAAGGTGTGGCTATCTCGTCGTGAAAAAACCGTCCAAGACTGCGATGCTGCGGGTCAATCCGGCGGAGCAGCTCACTTTCGTAGAAGCCGAGCGTAATGGCGTGGTAAGCCTGTCTGGTGCCCGGCTCCCAAGCGGGTTTCTGACGCGCCATAATTTTCGCCAGGCGGTCAAAGTCGGCAACCGTTGCTTTATCAACCGGCTCGTCAAAGGCGAACAATCCGGCTTGGTGCCCTAGAAGCTGCCGAACGGTGATTTCCTCTTTTCCGTTCTGGGCAAATTCCTTCCAGTATTGGCAAACGGGAGCATCATAATCGAGCCAGCCGCGCGAATGGGCGACTGCCAGAGTCATCGCCGATAAGCCCTTAGTCGTCGAATAAACCAGAGCCATCGTGTCTTTTTCCCAAAGTTCGCCAGTCGCCGCGTTCCGCACTCCGCCCCACAGATCAACCACCTTTTCGCCTTTGTGATACACGCAGCACGCCGCTCCGATCTCTCGCCGTTTTGAGAAATTCTCGGCGAACGCCTCTCGCACCGCTTCAAAACCTTCCTTTACAAATCCGTGAATTTCGATGGGAATTTTAGATGCAATGTAATCATCACCTTGTCGATACCACAGATAAGCCGCCGCTCCGACCGCCGACAAACCGATTGCCGCTTTTGTTAGGTTTTTCATTTCAACTCAAGATTGATTTCACCGGTAATAGCTGCATAACGGATGGACGGTTAATAGCTGAACTTTCCGAGCTCTACTTTTCCACGAAAAACCCAGTAAACGATTGCCGTGTACGTTAATACAATAGGCATGCCGATTATTGCGATCGTGAGGGCAATTCCGAGCGTTTTTTGTGACGACGAGGCGTTGTAAATCGTCAGGCTGTATTCTGGATTGATGGTTGAAATGATCAGATTCGGGAATATTGCCATTCCCAAAAGAAAGACGAGGGCCGCGATGGTCGCAGACGAAGAAACAAAAGCGTAGACAGGCTTTTCTTTGTAGATCGCCCGCGGGATGTTCGCAATCGCCAGAATATTTAGTACTACCGCAATCCAGGCGATCGGCATCGTCGCGAAATTTCGCGTTACGGCTGGAGTTAGGATAAGCGTTACTACCGTCGTCAACAGATAAAGGCTTAGAAAAATCCCGAATGTGGTCCACATCCAGCCTTTGATCCTCTTCTGCAGTTCTTCGCTTGTCTTGAGATAAAGATAGATCGATCCGTGCATCGCAAAAAGAGAGACCGAGAGAAAGCCGACGAGCAAAGGGTACGGCATTAACAAACCAAAAAAAGTACCCGCAAATTCTTTGTCCGCTCCGATAGGCATTCCCTGGATCAAATTTCCGACCGCTACGCCAAACAGGAAAGTCGCAACCGCCGAAGCCAGAAAAAACGAAACATCCCAGGTTTTCCGCCAGATCTTGTTCTCAGATTTTGAGCGGAACTCCATTGAAACCGCCCGAAAGATGAGACAGCAAAGCAAAAGCATAAAGGCGAGATAGAATCCCGAAAAAGCTGTTGCGTAGGCGTGCGGCATCGTAGCAAACAAAGCACCGCCAAAGGTGACCAGCCACACTTCGTTGCCATCCCAAAGCGGTCCTATCGAATTCATCAAAAGTCTTCTTTCGGTGTCGTTTCTCGCCCACATATGAAGAATTCCTACGCCCAAATCGAAACCGTCGAGAATTGCGTAACCGATGAGCAGAACACCCAAAATGCCAAACCATATAATGTTTAGATCCATTTTATTTCGCCTCCCTTTTGTCTTTGGCATCGTCCTCATCACCCAGCATTGAGTATCCGGCGGGATTCGTTAGCCGCGCTGCTGCTTCGAGTAAGCCGTTTTCCGTTGTTTCCGTCGGCATTTGCACAGGTTCCGGCCCGTGCTGAATTTTGCTGTTCATAACAAAAACCCAAACCGCAAAAAGAAGGGCATAGACAAACGAAAACATGATAATCGAGATCAATACCTGTTCCGCCACTACAGATTTGGAAACTCCATCCGCTGTCCGCAAAAGCCCGTAAACAACCCATGGCTGACGTCCAACCTCGGCCGCGATCCATCCCGCTTGATTTGCGGCATAAGCAGCAAGAACCGCAAAGACGAAAATTGTCATCAACCAGCGTTTCTCAAAGATCGTTCTCGTCACAAATCGAAAATAGAGTCCTAGGAGCGTGATACCGATAAAGAACATTCCACACGCGATCATCAGGTGATACATGTAAAACGGAATCACCACGGGTGGACGATCCTCTTTCGGAAACTGGTCGAGTGCGGTAACCGGCGTGGTAAAATCTTCATGAAGCAGAAAACTTAAACCGCCGGGAATGGCTATTCCGTATTTCACGCGCTCTTCTTTTTCATCGGGAATTCCAAAGATCCAAATATCGGCTCCTCCTTCTTTTGTCTTAAAATGACCTTCGAAGGCGGCGAGCTTGGCGGGCTGAGTTCGGGAAACCGTGTTTGCCTGAAAATGTCCCGAGACGAGCACCGACATTGAAACTACTGCACCGAAGACGAGAGCTATCGTGAATGCCTTTTTCGAGAATTCAAGATGTCTTTTCTTTAGAATGTAATAAGCCGTAATGCTCATTACAAAAAATGCACCGAGAATGAATGCCCCTAAAATAACGTGAATCAACCTATCAACAGACGACGGATTAAAGACCATCGCCCAAAAATCTGTGATCTCAGCACGTGCGTTGACGCCTTCGCCGACCACATGAAAACCGGCCGGCGTTTGCTGCCATGAGTTGGCGACGACGATCCATACCGCCGAAAATATCGAGCCCAGGCTAACCATTATCGTCGAAAGGAAATGCATTCTCGGCGAAACTTTATCCCAGCCGAATACAAGAATCGCCAGAAATCCGGATTCTAGAAAGAATGCGAAAATGCCTTCCGCCGCTAGCGCCGAACCAAAAACGTCACCGACGAAACGCGAATAAGTAGCCCAATTCGTCCCAAATTGAAACTCCATCACGATTCCCGTCGCCACACCCAGCGCGAAATTAACGGCAAAGAGCTTCGTGAAAAAGCGCGTCATTTGCTCATACTGCTTGTCGCCTGTTCTCAGGTAAGTTCCCTCCATAAAGACGAGCAAAATACCCAGCCCAATGGACAGTGGCGGAAACAGATAATGAAACATTATCGTCAGCGCAAACTGTATTCGTGACAAAAGCACTACATCCAATTCCATTTCAATGCTCCATAAATCCGTGCCTACATTATTTCCGCAAAAACCATTCGACCGGCCGACGCAGTGAAACAGGCGGAGGATAATTTTTCACATAACCGGCCCGCAACAAGAATTGAACGCTGTCGGTCATTCCGATCGACTGATTCAGCGTTTGCTTTGTAGACGATTCTTCGAGGATCTGTGTCATCGGGTGAATGGCGATACCTTTCTCTCTGACTTTCAGGAAAAGTCTTTGCATTCGCCCGCCGGCTTCTATGAGCGTTTCGACTGAATTATCTTTGCTCGTAATTAAGATCCAACCTGCTGATTCTGAAACTTGTGTTTTAACTTTATCAAGACTTGTTTCTCTAAAATCAGTTTCCATAACGTCAGATTTACCGTAAAAATTGCGCATCACAAAGCCTGATATTCCCTCGATCTCCATACTCGCGGCGGTCAATCCGTCACGGTGTTTCTCGGCATCTTTGCTTGAAAATCTAATCCAATCGGCTAACTCCTGCTGAGCGGGATCGCGATAGGTCTGAAGGCGGTTAGCTTCGATGGTCTGTTCGTCTATATACCTACTTTCTTTGCTGGTGGCGGGAAGATATTGAATGAAATCGCTTTCCGGGCCGACAATATACTCAAGGTCTTCTTTTTTCAGTAAGTCACCCAAGAAATCTGAACGAACTGTCCGGCGGGTTCGAATTGTTGATGTGTCAAAAGTATTTGCGAATCCTTGTTCGATTAGCTTTACTTCGGCCACCCGTTCATCCTGATTGGTCGTGGCCAACAAGTTCCAATTGCATTCGTAGCCGAGAGAGCCAGCGGCGTATTCAAGATTTTGAATGAAAGTGCCGATCGAAAGAAGCGTCTCCCTTTGGGCCGGGTCGACAGCGGGCAGCCATTGCGTTTTGTCGTTGCCGATGATCCAATGAAAAGGTTCGAGGTGTTGGACGAACCACGGCTGCGTGTTGTGGCCGCTCGGCGCGAGTGAGGCCAGGAACAGGATGTCGTTCTCGTCGGGTGTTAGAATCTTGCCGGTGTCGACGGGCGGTTCCAGATCTCCCCGTCCAAGACTACTCTTATCGCTTAACAAATATGCCGTTGTCCCGACCGCAACCAAGGTACCGCCCGCAATGCCGATAAAACTTCGCCTATTCATATTCTATCGACCCTCAATTTCAGTTCAGACTCAACTTACGCGATCTGACCTGAAAATTGGTATGCAACGGGGTTCCTTGCATCTTTAAAAGAATTTCTATTGTAATTCGACCAGTTATCCGGACAAGCGTCCGTGCGCTGACGCACTGACGGGCCCTTCTTTTCTGTTAAGGTGTATCTGATGGATGCAGAGGAGATACAATGACCCAAGTCGAAGAATTATCGGATTCGGAAATTAATCAGATACTCGGCCGCGTGGGCTATGGGCATCTTGGGTGTTCGCGGGACGATCAACCCTATGTGGTTCCGGTTCACTACGCCTTCGTGGGCGGCGAGGTTTTCATCTATACGACCGAGGGGAAAAAATTTGAGATCATCAAAGGAAATCCGCGTGTATGTCTCCAAGTCGAAGAGGTCACCGACAAACAACACTGGAAAAGCGTTATCGTCGATGGCGTTGCCGAACAAATCACTGACCTAGCGGAACGCGAGAAGGCCGTGAAGTTGGTTATTGCCGTTAATCCGACGCTTACGCCGGCCATAAGCATTAGATGGATGGACAACTGGGTACGCGAAAATATCGAGGTCGTTTACCGTATTACACCAACTTCGACAAGCGGCAGACAAACAGTAAACAAAGTGTAATGGTGAATGATCTATCCGATCACTGAAGTTCCCACTCGACACCCTAAGTACGCGAGTAAATAGAAAAATATCCGTATTTTTGGCGTTCACTCAACCGCAAACCCAATATTTACCACGGCTGTCATATCTTTATCGATTGAGGAAGTATCACTGATACCCGCGTCGGAAACCTCAGTAGAATCGGCGGCTGTGATTTGTAGAACGCCCATTCGGGCTGAACGAACGGTGCCGATCTTATTTCCCGTGCTCGCGGCAATCTTCTCCGCGCGTGTTTTGGCATCCTTTGCCGCTTCCCCAAGCATTTCAATTTTTAGATCTCCTAGCTGCGTATAGAGATACTGTGGAGGATTTGATTCGATCAAGATATCCTGATTTATTAATTCGGTTGCTTCACGGGCAATCTGAGCGATCTTATCAACATCGTTCGACCTGACCTCTAACTGTTGCCTGAGAGAGTAACCGGTGATTTCCGATGTCTCCGCACCGTTAGCGTCCTGCCTCTTTAACGTTGTCGTCGAAATGGAAGAGATCGTAATTTGATTCTCGGTAATTCCCTTGCTTATCAAATACTGCTTCACGCGCGGAACATTCTCCGATAGTGAACGATAGGCGTCAGCCAATTTCGGAGCCTGGTAAGTCACTCCGGCGTTCCATACCACCAGATCCGACTTGATACGTTTTTTTGCCGAGCCCGTGACAGTAATCGAGTCGTCGCTTTTCTTCGTTTTGGAAAAAAACCATCCGAAAATGATGGACGACAATACCAATCCGATTGCGAGAGCGGCACCCGCGTTGAGCCAATAATTATTTCTTGGGCTGTCCATTACTTATCTCCCCGGTTTCTGGCTGGTGCAGCAATTTTATTCGCTGGAAGCAGCCAGATAATTTGCTTCGAGCTGGTCAAAGTAATGGTTCCGGACTTTTGCTACGATCTGCGGATCGGTCATATGATCTGCGGATTCTACACCGACCACTCTTCCCTTGTACCGGGCATGTGCCAGTCGTTTCTCAAGCTCGCCTTTTGCCTCACCGGGACCAAATATAAATGCCAATTCGGTTTCACGAATCATTGCGACAACCTCGTCGTAATACTTATTCAGGTGTTCCGTCTCCTGATTTTGGCGTATATCATCACCCTGCATCGACGCCCTCGACTGGCGGTGATGACTTTTAATGTCGGAATCGACCTCACTCTGCTCATGAGCGTCGCGCGAGACAAACACTATCACGGCCTTTTCATGATCGATCCATAACCCAACTTTCGATTTCATAAATTTCTCCTTTGAATTCCGGTATAGACCAATAGTTTAATGTGTAGCGGCTGGAACAGGGCGAGACTCGGGGGGGGGGGGGGGGGGGGGGGGGGGGGGGGG
>JANNST010000050.1:0-14000 GCA_031402865.1 Chloracidobacterium sp. | reverse complement strand
ATAAACAAAACCACAACCGAATTCGGCCTCATCGCCCTCGCCCACAACCTCCAAAGATTCAGCACCAACCACTAAACCACCCTGCCCAAATCTGACAACAAAAAAAGAGGCCGCCCGAATCACTTTTCAGACGACCTCATTCTAGCACCACTAACGGTTATACCCTACTTTTTCCTAGAAACCGACTTATAGTTCATCATCATCGATCTCGATCTTCATCGCTTCGTCGATATCGAACTCTTCTTCAGGAGCTTCGAGACTGAGATCGTCCACGTCCGCTCCTTCAAATTCATCATCCGTATCGACTCCGGGAACGCCGGCAAGAACCGGAGGAAGTTCGAGCCCGCCGCGAATGTCGGCTAATTCATCGAACTCATCCTCCTGCTTCTGGTTCTCGGTCGCGTCATACGCAACCTTAACGTTTCGGTAATACTTCATACCCGTACCGGCCGGTATGAGGCGTCCCATGATGACGTTTTCCTTCAGGCCGCGAAGGTAATCGACGCGTCCGGAAATAGCCGCTTCGGTCAGCACGCGGGTCGTTTCCTGAAAGCTGGCCGCCGAGATGAATGAATCAGTCGAAAGCGATGCCTTCGTGATACCAAGCAGCAAAGGTTCACCAACCGATGTTTGTCCACCATCTTCCGCGACCCGACGATTTTCGTCCTCGTACCGGAAGCGGTCGACCTGTTCTTCCATAAGGAAATCGGTGTCGCCAACTTCTTTGATCTTCACCCACCGCAGCATCTGTCGGACGATCACTTCGATGTGCTTGTCGTTAATGTTAACGCCCTGCAGACGATAGACTTCCTGGATCTCGTTCACGATATAATTCTGCAAAGCCTCGGTTCCAAGAACACGCAGAATATCGTGCGGGTTTAGCGGTCCGTCCATTAACGGTTCACCGGCCCGTACACGGTCGTCTTCCTGAACGTTGATATGCGTACCACGCGGGATGTCGTATTCGCGTTCGGCACCATCGTCGCCGGTGATGATGATCTTGCGTTTACCTTTGGCGATCGGGCCGAATTTCACATTACCGTTGATCTCGGACATCATCGCCGTTTCACCCGGACGCCGTGCTTCGAAAAGCTCAACGACACGCGGCAGGCCGCCGACGATATCTTTGGTCTTGGTCGTTTCACGCGGAATTTTCGCGATAACGTCACCTGGTTCGATCTGCTGTGCGTCTTCAACCATGAGGTTTGCACGGATCGGCATCTGATAGGTCTTCAGCGTCTTGTTGCCTTCTTTGATCTCGAGACGCGGCTGATTTTTCTCATCCGAATCCTTGACCACAAGACGTTTCTGGCCTGTAACCTTGTCGATCTCTTCTTCGACCGTCTTGCCTTCCTTGAGATCCTGATACTTAACAACACCCTTGACCTCAGTCAAAATGGCGAACGTAAACGGATCCCATGTGACGAGAATGTCGTCTTCCTTAACCTTCTGGCCGTCCTTAACGTGAAGCTGGGCACCGTAAACAATCTGGTAGCGGGCAACTTCGCGGCCGCGATCATCGAGCAATGCAAGCTCGGACTGACGCTTAAGCGAGATCATCTCCTTGTTACGGTTTTTGATGACGCGGAGATCGTCAAGGTATTTGACGGTTCCGTCCATCGCCGCTTCGTGCTTCGTTTCCTGTTCGAGGCGGGCGGTTCCACCGACGTGGAATGTGCGCATCGTAAGCTGTGTTCCTGGTTCGCCGATCGACTGTGCGGCGACGACGCCGACAGCTTCACCGATCTCAACCGTGTTGCCCGTCGCCAAATTACGACCGTAGCATTTTACGCAAATGCCTCGTCGGCTTTCGCATGTTAGTGCGGAACGGATACGGATCTTTTGCAGTCCGGTTAGCTGAACTTGGGCTGCAAGATCTTCGTCGATTTCGGTGTTGGCCGTAACAACAGTTATGCCTTCGACCGGATCGATGATGTCGTCAAGCGATGTGCAGCCGACGATTCTGTCACGCAGGCTTTCGACCTCTTCACCGTTGCGGATGATCGCTTCGGCCCAGATACCGCGAAGTGTTCCGCAATCCTGTTCGGAAACAATTACATCCTGTGCCACGTCAACCAAACGGCGCGTCAGGTAACCCGAATCGGCCGTTTTCAACGCGGTATCGGCAAGACCTTTTCGGGCACCGTGCGTCGAAATAAAATATTGCAGAACGTTCAGGCCTTCGCGGAAATTGGCGACGATCGGCGTTTCAATAATCTCGCCCGATGGCTTAGCCATCAGGCCGCGCATACCGGCAAGCTGCCGGATCTGAGCGTCCGAACCACGAGCACCTGAATCGGCCATCACGAGGATCGGATTGAGTTCCTTTCGCTCGTCCTCGCGTTTGTGCATGGCGAGAAACATTTCCTTTGCAACGTGATCGGTCACTTCCGACCAAATCGCCGTCACCTTGTTCTCGCGTTCCATGTTGGTCATCGTCGCGTCTTCGTACTGCTTTTGCAGTTTGTCGACCTCGACGCGGGCCTTCTCGATAATCCCTTTTTTGCTTGAAGGCGTAACCATATCGTCGATGCCGATGGACATTCCCGACTTGGTTGCGTACAGGAAGCCCATCGCCTTCAAATCGTCAAGCAACGCAACCGTCTGGTCGTGGCCGAGCTTCAAATGACAGAAACTGACGAGCGACTGGAGGCCTTTCTTCTTCAACGTTCCGTTAACGTACGGTAGGCCGTCACGCGTCAGGCGTTCGTTGAGAATGGCACGGCCGGCGGTCGTGTCGATCACGCGGTCGATGTTCTCGCGAACTATCGCACGCATAACGTCCTGGTTATGATTCTCCAGCGTCAGATCAAGTAAATCGCCCTTCCAGCGGAGACGGATCTTGGTCTGAGTTTCAACAACGCCGGCGTCCAACGCGAGTAAAACGTCGTCGATGGAATTAAATGCCTTATTGTGACCCGGCATCTCGTCGCGTGCCAGCGTCAAATAATAGCAGCCCAAAACGATGTCCTGCGAGGGAACCGTGATCGGCTGGCCGCTTGCCGGTGAAAGCAGGTTGTTCGATGCAAGCATCAGAACAGACGCTTCGATCTGTGCTTCGGCGGAGAGCGGAATATGAACGGCCATCTGGTCGCCGTCGAAATCGGCATTGAAAGCCGTACAGACGAGCGGGTGAATTTTGATAGCTTTACCTTCAACAAGGACTGGCTCAAATGCCTGGATTCCCAAACGGTGAAGCGTCGGAGCACGGTTGAGAAGAACCGGATGCTCACGAATGACTTCTTCGAGGATGTCCCAAACAATCGGCTCCTGACGTTCGACCATCTCACGCGCCTGCTTGATAGTGGCGGCGTGAGCGTCCTTTTCCAACTTATTGTAGATAAACGGCTTGAACAATTCCAAAGCCATCTTCTTCGGCAAACCGCACTGGTGAAGCTTTAGCTCCGGCCCGACGACGATCACCGAACGTCCCGAGTAATCCACACGTTTTCCAAGCAGATTCTGACGGAAGCGTCCCTGCTTACCTTTGAGTGTTCCCGACAGCGATTTCAGCGGACGGTTATTAGCACCGCGAAGCACGCGGCCGCGGCGGCCGTTATCGAACAACGCATCAACGGCTTCCTGAAGCATGCGCTTTTCGTTCCGGACAATGACTTCAGGTGCCCGAAGCTCTATTAGCTTTTTCAAACGATTATTGCGGTTGATAACGCGGCGGTACAGATCGTTAAGATCAGATGTCGCGAATCGACCGCCATCCAGAGGCACGAGCGGGCGAAGCTCCGGCGGAATGACCGGAATTACGTCCAGGATCATCCACTGCGGTTCATTGCCCGAACGGGCGAAGGAATTCGAAACCTTCAAACGCTTGGAATACTTGAGCTTTTTCTGCTGCGAAGTCTCTTCACGCATCTTAATGCGAAGTTCCTCGACCAGTTCCTTAACGTCGATCTTCATCAGAAGGTCCTTAATCGCCTCGGCACCCATTTTCGCGATGAATTGGTTCGGATAATCACGGCTCAACTCGCGGAAACGCTCGTCGTTAAGAAGATCTTTCTGTTTCAGATCGGGAACGTCGCCTTCGTCGATGACGATGTACGTTTCGAAGTATAGGATCTTTTCAAGGTCGCGGAGCGTGATGTCCAGCAAATGGCCGATACGCGACGGCAGCCCTTTAAAGAACCACACGTGCGAACACGGGCTCGCCAGCTCAATGTGGCCGAGACGCTCACGGCGGACCTTGGACTGCGTCACTTCGACGCCGCATTTGTCGCAGATAACGCCGCGATGCTTCATCCGCTTATACTTACCGCAGAGACATTCCCAGTCCGAAACCGGGCCGAAGATGCGGGCACAGAACAGGCCGTCGCGTTCCGGCTTAAACGTGCGGTAGTTGATCGTTTCCGGTTTTGTTACCTCGCCGTGCGACCACGAACGGATCTTGTCCGGCGAAGCAAGGCTGATGCGGATCGCTTCGTAATTTGTGGTCAGCTGCGTTTTGTTGTCGTTATTCAATCGAAACATCTTTTTCTCCAGTGCGGAGTGCGGAACGCGGAGTGCGGAATTCTTAATTACGCACTCCGCACTCCGCACTCCGCATTCAAATTAGTCAACTCCTACCAATGCGTCCACACCGGCGACGATCTCTTCCGGATCGATCTCGTCTTCCGTTATCAGCTCAACATCAAGGCACAAACTCTGTAGCTCGCGGACCAGAACATTGAACGATTCGGGAATGCCCGGCTCAAAGTTCGAAACGCCCTTGACGATCGTTTCGTAGATCTTCGAACGTCCCGCCACGTCGTCGGATTTGCATGTCAGCAACTCCTGCAAGATGTGAGCGGCGCCGTATGCTTCGAGTGCCCAAACCTCCATCTCGCCGAAACGCTGGCCGCCGAACTGTGCCTTACCACCAAGCGGCTGCTGCGTGATCAACGAGTATGGCCCGATCGAGCGTGCGTGAATCTTGTCGTCGACCAAATGCGATAGTTTGAGCATATAGATGTAACCGACGGTTACCTTTTGCTCGAACTGGTCGCCGGTCAAGCCGTCATAAAGACGCGTTTTGCCCGACAGGCCCACCGAAGGCGGCAACTTAAGGTCATCGTACACGCCGTTGGCCTGACCGATATATTCCTTGATCTCCACTTCGCTGGCACCGTCAAAAACCGGCGTCGCAAAGTGCAACCCGAGCACGCGGGCTGCCCAACCGAGGTGTGTTTCAAGGATCTGCCCGACGTTCATACGCGACGGCACACCAAGCGGGTTGAGAACGATCTCGACCGGCGTTCCATCCGGCAAATACGGCATATCCTCTTCGGGCAGGATGCGGGCGATAACGCCTTTGTTACCGTGACGTCCGGCCATTTTGTCGCCGACGCTCAATTTGCGTTTCATCGCCACGAAGACCTAGACCATCTTTATGACGCCCGGAGGAAGTTCGTCACCCTGCTTGAGCTTGGTGATCTTCTCCTCGTAGATGTCGCTCAAAATGTTGATCTGGCGGTCGGTACGCTGTTCGTATTCCTTGACCTCGCCCATTATGTCGATCGAACCCGCTGAAACTTCAGCCTTACGCAAAAGTTTGCTGTCAATGGCCCGAAGCTCTTCACGGCTCAGTGCTACGCCCTTTTTGATGATGACGTCTTTACCGTCAAGAAGGTCCTTGGTCAGCTTGCGGCCATCAAAAAGCTCGTAGATACGCTCGTCCCGCTGTTCCTGGAGAATACGAATTTCATCATCAAGATCGCGGCGAAGATCGTCTTCTTCCATTCCTTCGATATCGAGTGAACGTTCGTCCTTGTCCTGTCCCTTTCGGGTAAACACCTGAACGTCAACGACCGTGCCGTCGATTCCCGGAGGACAAGTCAGCGAAGCATCCTTAACATCGCCGGCCTTTTCACCGAAGATGGCACGAAGCAGTTTTTCTTCCGCGGTAAGCTGCGTTTCACCCTTCGGCGTTACCTTTCCGACGAGGATCGAACCAGGCTTTACCTGAGCACCGATGCGGATAATGCCCGATTCATCAAGATCACGGAGCATGTTCTCGCCGATATTCGGAATATCGCGAGTGATTTCCTCAGGCCCAAGCTTCGTATCGCGTGCCTCTATCTCAAGCTCTTCGATATGGATCGAGGTGTAATAGTCTTCCTTGACCAACTTTTCGGACACGAGAATGGCGTCCTCAAAGTTGTATCCACGCCAAGGCATGAATGCGACAAGAACGTTTCGTCCTAGTGCAAGCTCGCCGCGGTCGGTACAAGGGCCGTCAGCAATGACCATTCCCTTTTTGAGCTGCTCGCCGACCTGAACGATCGGACGCTGGTTGATACAAGTGTTTTGATTGGAACGCTTGAACTTGACCAGCGAATAGATATCGGCCGTAACCTCACGCGAGATCGTACCGTCTACCTGATGGTCGGCCTTTACGATGATTCGTTCTGAGTCGACGTAATCGACCACACCATCACGCTTTGCGATTACAACCGCACCCGAATCGCGGGCCGCGATCTTTTCCATTCCGGTGCCGACATACGGCGATTCGGCACGAAGAAGCGGAACCGACTGGCGCTGCATGTTCGAGCCCATGAGGGCGCGGTTAGCATCATCGTTCTCAAGAAAAGGGATCAGCGACGCGGCAACAGAAACAAGCTGTTTCGGTGAAACATCCATGTACTGGATGTCGCCACGGTCAGCCGTAATGAACTCACCCTTCTGACGGGCGGCGTTTCGTTCATTGACGAAATTGCCCTTCGCATCAAGTTCGATGTTAGCCTGGCCGATGATCCATTTATCTTCTTCCCATGCGGTCAGGTAAAACGGAAACGGCTCGAACTCGGCGATCTTGCCGCCGCTTTTCGCGACCTTTTTGTTTGCCGCTTCGACGTCTTCGAGCGGCACATGCTCATGCGGCTTAAAGCCCGTGTCGCCTCCATTGTGCATCTTGACGTATTCGATCACGCGGCCGTCCTGGACACGACGGTATGGTGATTCGATAAAGCCGAACTCATTGATACGCGCAAAACACGAAAGCGACGAGATAAGGCCGATGTTCGGACCCTCAGGCGTCTCGATCGGGCAAATGCGGCCATAGTGCGTCGGGTGAACGTCGCGAACCTCAAATCCGGCACGTTCACGGGAAAGACCACCTGGTCCCAACGCCGACAAGCGGCGTTTGTGCGTGATCTCCGACAGCGGATTCGTTTGATCCATAAACTGCGAAAGCTGTGACGAACCGAAGAACTCGCGAACTGCGGCCGTCACCGGCTTAGCATTCACAAGATCACGCGGCATCGTGGTGAACATATCCTGTTGAATGGACATCTTCTCCTTGATCGCGCGTTCCATGCGTTCGAGACCGATGCGGAACTGATTTTCGAGCAGTTCACCCACCGCGCGAACTCGGCGGTTGCCGAGATGATCGATGTCATCCTGGCCGTAATGCTCGCTGTCCTTTTTCATTCGAAGCAGGTAATTGACCACTTCGACAAAATCGCTGGCATCAAGAAGCGGGTCTTCGATGCGGGCCTTTTCAGGGCGGCCCATTTTGATGTTGAACTTCAAACGGCCGACACGCGACAGGTCGAAACGGCGTGCATCGAAGAACATGCCTTCAAGCAGATGATAAGCAGTCGGAACCGTCGGCGGATCGCCCGGACGCATCTTGCGGTAGATTTCGAGCAATGCATCGACGGGCTTTGTGATCGCGTCCTTTCTCAAGGTGTTCGTGATCACTTCGCCGATAACGTCGTTCTTCGGGAAAAATATCTCAAAGCTTTCGACGGCCTCTTCTATGATCTGCTGCAGTTTTGCAGGCAGTATCTCGGTGTTCGACTCGATGATGACCTCGCCCGTTTCGGTATTGATGACATCGCTTAGTGCATACGCTCCCTCGAAATCATTGGGCGAAACCTCGACCTTTTCACGGCCCAGCTTGCGAAGCTCATGAATCGCGGATTTGGTCACCTTTTTGCCGATGCGGGTAACTTCTTCTTTTTTGTCCTTAATGTCCTCTTCGGCACGCATCCCGACGATATTCGAATCGCCTTCGCTTTTGATCTTCAGATAAAGCTTGCCTTTTTCTACGCGGGCTTCATCGACCGTGTAAAAAAGCTTGAGAATGTCGGCGTTCGAATACTCGGCGTTCTTTACGACCTCTTCAAGGATGTTGTCCGACACGGTTTTCATGTCGATCTGCGGACTCAGCCACAGGCCAAGCGCGCGAAGGAAGATCGTTGCGAGAATCTTGCGCTTGCCGAGACGCGCGTGCAGGATTCCCTTCTGGTCGTATTCGAATTCGACCCATGAGCCGCGGTACGGGATTATCTTTGCCAGATACTCGTCGCGGTCGCCCTTAAAAAACACGCCCGGTGATCGGTGAAGCTGCGAGACGATTACGCGCTCCGTTCCATTGATAATGAACGTACCGTTATCGGTCATCAGCGGTATCTCGCCGAAGAACACATCTTCTTCTTTAATATCGCGAATCGTCGAAACGTTTGTTTCCGGGTCCTTGTCATAGACCGTCAGGCGAATTTTCACCTTAAGTGGCACACTATATGACATTCCGCGTTCCTGACATTCCTGCTGGTCATGCTTATGCTTGAGGCCGACCGGCTCGCCGCAATTCGGGCAAAGCTTCGGACGCACCGCATTGAAAGTGCCGCAGTTATTGCAAAGAACTTCGGCCGGATTGAACGGGTCAACCTTGATCTTCGAGCCGCACTCCTTACAGTTAGCACGCAAATGCTCCAACCCTTCGAGATTTCCGCACTTGCACTGCCAGTTGCCGATCTGGAACTCGACATATTCGAGCATCGCCGTTTCGCGAAAGTCCGAAACCGGGAAGATCGACTTAAAGACCGACTGTAAACCCACGCTTGAGCGTTCCTCAGGTATAAGATCCATCTGAAGAAAGCGGTTGTAAGATTCCCGCTGAACCTCGATAAGGTTCGGGATCTGAGCGGTCGTATAAATTTTCGAAAAATCCACTCGTTCCGGAGATTGGCTGGTCCGGCGTCCGAGTCCGTGTGCATTAGTCTGAAGCGGATTTGTAATCATAATATTAAGAGCGGGCTGCGGAGAAAATTTCTGTTGCTTTATCGGTTGATAATTGTTAGCATTCCTCAGAAGACAGAAGTACTCCCCAAAATTTTCAAGAAAAGACAGCAAAGGCGGTCGAGGGTAAAGTTTGCCCAGACCGCTTTTCAGCAGCTAAATGCTGTCATATAAATTTTTCGAGCGGGCCGAAACGAGACACCAACTCTCCAATATTCGCGACGCAAAGTCGCTATAAAACCAATAGAAACTTGAGGTTAGCCCAAGCCCTACACCCACCTGCGCGGTAAACACGAATTTTTGATTCTATCGCACCAAAATTAGTTTAGCAACAAAGGAATCGAAACTCAAATCGCCGATCAGAGTCCATGCTTTAGCTCGTCTTACGACAAAGACAAGCCAAAGTATGAACTCTGAACCGCGTTTGATGAATTATTTAAGTTCGACCGTTGCCCCTGCTTCGGTCAATTTTGTCTTGATCTCTTCGGCCTCGTCCTTGGAAACGCCTTCCTTGATAGCCTTCGGAGCACCGTCAACAAGGTCCTTCGCTTCCTTCAGACCAAGGCCCGCGACTACTTCGCGAACTACCTTGATAACCGCGATCTTATTGCCGCCGGCTGCTGTCAGAACGACATCGAACGTGTCTTTCTCTTCAGCAGCGGGAGCAGCATCGCCGCCGCCTGCCACTGCTGCCGGAGCCGCCGCGGCCGCAGCCGATACGCCAAAAACTTCTTCAAGTTCCTTAACCAATTCAGACGCTTCGAGAAGCGTGATTCCTTTTAAATATTCAACAACGTCATCTTTTGTGATTGCCATGATTTCTATCTATCTCCTATTAGGGTTCTTTTAAAGGGATGAAGGATAAAGGATAAAGGATAAAGTCAATCCTTGCACCATTTTCCGACGATCCAGCTATTCTCTGCGAAGGAAGCAGATCAGGAAGGACTAGCTCCTCACTTTATCCTTTATCCTTTATCCTTTATCCTTTCACGCTCCGCCGCTAGAACCCACGGGACTCGAGGACCGGGTTGCATCACCTTTCCTTTTCGTCCGAGCCTGCGCGAGCAACCTGACAAATTGCTCCGCTCGTTTTCCTTGAGTACGGCTATTCGGACCGCATGCGGCCCAATTTCAAATTTGAGATCTTAGACCTCAAAAACTTATTCAGCTTTTTCTTCCGCTTCTGCAGCCGGAACCTGTTCCGCGGCAGGCACTTCGAGAATATTCTCCTCGACAACCGGTGCTGCCTCCGCTTCCGGGGCAGCTTCAACAGCCGGAGCTTCAGCCTCTGCGGCAGTAGCCTCTTCAGCCGATGCCGCGACGATTTCCGCTTCTGGAGGGGCTTCCACAGCCGGAACTTCATCCGTCGCAGTTTCCGGAGCCGCTGCCGCCTCAACCTCTGCAGCCGGAGCCTCTTCGGCCGGTGCCGGAGCGGCCTCTTCAGCATTTACTTCAGCAGGCGCTTCGGCCTTCGCGGCGGGTGCTCCAGCAGGTGCCTTTTCGCCGATCTGCTTGATCACAACGGCAAGGTCACGCGGCACGGCATTAATAACTGTAACGATGCGTTGGGCCTGAGCGTTGATGACGTAAAGGATCTTCGAAATAAGCTCTTCTTTCGAAGGCAGATTTGCGATTGTCGTCAATTGCGTCAGATCGACCAATTTGCCATCGACAACACCCGCTTTAAATGTGTAGACATCGGCGTTTTCCTTCATGAACTTGGAAATCGCCTTTGAAAGAACGACGGGATCTCCGTCAGTCCATGCCACGGCCGACACACCTTTAAAGTATTCCGAAGCCTGTTCGAAATCGGTTCCTTTGACCGCAATCCGGGCCAATGTATTCTTTACAACCTGATATTGCGCTCCCGCTTCACGAAGCCGATTGCGAAGTTCCTGGTCTTTATTTACCGTAGCCTTTGAAAAGCTAACGACCATTGCGGATTTCGATGTCTGAAGCTTTTCAGTGAGGGCGGTCAGATCTCTTTGTTTTGTTTCTCTTGATTTCATGATTTTCTCCAAGCTCCCCTCCTGTCTTAGGAGGGGTGGCAGCCGCTTCGGCTGACGGGGTGGTTCTCTTTACAGCCACCCAAGAACCCGGTCACTACAGCTCCCGGTTCTGACACTCCTCACTTACGCGTACGCCAATTCGTCCAGCAAAACTCCCGGGCTCATCGTCGCGGCCAAATTTATCTTCTTCAGGTAGCGGCCTTTCGCGGTTGTCGGCTTTGCCTTCATCACGGCGGTGATCAATACCTTGGTGTTCTCAGCCAATTTGGCGGGATCGAACGACACTTTGCCAACCGGCGAGTGAATAACGCCGGTTTTATCGACGCGGTACTCGACCTTACCGGCCTTGGTTTCTTCGATGGCGGTTTTCACATCCATCGTTACCGTTCCTGTTTTGGGATTTGGCATTAAGCCTCGAGGACCGAGGATTTTACCAAGCTGGCCGACCTTGCCCATCATGTCGGGTGTGGCGATCAACGCATCGAAGTCCAGCCAGCCGCCTTTAATCTTTTCGACCAGTTCGTCACCGCCGGCCAGATCGGCACCTGCATCTTCAGCCTCTTTGATCTTATCGCCCTGAGCGATGACGACGACCTTTTTGGCCGCTCCGCCCAGGCCGTGGGGAAGGATGATGGTTCCGCGAACGAGCTGATCGGCTTTGCGGGGGTCAACACCCAGCCACATCGTCAATTCGATCGTCTCGTCAAACTTTGCGAATGCGATCTCTTTCAGTTTCGCGATCGCCTCATCAAGCGTGTGTTTTTTATGCAGCTCAACTTTTTCGAGAGCCGCAAGATATTTCTTGCCTCGTTTCATTTTACCTCCAGGTGTTAACGGGAATGTTAATTCCCTCCCTAAGGGTAAAGGTCAGGACAGGATAAGCTTAAACTTTATCCTTTATCCTTTATCCTTTATCCTTCTACTGTAAGTCCCATCGACTTCGCCGTACCCTCGATCGTCCGCATTGCGGCTTCGAGGTTACTGGTATTGAGATCGACCATTTTCTTTTTCGCAATCTCTTCAATCTGCGCTTTGCTGATCGTGCCGACCTTTGCTTTATTCGGCGTTCCCGAACCCTTCGGGATTCCCGAAGCTTTTCTCAAAAGGTCGCCTGCCGGTGGCGTTTTCGTTTCAAACGTAAACGAACGGTCGGCGTATACTGTAATCACGACCGGAATTTTCATATCCGGGTCGTCATTCTGCGTTTTAGCGTTGAACGCCTTGCAGAACTCCATGATGTTGACGCCGTGCTGTCCAAGTGCCGGACCGATCGGCGGCGCCGGATTTGCCTTGCCGGCTGGAATCTGTAACTTGATGTAACCTTCTATCTTCTTTGCCATTCTCTCGTAAATCGTGAATGGTGAATCGTAAATCGTGACGGTTTTTCCATTTACGATTTACGATTTACGATTCACGCCTCTTATTCTTCTTCCGCAAAAGTAACTTTTTCTACTTCTAAAAATCCAAGTTCGTACGGTGTCGAGCGCCCAAAGATGGTGATCGATACCTTCAGCGTGCTCTTGTCCTCGTTCACTTCTTCGACCTTTCCGGTAAAGCTGGCGAAAGGGCCGGACTTGATGCGAACAACCTCGCCGACGTCGTACATAAACTTCGGTTTTGGCTTCTCAGTCGCAACTTCGATGTTGCGTACGATCTGGTCCACTTCTTCCTGCGTAAGCGGCGTCGGCTGTTTGCCTCCCAGAAATCCCGTAACTTTCGGCGTCGACTTGATTGCGTGAAACACGTTATCGGGTATCTTGCCCTTTTCGTCGCAGTCGATCTCAACCAGAACATAGCCCGGGTAAAACATCCGGGAAGATTCGATGCGCTTGTTGCCGCGCATCTCAACGACAGTTTCTTTTGGCAGCAAGACCTCGGTGATCATCTCGGCCAATTCCATATCGCGAATCCGCGCTCCGAGGCTTTCTACAACCTTGTTCTCATGCCCGGAATATGTGTGGATAAAAAACCACTGCTTCATTTTAATAATCCCTAAAAACCGGCGATCTTATTGACCAGCCACGTCAAACCTTCGAGAAGGTATTTCCAGGCATTATCAATAGCAAACAGGTAGATCGCGAAAAAAATGACCGCGATAATAACAATTATCGTCGTATTTTTAACGTCTTCCGACGAAGGAAATGTCGTCCGGTCCAACTCTTCGCGAGTGTGCCGGACAAATTCTCCGATGCTTTCCTTCTTTTTTCCGCTATCCAGCGTTTCAACAGCTTCCGCCACGTCTTTTCTCCTGTCCGGCAAACTTCGGTTTGTCGAAATGTGTTTCTGGCAGGGGTAGCAGGACTCGAACCCGCACCTTAGGTTTTGGAGACCCGCATGCTAACCATTGACACCATACCCCTTCGCAACAGTCGAGAGTCGAGAGTCTGGAGTCGAGAGTCGGATTTCATTCCTACCCAAGACTCCAGACTCATGACTCCAGACTATTTATTCTCTTTGTGCAAACGATGGCATCGGCATCGACGGCAAAATTTACTAAGCTCAAGCCTGTTGGGCGTGTTCTTTTTGTTTTTCGTCGTTACGTAGTTGCGCTCTTTGCACTCGGTGCACTGCAAAATTATATTATCTCTCGGCATAAAACCTCTTCTAGTGTCCAACAAACTTCAGTTTGTTGAAGAGCGACAAACTAAAGTTTGCCGTACTTACAAAACCACTTCTGAAACCGTACCGGCACCGACTGTTCTTCCGCCTTCACGGATGGCGAACCTGAGGCCTTTTTCCATTGCGATCGGGGCGATCAGTTCGATCTCCATCTGGATGTTGTCGCCCGGCATGACCATTTCGACTCCCGCCGGCAAGTGTGCGACGCCGGTCACATCCGTTGTTCTGAAGTAGAACTGCGGGCGATATCCCGTAAAGAACGGTGTGTGGCGTCCGCCTTCTTCCTTGGTTAGAACATAAGCCTCGGCCTTGAACTTCGTGTGCGGCGTGATCGTGCCCGGTTTGGCGATTACCTGT
>JANNST010000049.1:0-9060 GCA_031402865.1 Chloracidobacterium sp. | reverse complement strand
TAAACAAAACCACAACCGAATTCGGCCTCATCGCCCTCGCCCACAACCTCCAAAGATTCAGCACCAACCACTAAACCACCCTGCCCAAATCTGACAACAAAAAAAGAGGCCGCCCGAATCACTTTTCAGACGACCTCTTTTTTATTACCTGATATAAGGTAATTACGCACAGCCCGGATGCCCGCAATCGCAGGCAATTTCAACTATGTCCTGGTCCGCCGCATCTTTGCAATGATCGCTGCAATACTTTGCATCACCCGAAACCGGACAATCACACATTGAGTGCCCACATTTATTTTCGTCAGCCATATATTTAATTCTCCCTCGCTCGATTAAATTTGTCGTTCCGCGATTGAACCCGTCTGGTACGGATAGCTCTCAATTTGGATGACAGGACGCAATCATATATCAATTTCTTTCGTCTTCGACAAAGTTTCTCGGAAAACTACCCTTATTGTGCATTTTAGTTAGAAAAATAGGACAAAATTCCATACCTTTTGGTGTGGAGTAAAAAGGGAACGGCTGGTTTTTTGAAGAGAAGCGACTAGCCGTTTCCTTGCGCTTGCTTCGGGTGTTGATCTTTCGTTCGATACGGCGGTCAGGTTTTGTTCATTGAGGAAGCTCCATTTTTACGAGGCCGTCGAACACGACGTTGTAAGCTACACCTTTGACCGGAACCGACATCTCTTCCTCAGTCTTGCCTTGAGAATTGGCAATACCGACGCTTGCAAAATAGCACGTTGCTCCGTGTGACGCGGCATGGTGAACGAGGTTGTTAAAGCCTTCCTGACCTTCTTCAAAGCGGCCTCGGCCCGGATGCAGGCCCGTACGAACAACAAAGAAAGCCCGCTCGCCTTCCTTTTCAGCAACGATCTGCGGCTCGGTCGTGATATCCGCCAGCACATCCGCCGATTCGATCACCCAGCCGTCTTTTTCAAGCTGCTTAAACACTATTTCGACCCCAAACGCGTGAATGTCCGCAGCGGTCATAAGCTCTTGTTGATCCATTGTTTACATCGTATCTAGCGGCGATGATTTCGGCAAGATGCGTCATATCAGAACCGCGAGACTTGCTCCCTCCTACCTGAGGAGGGGTGGCAGCGTTTTGCTGACGGGGTGTGGGAGGCGACCGGTTTCTTCCCGCCCGCGAACACACGCTTCTAAAAGCTGTTGTGCTAAAATTAGCGTCTAATCGTATCCATATTGACTTCCGAACGCTAGGTTAATCAACGAACTATGGACATTTCTTCGATCAAAGACGCCCGCGAGCGGATCGCTCCTTACATAAAACGAACGCCGCTCGAACGGAGCGATTCGCTCAGCCGCTATCTTGGTACGAACGTTTTCGTCAAGTACGAGCTCTTTCAAAAGACCGGTGCTTTCAAGGTGCGTGGTGCCTTTAACAAGATGCTCGGCCTTTCGGACGACGAACGCTCGCGAGGTGTAGTCGCGGTTAGCGGCGGGAATCATGCTCAAGCGGTTGCATATGCCGCGAGTGTACTCGGCGTCAAGGCCGTCGTTTTGATGCCTGAAAATACACCTGCGGTTTACCTTGAGGCGACCCGCGGATACGGTGCGACAGTCGATCTGCGGCCGACGATCGGCGAGGCCTTTGCCGAGATCAAACGCTACGAATCCGAAGGTATGATCTTCGTCCATCCCTTTGACGATCCGCTCGTTATTGCGGGGCAGGGCACTGTCGGACTTGAGATAATTGAGGACCTGCCGGACGCAACCGACGTGATCGTAAGCATCGGCGGCGGCGGAATGGCGAGCGGCGTTGCCTTGGCGATGAAGAGCTCGAATCCCGCAATAAAAGCCTGGGGCGTGGAGACGGTCGGGGCCGACGCAATGTCTCAGGCTTGGGAAGCGGGCCGGCCGGTTGAGCTGGCGGCGATCACATCGATAGCAAAAACGCTCGGTGCTCCGGCGGTCGCCGATTCGACCCTGGAATTGACACAGCGGCTGCTCGAAAGCGTGACGGTCGTGCCCGATTCCGAAGCGGTCGAGGCAATGATATTTATCCTCGAACGCCTCAAAGTGATAACCGAACCGGCCGCCGCATGCACACTCGCCGCCGCCGTCCGGCTAAAAGAGAATTTCAACGCCGACAGCAAACTCGTGCTCGTCTTTTGCGGCGGAAATACTGGTGTCAAAGACCTGTGCGGGTACCTGTAGTAACCAAACGACCGAAGTGTTCCGCCCGAAACGGTTCGCGACATGATTAGTCCACGGGCAGAAAAACGCGTTCGCGAGTTACGGCTTTGCGTTTTTCTCCCTTCGCTCCGTCGGCAATGGTGACGCTTAGGTTGCGAACGGTGTCTTTATCACGGTCGTTCGGCGTATAACCGATAACGTATTGCGAGCGTAGCTCGATCATGACCGATTTTAAGGCTGAGAGAAGATTTTCGTCGGTGTAAGGGCCGCCGAATACATGTGCGACTCCGAAAGTATTGGCGGAAATGCTCCGGGCAAATTTTTCGGCGTTCGTTTTGCCGTTTCTCTTGTAGTTATTTCTTTGGGTTGGTTTGTCGGTCAGATCACCCGTAAACGCGAGGACAAAAACCTGCACATCGGTGTTTTCGAAATGCTTGAGGGCTTCTTTTAGCTCGTAATAGCTGTCGCGCTCCTCAGCGTCCGTGATCATAAAGATCGCACTACGTTTTGATTTCGCTTCGCTATCACGCTTTACCGTCATTTCGGCCGCCAGGTAAAGCGCATCGGCAATGGCGGAGTAACCACCTTCGACAAAGAGGTTGTCCAGAACTTCGTACATCATTTGTTTGTTAGATGTCCAAGGCTGCTCAATCGTAATTTTCTCTCTGCTGACAAACCGAATCAGCGTGCTTTCATCCTTTTCGGCGAGATTGTTCACCATCAATTTACCGATCTTGATCACCATATTGAGCCGCTCTCGCATCGAGCCGGTGTTGTCGACAACAATTGCCAAATTCAAACCCGGGTCCTTTTTCGCGAAATAAGTGACCTTCTGCTCCACGCCGTTTTCGAGTACTTTTATCTCCGACTGGTTGATATCGACCGCATACTGGCCGGTCGGATCGACAACGAGCAAGTTCGATTTGACGATCAAGGGAGATTTGGGTGCTTTCGTTTCCTTATCCTTCTGAGCCGGAGTTGAAAGCACGGCTCCACATAGGAAAACGAGAACCAATGGAAGAAAGGAGCCTAATTTTGATGTAGACATTAGAGTATTTCGAGGATTGCTGGAGTTCCACAATATAATTTTACACGGATTTGTCCGAATTTCTTTCAACATTCGCGCGAGATTGAGTTTTAACATATTAGCCTTTTATAAAATTCGAGCGGCGTCGTATCTACTTCATCACTATCTGATTGTTCTCAACGCGAAGATTATCCGGGCTAGTTTTTAGGACCATTTCGATCAACATTCCCGCAAGTTTTTTGTAGTTGGCGAGGGTGTCGGCATCGCCCGTTTGTTTGCCTTCGGAATAGCCGGCGAGCAGCAGGCCGCTGAAACCGATGAGCATGTTGTTGTAGCCCTGCTTGTCTTTGTTCGCGACGGTTGCGAACTCCGGCGTTTCGTCGAGACCTGAATTCACGAGCTTGAAATAGTTCACTATGGCTTCGTTGCCCGGCTCTTCGGCATCGCGATAAACCGTCATTGCGGTAATGGTAAAGAAGGTCAGCCCGGCGGCGATATTGTTTTTCCAGCCCCTTGCGGCGGCTTCCTTTTCGTAGGCGGCTTTGGTGGCTGTGTAAATCTGTTTTATCAGCGCTTTTTCTTCAGGCGTATCGGCAAGGGCGTCGGTCAGTGCCTTGCCGGTATCGACCGTGGCGTCGGGGCGAAACACTCCATGGTTTCGCACTACCGGCGGCGGCGAAACGACGATCTTTGGCGATGCGGCCGAACCTTTGGTTTTTGCACTGGATGACGGACCGGAGCCGGCTTCGCGTTCGGCTTTCTCGACCGCGGCGAGGCCCCATTTTTTTATCATGGCATTACGCATCATCGTTTTGCGCATCTGCATCTGCATGGTGTTGTAAATGTTCTGCGTCGCCATCGCCTGGCCGAACGAGCCGTAAACAGTGCCGTAACCCGTGCTGTATCCGCCGCCGTATGTATTAGCCGTCTGTGCGTAGGCAATGCCGATACCCAGAAAACCGATTGCGAATGTAAAAGCTGCTAGTTTTGTATAATGTTTTAGCTTCATAAATGGATTATGTTCAGCGAACGTTGCGTAATGTGCGCCCGACCCTGTCCCGTTCTAGAATGTTAGCCCGGCGATATTTTGGAATATCAGCAGTACAGTCGAAGGGCCGGCGTTAGGGCGAAGTGTTTTGAAGGGTTACGGTCACGGTCATGTCTTTGCGGTCACGTACGATCTTCAGGGTGATATCACCCTCTTTCTTGTTGTCGATGGCGCGCATCCGAGCGAAACCTGCGCGAACAGGTTCACCGTCGATCTCGAGAACCACATCTCCGGCCTTGAGTCCCGCTTTCGAGCCGGGCGAATCGAGGCGAACGTCGTTGATGAGTAATCCCCGTTCGACGCCAAAATATTGGGCAAGCTGCGCAGTAAGCGGCGTAACACCGACGCCGATCTGAGGAATCGATGTTGCTCGTAATCGGGTCGCCACCATTATCGTCTTAGGCCCTGCCTCCTCGGAGATCAGGCCTTCCTGCCGGAGAATATAGTTCAGCGACTCCGCTACAGTTACATTCTTCAGCTCAATTCTTACGACGCGGCCTTCGAGCCTCGATTCAGGATCAAACAAGACGTTGAGATCCATATCTCTAGCCAGCTCTCTAATGAGGAACTGCAGGTTGACACCGCCGGGCATGGGTATGTCCCGCAGCTTTTCGGTTCCCGTTGTGGATGTCTTTGCGGCCTTGTCCGGGTCCTTTTTCTGAGCATCCGGAGCCTGCCCGGTTACGATAACGAAAGATGAAGCGACGATCAGGATAGAAGCGAGTGATCTAATTAGCACGAGAACCTCCAATTGGCCGAAGTTCAATATGGATTTTTTAAGGCGAACCCCGGCGGCGCATCAAGTCTAACATCATTCCTGTTAGGTCGGCATTACAATATATCCGTGCCGAAGACGGCGAAGCGAAAGCGATCCGGCTATCAACCCAGATCACTTCGGGCGTCGAAGATCCGCCATCCGCAGTCCGCATTCCGCAGTTGAAACACGGCCCCGAGCGTGTTTCGGTCTATGACCTGAAGCGCGGCTTTAACAGTTCCAGCGAAGAGATATTCATCGAGGCCGAAGATAACGACACGGGCAGGCAAAAGGCCTGGTACAAATTCGACAGGAAAGGCATTAAGATCAAATCCGTCCGTGACAGTTTAGGCATTACCAGCACCCGCCTCGGGCCGACGGAATTTTTGTAACAGAGCTTTGCGGACTCTTCCGCGTTTCGCGGCACATAGCCACGTTCTTTAGGGCGTGGTCAGGGTTGTGGTTATGATTTTTAGCCCGTTTCAACAGGCTTATTTCCTAATGGCTTAAGCCGGAGTTGGTAAGGACGTTAAAACGCCCGTTTTTATCTAACTGCCAGCAGATACCACGCCGTAAACGCCGTAAACGACGTGGCTATGTGCCCTTCGGGGAAGAAAAATTTGGGCTATGCCTGTCTATCTGCGGGAAGGCTGCGCTTTTCCGGCCCAGTTCAACTTGATCCGTGCGGCTGTGCCGCCGATCATTTTGCGGGTGGAACGGCGGCATAGCCGCAGAAGAATTTTATGGCTCCCCGGTGAAGCAGAGCTTCACCGCAAATAGAGCGGCAAAGCCGAAAGGACAGTTACTTCTTTCGTCGAAGCCGTTGATAGACTTGTTTACGGTCGTCCACCATAACGACGCGGACGGTCTTTTCGGTATCGTTTATTTCGTAGACAATTCGGTAGTTGCCGACCCGAAGTTTGTAGGCGTCCATGCCCGTAAGTTTTTCGGCTCCCGGTGTTCTGGGATTTTGTTCGAGTTCTACTAGATGCTGGATTATTTTGTCGTGCGTTTTGGCTGCAAGACGTTCGAGTTCCTTGACGGCCGATTTGGTGAGGTCGATGCGATAGGCCATCTATTTTTTCGGCGAGCGCTTGGTAAGGTAATTGTCGAGCGAAACGGTCGGCTCGCCCTTTCGTTTTTGGATGACGGCGGCGTATCGCAGATCTTCGGCGAGATTTTTATCCCTCATCAGCTTTCCAATAAAAGCCTCGCGCTCGGCCGGTTCCATCGCCTGAAACGCCGTCCAAAAAACTTCCGCTGTCGCTTTTGGCTGGGTCATGCCAAAAATTATAGCATCCGCTCCAAATATTCGTCGCCTTTTCTTCGGGCTACTCCCGTCTATTTGCGGAAAAGCTGTGCTTTTCCGGCTTGGCTCAAACTGATCCCTGCGGCTGTGCCGCCGCTCATTTCGCGGGTATAACGGCGGCATAGCCGCAGAGGAATTTTATGGCTCACCGGTGAAGCCGAGCTTCACCGCAAATAGGGCGGCAAAGCCGCGAACGCAGGAAAATCGCAGAAACGCACGCCTGACGCAATGACCTATGGTTGCACTGCGGCGAGGATCGCGTACCTGACCTCGATTTAGCCCTACGTGCTTAACCAATGAAGACTTCGTCCGGAGACGAAGCCTTCACTCGTTGCGATGCCCTGTGAGGGCATTACTTCGGCATTGGGTTAAATGTCACTCCTCTGACGAGATAACCCGAGGTCACGGTTCGCATTCCATTCAGCGAATCATTGGCCTTGGTTCTCGCATCGGCCGTACCGTAATGGGCGAGGCCGATCGCATCGAATTTAGCATTTCTTTCTGCATTAAAATCGACCGCGTCCGCATAGTTCTTGTACGAGACGAGCAGACCCAGGTCCCAGTCGCCCGGGCCGTCGGTCGTGGGCTTGGTAAAGTAGCCATAGCCAACGATCAGTCCCTGTTTCTTCTGTTCCTCCATGATGGGGATGGTGTGGGTACGAATGAAGGTCGTAAAGTCGTTCGTCTTTCCCGGCAAGACGTCAAAATAGGTTACACGCGTTACGCCGCCGGGTGTAGAAACCGCTGGCGTCGCTGTCGGCGTCTGTGCCTGTGCCTGTGCGCCGATAGCGAAAATAAATGTACAAAGTAGGGTCAGAATAGTTTTTTTCATTGTCGCTCCTCTAGTAGCTTTTGATTTGGAATTGGCCTGTCGGCCCGAACCCAAGATATGACTATGCCGGTTAGAAATCGGTGGGGTCGACAAAACTGCGGATTAGGTTGGGTTTGACTAAATTACGCTCATTTGAGCAAATGTCAAGGCATCGGGGGAGCCGAAATTCGATTGAGAGCACCCAGCTGTCGAAAATGGTGAGATACTCGCAGCCCGCATCGCCAGATGCCGGGATTGTCAAGAAAATGACGGGAACCATCGCTCCGTCAGCGGGCGATGCCCATTTATTTGCGGAAAAGCTATGCTTTTCCGGCCTTGGCTCAACTTGATCCGTGCTGCTGTGCCGCCGCTTATTTTCGCGGGTTAAACGGGGGGCATAGCCGCAGAAGGCTTTATGGCTCGCCGGTGAAGCAGAGCTTCACCGCAAATAGAGCGGCGAAGCCGCCAATAGTATCGCAGAAACGCACGGCCCGCCCCGATTTACCGTGACTTTGATTTGATTTCCGATTTGATTTGCAAAAGCTTCAATTCGTTATCAACTAGGGTTGTAGAGCTTTCCGTCCAGATATGTATTTCCGCGCTCCAGTTCCTCAAGGTATCTCATCTTCCAACCTTGTTCGGTGAAAATCCAGGTTTCGCGGTGGATAATATTTGTAATTAATTCGTGCGGGCTTTCGTCCTTGCGGTCGGGAACGTATCGGACAAAATGTTGATTGGTATAGACAGTCGCCTCTTTTCCTTTGAGGGTAAGGCATTCGACATTAATTATGGTATCTTCGCTGATTCGCAGGATTCCCTGATAATTATTAGCACTCGCTCCGATATTAGAAGCTTCTTTTTTTTTGTAAACTTTTCCATCCAGTTCTTTGATAGTAAAATCTTCGCTTTCGATAGAGCTTCGAGCTGCCTCGTCTTTCGCCAGATCGGCCTCGAGGCTTCGATTAATTAGCTTTTGAATGTCGCGCCGGGCAATTGCTTCCTGGTTGATCCGATATTCACTTTTCGGAACGCTAGATTTTTCCTGCTCGCAATATCTTTGTACAGCCGCGGATGAAATACACATACAGTCGTCATCATTTGTGGCAAAGGAAATGTTTGAGGGAAACGACAAACAACCTGCAAGAAAAAATACGCCCAATAGAACTCTCATAACGTTATTCCTCCATTTAAGTTAGGAACACCGCCCACTGTATTTTTGTGACAAAATATCTTGCCGCCTCAGTGACAATTGAACCAAATGCAAATCAGGCCACAAAACTGTGGGTCACAAAACTGAGGGTCAGACCTGCGATATTGCGATTCTTTGGATGTCTCTGGAATCGCGGAATCGCAGGTCTGACCCCATTCTTTCTCTATCCGTCCCCTTCAGGGACAAGAATCGCAGAATCGCACGTCTGACCCGATTGCTATGACATGAATTGTTGTGTGCGGACGATGAAAAAAAAGGCGCCGCCGTTGGGGAACTCGCAAAAAAACCTTGTCTCTGCGTCGGACTTGCGCTATTGTTCTGGCTGGAAGACATGATTGCAAATCTCAGACTGGCGTCTACAATCGCTACCGCGTTCTCGGTTTTTTTCGTGGCTCTTTTGTACACGGCCAGCTCTTTTCACTGCATTCATCTAGACCCATCATGGCGAGACGTATTCTTCGAGGGCTGCCTTGAATGGGATTTGATCATGGTGAATCTGCTGATGGCATTTTTTATCCTTTGCACTTTTATTTTCGGTCTGCTTGCTTTCGGATTCTGGTTGTTTGGAAGAGTCAACGATGAAGAACCGACTCCGATCTTTCAATGAAAAAGAGGTCGTCTGAAAAGTGATTCGGGCGGCCTCTTTTTTTGTTGTCAGATTTGGGCAGGGTGGTTTAGTGGTTGGTGCTGAATCTTTGGAGGTTGTGGGCGAGGGCGATGAGGCCGAATTCGGTTGTGGTTTTG
>JANNST010000048.1:0-58952 GCA_031402865.1 Chloracidobacterium sp. | reverse complement strand
TGCTCCACCGCTTGTGCGGGTCCCCGTCAATTCCTTTGAGTTTCACACTTGCGTGCGTACTCCCCAGGCGGAATACTTAAAACGTTAGCGACGGCACCCAGAGAATTAAACTCCAGACACCAAGTATTCATCGTTTAGGGCTAGGACTACCGGGGTATCTAATCCCGTTTGCTACCCTAGCTTTCGCGCCTCAGCGTCAGTATCAGCCTAGTAATCCGCCTTCGCCTCTGGTGTTCCTCTTGATATCTACGCATTTCACCGCTACACCAAGAATTCCGATTACCCCTTCTGTACTCTAGCACAACAGTATCACTTGACCGTTCCGAGTTAAGCCCGGAGATTTCACAAGTGACTTGTCACGCCGCCTACGCGCCCTTTACGCCCAGTAAATCCGAACAACGCTTGGTCCCTACGTATTACCGCGGCTGCTGGCACGTAGTTAGCCGGACCTTACAAATAGTACCGTCATTTATTCTTCCTATTTTTACGAAGTTTACATACCGAAATACTTCATCCTTCACGCGGCGTTGCTGGGTCAGGCTTTCGCCCATTGCCCAAAATTCCCGACTGCTGCCTCCCGTAGGAGTCTGACCCGTTATTCAGTGTCAGTGTGACCGACCGTCCTCTTAGACCGGTTACAGATCGTAGCCTTGGTAAGCCATTACCTTACCAACTAGCTAATCTGCCGCAAGCTCCTCCCCAGGCGAATTACTCCTTTAACAACTGTCACCTTGCGGTGCCGCTGCATTATGCGGTATTAGCAGTCGTTTCCGACTGTTATTCCCCACTCAAAGGTAGATTACTTACGTGTTACTCACCCGTGCGCCACTCTATACACTCTCCGAAGAGAGCTTTAATCGTTCGACTTGCATGTCTGAGGCACGCCGCCAGCGTTGATTCTGAGCCAGGATCAAACTCTCGTTAGTTTCCTAGTTCATCGTTGCCAATAAACCGAAGCTTATTGGACTTTTTGTTGTTCTATATGAATTAACACATGGACTCACATATCTAGTTTTCAAATATCAACTTCTTTGCTCGCTTCCCACCTTGGAGCGAAACTACTGATTATACAGAAGCAAACCAGCTTGTCAAGCACACTCAGCAATGTTCTTTTAACGTTCGTTAAATCCTTGTTAAATACCTTGCTTGAGAGGCAATTAATGATTCTCTACGCATACCAAATATTTGTCAAGCGTAGAAGACGGCAAGTTCGAAAAACTTCTTAATCTCATTCAAACACTATAAAAATCGCTCCTAGTACACCGACTAACCTAGGCCCTTGATTTCAAAAGCAAATCGGTAACCTCGCGAACCGCTCCGTTGCCGCCGGTCGCTTTCGCCACGTACATCACGGAGGCCAGCACTTCATCGACAGCATCGGCAACGCCGACCGACAGGCCAACCTTTCGTAGAAGCCCAAGATCGCCGATGTCGTCACCAATGAAGGCAGTTTCCTCTGAAGTCACGCCGGCGTCGGCAAGAATCTCCTCAAAGTCCCTGATCTTGTCGTCGGATCTCGCCTTTAGGTAATGGATGCCGAGTTCATCCGTACGCTTTCGAATTATGGCCTCAGCACCTCGGCCGGTAATGATACCCGAACGAAAACCTGCCTGATGCCACATCACAAGGCCTTGCCCATCGCGGACGTGAAACACCTTCATTTCCTCGCCGCGCTCCGAAAAATAAAGACGACCATCCGTGAGAACGCCGTCACAGTCCATCAGCAGAAGTTTTATGTCACGTGCACGTGAAAGCATTGCGTCGTCGGTCATACTTTAGATACGGGCAGAAACTCGAGTGTAAACGAGCGTGCGGAATGTCGCGTGAATCGTTGCCGCGTCAAGCACGCTTCCTTACGGTCGCGTTTCTGCCCGTGTCGTCAAATGCGGCTTATCTCACCTCAAAAATATCCACCGAGCTCAGCCGCCATCCCGACCCGATCTTAGCAAGCCGAAAAACCGCTGGTCCCGTTTCGGGTTCGCGATTGAGAAGTTTGATACTCAGAGTAGCCTCCACCCAGACGTTGTTTGCGTCAATTTTGTCGACGTGAAGAACTTGTGTTTTCCATTCGACGGTCTGGCCTGAAATGCCCGATGTAAACTTCGTTACATCACCTCCGACCGCCATAGCGTCGAGCTCCGCCTTTCTGTTAGATATCGCTGCTTTGTCGAACTGCGCGAAAAACGCTTTGACGGATTCATCTGAGCCGGATGCGGCATTCAACCGGTTTCTGATCGCTCGCGCGGCAAGGCTTGCACCATATTCGGCATCTGCCTTGATCGCATCTTCGGCAAACTTCACCGCCTGCGCCGTCTGCCCGCCTTTAGCAGCGATCTCGCCCAACCCGACGTTTGCCCAGGCCAAACTTCGCGAAGCCGGAAGCTTTTCATCTAAAACAGAACGGAATTCCCGCTCGGCATCTGTGATCTTATTCTGGGCAAGCAGCGATCGAGCAAGAAAGATGCGAACGTCATCAAATCGGGGGACTTCGCGTAACACCGTCCGGGCGGTTGCCTCGGCGGCCGGATATCCCTGTTTATCGAAAGAACGCTTCACGGCCAGCAGAAGATCGTTGTCGGTCACTTCGCGAGGGACGACATCGTCGAAATATTCGGTCTGCGGGTAAAACTTTTCGGGATCGATTTCGACACGGTTGATCTTGTTGGCGGTCTTAAAGACAACGTCACCAAAACTCTTTGCGCGGACCGTTGTCGGAGCGGACATACGCTCGCCGTTCGCAAGCACGGCCGTAACATTGATAGTCACATCGATGCCGCCTGTGTTCGCCAGAGCGACCTTCGACTCCCCGCCGGCAACTTGCGGCAAACCGACCAGCAGATTCGTGTCCGTGATCTGATCGAACACGTAATCCAGAAATTCCTTGTTTGCGGAGTTCGCTGTTCGGAACTCGGTCAATGTGAAAGTGCCGTCCTGCATCGCCGCCTTTATTGACGAGAACATCTCATTTTGTCCGACCTTTTTCGCCATCAGCCGCCAGATCATGGCTCCTTTGTTGCCCACCTCGGCGTAATAATAGTCGTCTAAGGGCGACGCTATATTCAGCGGCGAATCACGCCTCGCAACCGCCGCATATGCCGTTCGCTGCCGCAAACGTTCGACATCGGCAACATCCTTGCCATATTTGCTCTCGATAAACTGTGTCGCGATAAACTTCGCAAGGCCTTCGCGAATCACGCCAAAGCCATCGCCATTTACCGCGACAGTATTTCCAAGCCATAACTTCGCCATCCCATCCGCAATGTTCATCGCGGTCTGCGAATCGATCTTGCTCCGCCGAAGCACCGCATCATCGACAAAAATTGTTCCGCCGCCCGAAAAACCGCCGCCGCGTTTGACCGTTAAAACGCGAATCGGAACGTCCGATGCCGTACCGAGTAATGTGGCGGTAAAGGCCTTCGCCTCCGAAGCGATTGCCGCAAGCTCTGCAGCCCGTTTTTGCTCCTCAACTCCGGCACCTTTCGGGATCATGACGGTAACGCCGCCGGCATTGATCGAATCCCAGTTTCCGGTCACAAAGAACGGCTGTCCGTTCAGTTTCTGATCGAACGCACCAGCGGCCTCGGCACCGGACGATACGATAGTTTGACCCCCGGCCTGAACCTGCAAACGGACAGGAGCAAAATCCGCACCGCGTGCAAAATACCAGCTATTCGGCGTCGGATACCAAAAAGATGTCGGCAGAAACTGCGATCCGGCGGGCGATATCGCGTTCAATCCGGAATTGTCCTTAACGTTGAATTTATAATCGACCGTGGCAGAAACTGTTCCCTTCGGCTGCACCGATGGAATTCGCAATACGATCCGCTGCAGGCTGACCGCCGAGTTTATTTTTTCCTCGCCCTTTGTAAAATCGACAGATGCTCCATTAATGTTAACGGCCGTAATCTCAGCACTCGATCCTATGCGCAGGGTCAATGTTGACGCTGGAATGTTCGAGACATTTTTTATGTCGATCTTCGCTTTTACAAGAAGATTTCTGTCAGTGTCGCTCTGCGGTAAAGTGGCGTTGATGTCATATTTCTGCACCTGCCAGGTCGCGGAGATACGCGCGTCTGTCTGGGCAGACGCGGACATTGTAAAAGAAAAAAGTATAAAAATAAAAATTGCCCGGTACGTTGTTTTCATCTCTGCGTCTTTGCGTCTCGGCGGTTTAATCCAGTTGAATAAGTTCGTGAATCTGTTTGAGTTTGCTGAGCAATTTTTCCAATCGACCGAGAGGCAACTGGTTCGGCCCGTCGCTAGGAGCCTTTGCCGGATTGTCGTGGACCTCCATAAAAACCGCGTCCACTCCACAGGCTACCCCTGCTCTTGCGAAGTGTTCGATGTATTCGCCTTGCCCACCCGTTGCTTTTCCTAATCCTCCTGGAAGTTGCAAACTATGCGTGACATCAAAAACGACCGGCACGCCAAAGCCACGCATTATCGGAAAGCTTCGCAGATCGACTACAAGATTATTGTAACCAAAGCTTGCCCCGCGTTCGGTCAACAGTATCTTCTCGCCGCCCGCTTCCCGAAGTTTATCGACAATATTCTTCGCATCCCACGGAGCCAGAAACTGCCCCTTCTTAACATTTACCGCCTTGCCTGATCTTGCTGCCTCGACCAAAAGGTCTGTCTGCCGACAAAGAAACGCCGGTATCTGCAAAATGTCGGCGACCTCCGCAGTTTTCTCCACCTGCCACGGCTCGTGAATATCTGTAATCACCGGCACGCCGATCTCAGCCTTGACCTGCGCCAGCACTTCAAGCCCGAACTCCATTCCCTGCCCGCGAAAACTCTCGATCGAACTCCGGTTTGCCTTGTCGAACGAAGATTTATAAACAAAATCGACACCGACATTGGCGCAGATGTCCTTTATCGCCTGCGCCATAAACAGCGCATGCTGCGCCGATTCGACCACGCACGGGCCGAGAAGGAACGCTAACCGTCCGTCACCAAATGTCAGACCGCCAACCTTGAATGAAGCAATTTCTATCATTTTGAACAAGAAATAACAGGATTTACAGAATATTCAGGATACTATAATCCCGCCAATCCTGCTCATCCTGTTTGAATTCCGACCTACCTCACACCAAAACTAAACGCTCCCCAAAAACTCTCCCAGTCCGCCTCGCCGCAATCGGCTTTGCATCTTTGCATAACGACCATTCGAACTAACCACGTACCTTTGCTATTTAGTTTAACGGTGATTTTTCCGGCTTTATCCGTCACGAATCGCTGCTTGGAAAATGTTTCGCCATCACGGTTATCGGCAAAGATCGTTCTGTCTGCCAATGGCCTGCCGTCAAATCGAACCTGAAAAACAAGCGTATCGCCCGGCTTTTTCGAATAAGGGTTTTCCAGCGGTGTGATATCAAGTTTCAGGCCGGTTTTCTCTTTGAAGGTCTTGTCACGCTTTTCGCCGACTTGCAGCTTGATAAAACGGCTGTAACGCTCGCGGCCTTCCTTTAGGCTTTCACCCAGCTTTGCCCGCTCGGCGATAATGTATTCCATACCGTCTTCTCGAAGATAGTCATCAAACTTTTTCGGTTCGAGCTTGATGTACGACCAATTCCGCTCCAACGTGAACAAATGATTTCCCTCGGAGCCGGAGGTATAGCTGTAAAACGGCATCGAATTATCCGTATTATTCTTGGCGTCTGCACCGGTCTGGCCAAAATACTGACGAAACGATGAGGTCTTCTCTGCCTGAAACGGACGTTCTTCCTCTTTCTTCAAACCATCACCAACGAAAAGCCGCAGGTCGATCTTTTGATTTACCTGAATAAAAAAGCTCTCCGGCTCGAAAAAGTATTCATGTGAAAATCCGGTGATGGGCAAAAGAATTGCCATCAGCGAGGCCGCGAGAATTCTGGAACTCGAAAATCGTCTAATCATAATTCAATTACCTTTTCAGTCGATCAAAGCCGCTGGTCGCCTGCACAAACCTGTGCATTTCCGGTTCGGCGTCGATTCGAGGAAGCAAAAACGTATCACCCTCATTTTCGCACAATCTAAGCTCAGTCGTAACCGCAGACGCATATCCGGCGTTTTCGGCGGCATCACGCTCACGTTTCGAAACGTTTCCATTCGGATAACAAAAATGGACAGACTCCTGTTGCAGCTTTTCTTCAAGCGTCAATTTTGAAATTCGCAGTTCCATTTCCAGCACATCTTCGCTGACATTTGTCAGGATCGGATGATTTGCGGTATGCGAGCCGATGTCGATCTTATGGTTCAGCATTGTACGTGCCTCATCCCATCCGAGCGCTTTGAAATCATCGGACGGCAGACCTGGTATCGTCACGTTCATCTGAGATGCAAGCTCTAGCAGCATGGAATCTTTCTCTTCATCAGCCATTTTCTTTAGCTCCGAGTTTATAGATCCCGCCACTACCAATCGCGACTCAATATCACTCAACCTTGATTCTATTTTCTTCGCACCGACCATAAATTCGCACCGTTCAACCGACGTATTCCCCAGAATATAACGGGCTTTGTCGGTCCATATCCAGTTCTTGCCATCGACAAAACTCGTAACCACGTAAAAAGTTGCCGGGACATTGAACTTTTTCAAAACAGGAAACGCTACGTCGTAAAAATCCCGATAGCCGTCGTCGATAGTTATTGCGGCAGAACGCGGCGGAACAGGTCTGCTGTTAAATCTATATTCAATCAACTCGTCGAGCGAGATAATCTCGTAATGTTTGGTCAGATAATTCAGGTGAGATTCGAATGTCGCCTGCGAGGTCTTGCCGAATTCCTCATTCCGGCTAAAGCGGTGGTACATCAGGATAGGAAACCTATGCCGATTCAGGAAACGAAAGGGAGCAAAGGCGTTCGCCCGCGTAAGAAGATTCAAGGCCCTAGTCTTTAGCATTCCGACCTCGATTCATTCGCTCCTTCAAACGCCGCCGCATTTCATCCTTTTCACTCTTAACCGGAAGGCGGTACCGCTTTCCTTTAGATATGTCCTGTGGAATTCTTACCAAATCGCCCGACGCAATCAAATTTACCGCCTCCACAATCAAATCTGCAGAGACCTCCTGCAAGCCGGATTTGAACCTCGAGATGAATTCCTCAAAATTCGGAAAACAAGCATAGTCATATTCGAGCGGCAGCCTCTTTTGCAGAATAATATCGCCCGCATCGACCTTCGGCGCCACAAAATGAACTGTGATGCCGACCTCTTTCTCACCGTTAAACAATTCCCAAAAGATCGGCGGACCTCCGCGGTAGTAGGGTGCCAAGCCCTGGTGAAGATTTATCGAGCCAAGTCTGGGGATCGAAAACACGCTTTCTTTAATAATGTTCGTGCCGTAAATCACACCAAGATCTGCATCTAGCCTTCCCATCGCTTCACGCGAAGTATGTGAGTGAAAGTCGTCGACCTCAAAGACCTCTAGACCCGATCTTGCCGCCACCAGAATCATTCGGTCAACCACACCGTCAGCGCCCGATTCAGCCTCATTCTTCTGGGGAATTAGCTTTTTCGCTGTCCCTAAAATGCCGTCATATTTTATCGAGCGCCGAACCTTCTCAACAAAACCGCGCCGTGGTTGCACGACTGGTTCAATGAAGACGCCGAGAATCTCAATATTATCGAGAGCCGCGAGCTTTTCTAATACCAGTTCCGCACCACCACGCGTCAGTACAATTACACGCATATCGTCTCGCGACAAAACCTCTCAAAGGATCAGTTTGCTTCCTTGAACGACTCGACGTTCTGCGTCTGCGGCTGCTTGTCACTCGTCACATCATGCTGCAGATTTTCGCTGTTTAACCTATTTTCCCACGCCGCTTTTACAAACGAAGTAAACAAAGGATGTGCGTCAAGCGGTTTCGATTTGTATTCCGGGTGGAACTGGCACGCAACAAAATAAGGATGTACATCGCGTTTTAGCTCGATCATCTCGACAAACTTGCCGTCGGGCGACACGCCGCTAATGACAAGTCCTTCTTTTTCAAGCAACCCGCGATATTCCGGGTTGAATTCGAACCGATGCCGATGGCGTTCGCCAATCTCTTCGACACCGTTATAAATTTCGCGGGCAAGCGAACCTTCCTTCAGTTTACACGCCCATTCGCCAAGCCGCATTGTGCCGCCGAGCTCATCGACGTTAACCAGATCGCGAAGTTTGAAAATGACAGGGAAGGGCGTTTCCTCGTAAAATTCGGTCGAATCCGCGTCGCGCAGACCGCAGACATCGCGTGCAAATTCGATACAAGCCGTCTGCATTCCCAGGCATATGCCAAAATATGGTGTTCCCGACCGGCGGGCATACTTGATCGCCTTTAGCATTCCGGCAATGCCGCGTTTACCAAAACCTCCGGGAACGAGTATCGCGTCAAAATCCTGCAACTCCGCTTCGTAGCCTTCCTTAACAAGATTTTCCGACTCAATCCAGGCAACATTAACGCGAAGGTTATTGGCGACCCCGGCGTGCGTCAACGCCTCACGTAACGACTTATACGAATCTTCAAGCTCAACATATTTTCCTACGATCGCGATCCTCACCGCACCGCCGGTCGGATCTTTTATCGTGGCAACAAGCTCCCGCCAGTTCTTCAAATCGAGGTGCGGAAACTGTTCGTTTAGCTGCAGGTCGTTGACGATCAACTCATCCAAACCCTGCTCGTGAAACGCCAGCGGCACTTCGTATATCGTGGGCACGTCGAGAGCGGAAATAACGGCGTTTTCCTGCACGTTGCAGAACAGTGCGATCTTTTTCCGTAGGTCCATCGGCAGCGTGCGTTCCGAACGGCAGAGCAAAACGTCCGGTGCGATACCGATCTCACGCAGCTCTTTAACCGAATGCTGGGTTGGTTTTGTCTTCAGCTCACCGGCGGCGGCAATATACGGAACAAGCGTAACGTGAACGAAAATAGCGTTGCCGCGCCCCTCCTCGTTGCCAACTTGACGTATCGCTTCCATAAACGGCAGCGATTCAATGTCGCCGACCGTTCCGCCTATCTCGACGATCAGAACGTCGGGCTCGTGAGCATCAGCCACCGTGCGAATCGCCTTTTTTATCTCGTCTGTAATATGAGGAATAACTTGAATAGTCTTGCCGAGGTAATCGCCGCGGCGTTCTTTTTCGATGACCGAAAGATAGATCCGACCCGTCGTCCAGTTGTTCGCCTGCGAGAGCTTTGCGTGCGTGAACCGCTCGTAGTGGCCGAGATCGAGATCGGTTTCGGCACCGTCGTCGGTAACAAAAACTTCGCCGTGCTGAAAAGGAGACATAGTTCCCGGATCGACGTTGATGTAGGGGTCGAGCTTCATCATCTGAACCTTCATCCCGCGGGCCTCGAGCAAGCAGCCAATAGAGCTCGCCGCCAGCCCTTTGCCCAAACTCGAAACCACGCCGCCTGTTACGAATATATATTTAGTCATTTATTGTATCCTCCGCGTCGCCGCGTCCATCCGTCTCCGCGTCATCTCCAGCTTTCCCTTCCCGCTTTTTCTTCTGATACCGCCCGTCCTTTATCTGCGTAATCGTTTCCTTTGCCTTTGCCGCCGCCGGGTTCATTATTTCGTTAAGAGCATTCATCGACGCTCCCATCATCGTCGTATTCTCCGCCGCGTTTCGCTCGAATTCCTCCGATGTACGGGTTTGCGGTTTAGAAAGCGCCTTTAAGCCGGCGATAACGCCAATTATCAGCAATACGAAAAATAGTACTCCGAGCCAGTCGCCCATCGATTTCTAACGCTCTACCTTAGCCAGCACCTGCCTCACATGTTCAAGGTCTTTCGCCGTGTCGACTCCGATCGAGCTTTCGTTGACCTCAACGACCTTTATTTTCCCGCCATTTTCCAATATCCGAAGCTGTTCAAGCATCTCGCTTTGTTCGAGCCGCGTCGGCTGCATCTTTGCGTACTTCAACAAAAACTCCCGTCGGTAAACATAGAGTCCGGTGTGTTTCTTGAAATGATTCAAAAGTGCCGGATTATCTTTTATCGCAAATTCCATCCCGCCCGCCTTGTTGACCTCATCACGGAGAAACGGTATCGGCGACCTTGAAAAATATAGTGCGTTTCCTTTGATATCCACGACGACTTTAACGACGTTTGGCGAAAAAACATCGGTAAGGTTAACGATGGGCTCGCAAGTGGTCGATACATCGGCATCGGGATCGCCGATAAGAGCTTCGACGGCGGCTTCTATCGTTTCCGGCGAGATCAGCGGCTCGTCCCCCTGAACATTCACGATTATCGATCCTTCGGGCAAACTTTCAGCGACCTCTGCGATACGATCGCTCCCGGAAGTGTGATTCGGCGATGTAATAACAGCCTCATATCCGCTCTGTGACACCACATCGAATATGCGGGCGTCATCGGTGGCAACTATTACCCTCGAAACGATCGCGGCTTTCCCGGCTTGCTCTAAAGTATGCAGAATTAACGGCTTACCGTTGATTTCAAGCAAAAGTTTTCCCGGCAGCCGGACAGAAGCGTACCTTGCGGGTATTACTGCGATTACGATTTGTTTGGGATTTGATCCGTGTAGCTCCACGGGATTCTAGGTTATATCGCTTTGCCCGAACTATCAAGACCTAAAACCCGAAACTTGGAAGTTATGCCGCTTTTCGCTAAACTCACCTGCGATGCAGGAAATAATCAAAGACACGCACCAAGATTTCGAAGCCCCGCAACCGCCCGCTCCAATGTCAATTGAGCAGCCGACGCCGAACAATCCGCCGTGGAACTCCGGCGTTGCAATTGGAACCTGGTTCGCGAGCGTACTTTTGATCGTGCTGGTACCGAGCCTTTTACTGCTGCCTTATGTTCTCTCGATCTCTGGCCGGTACGCGGACAATCTGGAACTCGTCGAGTTCATTAAAACCGATCCGACCGCGATAATTTTGCAGATCGCCGCAATAATTCCCGCGCATATTTTGACGATTCTTCTGGCTTGGTTCGTCGTCACCCGGATGCGGACATTCTCATTCCGCGAGACACTGGGATGGCGTTCCGGCGGTATGGCATGGTGGCACTACGTCGTAATTGCCGGCGGCTTTCTCGTTGTTGCCTCGGCTGTCGGCAACGTTTTTCCTGAGCAGGAGAATGAGTTGATCAGGATTCTGAAGAGTTCGCGAACGGCTGTTTATATCGTGGCATTTATGGCCACATTTACCGCTCCGCTTGTGGAAGAGGTTATCTATCGCGGCATCCTGTATTCCGCCTTCCAACGGACGTTTGGCGTTGCGTTTGCAGTTGTTTCCGTTACCTTTCTATTCGCTCTAGTACATGTTCCTCAGTATTATCCCAGTTTCTCAACCATACTTTTGCTGACCCTGTTAAGCCTCATACTGACGCTGATTCGCGTTCGAACGGACAACCTGCTTCCCTGCATAATTCTTCATACGATTTTCAACGGAATCCAATCGGTCTTCCTTGTTCTGGAGCCTTATATTTCAACCGAAACGCCGGCTAATGAGATCCCCGCCGCCATCGTTCACCTATTCAAATAAAAGAGCGGAGGCTTTTGGCCACCCGCTTTGTATCGAACCTAATTTCGAATTGACTATGGTTTTGAAGGACTGTTAGCCCGCGTTTCCGATGGGGGCGGGGAAGACACCGGCGGCGAATAGGTCGAACCACCACCCGACGACCTTATCGGTTCTGACCCGTAAGATGAGTCATCACGGCCCGGTTTAACGGCACCGTAGTCACGCCCTGTCGAACCGCTTGTCCCTTGAACCCTGATAAACGGCGGCGGCTCACTCGATTCTTTTACGATCGGCACACGCGGTCCGTATCTCGGCGGCTGAGATCCACCAATCGTATTAACAGGCGGTTGATAAACGACAGGCGGCAGATTGTAATACCCAATACTGTGTCCAAAACCGTAGCCGTAAGGCGAATTCCATCCGTAGCCGAACGGAAGAAAGCAGTGGCTGCGGCGGAAAGGATCGTAAACCCAAAGGCCGAACGAATCATACATGTTCCAGCCGCGGCCCAGAAAACCTCTCATCAATGCCGTCCGCATAGTGTTACGGGCCAGTTGTCCACTGATCTTTGCAAGCTCTTTCGCCCGGGCCTTGCTCCAAATTGCGAGAGAATCCTTATCATCCCGGTCAAATTTGGCTATCGAGGATATTGCCCCCGCCAAAGTAGCTTCGCGTCCGGATTTGACAATCGCCGTTGCGTCGTTGCCGATCTGAGCGAGTCCTTTCCAGACGGCGATCTTTCCGTTACCGTCGGCCGACACGTCAATTCGGTATATTCCTGATTCGATCAGGCTGAACTTCGTTTTTGGCGAATTCACGGTTACTTTAAAGTCCTCGGTAGCAAAAACCTCAAATATTCCGCTCCCCGAATCGAGTTTGATCCGAAGATCGTCAAGCGAGGTGGTCTTGAATTCGAAGGCGGAATTGCTGCCAAGACGTAAATAAGAACCCGGATTCAGCAGGATTTCGGCCTTTCCGTTAGCTCCCGTTGAAACCCGGTCACCGATCTCCAGCTTATCTCCCCTCAACAAAAGGCCGCTCGTTCCAGCCTGTCGGACGATGCCGACTGCTCCCTCAACGAAATTGACTCCGCCCGCCTTAGCGGAAATCACATATTTATCCCCTGCGGCTGACGCGATTGCATCATTCTGAGCCGAAACGGCAGAAACAAACAATAATGCCGCCATTGCAGCACCTACAATTCGCGAAATAGAGTTTTTCATATTTTTCCTTGGAAGAGATTGCCTAATCGTATGCCTATTTAGCGCAAAAATCAATTTATTTTCGTCTAATAATCGGGAATCATGCGAAGCGGGAAAATGCCGAACAACCTTTAAAAGACATACGTAATCAAAGTGTTGTCCGAACATAGTTTTGGGCAATCAGGTCAAGCACAAATTATATGGCTACATTCAAAGATCCGGCACAGTGTTTCGCACCTATCGAAGTCGTCGAGCGGCTGCTTGAAATAAGAGCAGAGCTTGGCTTTTCGGAAACCCTTTATTTGAACCGGTCCAATGAGCTTACGGATTTTCTGGATGCGTACGGCTTTGATATTTACGCTTTTTCGACCAAAAACGAAAAGATAAACTACGGCGACTACCGCTCACCGGTCGTACCGGGCGGCGATACGCTTCACACATCGATCCAAGCCCACTAAAAAAATTTCTAGTTCAACTGAAGGAACGCGGAAGGTGATTCGAGCAATCGAACGCCAACCGCGTTTTTTTTTAACGGGGCTTACGGGCCGAAACGCGAGTGTGAACGAGCGTGCTTTCTCCACGAGAAACGAGCCTTCGGAGTCCAGCGGTGCAAAACGCTCTCTTGCAATCTTCGCAACCAGGGGTCCGGCGAACCTTCGATACAAGATCCTGCACGTTCGTTTACACTCGCGTTTCTGCCCGGGTCAAACCGCCTTCACAATAAACAATGTCCCGTCATCATCCAGAAACTTCCGCTCAGTAAAATCCGCCACACCTTTGCGGATAAAGTCGATCATTTCCTTTGCGGGCAGATCGATACACGCCAGAACGCTTTTTGCGAACCGGTCCTCGCCATATTCTTCGCCGAGTGCGTTGGCGGCTTCGGTAATGCCGTCAGTGTAAATGACCATCACCTGCCCCTGTTCAAACCTTATGAAATGCTGATGATACCGGGCGTCGACAAACATTCCCAGCGGCGTATCGCCGTATTCAACGAAGCGATATTCACCGTCGGGCTTCATTAAAAGAGGCGGGTTGTGGCCTGCGTTCGAATAAACAAAGGTGCGGTTTGTGGTGTCGAGAATGCCGTAGATAGCAGTTATGAATTGATGGTCCTCGGTCGAATCCCAAAGCAAATTACCTACCTTTGACATGGCGATATGCGGTGCGTAGCCCACCTGGATGCCGGCCCGTAAGCTCGCCCGCAAAAATGCCATCAACAATGCTGCCGGAATTCCCTTTCCGACCGCGTCCGCCACGACAATACCTATCTGGTCGTCAAAGATCTTTACCCAGTCGTAATAATCGCCGGAAACCTCTTCTGTCGGGAAAATATAAGCGCTGACATCGAAGTTATCAAACTGCGGATCGTGATCGGGCAGGAGTTCGAGCTGCACTTGCCGGGCGATCTCTATCTGCGCCTCGATCCGCTTTTTCTCGACCACCTGTTCATACAGACGCTCCTTCTCGATTATTATCGCGACCTGCGATGTCAGCAATTGCAAAACCGAAAGGTCGTCTTCGGAGTACGCATTGAGTCGGTCGCTTTCCAGATCAAACGCACCTATGACGCGATCGTTTGAAATGATCGGAGCGACCATCTCCGAACGGGTCGGCTTCCTTGCCGCAAAATAGCGCGGGTCTTTGCTGACATCCGGTGAGATTATCGGTTCGCCGGTTTGAGCAACCCGGCCGAGAAATCCTTCGCCCAGCCGCAGTCTCGGCTCTATCAACTCAAAACTGATCTCATAACCGCGAATTACTTTTGACTTAAAAATGTATGGATTCCCGTCTTCGGCTCCGTATTCGATCAGATAGATGCCAGCCGCGTCGTACGGCAGCAGCGACCCGAGGGTGTCCATAACCAGGTTCAAAACCTCTTCAAGATCTACCGAACGGCTGATCTTCTTGGTGATGTCGAGCAGCAGACGCAGCTTGTCGACCGTAGTAAGCTTCGGATCAGGCGTCGAATTTTGCTCAACTGCGTCGTTCATCTAATTCTCAGACCGGAAAACACTTTCTTTATACAAATCCCAGAGCCGCGACACCTTTATACGGTATTCGATCAACGCCCGGCTGACCGCATAGTGCCGTGCGATCTCAGCCGAGGTCTTGCCCTGCTCGACAAGTTTTTTTAGCCCGCGATACGGCACCAACGCCGCTGCTCCGGTTGCATAGGCTTCTTCTTCGATCTCGGCATTATAATCGCGGGCAACGATGTTCCCGTCCTTGTCGCGTCTCTCGATTGCCAGCCGACTGGGCTTGTGTCCGAGGAAAACGTGGCACACTTCCTCCATAAGAGTAGCATTATGCCGGTTTTTGCCGTGAGTGGGGTTGAGAACTATGAGCTTTCGGCCATCGGGAAGTACGGGCGAGGCGGCACCGCCGGACCAACTGTCCTTCCCGTCGCCAAGAAGATGCGTCTTTGCTTCGTCGCTTAACGATTCAATGAGCTCAAATGAAACAACAAGCAGCTTCGCGTATTGGGCTAGCTTAAAAGGATCGAGCCGCTCGGAGTCGCTACGCAGTCCAGCAAATTCCCGCAGCCCCTGAGCCCGGATCTCGTGATGGCGTCCTTTTTGAGTTGGTGGCAGGTCTTCGGTGAGCATTCGCCAAAGTCAGAACCGGGAGCGGTAGCGACTGGGTTCCTGGAGTTGTCTATGATGCAAAGCGTGGACGGCAGCGGTTCCCTTGATCCTCGTCCTAATTTCCGCCGAAAAAGAACCCAGTCGCTACCGCTCCCGGTTCTGACTAGGCAACTACACTTCCTTATACTCAGAATCGACATCCTCGCTTGAAAGCGCCACCCGATATCCGCTCGACTGCTTTTGCTTCGTGATCAAAAGATCGTCCTTGGTTTTCAGCAGATCTGCACGGTTATAAACGGACAGCTCGAAGTTGTAGCCGTGTGTGATCGCGTCCTTCGGACAAGCTTCGACGCAATAGCCGCAAAAAATACATCGGCCGTAGTCGATGTTATAGACCTTGGCGTACCGCTCGTCCTTGCCGATTCGTTCCGCATACGGACGAGGGTCGGTTTCCGCTTCAATATAGATACAGTCCGACGGACAAGCCGCCGCGCATAAATAGCATGCGACACATTTTTCCTTGCCCATTTCGTCAACGTGCAAAAGGTGCTGCCCCCGATAACGCGGCTGGACAGTGATCGGCACATCCGGATACTGCACAGTCCACTTTTCACGCGGAATTTCGGCGAGCGTCCGCCGCATTCCTTTCAGAACTGCAACGGTCGATTGAAGAACGTCGGTAATTAAAGACATTGCTATTACTGTTTGGACAAAATTGATCTTCGTACCCGCCCGAGAAATCACTTCGGCAAACGAATACGATAGAACTTGCTTGAAATGACAACGACCGAGATCGATCGATCACTGACCTGCCATCATCGCGGCAAAGAAAGCGAAATTCAACAGCACGTAAATCAGTACGATGATGCTTCCAATCAATCCGATCACCCCAGTAATTAGTCCACCAAGCGCAAGTCCTGCACCACCATAATTCGCCGGATCGTTGTTTGCTTTACCTCGGGCCATAAAACCTAAAACTACTGCGACCAAACTAGGAACAAGGGCGCCGCAGCAAACAGTTAGCCCCAAAATACCTGCAACAAGTGAAACTATTGCCAGCGTCTGGTTTGGGCCGGCTCCTGCGGGTGTAGGTGTGAAAGATGGATTTTGCATATGCTCCTGATTTTGAAAGCTCGGCTCGATAGCCGGCGGTGGCGTCCATTCCGGCTTGGCCGGTGATTGTGGTTCGAACGGGTTTTCGGCAGAGCTGCTGACAACCGGTTCCGGGTCCTTAAATGCCGGAAAGTTCGGTGCCGGCGGCTCATACGTCGATGGCTTTGGGTTGTCGAATGGTGACGGGATCGGCGGCGTAGTCTGCCCGAACGGCGACGGCGGAGGCGACACGTCACCGAAAGATGGCGGGCTAAGGCTCGGTTCCGAAAACTTCGGCGGCTCAGGTGCAAGCGGCGGAATGTCCATCACCTGCTCGTCCTTCGAATCGTGGGCCTGCATTTCCTTTCGGATTTCCTCTTCGGACGCATACATCGTCTTCAGCGGATCGGCCTCAGCCGGAAGCTGTAAAACCTCTTCTTCGGCCTGCGGCTCCGACACGCCCAAACTCGCCGACATGCCAGCCGCAATATCCTCGGGCCGGGCGACCATCGTTTTATACGGATCTAACGGTGGTGCGTCATCAATCAACGGCGTGCCGTCCGATTGGCAAAACCGCATCGAATCCTCAAACGTTCTCTCGCAAGTCGGGCATTTTTTCATAGTTTTATAAGTCCAGCAAGCTTCAGTTTGCTGCGCGACAAACTCGAGTTTGTCGGACTTCGTGAATGAACTCTGAACTTTTATACCTTAGACGCCTAAACTAATTCAAGTTTGCTAAAGAAATAGCTTATCTCGATTGCAGCATTCTCATCTGAGTCCGAACCATGCACCGCATTTTCGCCAATCGAAGCCGCAAAATCTTTTCTTAACGTTCCCTCCGCCGCCTCCGCCGGATTGGTCGCCCCCATCAACTCCCGCCAAGCCGGAACCGCACCTTCCTTTTCCAAAGCCAAAACAACACACGGCCCGCTCGACATAAATTCAGTCAGCTCATCAAAAAAGCCCTTTCCCGTGTGAACGGCGTAAAACCCCTCAGCCTGCTTGCGAGTCTGATGTACAAGCTTCATCCCTCGAATGTTAAAACCCGCACCCAAAATACGGTCAACGATCTTCCCAGCGTTCCCGGCACGCACCGCGTCGGGTTTAATAATTCCAAATGTTAATGTGCTCATTGTCCAATTTATTTTCTACCTGAATTTGTCTTAAATACTACTAATGCATCTTGGAGGCAATCGTCATCGCGATCCTCATTGCTGAGGGCCGGCGGAAGTAAGAACTATATCTTGACTCATATTTCCAAATGTCGAATTTACAACCAAGTATCGCCGTAAAACGGTTCTTTCAAAACCACCTTGCCAGAATTCCAATCTGTAGGTACCAGGAAGCAGTTTCATCACATATTTTCCTTCATCGTTCGTAAATCCTTGCAATTGCTCCTTATTCAAGCTGATCGCCGTGACGGTCGCCCTGACGACTACGGAGCCATTGATGTCGTAAACAATGCCCGTAAGCTTTATTTTCTGATTTTCACGTTCCAGCCGAACAACAATTTCTTTCGCAAGACAACGGTCGAACTGAACAGACTGCTCACTCACCTTGAAATCTGACGCTGAGACCTTGAGCCAATATCTCTTCGCGACATAGAACATTTGGTCACTAGCCGTATGGAAGCGGCCCATTGTTGAGATTATTAAATGTACATTATCTTCGATTTTCTGAGGTTTAAAAGCGAACACCTTTCTAAAATTACCTTGAATTTCACATATCTCAACATTCGCATTTTTTATGATATTGCCATCGTAATCACGAACGAAGACTTTGTTCTCAACCACGCAATCAACCTGACCGACCACAGGACAAAATAGTCCAAATACTAAGAATACGACTAATGATGAAAACTTAATAAACATCTTCAAAACCGCGGCTGGACGCCCCGAGATTAACCTTCCCTTCCTACCATACCGCCGTCGCTCAATAGTCTCCACGAGGATTCCCCGCGTTTCGCGTCATATTTTTCTAAACCGGTGTCTGCCCGCCTCAACTACTACAAATCCTGACTTCAATTCTTCCTCTTCGTAAAGACTCAACACCCTGATAAGCTCTTCGTGAACCATACCAACCGTTGACGGTAAGATTCGCAAGTACAAAACACCGCTTCTGATTCTATTCACAAAAACGAGATTTCCGTAGTCTCGATCGCGGGTAACGAATATCCGGTTAAGCTCTAAAGCTTTCTGCAAATTCTCCTCGTCGGACGCTCGTGCCATTCCCAGTTCCCGTACGCGAACTACGTCGTTATCGCTGGCAATCAAAAAACGGGCTGTTACCTCATAAACATCCTGATCGAGCAGCAATTTCATGCGGCGGCCCTAATGTCGTCGGCGGAAATGAGCGAAATGGCAAAATCGACGCACGCTTTTATATCTTCGATCTGTATATCGGGATAATAATCGCGTTGGATTTCTTCAAACGAAATCCCTTCGTTTATCAACTCTAGGACGTTCTGAACTGGAATTCTCGTCCCTGCAATGCAAGGTTTGCTGAAATGAATTTGCGAATCAACCGATATTCTTTCATTCATAATGGTAGCTCCGTAAAAAATTCTCTTAGCGGCGTTGTGATCCGCGTCGGCCGCTTCGTTTCGCGGTCAATCATACACCAAACTGTTCTTCCCTTTACCAGCAACTCGTCGCCGCGATGGTTCTCGGTGAATCGTTCGCAGGTCACGTGCGTCCATTCGCCGACCCATGTAGTCGCGGTAATCTCTTCATTTTCAAAGGCCTGCTTCTTGTAATCGATCTCATGCCGCACTACAATCCACGAGAATTTCGCGATCATCTCATCGCTCGCCGCGTGCCGCCAATGTGCGACGGCAACGTCTTGTATCCAACGCAGATAGGCAACATTGTTTACGTGGCCTTGTTCGTCGATATCGTCGGCGGTAACGCGAAATGAATGCGAAAACTTCATTTTTTATCGTCCGTGAAAATTCTCCGGCGTTTACTTAATCGCGGCGGTTTCCGGAAGTAGCACGAACTGTTTGCGCTCGTCCAGTTTCACGTATTTTTTGGCGACGTTTTGCAGATCTTCCTTGGTTATCTCATTGATGCGCTTTTCGAGGTCTTCCAGCGTGTATAAGTCCAACCCCTGCAACAGGCTGCGGGAAATCTCCAACGCCCAGAATTCGTTCCGCCGCACATCGTCCTTTGCCTTTACACGCCGAGCTTCTCTAACTTTTTCAATATCCTTATCGTCGATTTGCCCATTCTGGATTTTGACGATCTCGGCGATGGCGGCATTTGTCAGCGACTCGACATTTTCCGGCCCGCAGGGAAAACTAATGCTGAAATTATATCGCTCGTACGGAATCTTCGACAACGAGCCCGAAGCTCCGACGCCGTAAACGCCGCTCTTTTCTTCTCTAAGAATCTCGATCAGTTTAATGCTCAACAGTTCGCCGAGCGCCGAGATCGAACGAGCCTCGTTCCGGTCGAATTTAGTTGGACCGGTAAACATCATCTGGACAAGGCTCTTTTGATCGACGCCTTTTCGGATCACTTTGTCCAGCTTCCCTTCGGGCGGTTTTATTCCAAGGTCCTTCCACATCTCAACGCGTTTCTTACTCGGCAGATTGCCCAAATACTTGAGTATCTGAGGCTTGATCTTTTCATTCTCAAAATTGCCGATAAAGATAAAAGTAAAGTCGGATGCATCCGAAAAGCGGTCTGCATAAACCGCCTTGATCTCGTCTAATTTGACCTTATCGAGTTGCTCGACCGTCGGAAATCCAAATGCACGCGGATGATTTTGCGACATCATCTTGCCCACTTCATTGCTGAAATAGGCCTGAGGGTTGGCAAGAAGGTCGCCGACGAACTTACGCTGCTTGCTTAGAAAAGATTCGAACGCAGCCGGATCGAAATTGACGTCCTTAAATTGCAGATACGTCAGCTGGAGCATTGTTTCCAGATCCTTTGGCGTTGCGGTGCCGTTCACATACTCGTACTGGTCGGTTAGGCTGATAAATGCATTTGCCTGCTTGCCGGAAAGAAGCTTTGACATCTGCACCTTCGAAAGCTTTTTCAAACCGCTCTCGCCCGCAACCTGAGAAAGATAGACGGCCGAAAGAGCTTTATCATCTGAAACGAGCGAAGAACCGCCCGGACTAAATGATCTCATCAGGATTTGATCGGCCTTGAAATCGGTCGCCTTCAAAACGACTTTTACGCCGTTGGACAAGGTCCAATATGTAATCCCGAATTTCGTATCGGTTTTTTCCTCCGTAATTTTCGCACCGGCCGGCAGATCCCCAACCAAAACTTCCGCAACCGCGTTATCGAGATAAGGCGTCAGCTTTGCCGTTTCCGATTGCTTCAGCACGGCGAGAATCTCGTCATAGGTCGGATATGTCACGCCCTCTTTTTCAGGGCCGGTAACAACTACGACACGGTTTTCGGCCGTTATCGCCTCTTTGGCAAGGTCGTTTACTTCTTTAACAGTAATGGTCGGAACGACTGTTTTGCCGTATTGATACTGAAACTCCAGACCAGGAACGGCATTACCGGCGAGAAAATGATAAACGTAACTATCCGCAAAGCCGCCCGATTCCGACTTGTCTCGTTCCTTATAGCTGTTCTCCAGGCTGGAGAAATACCTCTCCTTTTGACGCTCGAATTCGCCGGGCGTAAATCCGAACTCCTTGACTCTGTTGTTCTCGTCCAAAAAAACCGTCAGCGCATTTTTCACGCTTTTCGGGTCGGTGATGCTGAAAATCGAATAGGCGTCCTTATTCCGGACGAATCCGCCGAATCCGGCTCCGCCGAAAACGAACGGCGGGTTTGGGGATTGGCGTATTTCATCAAGGCGGGCGTTCAGCATTCCGTTGAAGAAATTTTTTACCAATTGCCGACGCAGATCCTTCTGAATCTTAGGCCGCTCGGGTGATTTTTTGAAAATTAATTGGGCCGAAGTCATCGACGCTTCCTTATCGGTTTCGACGGCGATGAGCGTTTCTTTGTGGTCCGGCACCGAAACTTCCGGTTTCTGCTTTAGCTTACGTTTCGCTTTGATACCCGAAAAGCTGGCCTGGATCTTTTTCTCCATCTCATCGACATCCAGGCTGCCGACCGCAACAATCGCCATCATGTCCGGCCGATACCAATCCTCGTAGAAATCGGCAAGTACTTTGGGATCGAATTTTTCCAGAATCTCTTTCTGCCCGATCGGCAGGCGCTCAGCGTAGGTAGAACCTTTGAATATCTTGGAGAAATAGCGGTCACGCATCCGCTGGTCCGCTCCTTTCCCTAGTCGCAATTCCTCAAGCACGACGCCGCGTTCCTTCTGAATCTCCTCGGGATCAAGCGACATAGCAGAAGCCCAGTCGTTCAAAACCAGTAAGCCTTTATCAATCAGTTCCTTTTTCTCCGTCGGGATCGACAGCATGTAAACAGTCTCGTCGAAACTTGTATATGCATTCAGGTCGGCCCCGAACCTCACGCCAATCGATTGAAGAAACGACACGAGTTCGTTCTTCTTGAAGTTTTTCGTGCCGTTGAAGGCCATGTGCTCCAAAAAGTGAGCAAGCCCCTGCTGATCGTCACGCTCCGACGTCGAGCCGACGTTTACGGCCAAACGTAGCTCGACTTTGTTTTCCGGTTTAGCGTTTTTTTGAATGTAATAGGTCAGGCCGTTATTCAATTTACCCATGCGTACGTTTGGATCGGTCGGTATAGGTGCCGACAGATCGACCTGAGCAACCGCAACGGCGGCAAGAAATAAAAATGCGAGAAATACATGCAGCGGCCTTCGTTTCATTTCGGAATACCTCCAGTCAAATTAACTACTTTGTCCGAGACCATACACCCGTTTGCGATGCAAAGTTTCAAAATGAGACGCTCACCGCTGATCGCGGTCGTTTCAGGCGGCGGTCGAACTAGACAGAGCATCTTTGATCGCTTGGCCGATATCCGCCGGCGATTCGACAACGCGGATTCCCGCTTCGGTCAAAGCCTTCATCTTTTCGGCAGCCGTGCCCTTTCCGCCCGATATGATCGCTCCGGCATGGCCCATTCGACGGCCGGGAGGTGCAGTTTGACCCGCAATGAACGCAACGATGGGCTTTGTCACGTTATCTTTTGCATATGCCGCGGCGTCTTCTTCCGCAGTTCCGCCAATCTCACCGATCATCACGATGGCGTCAGTTTCATCGTCAGCCTGGAACAATCGCAGCGCATCCGTGTGATTTGTACCGATTATCGGATCGCCGCCGATGCCAATAGCGGTCGATTGGCCCAGGCCAAGAGCGGTCAACTGTCCGACAGCCTCATAAGTCAGGGTGCCGGACCGCGAAACGACGCCTATCCGCCCTTCTTTATGAATATGTCCGGGCATGATGCCTATTTTGCATTTTCCGGGTGAGATGATGCCGGGGCAGTTTGGGCCAATTAACCGAGCGCGGAGTGCTAAGCCATTCAAAAACTCTTTTGCTTTTATCATGTCTGCGACGGGAATGCCCTCAGTTATGCAGACGACGAGCGGCAATCCCGCGTCTCCGGCTTCCATTATGGCGTCGGCGGCAAACGCCGGCGGCACGTAGATGACGGATGCGTTCGCTCCCGTTTCGCGGACAGCGTCGGCTACGGTGTTGAATACGGGCACGCCTTCGTGGGTCGTGCCGCCCTTACCCGGCGTGACGCCGCCTACGACATTAGTGCCGTAATCGCGCATTTGCAGCATGTGGAACGTGCCTTCTTTACCCGTGATGCCCTGAACTATCAGGCGCGTATTTTTATCGACTAAAACGCTCAAAAGTGTTTCTCCTTACAACAAAATTATGCCATTCGTTTAGAGGCCGGTTTTGCGGGTTTCTTGATCCGCAGATAGGACATAAGAAAGAAAACGAAAGTATAACACGGCGTTCAATGCATGAAAACCATTGTGGACGGGATCGCTCTATCGCCTAAGCGATCGTAAATGCCTGATCCGACGGGTCAGGCCGACACTGATAATATTGATAGACAAACGTCGACGTTTTTACTATCATTGTAATCAGAAGCCTCCACACTTCATCCACAATCTTTCAGTTCTCGGCCCCCGAATCTCTTAGTTAATCAATCAATACATAAGGATTTTGACGTATGAAACACTTTGCCTCCCGATCAAATTTTGCTAAATCATTTCGGATATCTGCGATATTCGCCCTTCTGCTCTTTTCGTCGCTTTTGACTGTGAATGGTCAGACAACAACTTTTGCCCAGTTTTTCGAGCGCAACGGTACACAGGATTTTGTTTTAACCAATAATACGACGAGCGCCGATTTCAACACGGTTGGCGGCGGTTCATTGATTTTCTTTCTTTATCAAAACCTACCCGGACTGGATCCTTCACTACAGGGCTTTCAAAACGCCCGTATGATTGTAACCACGACTACCACGCAGCCGGCCACTGGTGGACCGCCTTTTACCCAGCCGCTAAATCAGCAGGTTACGGTCCAGATAATCCGGGATACCCCGGCACCGGTCGGTCGAAACTCGCGCACAAATTTGTTGACTGCGGTTTTTTTACCGTCGTCGACCACTCCGGGAATTACCGGATCGAGCAATTCCGCAACTCTCTCGGTCACAACACCGGATCAGAACGTAATCTTTTCATCTGATTTCCTGCTTTTCCATCAAACTACATCTCGCAATATGGCATTGAGTTTTTCGTCTGTAACTCCAGCGTTAGGCTTGGGTGCCGGAAGCTTTCTGCAGAACTTCACGGCTGCCGGTTCGGGAACATACGCTTCCAATCCGCTGCCGACCATCCCAGGCCCAACCGCAGCGGCAGTTTCCGTAAGCGGGACAGTTTCAACCGCAAACGGCAGGGCACTGCGTAACGCGGACGTAACTTTACTTACATCGGACGGTACAATTCACTCTGCCCGTACAAGCGCTTCTGGCTCGTTTGAGTTCAACGGGATCGCCAGCGGACAAACCGTCGTAGTTTCCGTCCGTGCGAAAAACCGCACCATCGCTCCTCAGGTTATTTCCCTACAGGACAGTGCAACCGGCTTAGTTTTTGTCGCTGACTCCTAAATTTACGCCAAACATTTTGACGGCAATTAAACGACGGTCGAACTCGGCCGTCGTTTTTACTTGTAATTTTTTCAGTGTCTTTGTGAACATTTTCACAAAACTTTACGTTTGTAGCTTTGACTAAGCATTTTGACGTTCCTTTATCGGGAACGTCCTCCTCAAATCGAAACAGACGAAAGTCTGAATAATACGAACGGTTTCGTGAGTTTATGCGGCAATTATATTCATTTTATTCAGACGCTTTTTTTATCGCCGTCAAATCGATCCTCGAACACAAACTTCGGGCTTTTTTGACGCTGATCGGCATTATCATCGGCGTCGCATCGGTAGTTGTGGTGGGTGCTTCGATCAGCGGCCTGAACTCTTACGTTACCGATAAGGTCTCGAAAGTTCTTGGCGTAAATCATTTTATGATGGCCCGCATGGCGTTTTCGGGAAGGATGGATGACGAGGAGTTCGAACGCCGCAACCGTCGAAATAAAAAGCTGACGATGGACGAATATGACTACATCAAGGCCAATTGCGCGAACTGCTCCGAAGTCGGTGCGCAGATGAACGCCGGCACCGATCTTAAGGAAAACGGTGTCGAGATGCCGTCCGTACGGATCATCGGCGTAACTGCCAATATGATCGAAATCGAGGAGAAAGAGATCGAAAGCGGCCGTTTTGTATCCAACGACGAAGTGACGCGTTCGGCGAAAGTCTGTGTCATCGGCTACGACATTAAAGACAAATTCTTTCCGAACAGCGATCCGCTGGGCCAGACAATCAAGGTTCGAGGGGTCCCGCTTGAGATCGTCGGGCTTGAGGAAAAACGCGGCTCGATGTTCGGTGATTCGCTGGACCGCCAAATATATATCCCGTTGACGCTCCATCAGTTGATCTTCAACCGCTCGGACGGCGTTCAGGTTCACGGCAAGTCGGCCATGCCTGAAAATTTTAAGATGGCGATCGAGGACGCGCGAACGGTCCTCAGGAACAAACGCAAACTGATCGGCAGCGAAGAAGACACGTTCGGCTTAGTAAATACACAGGACCTCGGCAGTCAGATTGACCAATTCACTGCGGCAATTGCCGGCGTTGTCGTGCCTATCACGCTGATTACGTTGATGGTCGGCGGCATTGTCGTAATGAACATCATGCTGGTTTCCGTAACCGAGCGAACGTTTGAGGTCGGCCTTCGCAAAGCCCTCGGTGCAACCCGCAAACAAATACTGCTGCAATTCCTTATCGAATCGGCCCTGCTGTGCCTTGTGGGCGGGCTGCTCGGACTCTTTCTTGCCGCGGGCGTTACCGGATTAATAACTCTGCTGGCGGAAATTACGATGACGATAACGATAACCTACGTGATCTTGTCGGTCGGTGTTTCAAGCCTGATCGGCATCGTCGCCGGGCTTTATCCGGCATGGAAGGCAGCCAGGCTGGATCCGATAGTCGCATTGACGCAAGCGTAAGAACGTCAATCGTGAATCGTCAATCGATAATTCGACCTTCGTTCACGATTCACGATTGACAATTTAACGATTCACGAACATGAAACTTTCAACATCATTACCCGCCGAAGTCATGAAAATGGCGCTCGACAGCATTCGGGCCAACAAGTTTCGCAGCTTTCTGACGATCCTCGGAATCGTCGTCGGCGTAATGACAGCGATCGTTGTCGCATCGATCCTGACCGGCATGCGCCAGAGCATCGTCGCGATCGTTGAAGATTACGGTACAAACAACATCTACGCATTCCATCTTACGACTGGATTCGACGGCGACGACCGCGACGAGCGAAATCGCAAGCCGCTGACGGTCGAGGATGCAAATGCGATTCTGGATCAAACGGATGCAGTCGAAGACATCGCGCTGGTTGCACCGGGAATCGGAAATTTCGGGGCCGCGAGTTTTGATGACAATATTACCTACGAAGGCCGAAATTACCGCCGTGCCCAGACAGACGGCGTCTCCGCAAACTACGACCGCATTTCAAACCTTACTCTGCTTGAAGGCCGCTTTATCTCCGAAGCCGATAACCAGCAGCGAAGAAATGTGATCGTCATTGGCGTTAACTGCGCGGAGGCTCTTTTCCCGACCGAACCGACTGGAAATGTCGGAAAGGTCGTCCGGATGAACGGCTCGACATGGGAAATTATCGGCGTTATTGCAAAACGCAAGACTGCGCTTTTCGGCGAGAACGAAGAAGACAGCAAGGTCCTGCTTCCCTATCGGACGGCCCGAAAGGTTGCCCCGCAGCGTGAATATCTGCTTCACATCATTCAGGCAAAAGGCGGCCGTTTGAACGAAGCCCTTCAGGATTCTGAAGGAATTCTTCGCCAGCGGCGCGAGGTTCCATATGGCGAGAAGAACAATTTCGATATCAAAACTGCGGGTGAATTCATCCAGCAATTCGACTCGATCACGGCGATGGTCGGCCTTATCGCAATCGCGATCTCAAGCCTCGGCTTGCTCGTCGGCGGCATTGGCGTGATGAACATAATGCTTGTTTCCGTCACCGAGCGGACAAAAGAAATCGGTATTCGCAAAGCTATCGGCGCTACCAAAGGTGCTATCGTTCTCCAGTTCCTGCTCGAAGCGATGACCCTGACATTTTTCGGAGGCATTCTCGGCGTTACATTGGCGATCGGCATAAGCAATCTGATCATGCTTCTAGTGCCGTCACTCCCCGCGTCGATCCCGATGTGGGCCGTAATTTCGGGCCTTACTGTATCAGTCGGCGTCGGCCTGATCTTCGGCGTGCTGCCGGCAAGAAAGGCTTCGCGGCTCGACCCGATCGAGTGTTTGCGATATGAGTAGTTAATTATCCCTAACAATCGAATCGAATATGCGGCCTTTCGACTTTTTTAGTAAACACGATTATTGTAAGGAAAATATGAAGGCTTATTTTTCGATACTGGTTGTTTTTGTTTTGGCTGTTGCGGTATCCGGACAAAACGAAAAGGCGATCTCGCTTCAATCCTGCGAAGTGCCCGGTGCAAGCAAAGGAGCGAAAGAGAAGGTGCTCTGCGGTACCTACGAGGTATATGAGAACCGGACTCTGAAGAGCGGGCGTCGGATCGCTCTGAAAATTATCGTTTTTCCTGCCAAAGGTCGCAACAAAGTTGCCGACCCGCTTTTTTACATTCCTGGTGGTCCCGGTTCATCGGCGACCGAAGATGCTCCGTATGTCGCGGAAGAATATGCAAGGATTCGGGAAAGCCGCGATCTTGTGTTTGTAGATCAGCGCGGAACGGGTGGCTCAAACCCTCTTAACTGCGATTTTTTTGATGCTGCTGATGTGCAAAGCTATCTTGGCCATTGGAACCCGCTTGAACAGGTTCGAAAATGCCGCCAACAACTAGAATCCAAAGCTGACCTTCGCCTGTATGTCACATCGATCGCAATGGACGATCTTGACGAAGTGCGGGCCGCGCTCGGATATAAACAGATCAATATTCTGGGTAGCTCGTACGGCACGCGGGCAACGCAGGAATACATGAAGCGTTATGGCAAAAACGTCCGCAGCGTTATTTTGCACGGTGTTTCAATGACCAGCCAGTTTATGCCGGGTTATTTTGCGCAAGACACCCAACGTGCGCTCAATGGCGTTCTTGACGAGTGTGCAGCCGATAAATCTTGCCCTATGGCCTTCCCTAACATCAAGGCCGAAGTGAAAGCTGTGCTTGAACGATTGCGAAAAGGAGCGGTCGAAGTCGAGGTAAAGGATAGAGGAAAAGTCGCGAGCGTTATGCTGTCACGCGATCTGGCTGGTGAAGCCGTACGGTATATGCTCTATCAATCGGGCGCGGCGAGCCGCATTCCGCTGATCCTCCATCTCGCCGCGAAAGGCAATTTTACGCCGCTCGCCGAAGCAGCAATTTTTTACAGACGCGAGATCGTCGCAACCGGTGCAAACGGCATGTATCTTTCGGTGACCTGCGCCGAGGACCTGCCCTGGACAAAAGCCGGCGAAAGTAAGAGCGATGAAAAAACCACGTTTTTAGGCAACTATCGCCTTCGGCAACAGCGTGAAGCTTGTTCGTTCTGGCTACGCGGCGAAATTCCGAAGGATTACGCCTCGCCGACCCGTTCGGACGCACCCGCCTTAATACTTACCGGGCAATGGGATCCGGTGACGCCTCCTGTTTACGGCGACACCGCGGCAAAGTATCTGCCAAATAGCCTCCATATCATCATACCGAGCGGCGGGCACGGCTTTGGCGGACTCGAAGGATTGGATTGCCTATCGAATATTACGGTCGACTTTATCAGTAAGGGTTCTGTTCAAGGATTGAACACTTCCTGCGTTAAAGCGATCCGTCGCCCAGGATTTGTTTTGAAATTGACGGAGAATTAAAGACATCTCCAGGCAGATGCTAGACTACTCCTTCGATCTATGGGGGAAACATGGCATACACGAAATCAGTCTATTTCGGATTTATCGCGGGAATGCGGAGCATGGCGGCGCCCGCGTTCGTTAGCGATCACTATTCGAAGGTCCATTCACCCGAGGTTGGCGATTCAGCTTTGGATTTCATTGCCTCGCCGATGACTTCGACCTTACTTAAGATCTTCGCTGCCGGAGAACTGGCTGCTGACAAATCCTCTTTTATTCCAAACCGAATCGATCCGGGTCCGCTCACATTTCGCGCAGTTTCAGGAGCGGTCTGTGGGGCGACGATTTGTATTGCAGAACGCCGGCCACCCGTTGTCGGAGTCATCGCGGGCGGAGTGGCGGCGGTTGCCTCGGCATTCGCCTGCTATTATCTCAGACGCAAAATCTGCGCGGTCACAAATCTTCCGGATGTATTGGTTGGCGTTGCCGAGGATGCGTTCGTCATCGGCGTCGGTTCAAGACTTCTCAAAGATTAGTTTGAAGTCCCGACTTCCGGCAATTGTCAATCACATTTTGCTCGTATCATCGGAAAATCGATACCCATCGCTTTCCCGTTATTATTGCCCTCGATCCGGGCAAAGAGGTTCGTTTTGTCGAGCCGGTAAATGATCCGCTGCGGAAAGTCGTGCGTCGGATTCTCAAAGGTAACTTCGCTGGGGCTAGATTTGATTAGCTTGAAAGCGGTTTCTTCCTTGTTCTGCGAGGGCTTTGATATGTAGTGAATACCTGTATCGTCCTGCATGATTCGCAAGAACTCGAACGCCACCGTCTTTCCGTTCTTTACTGTCCGCGACATGCCGATCATTGATCCGCCTGAAGGTTTCATCCACTGCTCGGCACCAAAGCGCTTTTTGACCGCGTCATTCTGTTCCCAGCAGCCCGATATCCAGCTTAACGACTCGACCGTTGGTTTTACTTCCTGCCCGAACGACGCCGTGGAAAATACGAAGATCGCTATAACGGCGACGACTAAAACCCGCATTATTTTCATTTATCAAAATACTCCTTAGCTTATCTCTTGGGTTAGTCTAGAACGAAACGCGATAGTCGTATTGTAAAAATCCGACATTCTTAATTGCCCGTAAATACTTCCGAGATCCGATGTGCGTCGTCAATAAACGCCGTTGGGCTCTTGCCGGCGAATTCCTTGAACTCATGCACCATATGTGCCTGGTCGTAGTATCCGAACGCGAGGGCTTTATCGAGCAACCCTTCAGTGCCGTCGCCCTCTAGAGATTTGAGCAACTTTTGGAAACGAATTATACGCGAAAACAGCTTAGGCGAAACCCCTATTTTCTGTTTGAACTCACGCTCAAGCCGTCGTTCGCTTATGCCTATCAATTCCGCAACTTGTCGGATCGGCAAAATACCATCGTTCCCGACAATTAATCGAGCCGCTTCAATTATCGAACTGTCGAATTTTTTGTTGGAGATCAGCCGCGTGGTAAAAATGGATTCAACTATCGCGATCCGTTTCGCAAATGTTGCGGCGGTGCAAATACGTTCCTCAATCTCGCGTCCATCCGCTCCCCAGATTGTATCAATACCCTCGATCCGGTCGGTCAACTCGGATAGCGAAAACTGAAAAAATGGGAAAGCCCCTGCGTGTTGAAACCTGATACCGAAGAGGCTTATCCGTCCGGTCGGCACTAGCAAAACACTCCGCCGCATCTGTCCGGCAACGATGGTTATAGGCTGAGTTTCAGTATTGTCAGGGCCGTGAATTCTTTGGAACCGGTCGGCGAGATTGAAAATTAACTCGAGGCACCCATCCGGAACAACCGGCTCTGGAGTCGCATCCGCACTTCCCAAATCTTCAATAGACCAGAAGCACTTAATAAACTCCGCCAAACACGGTGATGGGGCAACTTCCGAATATTCCATTGTCTAGCTAAGCTCGACCGAGTCCTCATATTGAGGCACCTCGACATTCCAGCCGAAACGGTCGCGTATATGCTGGGCCATTGCCGCGGCGGCATCGGGTTCGCCGTGGGTGGTAAAAACTGTTTTCGGCGTCGACTTCAAACCTTCCAGCCATCGGATGACGGCTTTCCAATCGGCGTGCGCCGAAAAGCCCTCGACCTTTTCAACGTGGCAGCGGACCGGTATCCAGTTCTTCATTATCTTCACTTCACGTTCGCCTTCCTGAATACGCCGCCCCGTCGTTCCCGCCGCCTGATAACCGACAAAGATCACCGTTGCGTTCTCTTCAGGCAAAATGCGCATCGCGTGATGAAGGACACGACCGCCGGTCATCATGCCGGACGCAGAGATGATGATTCGAGCACCACGCATGTCATTCACACGCTTTGATTCTTCTCGCGATGATGTCGTCGTCATCGATGCAGTCCTCAGCGGATGACGTTTCTTGGACAAGATCGAAACATATTCTTCGTCGTGCTCTTCGTTCCAACGGTTATACACCTGCGTCGCCTGTGCCGCCATCGGTGAATCGACCACAACCGGCAGCACCGGAATTCGCTTTGCCTCCTCCAATTCGCGGATAAGGTACAAAACTTCCTGTGTCCGCCCAACCGCAAATGCCGGTATCAGTATCGGACCGTTCCTTTTCGCCGCTTGATTAATGATCTCCGCCATCTGCGTTTCGGAATCGACTTCGCCGTGCAGACGATTGCCATAAGTCGATTCGACCATCAAATAATCGCAATCCGGCGGAGTTGCCGGATCTTTTACGATGGGTTGATCATAATGGCCCAAATCGCCCGAGAATAGAAATTTAAGAACGTCCCCATCGGCCTTTCCACCTGCCATCCTCACCAACACCAGACTCGCCCCCATAATATGCCCGGCCACGAGAAAGCTCGCCCGAAAATCTTCGCAAATATCGACTGCAACGCCGTCGTTCGCCACCGGCCGAAGCAGCTTCAAAGTGTCTTTCGCGTCGTTCTCGTCATAAAGCGGCAACGCCGGCGAGTGCCGCGTCAGTTGGTGGCGGTTACGATAATCAGCGTCTTCTTCTTGAAGCCGTCCGGAATCCGGCAGCAATATTTTGAGCAGATCGCCGGTCGCACGCGACGTAAAAACCGGCCCGTCATACCCAAGCTTCACTAACCTTGGCAAAAATCCCGTGTGGTCGATATGAGCATGTGTGATGATAACGGCATCCAAAGACCCAATGTCGAATGGCAAATCCTTCCAATTGCGCTCACGCAGTTCGCGATGACCCTGAAAAAGCCCGCAGTCAATCAGGATTTTCTTGCCGTTATGTTCGAGCAAATATTTGGATCCGGTAACCGAACCGACTCCACCATAAAAAGTAATCTTGGCCATATGTATAAAACCGGCGCATCGATCAAATCTCGACGCGGTAAAAGAAACTAGATATCAGACTAAGCCACAAGTGTCTCATTTTTAGCACTTTTAGTAACGATCCCGTCTGGACTCGGGCTCTGCCTCACTTCAAGCAGCGCGTTTCCGTCGTCGAGACAATACAGCAGCGTGTCGTCGTAATAATCGCGTCGGCATTCTGGGCATCGTTTCATAACATCATTTCTTCAAAAGTGCGATCCAATTTAGGAGTACGGTCGGCGGCGGAGCTGTCGGTTCGCCGACGAGGGTGCCGATCAGGAATCGCTGGCCGTCCGGCGAAATGTCGAATTCGTGAACGCTGCCGACATTCGCGAGCGTTCGTGTTTTGAACAAGGCCTTAGGCGTGCTGAATTCGGGATCGCTGCCGCCGAGTTTCGAGGCTGCGGACATCAGCTGGCCATCGCCTGCGATGAAGAACAGTTCACTCCCATCGCGTCGCCAGACAGGCAGTCTGCCGCCCGTTATCGAGATGCGTTTGCGGTCTGAGCCGAATTTACCGTCTGCGGAGAACGACTGGACGTATATCTCATAGCTTCCCGTGTCGTCGGCGCCGTAGGCAAGCCATCTGCCATCGGGAGAAAGTGCGGGGCATTGCTCGTCAAACGGCGAGGATAGAAGAAGCGACTCTTTCCGTTCGCCGTCCATCGAAACCGCGTGCATATCCAGACGTGATTTCACACCGCGTCGCGAAAAGATTATCCATCTGCCATCATGCGACCAAAAATGAGGGAATGTCGCTCCGACAGGCACAACGATTTCGGCATCTCCGAGCCCATTCGCCGATTTTGAAACGAGGCCGCCAACTCCGCTGTATGCGAGGCGCGATCCATCCGGCGACCACACAGGCATCTGTCCGAAATTAGATGTGATCGGCACGCTTGTACCTTTTTCGAGGTCGATCACCCAGATCGTGTTAGGCGGGTTTCGCTTGACGGCGACGCGTTTACCATCGGGCGAGATTTGCGGGTCCATGCCGACCGAGACCTTGGAGGGGGCTTCGACTGTGCCAACCGGCTTGCCCTCGCGGTCGAACCAGGTGAGCTGATATTCTCTTTCCCAAACTCCCTGCCAGACAAGCACGCCATTATCCGAGGCGGAGAAGCGAAAGTTGTTGATCCAACTTTTCTGGCCGGAGATTATTGGGATCGCTTCGCCACTCGGCGCGAGTCTATTCGGGTCAAACGCCTGAGCGACGATCGTATCGTTCCTGATGAAGATCAAGTATCCCTGCTTCGAATACACGACCGGCGAATTGTCTGGCGCGACCTGCACGAGCTCAGGTGAATCGAGCGAGCCCGCCCAAATGCCTTTTAACTCGCGGTAAAAAACAAAATGGCGGCCGTCGGGCAGAAAGTATGGATAGCGGTGCCGCTCGTCATTACCTGCCTCGGCATTTACCGCAACAGGTTTCGGCTCGCCGCCTTGAGCAGACACCTGTAAAAGCATCGTGCGATAATCTGGGACAAAAAGAATCGTCCCATCCTTGCTCCAACTTCCACCGACCATTCGAGCAGCGTCGCAAAGCACCTGCGCGTTTCCGCCGTTCATATCCGAGCGTTTGAGTTTTCCATTCGAACCGTAGCCGATCGCCTTGCTGTCCGGCGACCAGAAAGGCTCGATCGGATTTTCAGAACCGGGCAAAAGCTTTACATCCGCGGAATCAAGATCGCGGATATAAAGCATATTCTTGCCGTCCTTCGCCGCCGAGAACGCGATCTTCTGTCCGTCCGGCGAGATCACGGCCCAATCAGGCTGGACGTCATTGAATGAGAGATCTGCCGGTGGCTCGAACGAGAGTCGTACGGCGTTACCGGTCGGAGAGGATCGGCTGCTGAAATAACCGTTCCCGAAACCATACGCCGCAACCAGTGCGAGAACGCCGACGCCGAGCAGAGCAAACAGCTTCCACCGCGGCTGTGCCGCTCGCTGTGTGGAACGGCTCTGCCTTTCCGTTGAGTCACCTAAGCTTCCCCGAGGCTCGGCCTCCGCTCCGGTCGTGTGAACTTGGGGTCGCGTAGCATCACCATCTCGGAACCCCGTCGCTATCGCTCCCGGTTCTGATAAAATGACCGTCGCCGGCTCGTCCGATACCGTGCCCTGCACAAGCGCGGTTCCGTCGTCGAGACAATACAACAGCGTGTCATCCAAATAATCTTTTCTACACTCAGGGCATCGTTTCATATGGCATTCATCGCGTAGCGATAATTGAATTTAGCCGTGGGTTTCAACCCACGGAATGTTAATAATAGCGCCCGCATCGCGTCAGCGATGCGTGAAAATTGCCATCATTCAATCGTCGCTACGCGACGAGAATATCCGTATCCGACAATCCGTGGGTTGAAACCCACGGCTAAACTCAAGTTGCCGCTACGCGGCGCTCGCAGCCTTCCTGCATTCGGGGCATCGTTTCATAATTTTTATTGTGGCGGATCGAACTGTTTCACGAGCGCCTGAAATCGTGGATCATCGCGAAGCACGGCGAATTGCGGATCGTGTTTGATAATAAACAGCCACCATTCGCCTATGGCTGCAGACTGTTCGAGCAAGACGATAGCCTCGTCGGGTTTGCCGAGCTCGCAGAGTATGCTGGCCCTACGGATCAGATTCGGAAACAGCTCTGTGGTCTGGTCGAACAGCTCCTGCAGATAAGCTTTCCAACCGCGCTCGCGGAATGTCTCGCGTAGCCTGCGTGCCAAATCGGGCCGATCCACTAATTCCGTCGAGCGCGCCCGTGCCTCGACCGACGCTGCGTGGTCGCCCTTCATCCGGTAAAGAAACGAGAGTGCCGAATGCGCCCAGGGATAATTAGGGTCAATCTCGATCGCTTTTTTCATCTCCGCGATGCCTTCGTCCATGCGTCCGGCGGCTGCGAGGCACGTGGCGCGGTTGACACGTATATCCGCAAACGTAGGTTCGAGTTCGACTGCCCGGTCGTAAGCCGCCAGGCATTCATCGAATCGGTCGATAAACATCAGCCGCGTGCCGTTCAATTGATGAGCGCGTGCGTTACGCGGGTCGAGCTCGATTGCGCGGCTTAGTTCTCTTTCGGCAGCCGCCCACTCGCGATCAAGAGACAGCTGATAGCCGTATGCCGCGTGTGCCTCCGAAAGCTCATTGTCGATCGCCAGGGCGCGAAGAATGTGCTCTTTCGCCAGCGGCCGGTTGTCGTCATCGATAAACTCCGCCAGGCCGACAAAGCCGAGTGCGAAGTCTGGATCGCGCGCCAACGCCTGCCGCAGATAGCCCTCGGCCTTGTCATACTCCTTGCCAACCCTCTTGTTCAGGTAAAACCGTGCTTGAAGGTAAAGCCGATACGCTTCCGGATCGTCCGTGTATTTTTTCGCGAGATTCTGCTGGTCAGCACCGGTCAGCCTGAGTTTCAACTTGCTCGAAACGTCGCGTGCGATCTCTTGCTGCAGGCTTACCAGGTCGCCCGGTTTGCGGTCATATTGCTCCGACCAGATAACGTCTAGCGTTTTCGCATTAACGAGTTCCAGGTTCAATTTGATATTTCCGCCCCGCTCGGCCAGCCTGCCGAGAAGAACAGCCTGCACTCCCAGTTCCTCGCCTATCTGCCTCGCCGAAACTTCTTTCCCTTTATACGGAAACACGGCATTGCGCGCCTTTACCGAGAGATTCGCGAGTTTTGAAAGGCTGCTGATCAGCGTCTCCGCCATTCCGTCCGAAAGATACTCGACATCCGCATTCCCGCTCTCGTTTACAAACGGCATCACGGCGATGGAATTGATCTGGATCGAGCCTGCAGATCTGAAATATCGGTAGCCGAAGAAGCCGCCGAGGAGGACCAAAACTGCGACGATCCCCGCCGCCAGCGGCTTTGCCGCTCGATGTGCGGAAAGGCTCCGCCTTTCCGAAAGCTCCCCGAAATGGCTTAGACGCTCCGCCTCAGCTCCGCCGGACATGATGGCCGTTTGATCGCTGACAAGTAGCTGCGAACGCGTAGCATCCCCGTCACGAAACCCAGTCGCTACCGCTCCCGGTTCTGACAAGATCGCCGTCGCCGGTTCATTTTCCGCACCAGAACCACTCGCCGGGCCTTCGAGCAGACCACTGCCGTCGTCGAGACAATACCGCAGCGTATCGTCGTAATAATCTCTTCTACATTCAGGGCATCGTTTCATTTATTTGACTTTACCAGGTCCCCAAAGAGCGCGGCCGGAGAATTTGCCGGTATGTTCGCCGTTCTTTAGAAGCTGCGTTCCGTTGACGAAAACATCTCGCACACCGACTGCGAACTGGTGCGGTTTTTCGAACGTGGCTTTGTCGGCGATGGTATTCGGATCGAATATGACAACATCGGCAAAATAGCCGTTTTTCAACAAGCCCCGTCGGTCGAGACCCAAGTTCCCCGCAGGCAAGCCTGTCAGGCGTCTGACAGCTTCTTCAAGCGAGATCACCTTTTCTTCGCGAACATATTTACCCAAAAGCCGGGTAAAGTTTCCGTAAGCACGCGGGTGCGGATTGGATTTTAGGAACACGCCTTCGGGTGCCGCGGATTCACCGTCCGAACCAAACGAAACCCACGGATATTTGATCTGCTTTTTGATGTTTTCTTCGTCCATCAAAAAGTAAACGGTTCCGACGCGGGATTGATCTTCGACCATCAGATCAAGGATCGTGTTCTCGGGATCGGTGCCGCGCATCTTCGCGACCTCACCAAGAGTCTTGCCCGTCAGCGGCTTGAGTTTTTCGTTATTGAATCCAACGAGCAGCAGTCTATCCGGCGATCCGGCCGCAAGGTAAAGGTTTTCCCATTTGTCGGTCGGCGTTCTCATTTCCGCAAGGATCTTTTTGCGCGTTTCGGGATCATTGATGCGTTTGAAAAGCTCCGGATAGCCGCCATCCAATGCCCACGGCGGCAGCGATGCGTTCAGCCCGGTCGCCCCGGCCGTGTAGTTATACATATCCGCCGTGATCTTTAGCCCGCTTTTTCGAGCAGCCTCGACCTTTGCCAGAACCTTGTCCATCTTTGCCCAATTATCTTTACCGGCGGCTTTTAGGTGATAGATCTCGGCAGGGATATTCGCCTCGCGTGAAATGCGGATAAGTTCGTCCACCGCTTCCTCGAGCCGGTTGCCCTCGCTACGCATGTGCGAGATGTATTTGCCCTTGTACCTTGCCGCAACCTTGCAAAGCTCGATCAACTCTTCAGTCTTTGCATAGAACGCCGGCGCGTAGATCAGGGACGAACCGATCCCGAGCGCTCCGGCACGCATTTCTTTTTCTACCAGATTACGCATTTGCTGCATCTGTTCCGCCGTCGGCTGCACATCGCCTTCGCCGAGCACATGCATACGAACGGTTGTTGCACCGACATAAGATGCGACATTCTGCGAAATGCCTCGTTTCTCCAAGTGGAGTAAATAATCCGAGAGCGTTGTCCAGGCGACGTCGAATTTCAGATCCGCCTGATCGTCCTTCATCTGCTTTTTCATCCGGTCGTTGAGCGGCCCCATCGACCAGCCCTCGCCGAATATTTCGGTCGTAACGCCTTGCTTAAGGTCGCCAAGCGAGCGCGGATCAACGATTATCGATTCCGTAGCCCACGAGAGCATATTAATAAAACCGGGCGCAACGGCCATCCCGGTTGCATCGATCACCGTCGCCGCTTTCGCACGGCTCAGGTCACCGATCTTTACGACCTTGTCGCCCTTGATACCGACGTCAGTCCGGATACCGGGCCGGCCGGAACCGTCATACACCGTGCCGCCGCGAATAATTACATCGAAGGTACCCGGAGTTTTGGTTTGCGCAACCAAAAAGGAGAAGTTAAGGCAAAAAAGTAAAGTTAAAAATAGAGGTCTTTTCATTGTAGTCTCCGCACGGCTATTGTTGATTCGGTTTGGTTTCTTCGGGTTTTTTTGGTATCTCCGGCTTGCTAAAATCGGGCAGCGGTTCGCCGAATATATAATGATTGAACCACGTAAGGTTGTGCATCATTACCGCCCGCATCGATTTGGGCTTTGTGATACCGTGCCCATAGCCTTTGTACACCACCATTTCAACCGGAACGCCGCGATCCTCTAACCCCTGCCGCAATTCGTAAGCGTTGGGAATCGGAACACGTTTGTCGAATTCGCCGTGTTGGATCAATGTCGGCGTTTTGGCTTGTTTGATATAAGTCATTGGCGAGGTTTTGGAATAAACTTCAGGATCATCAGCCGGATCGTCGCCGAGATACTGAACCGTGAACGGCGTGATGTCCGTGTTGTAATAGTAGGTCGCCCAATTTGAAATGCCGGCTCCGACGGAGATCGCCTTGAAACGGTCTGACGATGTCGTTAAAAACGCTGAGATGTAGCCGCCCTGGCTCCAACCCATCGAACCCAGCTTTTGAGGGTCGACCCAGCCCTTTCCAATCAGGTAGTCCACACCCGAAAGCACATCCCATGCATCGCCGACGCCGAGATTTCGCACGTTTAGCTGCCGGAATTTCTCGCCGTAGCCTGCGCTGCCACGATAATTAACCTTTAGGACCAAGGCTCCTTTTGCCGCCCAGATGTCCGCCGGATAGTAGCGTGCATCCATCAGTGTGGGCCGGTCAATACCGGTTGGCCCGCCGTGGATAATACAAAGAAGCGGATATTTTTTCGCCGGGTCGAAATTGGCCGGTTTGATCAGAACACCCTCAATGTCTGCGCCGTCCTTACTTTTCCACGAGATCACCTCGCGGGTCGCCAGAGTCATCGTCTTTACCTGCTCTGTCATTGTGGTGAGTTTCTTCGGTCCAAAATTGGCGGTTGACGTGATATATACCTCATTTAGCGACGTCGGGCCGCTCGCGGCAAACGCAATTTCTTTTTTGTCGCCGGTAAAGCTGAACGATCCGGCGATTAGATTATCGGGCGACGAAACCCGGTTGATCGTCCCAGTTGCCGCATCAAGCCGGAAGAGGTGCAGGGCTGTTTTTTGAGACGCTTGGAAATAAATACCGCTCGCGTTCCATTCGACAAAACCCGGCTGTTCGTCAAACGAATCAGTTAGCGAGCGGGGCGTGCCGCCTTCCGCCAAGACGACCGCCAGCCGCGAATTAGAATGAAAAAATTTCAAATTGCCCATCGCGGACGAAAAAACAATCTGTTTCCCGTCTGGTGACCAGTGAGGATCATTGTCGGGTCCGGCTTGAGAAACTACTTTTCTGACCGTATTGTCTGCAAGCTTCAGTGAGTAGATGTCGGAGGTGCCGCCGTTTATCAGATCGCTATTGACCGAGGCCGCGAACACGATCTGGCTGCTATCGGGCGACCATTCAAACGAGCCTATCGTGAAATCTTTGCTCTTGGTACGTTGTGAACCCGTGACGGGTTCGGCAAACGCTTTTGCGATCTCAAACGTCCATAGCTGTGCGAAGGCGTATTCCTTCCGCGTAACCTCAAAACCACCGAGATAGTCAGTGCGCTCTTTCGCCACCTTGCTATCCAGATCGCTGGTTGTGTAGGCGATGCTCTTGCCGTCGCGCGACCACTGATATCCATTTACCCCATTCTCAGTCTTGGTCAATAGAACGGCCTCGCCACCGGCGGGGCGGATCGCAAAGATCTGATTCTTGTCGCCGATGCGATTGCTGGTGAAGGCGAGCAATTCGCCATCGGGAGACCACTGGGCGTTTCCCGCCGACTTCTCGCCGCGAGTCAACTGAAACGGCTTGCCGCCAGCGGTATCGACCATCCATATCTGCGTCACAAAAGCGTCCTGTTTCCAGTCTGTTTCGTTGACGGTATAGGCGACCCATTTACCGTCAGGCGAAATCCGCGGCCCGCCGAGGCTTTTGACGTTCAATAGATCGTCCACAGTCGGCACACCGCTCTGCGACCGGGAAGTAAACGGAATGAAAACCGTAATAAGAATGAACAGTACAATTCGCTTAGTCATATTATTTTTTTCGGGTGATCAGCACAGAGACTTAACGCCGTATTAATTCGTCTTTTCCTCTCGCTTGAGAACTGCTCCGCTGAGCGTCAGAGAATCCACCCTGCCCGTAATAGGGTTTATTTGAAATGCAATAAAGTCTTCGCCCCACCAGCGTTTGCTCCAATTCGCTTGGAACGTATCGTGTTGCCAATGTTCGAGCGACGCTGTTAGATCTTTGGTTACCTTCAGACCCAATTTTCCGTTGGAGATAGTCACTTCCACCGAACCGTAGAACGGATCCGAATATTTGCCGGCATAAGTCTCTAGCGGTAAAGTCGTCCGCGTGTTTTGGGCACGCATCGCTTTTATTGCTTCGACCTGCTTTTCGCTGGTCGCCACAATGCCGTCGTACAACGCCTTCGCTTCCGTGCTCCAGTCGCGATTGGTGTCGCCAAAAACAAATAGGTCAAAAGCTTTGAACATCAACGCATGCCTCACTTCAGCGTGGTCGATATTGCCGAAAATGTAGATGCCGAATTTTTTATCAGGAATAAGGCCGACTATCGCAGTTCTGCCGGCAAGGCTTCCGGTGTGCATATTCACCATTTCCCCTCGGTAATCTTGCTGAAACCAGCCAAGGCCGTAGGTCGTCCAATGAGGTTTCGTCAGACGGGTCGTCGGATAGAACTGTGCGGTCGGAATAACGATCTGCGGCCTCATTATTTCGGCAAGCGTTGCCGGTTTCAAGATCTCCTTTCCGTTGACCGTGGTATTGCCGAGGTTAAAGTTCATCCATTTCGCAATGTCGTCGGCATTGGACCAAACCGCACCGGCCGCCGCTATGGAATCAGCCTCCATCTCCGGTATTACCTCCACCTTCTTCTCTATCTCAAAATGGGCACTCGAACGGCTCGGATAGGCACGAGACAGCGTGAGATTCGGGAACGTCGCCTTCATCCCGAGCGGACCAAAAACCCGCTCGGCCATAAATTTCTCCCATGACATCCCACTCGCTTTTTCGATCACTTTACCGGCAACAAGATACATCACGTTCTGATATGTGTAGCCGCCGCGGAAAGAATATGCCTGCGGCGCATACTGCATTCTTCTCGCGATATCATCCGCTGACAGCTCGGGCGTCCACGCCCACAGGAAATCTGCATTGCCGAGCCCCGCGTTGTGCGTGAAAAGATCGCGAACCTTCAGTTCGTTCGTCACGTACGGATCGGCAACTCGAAATTCTGGCAGGTGCTTCAAGACCTTGTCGTTCCAGTTCACCTTGCCTTCGTCAACAAGAATGCCCATTGCGACAGCGGTCATTGCCTTGGTCGTGGACATCGCGCCAAACAAAGTTTCGGCGTTCACGGGCTCGTTCTTTCCGAGTTCGCGCACTCCATAGCCTTTCGACATCAAGACCTTACCGTCTTTGACGATAGCTATCGACATTCCGGGAACCTTCCAAGTCACGCGCGCTGCCTCAGCATACTTGTCGAATGAATCGACACTTGCCTGTTGAGTGGTTTGTGCGTAAACCGAAACCGTCAAAATCACGGTAAACAGCATCGGTCGAATATGTGTAAATAGTATTTTCATATTGTAATAGGCTTAACTTCGCTCAGGACATGAGTTCATGAATTTCTCGATCAATCTTCTTCAGGTTCGGTATCCCAAAGCTTACTGACGATCGACCATGTGTCGTTTTCCTTTAGCAGGTGAAAGTAATCAATAACAACACCGTGCGGGTCAGTTTCCCGAACCGTTGCGACGGCAACCCGGCCGGTAACCTGAATGCTTAAGACTGAACAGTCGTAGGCAGCGGGCGCGGGATCCGCACTAACCCATTCGTATAATCCTTCGATAGGGGCAGCTATCAATTCGTCGCCGAGATAGCCGCTCAATATCGCGGTCGGATGAAATGCTTTCTTTAAGACGTCAACGTCCGCCGTTCTCATGCCATCGGCGTAGTATCCAAGTACCTCGCGAATTCCGGTCTCTTCGTTTGAAAGGTCCATCTCTTTTCCTTATATACCGTCTATAGATTGCTAAATATCAAGGCAGATGCGTTTTCTGTAAAATATCGATTAGTCTGGGATCGTTGCCGAGAGTGCTAAGCGAATCGCCCTCAGCCGCCCCAACTCCCTTGCCGGGAACCCAGTCGCTATGGTTCCCAGTTTTGACATGATCGCCTTGCCGGCTCATCGCTGACGCCGGGCCTTCGAGCAGCGCATTTCCGTCGTCGAGACAATAGAGCAACGTGTCGTCGTAATAATCTCTTCTGCATTCAGGGCATCGTTTCATAACATTAGCTCATTGCGGCCGATAGCATTTCTTCGCAAACACCTTTCAAAATCGCGGGTCACTTGGAAACGGTTCGTAGGCCGAATAATATTGATTAACAATAACCAGAACTCACTCTTTTCGACTACGCTCGTTCTAGCAATGGTTCTAAAAGCAGCCACTACTAACCGTATGAAGCACAATTTCGTGGGAAGCTTTTGTACATTTAATTTGTGGTGAAAATTCCTCGCCGATTATAGACCAATGCCCGTAAATAAAAAAATCTTTGAGCGATGCCACTTTTGGTTTCGGATTCTCGTTTATGTGAGTAGAGCACAAAGTCGCGGGATTATTTTAGAACCTAAGCGGCAATGGTTTATGCTACGAACGTCGCATCGGGGATTCACCCGCCGATGTCTTTTCGAAATAGGGAGAAAATTTAATGAATCCGAAACCGGAGTTTAGAGAAAGACTCGATGGAAAGGTAGCGATCGTCACCGGTGCAACCGGCGGCATCGGTGAAGCAACGGCTAAGCGTTTCCTTGAAGAAGGTGCGAGCGTGATGCTTGTCGGACGTTCGGAGGAAAAGCTGAAGGCGACGCGGGAACGGCTCGCAGTCGAAGGCACAGTGGTTGATTTCGTTGCCGATGCGGCGGATGAAAAAGCGACGGCAGCGGCCGTCGATGCCGCGGTTAAAGCCTTTGGCCGCGTCGACATTTTGTTAGCCAACGCAGGAACCGAGGGTAACTTCGCTCCGATTGAAAGCCTGACTGTCGAAGAATTTGAAAGCGTGTTCCGAACAAACGTCATCGGTGTATGGTTATCGATGAAGCACTGCGTCGAGCCAATGAAACAACGCGGCGGTGGCTCAATTATTGCGATCTCGTCGATAGCCGGGATGATCGGTTCGCCGACGATGGCTCCTTACATCGCCAGCAAACACGCCGTTTACGGCCTGGTGAAAACGGCCGCGCTTGAATTGGCGCCATTCGGGGTCCGCGTAAATGCAATCGGCCCCGGCCCCATCGACAACCGGATGATGCGCTCGCTCGAGTCGCAATTCAACCCTGAGGACGTGGCCGCTGCTCACGAATTCGTTCTGTCAAAAGTTCCAATGCAGCGTTACGGAACAAACGAAGAAGTCGCAAATCTGGCCCTATTTCTCGCGAGCGACGAGTCGACATTCTGCACCGGTTCAATTCACATGATCGACGGTGGATTCACCGCCGCATAGCGGACAAAAGTTTGAAACGCCTGGTCCTAGAGCGACGGAATCACATTATCGACAGTAGAATTGCGGCAACATTCGAAGCCACTTCATCATTCGGGAAGTCCAACGCGGCGCAGGAGATCGGTAAAGCGCAGGTCGGTGCGGAGGGAATCGTAATGCGGGTCAACTTTGAGAAACTGCAGTTGCAGATCGTGATCGGCATACGCTTTTTCTAGCGATGCGAACGCCTGTTCGTTGTCACCTAAACCGGCGTAGAGAACAGCCAAGTCAGCGGGCGAGACTGGGTCCTTTGTCGTCTTCACTTTATCGAGCAGGGCGAGTGCCTCGTCGCGCCGGCCCGATTTTGCCAGATAGTATCCCATATAGCATTGACTGCCCGGCGTTTCGCCTTCAACCTCTATGTATTTTCGGTAATAGTCAATTGCTCGCGCGTAATCTCCTTTGGCGGCATACAGGTATCCCAGAACGGAGAGCGTGAAGGCATTTTTCGGATCGGTCGCAAATAGGTTTTGAAACTGCTGAATCGCCTCATCGTATCGCCGGGCATTGTATAAAAACTCCGCCTCCGCCCTCTTGTACACCGGATCGAGTGGGTCAAGCTCCTGCCCTCTTTTGATTTCCCTAAAGGCCTCGGGCTGCCGTCCCAGATTATTTAGATAACGAGCGTAATTGAGATACGCCCGTGCATAACTCGGATTCAATTCAATGGCTCGCTTATATTCAAGTTCAGCTCCGGCCCACTGCCATTCGTCCTGCTTAATTCCCGCAAGTGCGGCATGCACCTCAGCAAGCGTCTCATCAACTGCCAACGCTTTCTCCACCGCAGCCTTCGACTTCAATTTCGCCTCCCCGGAATCTAGAACGCCGTTCCGTCCAAGAAAAATGTACGCGTCGGCCACGCCGACATGGGCCAGGGCGAAGTTCGGGTCAAGTGCCAATGCCTGATTGTAGTAATCGAGCCCTTTGCGAACATTCTCTGCACCGCCTTTTCGGTAATGGAACAAACCGTTCAGGTAAAGCCCGTATGCCTTCGGATCCTTCGTCGCCTGTTTCGCCAATTGCTGCTCTTGCTGCCCCGACAGCTTTAGCCGCAGTTTGCCTGAAACCGTCCGCGCGATCTCTTCCTGAATGTTCTGCGCGTCCGTCGCCTTGCGGTTATAGGTCTCGCCCCACATCTGAGTATTGTCGGCGGCGTTTATCATCTCGACGCTGATGTTTAGAATGTCGCCGCGTTGCGTAACGCGCCCGGTCACCACCACCTGTACGCCGAGGGCCTTAGCAATTTCCTGCGGATCAACATCCTTGTTTTTATATTTGAAGGCCGAACTCCGGGCGATGACCTTCAACTGCGGCAATTGCGAAAGATTGTTTATAAGGCTTTCGGTCAGTCCGTCGGACAGGTATTCATTGTTCGGATCGTTGCCGGCGTTTGCAAACGGAAGCACGGCGATCGTGCTGATGCCGGGCGCGGATGAACTGCTTATGTACCAATATGCCAATCCGCCCGATCCGATAAGCAGCAGCAATAGTGCCGAGAAGAACGCAAATTTATGTTTTCCGACCTTGCGAACGACAAAACCGGTTGTCGATAAGTCTTGAGTTGTGCCGGCGTATGCCGCTCTGGTAAATCCTGAATGATGCGATCGTTCGAGCTCTTCGCTGAATTCAAGCTCGCGTTTTAGATTTTTTACATCTATTAAAAAGTCCTTTATGGTTTGGTACCGCTCTTCCGGATTCTTTTCCAGTGACTTTTTAATTATACGGGCAATTTCGGGCGGAACACTTTCGCCAAGCGGTTCGGGTCCTTTTGTGAGGATCGCGGCGATGGTGTCAGGAAGCGTTTCGCCCGGAAACGGCTGCCGATTAGTTAGCATTTCATAGAGCACGACGCCGGTACTCCACACATCGGACCGTGCATCAACTTTCTTGGCCCGCGCCTGTTCGGGCGATACATAGTGCGGCGTACCCAAGAATATTCCCGGCCTCGTCTCGAATTGGGTTGCGTCCCCCGCGTCAAACGCGCCCCCTGCCGGTTCCGCCAGTTTAGCCAAACCGAAATCAAGGACTTTCGCCAGGCCGTCCTCGCGAAGCATAATATTCTCCGGCTTGATGTCGCGGTGCACGATCCCGGCATTGTGGGCAGCATCCAGGGCGGCGGCAACCTGTAGAATGATATCCAGCGTTTCTCGCAGCGTTAGAGATTCGCCTTTCAACCTCTCGCGCAGCGTTTCACCTTTAATATATTCAGTGGTGATAAACCGCGCGCCTTCGTAAGTGCCGATCTCGTGTACGGTCAGAATATTGGGGTGATTCAGCGCGGACGCTGCTTTGGCCTCGCGGACAAAACGGCTTACAACTTCGGAATTCTTCGCCGTCGCGGTTCGAAGCACTTTGAGCGCGACAAGCCGGTCAAGCTCGGTATCCTCGGCGAGATAAACTTCGCCCATGCCTCCCGAGCCGATTTTTTTACGGATCTCGTAACGCCCGATTTTCGTGCCGGTTTGCATAATCCATGAATCCGACTACTTTACTTTTTTTGAACTAGAGTGCTCGGAAAGAGTTTAGGACGGATTTGAATTTATGCCAAGCGCCTGCGAATGAAGGGTCGGGAGTCGGAAACAAGAATTCTTGCTCTCGACTCTCGACTCTCAACTCCCGACTAATTAATTAACGTATTCCTTTGGAAACCAAAGCACGCCGGCGGGTTCTTCGCTCTTTTCCTGCTGTTTCCGAAGCTGAGCGTTGCGGATCAATTGCTGGGCCGTCTCACCGTCTTTCCAGAAGGTTGCCCAACCGAAATTCAACCAGATCTTTACATTTTCTTCGTCGGTGATCGCAAAAGGCTCGTAAGCAAAACCGGCCTTAATTCTTTCGATGATCTCCAGAGCAGTCTTCTCGGCGGCGGTCGGCAATATCATGACAAATTCGTCATTGATCGATCTCGCGAGAAAATCCATTTTTCTCAGGTGTTCCTTTATCTTCGAACCGGCAAATTCAAGGATGCGGTCACCTGTCTGGTGGCCGAGGCTGGAATTAACTTCGGCAAAGCCTTTAATATCTATCGCCACAATCGTCAACGGGCGTTCATCACGATACCGCATCGATTCGGCAAGCTGATTTTCCAGGACCATAAAGAATGCCCGCTCGTTTGGCAGCCCGGTCAATGCATCGGTCAGAGCGGTCGAAACAGACTGCTCGAACGCCATCGAGCTTCGAAAAAGCGGGCTTACATGTTCGCCTATCGCTTCAAAAATGCTTGCTGAATCTGCTCCTGCATCCAGCTCAGAATCCGAATAAAGTTGATAAACCCCGAAGATCTCTCCCTCATGGATAAGCGGCATTGCCACAGCCGAGCGAAAGCCCTCGAGAGCCTCGTCGGGCAGCGAGAACCGTTCGATCATCATATCTACGTCCGTCTCGACCTCGCGGCTGACGACGGCCATTCCTGCAAGCCCGGCGTCCGCCTCAACCTCCAGATCCTGAAGAAGGCCCGCATTCATACCATCGGCGTGGGCGATTCTCAGCTTGGTTTTACTCTCGTCAAAAACAAATAGCGCGCTCGCGCTGAATTGGCATATGTCGCCGACTCGGCTCGAGACCAATCTGAACATATCCGCCGGTTTGAGCGACGAACCAAAAAATTGATTGGCTTCCTGAAGGGCGAGCAGTTTGTCCGGGATCTCGCCTCTAAGCTCACCGGTTCCGGCAGTTCCATTCACCGTCAATGGTTCGCCGTCAACCCTTCGCGACAGATAGTAAGACCAGACGCAAATTACGAGATAGACCAACGCTACCGCGGCGAGTCCGGCGATCTTGTAATTGTATCCAATACTCGACACCGCCAAGACGAAGGTCAGGACCGGAGCAACGAGTCCCATCGCACCCAAAACAAGATAAAGTCGTGAATTGACATTTCCGCCGTTCGATCCGATATCGATTTTGTTTTGTTTGGGCATACGGTAACAGCGGCAGGTGCGGGTGAGTTACAAAAGAGAACGCTTGGAAAACGTCCAACTTTGAAAATAGCTTTTGGCCGCCATTTAGTCAACAAAATATTAAAAAGCCGCCGGAGTTGCGTTTTGAACGGAAATAAGCCGTATTTCGCAAAAATTGTATAAAAAAGACTGAGAAATTGTACTTTTTGACATCTTTGGAGTTGACTAAAGCCACGCCGCTATCTATATTGTCGTTTGTTCCAAAAACTTTGAGATAGGAACAGAGGAGCCGCGTAAAAACGGTTCCAGGTAATAGAAATAAATTTAACCTTTGAAGAAGACAGGAGAATCATGAAAAAAGTAATCGTACTTTCAACAGTTTTGGCACTTGGTGCTTTAGGAATGGCTTGCGGCGAAGCTCCGGCTAACAACGCAACCAACAGACCGGCAAACACCACGAATGTGGCGAACACAGCCGCAAACACAATGGCAAATGCCGCTAACGTTATGGCGAACGCCGCGAACACCGCTGCTAATGCCGCAAACACAGCTGCAAACACAATGGCTAACGCTGCTAACGCCATGAAGTCGGGTGACAATAAAATGGCTCCGGCGAATGTAAATGCCAAACCGGCAAATGCAAAGCCGTAATTAGCTTTATTAAGAACGGAAGCACCTGTTTCACTTGTGAAATAGGTGCTTTTGTCTGTTTAAATGGAAAAATTTGTTTAATAATTTCCCGTATTTGCTTTTTTAGGGGTTGACTATCTACACATTCATCACTATATTGTCCAATGTTCCAAAAACTTAACCGGAACTGGGACAGGACTGTGTAAAAACAGTCGCAGTAAAAATAAGTAAACTTATTCTTTGAAGAAGACAGGAGACCAATTTAACATGAGAAAAATTATTGCACTTTCAAGCCTTTTGGCACTTGGTGCTTTGGGAATGGCTTGCGGCGACGCTGCACCGGCCAACAACGCAACGAATAAACCGGCAAATACCACGGCAAATGCTATGAACACTGTTGCCAACACAATGGCAAATGCCGCGAACACAATGGCAAACGCCGCGAACACCGCTGCTAATGCCGCGAACACTGCTGCAAACACGATGGCTAACGCTGCAAACGCTATGAAGCCGGCTGCGAACGCAAACGCAAAACCGTAGTTTGATTCGTTTTTTAGATTGTGAAAAAGGCACGCCGTTTTCGAACAGCGTGCCTTTTTTCGTAAGAGTTACGCAGTTTACGCGTGCAAATGCCCCGATCAGGCGAACTAAATCATAAAATTAGATCCCTTAACTCCCCAACCTCCGTCACCGGCCGCTGACAAACAAATTTTTCACAGACGTATGCGGTCGCCTTGCCGTCGATCATTGTCCGGTCACGAAGCAATGGTATCGATTCCGAATCTTTTTCCGCGTCGGTGCTCAACACGACAACCTTATTCGGCAAAAACTCCCCAAACACCTCACGCTCCAGATCACTGCCCTTATCACCGAGGATTACAACTTCCTTCACCGGAGACAAATAAAACTCGATCGCCGATAAAGCACGCCCAAATCCCTGCGGATGGCGGCTGATCTGCGGAGCGACAAATCGAAGCACTGTCGCAGCAAACCGCTCGTACTTCTCCTCGCCCAACAGCTTCGCCAGCTTCAGCAAAACATCTGCTGCCACCGAATTCCCCGCCGGCGTTGCATTGTCATAAAAATCCTTGTTCCGCACGATCAGCTCTTCATGATCGTTCGAAGTAAAAAAGAATCCGCCGTTCTCCTCATCCCAAAACTCAGTGATCATCGTATCCGCTAACCGCTTTGCCTCGACCAGATACTTCGCATCACCCGAAACCTGATAAAGCTCGATCAAACCATCCGCCAGGTTCGCATAGTCCTCAATGTACCCGTTCAGCTTCGCCCGCCCATCCTTCCACGTCCGCAGCAAAGCTCCAGGCTCCCCTCCTGTCTTAGAAGGGGTGGCAGCGGCTTCCGCTGACGGGGTGGTATTCTTGCCTCCTTCCAATAAATTCTCCCGCAAAAAATCAGCATTGCGTTTCGCGATCTCCAAATACTCCTCACTCCCCAAAACCGCCGACGCCTCCGCAAAAGCGGCCAGCATCAACCCGTTCCAGGCCGTCAAAACCTTCTCATCGCGAAACGGCTTAATGCGCTTTTCGCGCTCCGCAAACAATATCTCCCGCGACCGTTCGATACGGGCAGAAACGCGACCGTTAGACAGCGTGCCCTGGCTATCCGCACCGGAAGCACGCTCGTTCACACTCGCGTTTCCGTCCGGGTTTTTCACATTTAGAATGTTTGCTTCCTCGAAATTCCCCTCCGCCGTAACATCATAATATTCGTTAAAGATGCGAGCATCTTCCTCACCTAATAGTTCAATGATTTCCTCTGCCGTCCAAACAAAGAATTTGCCTTCCACTCCCTCGCTGTCAGCGTCCTGAGTCGAGTAAAATGCGCCGGTCGTATCCAGCATTTCCCGTTTCACATATTCCAAAGTCTCGACCGCAACACACTTATAAAATTCCGCGTCTGCGCGGGCAGAGACGCGACCGTTAGGAAGCGTGTCTTCACTGCCGGAATCGGAGGCACGCTCGTTCACACTTGCGTTTCCGCCCGACCTTGCGATCTGATAAAGATGCAAATACACCCGTATTAACTGCGCATTGTCATAAAGCATCTTCTCAAAATGCGGCACCAGCCAGATCGCATCGACGGCGTAGCGATGAAACCCGCCTCCAAGCTGATCGTAAATACCGCCATTCGCCATCTTCGACGCCGTGTGCTTTACGATCTCCAGGGCATTCTCATTCCCCGTCCGCTTCCAGTAACGCAGCAAAAATTCGCACGACATCGCCGCTGGAAACTTCGGAGCGCCGCCAAACCCGCCATTCTTCGCATCGAATGAACGTACAAAGCTCGCGAACGCATTATCGAGGATCTCCTCCGAAACAACAGCCGGGGCAAACTCCGCCTTCCCTACCCGTCTTATCTCCGCAGTAATATCATTCGCAGAATCGAGCAGTTCTGAACGCTTCTCACGCCAGGCCTCCGCAATACTGACCAAGATCTGCTGCCACGAAGGCATGTTGTATCGATTGACGGGCGGAAAATATGTGCCGCCAAAAAACGGCAGCTTGTCCGGCGTCAGAAATACATTCATCGGCCACCCGCCGCGCCCGGTCGTCAACTGCACGAACGTCATGTAGATCTGATCAACATCCGGCCGCTCTTCCATATCGACCTTGATGCTGACAAAATTCTCGTTCATCACGCGCGCCGCCGTCTCGTCCTCAAACGATTCATGCTCCATCACATGACACCAATGACAGGCCGAATACCCGATGCTGACGATCACCGGCTTGTCCTCGGCTTTCGCTTTCGCAAAGGCTTCCTCACCCCACGGATACCAGTCCACCGGATTATGAGCGTGCTGAAGCAGGTAAGGACTCGTTTCGTTGACTAAATGGTTCGTGTGTTTCTTCGGGCTTTGCATATATTATCTTTACGCGGCCTTGTGTACTGTTACTTCCTTCACTAACCTGTCTGCAAGTTTGTCCTTTTCGCTTTCCAGATCGAAACGCATTTGCAAGTTTATCCAAAACTGTTCGGACATATCAAAATATCGCGACAAGCGAAGGGCGGTGTCCGGACTGATCGCTCGTTTTCCGTGGACGATCTCGTTTATGCGTCGCGGAGGAACGGTTATGTCGTTCGCCAACCTATATTGCGAAATTCCAAACGGTTTAAGAAATTCCTCAAGCAAAATCTCTCCGGGATGAATCGGCGCTAATTTTTTCTCATTCATAAAACTTTCCTAATGATAATCAACAATCCCGACCTCAAATGCATCATTTTCGTGCCATCGAAAACATATTCTCCATTGGTCGTTTATCCGAATACTGTGTTGGTCTTTTCTTTCGCCCTTCAGTTTTTCAAGATGATTTGACGGCGGATTTCGGAGATCCTGTATATTTCCGGCAGCATGCAGGATTTCGAGCTTCCGTCTGGCGGTATTTTGAATATCTTGAGGAAGTTTGCCGGATCTCCTTCGATCGAATAATTTTTCTGTGTCTTTATCCGCAAAGCTTCTAATCATCGTCCTAATAATAACGCACCGCGTTATTATTTGCAAGGGACTTTGGTGGGCAAGTGAATTCTGATATAGTCTTCCATTGATTATGACCCAACGAAGCATCGCAAAACTCCGTCCAGCACGCCAACGCGCCGAACTCTTCGGCGGCGACTAAAGTTCTCCTTCGCGCTCGTTTAGAGTCGGGCTCGCCCGGCACATTATCCATTCCCGACGGCCTAGCCCATTTCTAAACAGAATCAGGAGAAAAATCATGACACCGACCGCAGAGCTGCAAAAACCGATCATCAAAACAGAGTTACCCGGCCCCAAATCGCGGGAGATCATCGCGGAAGACGCAAAATACGTAACTCCGAGCTATCCGCGGCCCGATTACAAACTCGTTGCCGACCACGCAAGCGGCGTTTGGATTACCGACCCCGACGGCAACGTCTTTCTCGACTGCAACGCCGGCGTCGCCGTTTGCTCGACCGGGCATTGTCATCCTGAGGTCGTAGCGGCGATCCAGAAGCAGGTCAGCGAACTGATCCACCTTTGCGGCACCGACTTTTTCTACCGCCACATGCCCGCGCTGGGCAAGAAACTCGACGAGATCGTGCCCATCGACGGCCCAACTAAATCGCACTTCGCTAACAGCGGCGCCGAAGCGATCGAAACGGCGTTGAAGCTTGCGATGTACCACACTCGGCGTCAGAAGTTCATCTCGTTCTTCGGCTCGTTCCACGGCAGAACGCTGGGAGCATTGAGTTTAACCTCATCGAAAAAAGCCCAACGCCTCGGCTTCATGCGCCAGGCTCTGGATGTCGTTCACGTTCCATATCCGAACTGCTTCCGCTGTCCGTTCAATAAAGGTAAATGCGACGACGGCTCATGCTGTATGGGTACTGTCGATTGGATCGAGAAGACGCTTTTCCAGACCACGACGCCGCCGGAAGAAGTCGCGGGAATCGTGCTTGAGGTCGTCCAGGGCGAGGGCGGTTACCTTCCCGCTCCGACCGAGGTCGTCAAGGCCCTGCGTGCTATCTGCGACAAACACGGCATCGTGCTCATCATCGACGAGGTGCAGTCCGGTATGGGACGCACTGGCAAAATGTTCGCGCTCGACCATCACGACGGCGTCAAAGCCGACATTGTCTGCATGGCCAAAGGCATCGGCTCCGGAATGCCCATCGGCGTCTGCACAGCAAAAGCCGATATCATGGACTGGCACAAAGGCGCCCACGCCTCCACATTCGGCGGTAACCCGGTCGCCATTGCGGCGGCATTGAAAACTATCGAGCTTCTTGAGGGCGGGTTGGTAGAAAATTCAAGAAATGTCGGGGCCTATCTTGAAGCAGGCTTGAATAAATTGAAGGACAAATATGACTGCATCGGCGACGTTCGCGGCTTGGGAATGATGCTAGGCGTCGAATTCGTAAAAAGCTCCCCTCCTGTCTTAGGAGGGGTGGCAGCCGCTTCGGCTGACGGGGTGGTCTCAGCCGTAAACGAACCCGACCCTGAACTCCGCGATCGCATAGAAATGGAATGCTTCCAAAAAGGCCTTATTATATTAGGCTGCGGCACCAGCTCAATCCGCTGGTCACCGCCGCTCATCCTCACCAAGGAACACGTCGATGTTGCCCTTGGCATCTTCGATGAAGCGATCGAGTCATCTATCTAGAGATTAGTTGCAAATTCCGCCTCAAAACAGAGGCCTCGCCGCATTGGCGAGGCCTCTTTAGATACTGAGTTTTTGTCAATACATTGAGCTGCCCCAACCCCCAACGAAGACAACGCCCGTGTGTAAAGTTTGGAAAAATATCGTAAAAAGCATGATTCAGGTCCTCCTTGTAGGAAGGACGAATCATGCTCCGCTTTTTGCCGAACTGCCGGTCAGAAAGATTCCTTTCAATCCAATAAGGTCTTCTCCGGCAAATACTTTAAAAACTGTGCATAGGCGTAAGCGATCGGTTCGTTGGGTTTGGTGTCCTTATACGCACGCTCGGTGTGGGATAGTTCGCTTATCTTGCCCGCGCCCATTTCGCCATAGGTGTTCAAAACCCAATCTAGCACCATGATCTCGTCCGCTTCAAGCAACGCAGCAGACTGGCCGCTAGTTACAAAATGCTTAGTACGTTCCGCTATTGTAACGCGTCCCGTCTGTATAAGGTCGTCCAAAACCTCCGCCGCTGGATCAGCTACCGGCCCATACGGACGATTCAGATACACCGCACCCGACATCCCCGCGCCACGCAGGTAAAACGCCGTTAGGTCCGAGTAAAACAGCAGCTTATTAAGGTTTGTCTTATAGACCGTGCGGCCCTTGCTCAAAATATATTCCATCATCGCACCCAGCTTTTCCGCCGAATAGGCACGCTGCCCGCTAAACACGCTCTGCTCCGCAGCCTGCACAGCTTCCTGCCTCACCGGCATCCTCACCGCTCCTGAAGCGTGCGCCAGGATCCGCTCCAATTCCTTCACCTCGTCTCTCTGCGGCGACGTGAACATCTCCCGCAGGTCCTCAGCAAGCAGGTCGAACTTCGAATACAGCACGCCGGCCATTCCCTCCCGGATCAAATTGTCCGGCACCTCCAGCCCCCGCTCATTCTTTAGAAATTGCCGCACATCGCCCACAACACCATCGATGCTCCGCGCAGAAAGATTCAACACTAAGTCGTTTTTGTTCATATATGTATGTTTTTGAAGACGCCCGAACGACGCACCGCGTATCCTACTCTATTCCCTCAAACGTGTAAACACTTTTTTTTGTCACGACTGGAGCGTAAGCATTCAGCTCGCGATGGATTTCACCCTTGTTGTGACCGCCCTTCCGAACACGACCGAACATTATCAACCAAAACACCAACGATTTCATACCGACAAGACTAAAGTGCTGAATCTCGGGAATTAAATAAGCACTCCGACAAAGAAAAGGCTCGGATGGAGGAACAAAAAATCCGCTTGAAAACAAACACGTTTTAACCTATAATAACTCTTGCCGGTTGCGGTCCTGCCTAGGCCCTTTCTCAAACCATCCATATTCTTGCCGGACTTCCTCTCACGATGACCGCAAACGAAAGAACAATCACCAGCCCTCATCTACTATTACTGCCTCCGGGAATCATGTCGGCGGCGTGGGCAATTTACGGCTTTCCGATAGACAAGATCGGAGCTGGGCTTATCACGCTGGCGATAATTACGGTATTTTTCAGTGCCTTTCTCCGTATCGAACTCCCGCGAACAGATCTTCACCTTACTATATCGGACGCACTTGTTTTTTTGTCGTTATTATTCTACGGCGGCGAGGTCGCTATAATCCTGGCAATGCTCGAAGCAGGCTGTTCGTCGTTTTACGTCCGCCGGGCTCATCCGACAGGCCTCTCGATGAGCAAGAAGACGATCCTCACAAACATTCTCATCGCTGGATTTTCGACCTTCGTGACAGCTTCCGTTATCGAGATGTTGTTCGGCACGCCGGAAACAGTGTGGAGAGGCGGAGATAATACACTTCTCCTATCGTTGCTGGCGGTGATGGCTCTGACGCAGTTTGCATCCAACACCTTTCTCGCCGCCGCATACGTGGCCGGAAAAACCGGGCGAAAATTGCTCGATGTCTGGAACGAATACTGCTTCAACGCCCTTGTATTGTTCTGCAGCGGAGCCGTAATGGCCGGTTTAAGTGCAAAGGCATTAAGGCAGATCGACATGGTCCAGTTCGTTTTGGCCGTCGGTTTTTTTGGTCTTATTTATGTGACATTCAAGCGCTACACGGATGATGTTAAGCGTTCGACATCGCGGGCCGACGAGTCTGAGGTAGTTCGTGCCGATCAGGCAGAGGTTCACATTGCCGAACTCAAGCACTTCGTTGACGAGCTGACAAAAACGGCCGAAGAGCTTGGCGAGAGCCGCGAACGCTTTCGTCACGCGGCCTTCCACGATCCGCTGACCAACCTTCCGAATCGACATTACATCGTTGAACTGATCGACCGGCTCCTGAGCGACGCGAGTTCTGGTCCTCACGGCGAATTCGCTGTTCTGCTGCTCAACCTCAATCGTTTTAGGGCGATCAATGACAGTCTCGGCCACCCAACGGGCGACCGGATCATACGTCACGTCGCCAAGCGTTTAGGCGAACTGCCGCACGAAGGCGCGGTAATCGGACATTTCGGGGGCGACGAATACGCCGTCATTCTGCCGAATTTGCAGGGTTCGCAAACGGCGATCGATTTTGCCGATGCTGCTGCCAGGAGTATTGCCGACGTCGTCCGCTTTAAGGGAAGGCAGGTCTACACGAGTGCAAAGATCGGGATCGTACCGAGTTCAGCCGGTTACGACAGCGCCCACCACATTTTGCGCGACGCCGATCTCGCCCTCTACAGTGCTAAAGATAAACAGAAAAACTGGATGATCTTCGACAAAACGATGCACTCGAGTGCAGTGTCCATGCAGCAGCTCGAAACCGATCTGCGCTACGCGATCGTCTGTAATGAGCTTGAGACGTTCTATCAGCCGATAGTAGACCTCGAAAAACTGACGCTGCATGGTTTCGAGGCTCTTGTCAGGTGGAATCATCCGAGCCGGGGTTTTATTTTGCCGAACGACTTTATCCCGATGAGTGAGGATACAGGCCTTGTCATCCCGATGACGCTCCAGATATTGCGGACCGCCTGTACGCAGATAGTTGAATGGCAGAACTCGGCACCGGCAAATAAGCTCTTAACGGTCAGCGTTAATCTTTCAGGCAAACACTTTTCGGACGCAGGGCTTGTTGGCCAGATCAGTACAATTTTGACTGAAACAAAAATCGACCCGGAGTGCCTGAAGTTGGAGATAACGGAAAGCTCGACGATGGAAGACACCGAAAACACGATAGAAAAACTAAGGCAGATCCGGAGTCTCGGCGTGAAGTTGTCGATAGACGATTTTGGTACCGGCTATTCCAGCCTCAGCTACTTGCATCGTTTCCCGATCGACACACTCAAAATCGACCGCTCGTTCGTCAGCAGTATGGATGAAGCTGCGGAGAATGATGAGATTGTCCGGACAATAATGGCCCTCGCCAAAACCCTAAAACTAAATGTGGTCGCCGAAGGCATCGAAACCGTACAGCAGCTAACCAACCTCCAGCGTCTCGGCTGCGAATACGGTCAGGGCTACCTGTTCTCACGCCCGCTTCCGGCCGGAAAGATCGCCGCCATGATTGAAGAACCCGGCCGCTGGCAAAACCTGGTTTCCGAAACCAACTTCAACCCCGAAGCCCTTAATTCCGACTATCTGGAATCAAAATTTACAAACTAAGTTTTCCTTTATTTCTCTCGACTTACAAGCAGTTTTCGGAAGAAGATTCATCATTTCGTAAATCCGATAGATCTGGTCAATAACCGTTTCGGGCTTCCAGCTCAAAACCTCCGCGTCTCGGCGGGTGAATTCATCCTTTCGCTTTCTTGATCTCTTCGATCAACACCGGCACTGCCTCAAACAAATCACCGACAATGCCATAATCGGCGATGTCGAAGATCGGTGCTTCGCTGTCCTTGTTTATCGCGATGATCGTGCTGGCGTTCTTCATTCCGACGATGTGCTGGATCGCACCCGAGATGCCGAGGGCGATGTAGACCTTTGGAGCGACGGTCTGGCCCGAAGACCCGATCTGACGGTCGATCGGCAACCACTCGCTGTCGCAGATCGGACGCGAAGCGGCGAGATCGGCCCCCAGAACATCCGCCAATTGCTGTGCAACAGCGATGTTCTCCTGCGATTTGATCCCTCGGCCGACTGCGACGATGATCTCCGATTTAGTAAGATCAACAGTTGCCTTCGCTTCTTGGAACGGCTCCTCGGGCGTCATCCGCAGATCGCGGATGGTAACATCCATCGTCTCGACCGTTGCAGTTCCCTTCGCCGCCGCATCGCCGCGAAACGCTCCGGATTGGAAGGTAACGAAATACGGAGCATCACCGCCGACGGTAACATCCGCGTCGAGCTTACCCAAAAAGATGCGGCGGGTGAGCGTAAGTTTGCCGCCATCCGCTTTATAACGGATACAATCGCCGACAACCTCACGCCCAAGCCGCGCCGCCACTTTCGGTGCAAAATCACGAACTTGGTACGTGTGCGACATCACCACATACTGCGGGTTCTTTGCCTTTACCACCTGCTCCCACGCGTCAGCATAGCCGTCCGGCGTGTAGGTGCCAAGCTTGTCGTTTTTGGCCACGATAACCTTTTCAAGGTCGTACCCCGCGATCTCCTGTGCCAACGCGCAATCCTTGTCGCAGGCAATGACAGCAGAAACCTTAAGACCGAGATCCTTCCCGATCGCCTGCGCAGCCGTGATTGCCTCAAGCGAGGTCTTATTTAGGATGCAATTTTTGTGTTCTATGAATACCAGTATCATAAAATTCTTCATCTTACTTTGCGACTTAGCGGGAAATCTCCCGCAAAGCCGCCGAGAACGCAAAGAAAACCTACAGAACGCGAACCTCCGTCCGCAATTTCTCAACCAATTCGACCGCACCAGCCTTGGCATTGCCGTTGCCGAGCATTTGTGTCTGCTTCGTCTTGAGCGGCATATAAACTTTTTCTATCACCTGCGCCGATGCGAAGGCGGCGATGGCCGGCGTAACCTCGCGGATCTCCTTTTTCTTCGCGGCCATAATGCCCTTCAGCGAGGCGTAGCGGATCTGCGAAATGCCGGACTGGATGGTCAGCAAAGCCGGCAGTTGATATGTAAACCATTGATACCAGCCGCTCTCAAGCTCGCGTTTGAGCCGCAGGCTGCCGTCCAGTTTCGAACGGTCGACCTCGATAACAAGCGTCGCGTGCGGAATTCCGAGCAACTCCGCCAGGATCACACCCGTTTGCCCAAAGCTTGCGTCATCCGACTGCAGCCCGCTGAAAACAAGGTCCGCGTTCTCCTCGCGGATAGCGTCAGCGATGGCAGTCGCGATCTGGAACGGCGAGAGCTTTTTGGAATCTTCGACTACCACGTGGATCGCCCGATCAGCTCCGCGGGCCAATGCGTCTTTGATCACCGTCTTCGCACTCTGCGGCCCAAGCGAACAGACGACGACCTCGCCTTCGCCTTTGGCCTCCTTCATCCGCAGTGCCTCTTCGAGAGCGTAGCCGTCAGACTCATTCGTCTGCTGAGCAATATCAGCCTCATTGATCCATTTCTCATCCGCGCCAATACGCAAAACCGCGTCTTTGTTGGCCACCTGCTTCATCAAAACAATGATCTTCATATGTCTAACTCAAGATCGTTTAGGGCTTGCCCGCCAACGCTTTCTTAACGGGGCTTGCCGCCACCGCTTTATATCTGAATCCGCCTAATTAAGTATCAAAAAGGGCGGGCAAGCCCGCCTCTAAACGAATCCTCAATCATTCGGTGTAACGCTTAAATATCAAACACGCATTCGTTCCGCCAAAACCGAAGCTGTTCGACAACACGTAATCGACGTTCGCGTC
>JANNST010000047.1:0-3594 GCA_031402865.1 Chloracidobacterium sp. | reverse complement strand
GAAACGTGTACCAAACGCGGCTTTTTCATCATCCGCGCCATCTTGATAATGTTGTTGGAGCCGTTGATGTTCGTCCGCAAAGCCGACTCAAGCGGCGGATTAAACGTCACATTTCCGGCACCATTAATAATGACGTCAGTGTCACGCATAATCTTTCGCGCATCTTTCTCCTCAAGCCCGAGATATTCGTTCCCGACATCGCCATTCACCGGCACGACCTTAGACTTAATAAAATCCTCAAACCCGTCCCCATACTTCTCACGTAGCGGATCAAACGTCGGCGAAGTCACGATCGACGTCCAAAACCGTATCTTCGACTCCGCCGCATCCCGCGCCCGCACGGTCGCATACACCTTCCCGATATCCGGAAAATTATGCAGCAGCATCGACAAAGTAACCTTCCCCACAAAGCCCGTCCCGCCGATAAAGAAGATCTTCTTACCCTTAAATATTTCTGTTGGTGATAGTTTCATTCAAATTCATTCCTTAGGCCAATCACGAACTGCAACGTATAAGGCAAGAACCAAAGGCAGCAATGCGGCCCCACATCCCGCCAGAGAGGAAAAAACCAAACTGCCCGGTATCCCAACAAAGAAAAGCGTCACAAGACTAACAACGAAAACAACAATAAATAGAACTACAGAAATTGGGAGCATCGTCAGCGCGAATTTGACGTTATCTTTATGCGCGGAGGTTCTCGCCTGACTCTGCTTCCTCATTTTATCTTCCCACGCTTGGCGTAAGCGTTGATCTCTCTTCGAAACTGCGACATGACGATTCGCCGCAACCATTTCTGGAAAGTTTTTGGGATCAACAAGTTCTTTTTTCTCCTGAAGTTCAATTTCAACGGGCGTCAAGCTACAGTGCACATAGATTGAAACTATGTGTTTCCGAAACCCATTCCCCTCACACTTTTGGCAGCGAGAGATTGTAAGGCTGAGACCAGAGTCGATCCAGTTTTCGCGTTCGCCTGTCCCCCCGCATCCCTCACATAACCCCCAATTCCCCCGAACTACGCTCTGTGAAAAGTTCGTATTTCCACAGTTTCTACAGGCCGTTGCAGTGAAGGCGACAACGTGTTTACATGCGGGACAATCAAAAACTCGAGCCTTGTTCATTTTTTTCTCTGACGCTTTTCACGAGGATTCCCGCGTTTTGCGGCAGTTAGCCACGTCGTTTACGGCATGGTCGGCGTCGGTCTAGCGATCGAGAGGGCGTTTTAACCGCCTTCTCGCGTCCGGCTTTAGCCTGTCGCAATAATTCAACCAATTCTTCCAAAGTCGGAGGCGGCTCTCTGAACTCCTTTGGATATGGATAAAACTCGTATTTTCCCACTACCAATTCTGCCATGACTTCACCTTCAAATTATCTCAACTTGCGAGCGGCACAATGCTCGATTTGAGTATCTTACTATCTCTCGTCAACAACGGGATTCGTTCGACAATGCTCGTCGCCGCAATAATTTCGTCGGCAGGATCAGAGCGAAAATCCAACTCAGTACTCTGACGGGCGATCTCAAGGGTTATGGGGAAAACCGTCAATCGAGCAAGTAGCTTTCGAAAAGCCGGACTATCAGTATCCAGTTCGATTCGTTTGTGTTGAATCAGTTTTGAGATTTCCCACAGCACAATATCCGATATCGCGATCGTTTCATCGTCAAGCAATTCGAGTTCGCGCTTAGTTAGTTTGCCAATAAGCCCTTCGATAATTATGTTTGTATCAAGATTCAGCATCCCATTTTATTCCGGTCGACATAATATCCCCATGTATTTTGATCTGGCCTTTCATCGAACCAATCCACTCATTGTTATTAGTTCTAATCGGCGTGACTCTGGCTACAGGCTTACCATGCTTCTCGACGACGATGCCCTCGGCACCTAAATTGTCAAAGATACTTAGGCATTTCGCCTTGAACTCCGTTGCGCTTATTGTGCGGGTCTTAGTTTTCATAATGCTAATTATACCATACTGACCAGTCAGATGACCAGTTCTTTAATCACTCACATTACACAACCCAATAATAGGCTGATGCAGCATCGTGATCTCGGCTGAGCGGCCCATGTAGCTGCGGGCCATGGCGATGGCTTCGGTTAGGTTGTCGGCGCGTTCCCAGCCGAGCATTTCGGGGACGTGGGCGTTTTCGGCACCGGCTACTATTACTTTGCCGACGTGTTGGCGGCCGTTTTCGCCCCAGTACCACATGAAGAACGCGTGCGCTCCGTGATAGGCGTTGCCGCGGCGGTACATTTCGATGTACGCGGGATTGGTCGCGAATTCGCGTTCGTACTTTTCGCGAAGGTAAAATGCATCGCGCGATTCCGGCAGTAAACGATGGAAAAATTCGATATATGACGGGTGAAAATTATGATCGAATTCGTCAAAACACGGATGCGTGATAATCATCACCCCGCCTTTCCTCAGCAAAGGCTTATTCCGGTACATATTAAAGTGATACCCGAGAGCCATCACCTGCACGAGGATCGGATTGAGAGCCGAATAGACGTTGTACGGCGAAATATCCGGTATCCCCGAGATCAGAATGTCGCACTGGCCCTTCACCGGGATCTCGTACTGCTGATAGTTCTTCTCAAGGATTTTCTCGTGAACCGGTTCCGTTTTGCCCGCGTAACAAGCGATCAACTCGTACTGAGCCGGAATCGCGTGGAGCATTTTCCGACGGGCCGCACGGGGCATTCGCGAGAACGTATTCGCCATCACTTCCCATTTCATGCGGTCGGCAAACGAAAATTCATCCTCGTTCCGCGTCAGGATGTCGTAGCCCTCGGGGAACATCTTGTTGTTGATCGCCGTCTCGATGTGAAATACCTTGCATTGCTCATCCACAAGTTTGCCGAGGCGGATGACCTTGTGATTCAACGCAGATTTCGGCGGGTCCATATACGAATCGGATTCGCGGATCGTCTGCGGGTCGTGGTGGGCACGCAGTGATTCGTAATCGCACAGCCCGACCGCGACGGATTTGTGGCCGCCGTCCATTGGAACGAGATTGATGTTGAGATAGATGAGCAGGTCGCTCTCGATCGCACGTTTGTTGACCCGCAGCGGTTCGTTGTGCCGCGTGACGCCGAGCGTGACGAGGTTGTCGTCGTCCTCGGCATCGTGATTGTAATAACGGTCGGGGTAGTATTCGTTGTAGATGTCGGTGCCGACCATCCGCTTCATTTCCCACGCCGTCATCTTTCGGTGGAGCGAATTCGCGATGATCAGATGCACGTCATCGACGCCATTCGCCCCGCACATATCCAGCACGACCTCAAGCATCGTCTGCCGCAGGTCAGGCGTCTGCATCGGCGGCAGCGGCAGCGAAATATCGTCCATCGCGATTGTCACCCGCATCCCCGGCTCGAGCAAAGCGAAAAGCGGCTCCATCTCGATCGGATGATTCACCGCATAGCGAATAGCCGCTTCGCGATTAGGCAATCCCTTGATCGGCGGATTCGGATAAATAACCCGCGTCCCGACCGGCAGATCATTAATAATAAAATCCTCACCAAACGGCATGATCCGCGGCGCGGAGTCTTTGTCGATGTAAACGATCGATTCGTGTGTTTTTCGTCTTAGCTCTAGTGCCAT
>JANNST010000046.1:0-78633 GCA_031402865.1 Chloracidobacterium sp. | reverse complement strand
AAGAGATCTGCAAGGAGCGACGCGGTACAAACATAAATGCTGCCGCCATTCGTTTGTGAATGCCACGTACTGTCTTCGATGCACCCACCGACGTCCGTTTCGCGGATACCGAAGATCCGAGCGGCATCGGGAGTGGACACGAAATCGGACTCCTGGCTACAATCATCACAGAACATCAAATGCGTTCGGGCACGTTTTTGCACCAACTGAACACGTTCGAGTTCGACTACGATTTCCCTTCGTCTTGGCTCACTCATAAAGATCGGTCAAGCGGATTTTTTCGAGGCCAGTTCTTCAAAATAGCCCGTATCGAGGAGCCGCGTCCGACGCGAATCAAAACACTCGAAGAGTGAAACGGTGCAGATCATCACCTTACCCTTCCGGTTATGGATCTGGTGCAGGTCCCCGCTTTTCGCCAAAAACTCGATGTCCTGCATATCGGTGTTAAAAAGGCCCGCCGCATCCTTGAATGAGATAAGTTCGATCTGCTTCGTGCAAACCGGGCAATACGCGTGGCCCGAACGACGTAATGAATGCTTACGGGAGCTTGCACCAACAGATGAGGTTGACATCTGCTTCATTTCTATTCCTCCTGAATATTCTTTTCTGATCGTTTGCGGTTGCATTATTATCGTCCACTTTTAACGTTTTACAAATCGCGGCGGAGCAAATTTTTGAAATTTACAAGCTTCCGACGGATTTCTTACAGGTTTGCCAAACTTTGGCCCGAGGCATTTCCGTTAGCCTACTCTTTTAAAGTGCGAACGTGATCGGCGATCGCTTGTATCTCATCCGCTTTTAATTTCTTGCGGAACGAGGGCATTATGAAGCCGCCATTAGTAATTTTTTTGACGAGTTTTTCATCCGAATCCTTCCATTTCGCCTGTCTTTTCTCGGTGGTAAGATCCGGGCCTTTTCCGCCCGTGCCGTCTGCTCCGTGACACCTCGCACAGTTGTTTGCAAACAGTTCGGCACCCGAAATATCGGTTTGCGGGTCAACCGTGGTTCCTTCGACTTTTGGCGATAACAGGTTAGCCATGAAAATTGCCGTTAAAGCTATGAAACCAAAAAATGCGGCTAGTTTAATCTTCTTCAATCTACCTAAAGTCTTATCGGCGACGCTTTCTGATTTGCCGCTTTCTCCAATTACCTCAATGTTTAGAAACATTTTCTCTAGCATTTTCTTATCTCCTAAATTCCTGGCTGCTCGATTAAAAAGTGCAAACTTGGCGGACTGTTGATTTCGCCCATTTCGCGACCTATCGATGATGATGCAGCGTCATGCTCAAAAGGGCCGGACTCTCTATCTTAATCCGTCCCTTTTGAGCGGTAAAATCGCGCGAAATATTCCGGTCGCGAAGCCGGATTATTTACCAGCCGCTTGCGGTTCTCCGTATAGAAAATCGTCCATCATAACGACATCCAGATCTTGTCCATCCGCTTCTCCCGTTTTTTCTCCGGCCGTTATTCGCACCCACGCAATTCGGGCATCATCAAATATAATGCCGAAAAAGGACAGATTGCCGTCACCAGGCGAGGCTGGTGCGATACCGCTGAAAAGGAGTTCGCCGTTCGCCCCGAAATATTCGATCAGCGTGCTCGGCCGGCCTCTGTTCGCAGCGCTTCCGTCCGGGCGGTCGACATCCGTAAAGACCACACCGAATCCGCGGGTTGTGGCTGGAATTCCGGTTCCGCCGGGTATGAAGAAGATTGCTTCGGTCACATTGCTACCGATGGGCGAGAAAAGCCGTACCGGGCTAAAGGCCTTGAAGATGGTTGCGTAAGCCTGCTGTCCAAAAAGGTTGGCCAGTCCCGACGCGGGAGCCTGAACGAAGCCGGAACCGGGCGTAATAAAGCGCCCACCGCGGGTGTTTAGAAAGCCGTCGAACGGCGTCGGTGCCAGTGAGGTCGCGGTGGAAGTTCCGCCGTCCCAGTTTATCTCGCGGCGTCCTCCCGCCAGCGGACCTGCACCGTTGCCGTTGTTTACTCCGCCGAGACCGGCCCGAAACTGGTCCACCGTGCTCTGTATCGACCCGGCGCCGGGCCCCGCCGCCTGATAGACAGTCGCCGGCCCGGCATTGCTAAAACCCGAAAACACGAGCAGTGCAAAACTGCCCACCAGAAACCTATTTATTGCTTTTTTCATTTTTATTACTCCTAATTATTAATGCTACTGCCTAATCAATTCGGTCTCGCGGTGACAAAAAGTCAGTTCGGGAGACCACAAGGTGAAAACGATATGGTCAGATTAATCCAGCGTTGGAGCCATCGCGGACAGAAAACGAGGCCGGTTAACCGAAGGCGAATCCGTTCCGATTTTGCAATGCGATCTGCCGTTTTCATGATCATCCCGTGTTCGAATTCTAAATTCTCTTTTCGCGACCGAGGTTTTGCGTTAAACTCTTAATCGTCCACGAATACAGTTTTACAATCTCGAGAGCGCAAATTCTTTAGAGAGTTATGAAAGTTTTCTGAAAAATTTCTGAAGACAAAAGGTGACTTCTATTTCCAGAAAAATTTACAGATTCGGCGGCTTTGAGATAGACGCTTCCGAACGCACATTGATGGATGGCGGTCGGCCGATCCAGTTAGCCCCGCGCGTCTTCGATACGCTTCGGATGCTGGTCGAGAACGGCGGACACGTCCTGAGCAAGGAACGCATGCTTGCCGAGGTATGGGAGGATAGTTTTGTCGAGGAAAACAACCTTGCTCAAAATATTTCTCTGCTTCGCAAGATACTTGGGAAATCCAGCAAGGAAAAATTTATCGAAACTGTCCCAAAGTTTGGTTATCGTTTTGTTGCTCCGGTACAGATTTTGGAATCTGAGCCTGAAACAATGGTGGAGCGCGTTTCGGCACGCGTAATGATCCGCAATGTAAACGACGACGATGATGTCGATCAAGAGATCGGGTTCGCCGCAGTTCCGGTGCCCGCCTTAGCCCAACACCGGCCTGAAACACATTATGTTCAGAACGGAGATGTGAATATTGCGTATCAGGTTGTCGGCAGCGGCGACCTCGATATTGTTTTTGTGATGGGTTGGGTTTCCCATCTCGAATACTTTTGGGAAGAGCCGCATTTTGCCGCGTTTCTGAATCGTCTCGCTTCGTTTTCACGGCTGATCCTGTTTGATAAACGCGGCACCGGCCTGTCAGACCGCGTTCCTATAAACCAGCTTCCGACGCTTGAGCAGCGAATGGAGGACCTCCATGCCGTGATGGACGTTGTGGGTTCCGAACGCGCGGTGCTGATTGGCGTTTCCGAAGGCGGCCCTATGTGTTCGCTGTTTGCGGCGACCTATCCGGAGCGTACCGTTGCGCTCGTGATGATCGGAACATACGCAAAACGTATTCTCGATGACGATTATCCGTGGGGCGTGTCGACGGCGGACCGTGAAGCATTTTTCGAGCTGATGCGCCACGATTGGGGAAAGCCGGTTGGGATTGAAGAGCGGGCCCCTTCGCTAGCGGACGACGCGGATTTTCGCGATTGGTGGGCCACGTATTTGAGAATGGGAGCAAGTCCCGGAGCGGCCGTCGCCCTGACAAAGATGAACGCCGAGATCGATGTTCGAAACGTACTGCCGTCAGTCCGTGTGCCGACGCTGGTAATTCACCGCAAGGGCGATCTTTGCCTGAAGGTCGAAGAGGGCCGTTATGTTGCATCGCTGATTCCCGGAAGTAAATATGTTGAGCTTGAAGGCATCGACCACTTGCCGTTCGTCGGTGAGCAGGATGAAATTCTAGACCAGATCGAGGAGTTTTTGACGGGAATGCGCCACGCAGAAGAACACGACCGCGTTCTGGCGACCGTTTTGAGTGTCAAAATCGTTGATGGCGCGGATGACCAGGCATTTGCGCGGGCGAAGGCTCATATTCGCCGGCAGCTAGAACTATTTAAGGGGCGCGAGGTTCCTTTCGAGGAGAACGACGGCGTTTTGGCGACATTCGACGGCCCGGCGCGCGCCATCCGTTGTGCGGCGGCGATAAACAGCTCGGCCGATCGGCTTGAGGTAAAGCTAAAGACAGGCTTGCACACCGGCGAATGTGACGTCATTGACAAAAAATATAGCGGATACGCCGTTGAGCTTGCACAAAAAATCGCGGATGCCGCAGAACCCGCCAGCACATTAGTGTCGCGAACCGTAAAAGACCTGGTCGCGGGATCGGGTATTTCGTTCGAAGATCACGGCGTCCGCTCATTCAAAGGCATTGATGGTGAATGGCGTCTATTTACGGTTGTTCCTTAATATCGCGCCTAAGACCGGGATTCCGCCAACTTATGCAGGACAAGACCAGCATTTTTTTGATAATCGGTGCGGGGCCGTGCGGCCTTTCACACGCGAAAGCTCTGAAAGATGCGGGTATCCCATACGAACAGGTCGAGGCCGATGACGAGGTCGGTGGGAATTGGTATCACGGCACATATCGAACCGCGCACATAATTTCGTCAAAAAAGACGACTGAATTTACCGATTTCCCGATGCCGTCCGATTACCCGGACTTTCCGAGCCAGCGGCAGATGGGCGATTATTACAAGCTCTACGCCGACACCTTCGATCTTAGGCCGCAGATCGAATTTAAAACTAAGGTGACGGCGGTAAGGCCTCGTACGGATGATCTTTGGGACGTAGAATTGGCGACCGGCGAACAACGCGTCTATAAAGGCGTGCTTGTCTGCAACGGCCACCATTGGCACAGACGATTTCCCAATTATCCTGGCGAATTTAAAGGCGAATATATCCATTCGAAGGATTTCAAATCGCCCGAACAGCTTGCGGGAAAGAGAGTGCTGGTTATCGGCGGCGGCAATTCGGCCTGTGACGTTGTCTCGGAAGCGGCACGCGTTTCGGACACGGCACACCTCAGTCTTCGTCGCGGCTACTGGATGACGCCGAAAACTGTTTTCGGCAAACCTTCGATCGAGTCGCCCTTGGTGCATTTGCCGATATTTGTTCAAAGATTTTTGCTTAGGGGTCTGTTGCGTGTCGTCATTGGTAAATATTCGGATTACGGATTGCCGAAACCTGACCACAAGATCTTTGAAAAGCATCCGACAATAAGCACGGAGATATTTCATTACCTCAAACACGGCCGGATCAAGCCACGTCCGGACGTCGCTCGGTTTGAAGGTAAGACGGTCTTTTTTGCGGACGGAACGAGAGATGAATTCGACATGATCGTTGCCGCAACTGGGTTTTATTTGAGTTTTCCGTTTCTGCCCGACGGAATGGTGCCGATGAAAAATGAGCAGCTTGCCATGCTTTACGGCGGTTGCGTGCTGCCCGAATACAAACATTTCTATTTGATCGGAACACAGCAGGTGCGTTATGGCATCGGGCCGCTGCTGACGCCGGGCTCAAAGCTGGTTGCTAAGATCATCAAGCTTCAGGATCAGATGGAATTGCCGATCGGCCTTGTCTTAAAGGAATCAGGTTCGCCGCTGCCAAAGACGCATCTTGTCGATCCGATCCGCTCACTCCGGCAAATGAAGATTGCGAATTACACTATGCCGCTGCTCTTGAGAAAGGAAAAACGATAGCGAAAAAAGATTAAGACACAAACGCCCGTACTCTCGAAATTCAACCCGAATCCGGACGCTCAGGTCTATTGATCGAAAACACTTTTCGATCTCACCCGTATATTAGCTGGTGTTGACATTTAAGCGTTTCAGACGAAAATTCAATTTTGGCACTCTTAATCCTTCTTGTTCCTCTTATTCCGTGGTTCGGATTTAAATCTTCACCACGGAAAGGAGGAACAAAGCTCGCCGAGCCTGTATTCTGTCGCCAAAAAGTGAATGCGGAACCTAGAAACAATATGAAGAAAGTAACTGGTCTACTCTCAATTCTTCTTGTCTTTCAAGTGTTTGTTTACAGCCAGACGCTGGACGAAAAACTTAAGGAAATCGACCATTATGCAAACACCGTGGCTAATACATGGAAAGGCCCGGGAATGGCAATCGCTATCGTCAAGGATGACAAAGTCGTCCTAGCAAAAGGCTATGGATCACGTGAGCTTGGCAAGAATGATTCCGTAAATGAAAATACGGTTTTCGCCATCGCTTCGAATTCAAAGGCTTTTACGACAGCGAGCCTGGCTATTCTTGTGGATGAAAAGAAGCTTGCGTGGGACGACAAGGTTTCCAAATATCTGCCGGATTTCAAACTGTACGACCCGTGGGTAACGAGCGAACTAACGATTCGCGATCTGGTGACGCACCGCGTAGGGCTTGATACATTTAGCGGCGACCTTCTTTGGTACGAGACCAATTTTAAGCCGGACGAGATACTTGCGAGAGTTCGTCATCTAAAGCCGGTTTCGAGCTTCCGCACGCGTTACGGCTACCAGAATTTGATGTTTATTGCGGCAGGCAAAGTGGTTGAGAAAGCGTCGGGAAAAGCGTGGTGTGATTTTGTGACCGAACGGATATTGTCGCCGCTTGGTATGAACCGGACGACATGCAGCATCAGCAACCTGCCGGATAATGCCGCATTTCCGCATAATGAGTCGGGCGGCACGCTGCGCGTTTTGCCGCGGGGAAATGTCGATGGCGACTATTCTGCAGCGGCTCTTAACTCGTCAGTAACAGATCTGTCGAAATGGGTAAGAACGCAGCTTGGCAAGGGAAAATTCGAGGGTAAACAAATCTTCAGCGAGGCTCAGGCCTGGCAAATGCATCAACCTTTTCTTGCACAGCAGATATCGGAACCGGCATGGAAAGGTAATCCGACGCGTCACTTTACAGGCGTTGCTTCGGGTTGGTTCGTTTACGATTATCACGGCCGGAAGATCATTAATCATAGCGGCGGGCTGGACGGAATGCTGTCCTACACGGTGCTGATACCGGAAGAGAATGTCGGCTTTGTCGTCCTGACAAATTCCGAATTTCCGCCGTTTGCCGTGATGATGAACAAGATCCGCGACGTTTTTGTAAATGCTCCAAAACGCGACTGGAACGCTGAGGCCATCGAGCAAGTAAAAAATAACAAATCCGCAGCTGCTGAAGAGATCAAGAAGGCGGATGCGGCCCGTGTTGCAAATACAAAACCTTCGCTGGCTCTTTCAAATTATGCCGGAACATACTCGGACGACCTTTACGGAGCAGTTACGATCGCCGACGAGGGCGGCCGTCTGGTGATGCGGTTTTCGCGTTCGCCAAACTTTGTCGCCGACCTCGAACATTGGCACTACGACACATTTCAAATCAAATGGCGCCCATCCGTAGCGTACAACTTCCCGCGCGGGTTTGTGACCTTCACGATAGATAAAAACGGCAAGACGGATGAGCTGAAGATCGACCAGCCGAACAACGATTTTTGGTTCTATGAGCTGCATCCGAAACGTGTCCGCTAAACAAATTTTTTGATACAATTTAGGTTGTATGAACATTAAAGTGATAGTTGAAACGGGCGAAGACGGATATTTTGTAGCACGCGTTCCGGCATTGAAGGGCTGCTGGTCGCAAGGCAAGACAAAAGAGCAGGCGCTTTTGAACATCAAGGAAGCTATTGATCTGTTCTTGGAACCCGAGCCATCAGATTTCGTTAAGACCAAGGGCCAAGAGATCGTCGAGCTTGCCATATGAAGCTCCCGCTTCTCTCCGGACGCCAGGTTGTTGGCGCTTTGAAAAGAATGGGTTTCGTTGAAGTGAGCCGCAAAGGCAGTCATGTGAAAATGAAGCACTCCGATGGAAGATTGATCGTATTTCCTTTTCATGACGAAGTTGACCGCTTCACACTCAAGGGTGCTCTTGCCGATGCTGAAATTGATATAGCGGAGTTTTTAAAACGTCGTTAAATAATACGAGAAATTCGACAAAACCGCGCTTTTTTGGCATAATTGAAGTTTGGTCTACACATTTTCAGTTTGAAATTTAGGGAGACTTCATTATTATGTCGGACGAAACAACAAATGACGCTGAAGAAACCGAAGCCAAACCAACTATTACCGTAGCAGAGAAAAATTCGGGTAACAAAGAACCGTCGAACTCGAAGGAGACGATAACGGTCGCCGAAAAGTCAGGCAAGCCTTAGAAATTGCCATTTATTTAGGAGAGATTTAAGTTAAATGTCAGAAGAAGCAGCAAAAGCCGCAGAAACGGTTGAAGAAACTACCGAAGCCGCGCCGACCATTACGGTTGCCGAAGCACCCGCACCGGAAGCTCCGGTCGAACCGGAAGACGTGCATTATCAGGCCGTCGAAAAAGAAGGCACTGTAACGGCTTTGTGGGAAATGCAGGGCCAAAAGCACCTTCGCACCATCGACCCACGTTCGATCGAAGGCAAGCAGATCCTCGCCCTGTTCGAAACGGCAGCTTAAGTTTTTTCGTCAGCGAATAAACACGAACGTGCGTCATTGGCGTGGGTTCGTGTTTTTGTGTGCGTTCAGATAGGTTTTGGCACAATATCGAGAATTCCGTGCGGCTCTCGGCGCATTGCCCTTCCGTCAAATTCGGCAACCTGCACAACGCCGATGCCGGCTGATGTGAGGAAAATTTCGTCGGCTTCCCGGATCGCCTCTTCACCGGCCTCCACCTCTTCGCACTCAATATTTTCTAGAATAAACTCCCGCGTAGTTCCGGCCAGGCAGCCGGTTTTCAGGCTCGGCGTATGCAGCCTACCACCCTTTGACCAAAAGACATTCGCCATACACGCCGACGTCACTTCGCCGCGTTCGTTCAGCCTGACCGCCTCATCAAACCCGCGTGCCTTTGCCTCGTCAAACGCCATCAGTGGCTCGAGATAATTGCAGGTTTTTATTCCGGCCAGGGGTGACGTGGAGTTCACAAGCTGCGGCGATAGGGTTATATTGAGCTCTCGCGGTATTGTGCGGCGTTCGGCAGTAATTATTGAAAGTGACGTTTGTGGTTCGATGTCGCCACCCCAGATGCTGCTAGACGATTCGTCGATAAACGTTATTCTGACGCGGCCAGTCGAAAAGGGATTCTCGTTTATCGACTTAAGAACAAAAGCCTTTACGGTCTGCTCACTGTAGCTTGAAATATCGATATTAAGTTTCGACGCATTGGAAGTCAGCCTGTTCCAGTGCTTCTCCCAGAAAAGGGGCTGGAACCCGGAAAATGCAACGGTGGTAAAGACGCCTTTACCGTACAGAAATATGTTAGTGGACTTCGATGTAGACACTTCTGGGGCTTTAGACCATGTCGAGCAATATCTTTAAAGTATCCTCGACCTTCAGCATTGTTTCTGACGAAATAACACCCATGTGCTTTACAAGACGTTCTTTACTAATCGAACGCATCGCTTCGCACATAATAAAACTCGGTAAAGTTAAACCGCCCTCGGGTGGCCATACGGCGACATGTGACCGAATATTCCTATCCCGGGACGTGATCGGAATAGAATATAAAAGCTGGGCAAAACCCTGATTAAAGTAGTCGCTGGAAATTACGAGAACGGGGCGAAGTCCTGATTGTTCTCGACCTTTTGTTGGGTTGAGATTCGCAAGCCATATCTCACGACGTTTGATCTGTGTCATTCATTCTCAAGCCCGTCTAGTAAGGCAGTGTCCCACAAAGTCGATTCTTCCTCGTGTTCGTTCCAGGCTTGTGCGTCCGTCCGCAACATCCGGAAATCATCGCTCAGCCCTTCCAAAAAGGATTTTCGACGATAGTCGTCGATAGCCTTATCGATAATATCCTGCATTGATCGCCCTTCCGTCGACGAAAGGGATCGTAGCAATTCGTGCGTGTTCTCACTAACCCTTACTTGCGTCATAGTACCTTTTTCAACCTTTGTAAGTATAGAGCCAGGTTACAGTCGCGTCAACATTTTTGTTTACATACAAGCCAGCTAAATGTCCGGTGACTCCAAGCGTGATCAGAAAGATAAGGCGACGGTGTTGATATCCGCGATCCGTAACTAATACGGGAGGGTCTCTATGTTTCAACATTCATCTCATCGTTTGCTCTTACCTCGATCCGCCCTTTTCTATCACGACAAAATTCGTTCACCAATTCGCTGACGATCTCGCTTTTTTCTTCGGCCGGGACGTGGCCGCAGTTTTTTAGGATTACGAAGCGCGAGTTTAGGATCGAATCGTGAAGGCTGTAGCCGTTATGGATGCCGATGACGTGGTCTTCTTCGCCCCAGATGATAAGCGTTGGCTGGTTTATCATGTGGGCGTCCTGCTCGATGCGGTTTGCACTCCAGTTGCGCGATGTTGCCAGTACGGAATGATGGCCGTCGGCAGCAGTTAGCGGCCTGAGGACGTTGGAGATTCGATCACGGGTGATCAGGTGATGGTTAGCCGGCGAAAGCGTGCCGCGCATTCTGAACCGCATCATCGCACGCGAATCGACAAGAAACGGCGTGATGAGCTCGCCGACACCGCGGATTGCCGCGAGTCGCAGTATCGGGTGCGTCAAAACCTCGTCATTGCAGACAGCATCCAGAAGCACGAGCTTTTCGACGAATTCGGGATAATCCAGACACAGCGTCATCGCGACCGCACCGCCGTAAGAACTCCCGACCAGCGTTGCTCGACCGATGCCAAGACGGTTCATGAACCGTGACACCATTCTTGCCTGCGACTGTATCGAATAGTCAAACCAGCGCGGCTTTTCCGAATAGCCAAACCCGATCAGATCGACAGCGATCACGTGAAATCCCGCGTCGGTGAGCTGCGGAGCGACCTTGTGCCAGACAAAAAGCGATGCGGTATAACCGTGAAGGAGAACGACTGTCGGATTCGTCCGCTCACCGAATTCCTGGTAATGCAGTCGCGCACCGTCAACATTAATGAAATGCGAATGATCGGAATGCGGCACCTTGTCGGCTACGTTCTCCCAAACGACGGTCTTGGCGCGCTTCAGCAGTTTTACGGCGACCGCCGCTCCGATCCCACTCGCGGCGGCTATTGCAAGATTTCTTTTCTTCATATTTCCATGCTTGGTGTTCTCTGTGGACTTACCTTTGTGCTCTTTGTGTTGATGATTTTTTTAAACACAAAGAACACAAAGTTTTTCACAAAGTGCACAAAGTGATCCCCGGTTATTCTAACCCAAAACTACTTTTGGTTGAACAGTTTTCTCTTCGGCATTATAGGCTCCGATCGCAATTAGATCTGCGGCCGTGTTAACCATCCGAACGGTGTCGCCGTCGGCAAATCCGGTGTCGAGAAATCGTGACGAGAGACCGTTTTTGGTTTTCGCAACTCGTTCATCGTTGAGCGTAACCTCCGGCAGATGAACCACCGCCTCGCCCATCGGGATTAGAGCCGAAACCGGATCGGCCATCTCTTCGAGGTAGGCAAGTGTAACTGCTCTTGAAATATCGAACCTTCCGGCACGTGTTCGCCTCAGTTCGGCGAGATGTGCCCCGACGCCGACGGCCCGTCCGATATCTTCGGCAAGCGTTCGGATGTAAGTTCCGGCAGAGCAAGCTACGCGAATGCGGAGTGCGGACTGCGGAGTGTGAAATTCGCCGTCGTCCAGGATATTTAGTTCGCTCACTACTATACTTACCGCTTTGCGCTCGATCTCGATGCCTTTTCTGGCGAGCTCATAAAGCTTTTTGCCCTCTACTTTTTTGGCCGAATACATTGGCGGAATTTGCTCTATTTCCCCCCGAAATGGCGTAAAAATCTCGTCCCATGCAGCTTTGCTAAGCAATTCCGACAATTCCGCATTCCGCATTCCGCACTCCGCACTCCGCAATCCCGTCCTATCTCCCGTGTCGGTCTCAAAGCCGAATTGCACAAGGGCTTCGTACTCTTTTTCGTCTTTATCGAGGAATTGGGCCAAACGCGTCGCTTGTCCGACAAGTATTACCATCACCCCGTTCGCAAACGGATCAAGCGTGCCGGTGTGCCCGACGCGTTTTGTTTTCAAAATGCGGCGCACACGGGCGACGACGTCGTGTGACGTCAGCCCGTCCGGTTTGTCTATGATCAAAAGGCCGTCCATCGGATAGTTTTAAGGTATTAGCGGTTCATCATTTCTTCCCAATCGAGTCTAGCAGAGTCGTTTGGATAGCAAAAAGGTTAGTTTTTTCCTTCGGAACATGGTCCTTTTACCGCGCGGCAGCTTCAACATCGGTCGATTTACGATTTTTGAACAATTCGTATTATGATAGCGCCATGTTCATAACCGAGCAGCCCGATAAGCCGGTAATTTAATATCAGAGCGAGAGACGAGGAACATGTCGTTAAACATTAAGGCTAAAGAGGATTGTCGTTGGGATATCGTCAGTCTTGGCGAGGTAATGCTGAGACTTGATCCGGGCGATAAACGCGTGCATACGACGCGTTTGTTTGAAGTATGGGAAGGCGGCGGCGAATATAATGTCGCACGCGGGTTGAAGCGTTGCTTCGGCCTCGACGCGACGGTCGTGACAGCCCTTGCGGACAACCCGGTCGGAAGGCTGGTGCAGGATTTGATCTATCAGGGCGGCGTCGATCAGTCGCATGTGAAATGGGTCAAGTACGATGGCGTTGGCCGCACGGTCCGCAATGGGATGAATTTTACCGAGAGAGGCTTTGGCGTCCGTGCCGCTCTCGGCTGCTCTGATCGTGGCAATACTGCCGTGTCGCAACTCAAGAAAGGTGACATTGACTGGGAAAAGATTTTTGGGAAAGAAGGTGCGAGATGGCTGCATACCGGCGGCATCTTCTGCGCCCTTTCCGAATCCACGCCCGAGGTTGCTAAGGAAGCGATGGAGGTCGCCAAAAAGCACGGTACGATCATTTCGTATGATCTGAACTATCGCGACTCGCTTTGGAAGGCGATCGGAGGACAGGCAAAAGCTCAGGAAGTGAACCGCGATCTCGCTCAGTACGTCGATGTGATGATCGGCAACGAAGAAGATTTCACCGCCTGTCTCGGCTACGAGGTCGAGGGTCAGGATGAAAATCACTCAAAGCTCGATATAGTGAACTTCGAGAAAATGATTCGCCGCGCGGTCGCTGACTTTCCAAATTTTGCCGTAGCGGCAACGACTTTGCGAAATGCCAAAACGGCGTCAGTTAACGATTGGGGAGCCGTTTGCTTTACCGAAGGCCAGCTTTTTCAAGCGATAATGCGACCCGATCTCGACATATTCGACCGCGTCGGCGGCGGCGATTCATTCGCCTCAGGGTTAATTTACGGATTCCTGACAGGCGAATCACCGGAATGGGCCGTCAACTGCGGAGCCGCACACGGAGCTCTCGCAATGACAACGCCGGGCGACACGACGACGGTCGGACTAGCGGATGTTCTCAGAGTAATGAAAGGTGGCGGTGCGCGCGTAGCTCGTTAAGAATTGTTTGCCCGCGAATAACGCGAATGAACGCGAATTAGGAGAAGATATCTACTTTTGGATATTTGTTAGCAGATAAAATATCGTCGTTACAAATAATAAGGAAAAAATATTCGCGTCTATTCGTGTTATTCGCGGGCAAAAAAAATGACGAAAGCGGAAATTGTAAAACAGATCGAAGATATTGGCCTCGTGCCGGTGGTGCGCGCCTCCTCGGCGGAAGAGGCGATGCAGGTGATCGAAGCGATCAAAGCCGGCGGAGTGAACGTCCTTGAGATCACTATGACCGTACCGGGAGCCATCAGAGTGATCGAAAAGGTCGCCGATAAATACGGCAGCGAAGTGCTGGTCGGAGCCGGAACTGTGCTCGATCCTGAAACTGCCCGTGCATGCTTACTGGCTGGTGCGCAGTTTATCGTCAGCCCTGCACTCAATCTCGATACGATCGCCCTGTGCCATCGCTACAGTGTACCGATCTGTCCCGGCGTCCTGACGCCGACTGAGGTCATTACGGCATGGAGTGCGGGCGTCGATTTCGTAAAGGTCTTCCCGTGCGGATCGGTCGGCGGGGCAAGCTACGTCAAGAATCTCAAAGGGCCCTTTCCGCAGGTCAAGATCATCCCGACGGGCGGAGTTTCGCTAAAAACTGCGGCGGATTTCATAAAGGCGGGTGCAAGTGCTTTGGGTGTCGGGACCGACCTCGTTGATGTGAAGGCGATACGTGCCGGCGAGGCTCACGTGGTTACCGAACGTGCAAAACAGTTTTTGGAGATAGTGCGGGAAGCTCGAGGTGCGTAGCGGCGGTTAATCGGGCAGAAACGCGACCGTTAGGGAGCGTGCTACGGTCGTAGTGAGGCACGCCCGTATGGACGCTTAAAGAAAACCGGCGCGTTTCAACGTTTTCTTGGTGACATCGTGGTGCTCGAACCTGCCGAAAAGCATCATCCGCTCTACGTATTTGGCGATAACATCCGCTTCCAGATTGACCTCGTCGCCGGGATTTAGGGTCGAAAGGTTGGTCATCTCCCAAGTCTTGGGAATAACGGCGATGTCGAGATCGGACTCGTTGAGCTTTGCAATGGTCAGGCTTATCCCTTCGACCGACACGGAACCTTTGTAAACAAAATACTGGGCCAGATCGGGCGGGAAGCCGATCTTCACCGTCCAGAATTCACCGCTATCCACCGCCGAGATAAAACTGCCGCGGCCGTCCACATGCCCCTGAACGATATGGCCGCCAAGCCGGGTGGATGGCATAACTGCCCGTTCGAGGTTTACACGCGAACCGGCCTCCAAACTCCCGAGCGTCGAACGATCCAGCGTCTCCTGCGACACGTCGGCTGAAAAGCCCTCGGCGGTGACATTCAAAGCGGTCAGGCAAACGCCGTTGACACAGATCGAATCACCGTCGGCTGTAGCGTCGGTTACTGTCTTCGCGGATATCCCAATTACGGCTCCGCCGCTCGCTTTTACGAACGAGCGGACGCTGCCGAGTTCTTCAATTATTCCGGTAAACACTTTGGTAGTTTAAAACCAGGGTTTCTTGTTCACGATATAGGTTTGGACAAATTCTTCGTCGGATTTGGTCAGGTACATAATACCTTCGATTATCCCGACTACTGAGGGTACAAGCATCAGCGGGAAGCCGATTCCACAAGTTATCATCGTGATAATAATCGACAAGATATAAACTGAGATCAGAATGATCCCTTCCTGATTGTAGCCGAGAATGAACTTGTGTATTCCAAATCCGCCAAGGAGGATACCGCAAATGCCTGCGGCAAGTTTTTTTTCGGCTCCGACCGGCTTAGCGCCGCCGTAATTCGGGACATGCTGCATCGGCATCGGGCTGATTGGAAGCACTGTGCCGCAGTTCGTGCATCGGGCGTTTATCCCTGCGTTCTGCGTCGCACAACCGGGACAGGTTTTATATTGGGTGGCCATAAATAAAGGTATGCTCAACTTTCCAAACGATCCACACACAAGTATCAAACAGAGGTGTGTTTATTGTCAAAGTTTTCCGTCAGGGAGTTTGCACTCCGCAAGCTTTCGATTGCCGAAAGCTTGCGGACATCGATCGAGATCGGTTCTCCGTTCCCCATTTCGTTGTAGATACTGACGAATTTGTGGCCAAAGCGGATCTCGTCGGTTTTATATGATGAACGGCTATGCACGATAGCAGCGAACGTTTCATCGGTCGCTGTGAGTAGAACAAGTATTTCCGCGTCCGCCCGTCGCAGATCTTCCGGGGTCAGGCCATAGAGAGGCGAATCCTTATCGATCGGGTGAACTATCGTCCACGAAAGCGGGAAGATGGCCACATTGCGCCGCTCAAGTTCCAAAATATCGAAACGCCTCACCGGTTTGCCGTTTTCGTTTTCAAACCGGGCGAATAGAACTTGGGCTCCAACCTCGAGCAGCTGGCTGCTTCTCCCGTTAACAAGCCTGAACATTAGGCCTTCGATGTCCTTATACGGAGCCACGACCGCCACGTTGCTGAATTTGACTTTTGCGGTCGGCTTTGCAAAACGGGCGAAAACCACGCCGGTGATCAACGCATTGGCGATCAGGCTGTAATACGATTCGATGGTAACAAGAAGATTCGGGAAGATACCCACGGGGTGAATCGTTCCATATCCGATCGTCGCGAACGTTTGTACGCTAAAGAAAAAACCTCGAATAAATATATTCTCGGTCGGTGAACTGGATGTATCGACGATTGCATCGGTGCCGATTGCCGCATATAAGACGCCGAACAAAATATTGCTTAGAAAATATAAAAGCAAAACAAGACTGAGAAAAACACGCCACGACATCGCCAAGAGCGTGTGATAAAGATTAAGCGATGTGAATCGCCCTAGCCCGGTGCGCTCGACGTTAAATGTGCCGTCCTGATTGAGCAGCCGCTGGCCGCTTTGCCCCGCAACGACAGATCCGAAGCCAAGATCACGCTCCGCTGCCGCTTCATCCGCCCCTGTGCTAAATGGATTGTCGAGAGTTTCTTCTGCCACGCTATGTGGAGATTATATGCACGCCCGCGTTCAGTGTCCAAACGTCGCCCATCAGCTTTCTGCGAGCAATAGTGTAAAATCTCGAAAGATATGACAGAAGCAGCACAAAAGGAAAGTCAGCCGCCAAAACTTCGGCGGAACCCCGCAGGCGTGTTAGAACCGAATTCGCTCGCCGATCTGATCGAATGGTTTTTAACCTACGACGAACGGACCGCGCGCATGCGCCACCCGCACACCGAAGAGCTTTTTCAATGGAAACAGGCCGACGACGCGGCAAACGGTATCGGCACTTATCCGTTTGAGAATGCCGAGGCCAGATTTGCGATCGGCATTTTTCAGGCTCTGCAGGAGAATGCGTCCGAGCCGCTATTGGGTTTGTGGATGAACGACGTGATCGCCGCCTTGCACGAATCCAAAGCGACAAAAGATGAGGTAACAGAGCTAAATAAACTCGACGCCAACCCACTCGATTCCGCACTTCAGAAATCGGCGAAACTGACGACCAATGCTGAAAAGCGGCTCTATCTGGCAAGCTGCTGGCTCGAAACTCTATGCACCGCAGAGGCACGAGTTCTTGGCTGGATATATCAGGAGATTTACGGCCGGCCGTTTACGCCGACTACCTAAAAGTCTCGCACTGTCGCATGTCGCCCGCTTTCATTCCCCGAGCGAACCACTCCATTCTTTGCTGAGCCGAGCCGTGGGTAAACGAATCAGGAACTACATAGCCTTGTGTTCGTTTCTGTATCATATCGTCGCCGACCGCAGCGGCCGCACGGAGAGCTTCCTCGGGGTCGCCGGCCTCGACAAGGCCTTTTTTGGCGGCATAGTTTGCCCAGACGCCCGCGTAGCAATCAGCTTGCAGTTCAAGAGCGACAGACAGCCTGTTATCGCTGCCCGCCCGCTGTACTTTATCCATCGTCCCCAGCAAATTTTGAATGTGATGGCCGACCTCATGAGCTATCACATAAGCCTGGGCAAAATCTCCTGGAGCCTTGAACTCGCTTTTCAGCTCCTGGAAAAACGCGAAATCAAGATACAGTTTTTGATCGCCAGGACAATAGAACGGCCCGGTCGCAGAGCTTGCGTAGCCGCATGCCGAGGAAATTTGTCCCGTAAACAGCACGAGTTTCGGAGCTGTATAGCGGATTCGGGCCTGCTGCGGCAGAATAGCTCCCCAAACGTCTTCCGTGCTTCCAATCACTGCCCTCGCGAACTGGGCATTCTCATCAACCGGTTTATTTGTCGAATTGCTCGCTGTTGAAGGCTGCTGTACCTCGGTCTGAGAGGGCATGTTCTCAAGCAACTGTCTGGGATCGATCCCGCACAGCAAGGCTGCGGCGGCGATCACCAAAACGCCTATCCCGCCGCCACCGAGGGCTAACCCGCGGCCGCCCATACCACGGCGGTCTTCAACATTTGTACTTTGCCTTTGGTCTCTCCAGCGCATATTTCTTTTGCCCTCGACTGAGTTTTCTGACGTAAATCGTGCTAGGATTCTAACACTTTTCCCGGCTTGATTGGAAAGCTAACGCCTATGAAACTTGATGATTGGCAGCAAAGCGGAAGCTTTTTCGAACTCGGCGGATATCCCATATTTTATCGGAAAGACGGCTCGAAAAGTGAGGTTCTGCTGTGCCTTCACGGCTTTCCGACATCGTCATTCGACTACCGTAAAATTTGGGATGAGTTGTGCGAACGCTTCACGGTCATTGCTCCTGATCTCATTGGCTACGGCTTCTCGGCAAAACCCTATGACTTCGATTACACGACGTTTGTCCAGGCGGATGTTGTCGCCGGATTAGTCAATCATCTCGGCATTTCAAGCGTTCACATTCTCGCCCACGATTACGGAAACACGATAACGCAAGAACTGCTTGCCCGTGACGCCGAAGGCAAATTGAACTTTTCAATAGATTCGATCTGCTTTTTGAATGGAGCTCTTTTCCCCGAAACTCATCGGCCGATACTTGCTCAAAAACTTTTGATAAGTCCGATCGGAAAGGTTTTTGGCCGTCTAATTCCCGATTCGCAATTTAAAAAGAGCCTTGCATCGATCTTTGGCCCGGAAACCAAGCCGACCTCAGCCGAACTTGACGACTTTGTCACGCTATTCAAACACAACAAAGGCAAGCAGATTGCTCACAAATTGATACGCTACATGACCGAGCGAACGAAATATCGGGAGCGTTGGGTAGGGCCGCTTCAGAGAATGAGACAGCCATTCCTTTTTATTAATGGCTCGGCGGATCCGGTTTCCGGCTCTCATCTCGTGAAACGGTTTCGCGAGGTTGTCCCCGATCAAACGAATATCGTTGAGCTGCCGAACATAGGCCATTTTCCGCATCTGGAGGCATCAGCAATTGTGGTGGAAAAATTTGTTGATTTTCATCGAAATATATCTGCCCGATCGCCTTTCGCAAAACCTTGACAGATGTAGAGTTAGAGGAATATGATGCTCTTACCCAAAGAGTTATTCATTCCCACGTTCAATCTGAAAAGGAGGAAAGATGATCAAGCTGGACATAGTCAATCAGGTCGCCGACAAAACGGGTGTTCCTAAACAAAAGGCGGAGCAGGTTGTCGATTCGCTTTTCAATGCCATGAAAGATGCACTGGCAAAAGGTAACCGGATCGAGCTTCGCGGATTTGGCGTTTTTGTCGTCAAGCCCCGTAAACGCGGCGTTGGCCGAAACCCGCGGACCGGAAAGGAAGTGCCCATTCCGGCGGGCAAGACGATCCGTTTTAAGCCGGGCAAAGAGCTGTCGGCAAAGGAAGTTAGCTAGTTTATATTTGCTTACGAACCTATTCGCTTTAAAAAGATTCTTAGTCGTAGATCATTAATTACGTGGTCTGCGGCTTTTGTTTTGGCTTTTAATTGAATGGCGGTACCCGAACGATATCTGGACGATAGTTTTTTTGACCACGATGCTCGCCCATCGGCGCGTACGTGGCTGAAACACCTTGGCTTTTTATTGGTAACCCTGGCCACCACGACCATTGCCGGTACACTGTTTCCGTTCGGATTGATACAGACCCTCCCCGACTCGGACCCGCAAACGTGGCCGGAAATTTTTCAGTTCGTGACCAGCCTGCCGGCGCGTTACATCAGCCTGGTCGGAACAGCCGTCTATCTTCTGTTTACGGATATAACGTATCTAAGATACGGGCTGAGCTTTTCGCTTTCGCTGCTGTTTATTCTCATCTCACACGAGATGGGCCATTACGTCGCGTGCCGTATTTACAAGGTCGATGCGACGTTGCCGTACTTTATCCCGACTCCGCCGATGATCGGCCCGGCCGGAACATTCGGAGCGTTCATCAAGATCCGTTCACCGATGCCTTCACGTAAGGCTGTTTTTGACATAGGTGTTGCTGGGCCAATTGCGGGATTTATTGCCTTGATACCTATAGCGATAATCGGTGTCGCTACGATGCAGCGAGCGATGCCCGACGATGCCGCAAATTCTGCAGGCTTGGTTTTCTCACAACCGCTATTTATGCAATTGATAGGTAACCTTGGCGGTGTAGGTTTCAATACGTATTATGAGAACGCTTTCACTTATGCTGCCTGGGTTGGATTGCTGGTGACTGCTTTGAACCTTATACCTTCCGGCCAGCTTGACGGCGGCCATGCGATCTATTCGATATTTGGCGAGACAATCCACCGCTGGACGGGGCGAATCGCGTTCGTTCTGATGGCTGCTCTTTCGATAATTGGATGGTTCTATTTCAACAGCCCAAGCGGATTCCTGATCGCCGTCCTGCTCGGCGTAATGATGCGTATCCGCCACCCAGAACCGCGGGACCATTCACCGCTCGGCGCAGTCCGGACGATTATCGCTGTTCTTACGCTTCTGATATTCATTCTCTGCTTTCTGCCGTTTCCGATACAGATAAAGTAGACCCCAAAGCCAGTTTGCCCGCCGCCTCTCGCTACTTTCCCCCGATTTCTTCAATATATCGAAAACGCGTATTCAGTGGTTACCATTGTCGAAACGGGTACTCCGTTAACATAGGTTGGTTTAAAGCGAATGTTCTTAGCGCGGGATGTAGTTTGTGACGGACCACGTGCCGTTTGTCTCCAGCATCAGCGCCACGAGCTCGACGACAGACGGTTGGTTAGCAAATGTGCTGTGGTAGGCAAGGACAGCCAGGGGCCGGTCCGTCTTTTCGGGCAGTGAACGGGCGAACGCGGCCGCGATCGGCTTTCTGGAACGATTGGCTCCGAGGTCCTGGACAATACGCAAACAGTATCCGAACCACTCCGTTTCGCCAATATTTTCACGCGACACAGATGAAAGCGCAGCATAGCTCTCCTTGCATTTAGTCTGGTCCCAAAGGCCGAGCCACGAGGCAGCCGCGGAGCGTCCTTTGCCACTCTGCGCATCAAAAGGTGTATTCCGCGTGTCTTTGCGAGGAACAAATTCAACCGAATTGACCACCTTTTCGAACAGTGCGTGGTCTGCCTTCGTATAAAGTACTTTTGAGATATGAAGATCGACCCAGTATCCCCCGGAAACGTATTGCGCGTGCATGTCGAGCATTTTAAGCGGTTGCCCCTTGACCTCAGGCCGATAGAACTCAAAGTAACTGAAATCCTTTATTTTTCCTTTTGTTAGCTGTTCGAATTTTCCCCAGGCAGGATTCCCTAGGTTAAGTATGTGATCGCGGCACTCTTCGCCTGTCTTACATTTATCGACCGGCTCGATAAAAACGGAGACGTTCAATTTTGTGGATTTGCTCGCCATCATGAAATAGGCCGACGCCTCGTCCGGCTTGGCCTGGACATTGGTGATGTCAAGATCGTTGCCGAGTATGCGCATAGTCCACGGAGCTTTGGTCGTGGTCAGATCTAATCCGTCGATGAAGCCTTGCGCGAAAGCGACATACCCAAAACACAACAAAAAGGTGAAGGCGAATAAGACGCGTTTTGATTTCATAAGGCTAGCAGGATATTAGCACATCACTGGACGGCCGCTGTGATTCCGGGTTTGAGAGACCCACCCCGCCAACGAAGACGCCGCCACTACCCTTCTTCGTAAGGAGGGGAGCTTTTTTGGGCCATTTATGCCGCTTGCGGCAATAGGCCTTTAATTTCTTTTACGAGACGCTGTGCTTCGGCCTGGTCTTCGAGGGCGATCATGAAGAAGTCGTAGCTGGTTTGAAAGCAGACGATGCCGTTGCCGAAGAACCAAACGCCTTCGAGGAGCGGGTTGCCGCCGAGGAGCCAGGAAATAGGTGCGCCGGTGATCTCTTTTGGATTGAGGATGTTGGTCATCATGACGGCGCCGGAGGCGAATGAGAATGCACCGAGCAGCGGCGCTCCGATGCGGCGGGCGATGTCGCGTTCGAATTTGACGCGTTCACTTTCGGCGTCGCTAAGCTCGCCTTTTGCGATTAGATCTTCGCGGGTTTTGAGGTAGCCGTTGAACTGCTCCCCCGCCTTCTTGACGGACCACGCCGGGAGCGCCGAATTAAAAAGCCAATGCGAGCTGATTCCGGTGAAAACAACGCCAAGGCCCGCTCCGACGGCCATCGACGCTCCGGTCGCTGCCGCCTGCAATGGATTTTCCTGTATCCAGCCTGAGGTTTTCGAGAACGCGCCTATTGCGGAATCGATCGTCCGTGTCCACGAAGCACCGAAGTTAAACGCTTTTGACACGCGATTGGCGTTCTTGCCGACGGTCTCGTAGGCGTCGTCGAAGATTTCACTAGCCCTTTTTCCAGCGACATTAATGATCTCGCCCGCAGTTTTGCCGGCGATGTTAATCACATCACCTGCGGTCTTGCCCGCTTCTTTAACGACGTCACCGGCCTTGTCGCCTGCGTCTTCGGCCGCGTCGCGGATCGGTTCGCTGGCGTTCCAGGCTTTTTTGGCGGTGTCCTCGGCGGTCTTGATCGTAGCTTCGGCAGCTTTTACGGCCTGCTTGCCGACCTCGGTCTTTTCCGCCTCGGCTTTTAACTTTTCAGCGCCCTTCTGAGCAGTTTCGACCACAACACGTGCGCCCTCTTCGATCCTGTCCTTCAGGCCAAGCTGCTTGTCGATCTCTTCAAATTTTTCCTTGGCATCCTTCTGCCATTTGTCGAAGCGTTCTTTGTAATCGCTCATAATCGGTTATTCCCCTGTCAGAAATACGCTGCCAAACGCAGGTTTGTTCGCTTTGATGCAAAACCGGCGTCGAATTATCTACTATATTTGCACCAATAGTTTCAACATTCAACCGTTTTTTAGCTCAACGGTATATTTTTGATGACGAGTCCGTTGTGGTAGTCTGACGATTAATTGATTTGTTATGCCCGTAGTTAAGTGTCCGAATTGTGGTAAGCCGACGGAGTTTACCGGAAATGAATTTCGCCCGTTTTGCTCCGGACGGTGCAAGCTTCTTGATTTTGGCGCGTGGGCCGACGAAGAGTATGCTCTGCCATCGGAAACGTCGTCGATGACGGACGAGGAGTTAGACGAGATCGAAAAGGCGCTGGCGAAGCAGGAGAAGGAAACATGAGCTTTTTAATATTGCAGTTTGATATGGCTCCGAGCGGCGGCACGATAGGTGTGGTCGTGGCTGTTTCGTTCTTGCTCGTATTTCTCGGCGTCGCGTTCGTTGCCTACAAAGCGTTAAAGAAGACGGTCAAGATGGCATTCCGGCTCGCAGTGGTCGGAGTTATTTTGGTTATTGCAATTGTAGGCTCCGTATCGCTCTGGTATTTCAGCTCGAGCGGGACGCCGAAGTTAAAGCCGCCCGCGGATCGACCGTCGCGGGCACGATAGATTTCTGCTTAAAATGGATCAGCCGCCGGAAACCAAAAAGTCACGTTTTTGGCATCGTTACCGCGGGCTTCCCGGAAACGTTTTTGCACTCAGCCTTGTTAGCCTTCTAAACGATACTTCAAGCGAAATAATCTATCCCCTGTTGCCGGTGTTCCTGTTTATGACACTGGGGGCATCGCCGTTTTTTATCGGCCTGATCGAAGGCTTTTCGGAATCTGTCGCCAGTATTCTTAAGCTTTTCGCCGGTTATCTTAGCGACCGGCTGCACAAACGCAAGCTTCCCGTTTTTCTCGGATATTCGCTTGCGGCTGTTGTGCGGCCTCTGCTTGCTTTTGTCACGAGTTGGCCGCAGGTATTGGCCGTCCGGATGACGGACCGCATCGGCAAAGGTATTCGCGGAGCGCCGCGTGACGCTCTGATCGCGGCAGGTGTTCCACCCGAAAAGCGCGGGCTTGCGTTCGGTTTTAACCGGGCTGCCGACCACATGGGCGCTGTGATCGGGCCTGTCGTTGCATTTCTTTTGCTGTCCTATATCGCTACGGATCCGCAATCGCCGACTGCGCAGGAATATCAGCAGGTATTCCTTTTCGCGTCAATCCCGGTCGTCATCGGGCTATTCGTAATAATCTTTTTCGTTCACGAGGAGACAAAACCGGTAAAGGAGATCGACGCTATGCCGATCAAGTTCTCGCTAAGGGAATTTGACGGCAATTTCAAGCGCTTTCTTGTCGTCATCGCGTTGTTTACGCTTTCAAATTCGACCGATGCATTTCTGCTTCTTCGCGCCCAACAGGCTGGGATTGCGCCGCCGATGCTGCCGCTTTTGTGGATGGTGCTGCATTTCAGCAAGGTCGTAAGTTCCATCGTGGGCGGCGACTTGTCAGACCGGATCGGGCGCAAAAAGATGATAGTCGCCGGCTGGATCATCTATGCGTTGGTCTATGCCGGATTTGCGTTTGTCGATTCGCCGTGGCAGGCATGGGCATTGTTTATCGTGTATGGAACTTATTTCGGGTTGACGGAAGGAGCGGAAAAGGCTTTGGTCGCGGATCTGGTCGTGGACGAAAAACGGGGAACAGCTTTCGGATTTTACAATCTCGCGTTCGGGATCACGGTCTTCCCGGCGTCCCTGCTTTTCGGACTGCTCTGGACCGAGTTCGGAGCTCCCACGGCTTTCATTGCAAGTGCGGCGATCTCGCTGATCGCCGCACTTGCCCTGCTGATCGTCAATACAAATCCTGACAAAGCAGCAAATATCTAGTCGTTCAACTGGATCGAATTAACCAGATTTCGAAAGACGTTATTGTACCTGAAGGCTTCCGCCTCCGGCGACACGGCGGCTATGTACAGAAGATCGCCGCTGCGGAGCTGAGCGGTATAGATCGTAACCGTTTCACTCCGGTTCGTTACAGGCGAACGTCCGGACAGAGTCGTAGTGTAACCCTGGCGACCGGCCACCGTGGCCCGCGTAAGGTTATTACGCTGCGTCAGGTATTGATTATTTTGAAGCATGCTGCTGACGTAGTCACGCGATGCGTTTGCCACGCCGGAGTTTTGCGGGCGGTAAACGCCGATCATTACGCCGTGCGTAATCCCCTGATCTCCATAAGCTCCCTCCGGGGCAAACGTCAGGCTGCCCTGCGAAAATTCGCGCCAATTGCTCGGTACACTCAACCTGATACCACTGCCGTTGTATGTCTGGGCGCGCGCCGATGGATACGCTACGGTCCGCGAATACTGGCCGCCGGCCATCGGATTATTGCCGTTCTGTTCGCCGCCGCTGTTCTGATAACCTCGTGCGATCTCTTCCATCGACTGAGCACGCGGCATTCCGGCGAGTCTTTCCTTTATTCGCGAAAAATCACGAGTTACTTTGATCGGATTAGCTGAAACATTCAACGAAGCCGCTTCCTGATTGATTTTTTGGTAACGGTTGCCCGGATCGGGATGCGAACTTAGCCATTCCGGTGCCCGTCCGCCGCCCTGCTGAGCGATCGTCTGGAACATGTTTGCGAGGTCGCGCGGGTCGTAACCAGCGTCGGCCATGATCTGCGAACCTAGGATATCGGCCTGCGTTTCATAGTCGCGGCTGTATTTTGTCTGCCAAGCCTGAGCGGCGGCGGCTCCGAGCTGTGCTCCGGTCTGTCCGCCGAGTATGGCACCGCCGAGGATCAATCCGATTGTGCCAAGCGTATTAGTCGCGCTTCCTTGTTTTGTTGCCTGCGCGGTAGCATGGCGAAGGGCGACGTGGCTTATCTCGTGGGCCATTACGCCAGCCATTTCGCCTTCGTTCCTTGCCGCCTCAATCATGCCGCGGTTTACGTACATCGGTCCGCCGGGAAGCGCAAACGCATTGATGTCGCGCGCGTTTACGACCTTAAACGTGTAATTGAAAGCCGGCTGCTGAAACTGCGCAGGGATCGCACTGACAAGCCTTTCGCCGACACGCTCCACATACTGCTGTGCCTGGCCGTCATTCAGTATTGGCATTTGCTGCTCAACCTGTCTCGAAGCGTCGCGGCCGAGCTTTACGTCGTCCTGCACCTTGTACCTGTTCTTTGGCAAGCTGACACGCGTTTGTGCCGTCGCCAAGAGCGGCAGAATCGTAAGCGCAACGGTTAACGCCAATGCGCCGGTGCGTTTCATTTTGCTGTGATATTTCATCATTTCCTCCCGTGCAAATCTAATGCAATGTTAAGCTAACCGCCGATAAAGAATCAATCGACGGCGAATGCCGGGTTTTGATGTTCAGAGAGGCAAACCTCGTTCGCCGTAAGTTTACGGACGGTTAACGAAGAGGTTCTGGTCAGTGAAAAGGAAAGCGGTCATTCAAATATTGCGCAGGGAGGTCGACAGTTTTTTCGACATCCTTCGCACCAAGGACGGTCTTGATCGTCTCAATCAGGTCACGAGCCTGTTTGGAACCGATCTTTCTCGCGTGCCGCCGCTCGATGAGCATCGCCAGTGCAAGATCGTTTTCCAGTTCGTCTCGAAGTTTCCTGGCGTCAGAGGCAGCTGTTCTCATAGAAAAATGCGCAAGTTCGGGATACGGAATATTTTCGGCTTTTTACCAAAATAAAACGGCGATGTTAGAACAATGTTAACGAAATGTTAATTATTCGGCTCTGCGGCTTAAAGCGAGGAGAAACTTAAGTATAATTTAACTAATCAGACATCGGCTTTGAAGTATCATCAGGTGTTTACCATATGAGTGAGAATGCAGTGCCAAATACGGTGTCGTCCGGCGGTGGAGAAAATTCTCTGCGCGATCTCGTATCAGAACAAATGGCAGAACGAACAATAGGCGAGCAGTTGGATTTGCTTCGCGACAAGATATTACTGCTTGGCGGTAAAACCGAAGCAGCCGTTGAGAGCGCAATGCGCGCTCTTACAGAACGCAATAGTGAGCTGGCCCGTCAGGTGAGCGATGATGACAAAGTTATCGATCAAATGGAGCTTGAGATCGATCACCTGAGCATCGACATTCTCGCTTCGCAGAGGCCAACCGAACACGACCTGCGACTCGTCGTTTCGGTCGCGAAAATCACGCCGATACTGGAACGCATTGCCGATCATGCCTCGAGCATCGCCGACGCTGCGATAATCCTGAATAACGAGCCACAGGTCAACAATTACATAGATTTTTCGCTGATGGCGGAAATCGCAGGCGAAATGTTGCGGGCGGCGCTTGATGCGTTCACATCCGAAGACGCCGAAACATCTCGGGCCGTCATTAAACGCGACAAGCAGATCGACGAATGCTATCGCCGTGTTTTTGACGAGTTAATTGAACAAATGATCGACGACCCATCATCAACCACCGGTGCGGCGCACCTTTTGTTTGTCGCAAAACATCTGGAACGCATAGGCGATTACGTGAAAGATATTTGTGAACTGAACGTGTATCTGCGCGAAGCGGTCTTTATTAAGCACAGTCAAAAATTTTAACACCGCGACCGAATAACCACTGGAGATAACCGGAAATGGGATTTAGTTTTTTACCGAAGGAAGACGAGTATTTTACGTTCTTTAGCCAGATGGGAGAGAAGATAAAGGAGGCTTCAAACCTTCTTATCGAAATGCTCGAGCACGGGCCGGACGAATATGCGGTATATACGAAACGCATCAAGGACGTCGAGCATGAGTGCGACACAATAACGCACAACATGACGACCAAGCTCAACAAGTCGTTCATCACGCCATTTGACCGCGAAGACATTTACCATCTGGCCGTTGCGCTGGATGATATTTGTGACTACATCGACGCCGGTGCGCGGGCGATTGTCATGTATGACATCGGTGCGGCGAACCAGCACACGAAGGACCTCGCGACGGTAATTCAGAAGCTTGGTATACAGATCAGCAACGCGGTTTCGATGCTGAAAAAGCCGGATAGTATCAACTCGCATTTTGTTGAGATTCACCGGCTGGAGAACGAGGCCGACGAGATCTACTTTCGGGCAATGAAGGAATTGTTCAAGGACGCGAACGATCCGCTAAAGGTGATCAAGTGGAAGGAGATCTATGAGATTCTCGAATACGCGACGGATCGCTGCGAAAGCGTAGCAAACATTATCGAAAGCATCGTCTTGAAACACAACTAACGGTCCCGAGTGGAGAGTCGAGAGAGTCGAGAGTGCGAACTCTCCACACTCGACTCTCGACTCTCCACTATTCTTATGGACGCACAGACAGCCGCATTCAGCCTTGTTGTTTTCATCATCTTCTTGGCTCTCGTTTTTGATTACGTCAATGGCTTTCATGACGCCGCGAACTCAATCGCGACCGTCGTTGCAACGCGTGTGCTTTCTCCAGGAGTGGCCGTGGCGTGGGCAGCGTTTTTTAATTTTATAGCGTTTGTCGTCTTCGGTACCGCCGTCGCCAAAACAATCGGCGGCGACATGATAAACATAGCAATTATACCGGGGAACGATCAGCTTTTCGTCCTGTTAGCTGGTGTTGTAGGGGCAATAATTTGGAACCTGATCACCTGGTATCTAGGGTTGCCTACTTCGAGTTCGCATGCGCTGGTCGGTGCTTATGCGGGAGCAGCACTTTCATCATATGTCTGGCATTTTGGTTTCACCGGGGCAGAAACCGTCCTGAAGGCCGAAGGTTGGATAAAAACCCTGACCTTCATTGTTTTGTCGCCGCTTATCGGTATGACGCTTGGCTTCGTCCTAATGGTTTCGGTCTACTGGATCTTCCAACGCGTTTCGGTTAACAAGGTAGACCGCGTCTTCCGCATCGGCCAACTCTTCTCGGCAGCCGCGTTTTCGCTCGGCCACGGCGGCAACGACGCCCAAAAGACAATGGGCATTATCACAATCGTTTTGGTTGCGGGCGGTTTTCTACAGGCCATGCCGGGTGGGAAACTTCCCGAACCGCCATTGTGGGTCATACTTGCTGCTCACGCGGCTATCGGGTTGGGCACACTTTCAGGTGGATGGCGGATCGTGAAAACAATGGGCACGAAGATCGTAAAGCTGCAGCCCGTCGGCGGATTTTGCGCAGAAACGGCGGGTGCCGCAACTCTGTTTCTCGCAACCTATACAGGTATTCCCGTTTCTACCACGCACACAATAACCGGCGCGATCGTCGGCGTTGGCTCGGCTAAACGCTTTTCCGCCGTAAAATGGGGGGTTGCGGGCCGCATCGTCTGGGCCTGGGTGTTGACGATCCCGATGGCCGCCCTCATCGCCGCACTGACATATGGGGTCGTACTCGTCATAGAAAAACTAACCGGCCGTATCTGAAGTCAGAACCGCGAGCGGTAGCGGTCGGTTTCTTCGCTTGCACTCCTCGAATCAAAGCGCAATCATTTTAGGTTAGACCTGTTTTTTATGGGAGGCCGAAATGACTGCCCTTTTGGAAGCGACACGGACGATTGAAACATACCTGGTAATGCCCGACGCCGAAGTTGCCGAGCGGACTGAGACGGCACGGCGAGAGCTTGGGCCCCGGGTCGTTATTCTCGGCCATCACTATCAGCGTAACGATGTGATTCGCCACGCCGATTTGACCGGTGATTCGTATCAGCTTTCGGTGATGGCCTCGCAGACCGAAGCGGAATACATAGTGTTTTGCGGCGTCCATTTCATGGCCGAATCGGCCGATATCCTTGGTAAAGAATCACAGCACGTCATTTTACCCGATCTGGGGGCAGGCTGTTCGATGGCAGATATGGCGACCATCGATCAGGTCGAAGACGCGTGGGAGCAGCTTCGCGATATCGGTGTATTAAAATCGAAGGTCGCGCCGATTACCTACATGAACTCTTCCGCAGCGATCAAGGCTTTCTGCGGCCGGAACGAAGGCGTCGTCTGTACTTCGTCTAACGCTATTCCGCTCTTCGATATATACCTAAAAGAATTCGATAAGATGTTCTTCTTCCCGGACCAGCATCTTGGAAGAAACACGGGGGCGAAGTTCGGCATCCCGCTCGACAAGATGGCGCTGTGGAATCCGCACGAAGAGCTTGGCGGGAACACCGAAGAGCAATTGCACGAGGCGAAGCTTATCCTGTGGCGCGGGCACTGTTCGGTACACGGACGCTTTAAGCCCTGGCATGTCGACAAGGTCCGTTCCGAAATGCCCGGTGTGAAGGTTTTGGTGCATCCGGAATGTATGCGTGAGGTGGTTGAGGTATCCGACCTGGATGGCTCAACGTCTTTTATCATCAAGACTGTCGAGAACTCGCCGAGCGGCTCAAAATGGGCGATCGGGACCGAAGTGAATCTTGTTAACCGTCTTCAGGAACGATTCCCCGACAAGGAAATTCGGCTGCTCGCACCTGACCTCTGCATGTGCGCGACGATGTACCGGATCGCGCCGCAAAATCTGGCCTGGGCAATTGAAAATCTGCTCGATGGGAATGTCGTAAACGAGATCGTCGTTGAAGACGAGACCAAGCATTTTGCAGGCATCGCTCTGGATCGGATGATCAGCCTTACGGAGCGAGATCAGGCTAAGAAAAACTAGCCACGAATTACACGAATGACACGAATCCGTAAGAAAGTATTCATGCCGTTCGTGCCATTCGTGTAATTCGTGGCTAATCTATTCATGGCATTTCTCAAGGACAAGTTAACAGAAAACAAAGGCGGTAAGTTCTACGTCCATCGTCAGTGCATCGACTGTGATGTGTGCCGCGACACATCGCCGGACAACTTCTCCCGCAATGACGAAAATGGCTATTCGTTCGTCAAAAAGCAGCCGGAGACATCGCAAGAGTTGGATCTTTGCGAAGAGGCGATGAATGCTTGTCCGGTTGAGGCAATCGGCGATGACGGCGTAAAAAAATCCTGACTAGACCTCAATCTTGATCATTCCTTCATCGACGGTTACGTCATAGCTCTCAATAGAACAGCTTTTCTTTGTAAAACACTCGCCGCTGCGGATGTCGAAACGCCAGCCGTGGAGGTCGCATTCAACGATAGTGCCGTACAAATGTGAATCGGCTAGCGGATAGCCTTTGTGCGGGCAGAAATTCTCGATCGCGTAGAATTCGCCTTTGACGTTGTATAACGCTACCTCGGTCCCATCCTTTAATTTGACGGTCGCACCCCGTCCCGGCGGCACGGACTCTGCTTTTCCGACAGTTATAACTTTGCCGTGACGCTTAGGTTTGCGTTTGTTTTCGCGATGTTTTCCCATCTTTCCTTTTGTGGAAGGCCATGCGTTAGCACGACGATTATCACCACGTTGGCCGTTTCGCCCTTACTTTCGTGCGGGCTTTCGCATCCGTGTGCTTTAGTTTCTCTAAATCGGGCGGCAAACCGCAAATGGCCGGAAATCTTATTGCTTGATTTCTTACCCGAACTCAAACAAAATAAAAGGCAAGGAGATTTCCAATGAGCGAAATGTCGGCAAAGGCTCGCATGCGGTGCCGCGAGATAATGACAAGCAGTGTCCAGACGGCGACGCGGAATACGACGCTTCAGGACGCCGCAGTGCTGATGCGCGATGGCGACATGGGCGCGATACCGGTCGTTGAGGACGGCAAGCTTGTCGGCATCGTCACCGACCGCGACATAGTCGTTCGCTCGGTCGCCGACGGCCAAGCGGCCTCGTCGAGCGTGGGCGAAGCGATGACAAGCGAGATATTTTCGGTAAGACCGGACGACTTTGTTTTTGAAGCGATCCGGCTAATGGGCGATAAACAGATAAGGCGCGTTCCGGTTGTAAATGACGCGGGCGAACTCGCCGGAATTATCGCCATGGCAGACATCGCCCTTGAAATGGAAGATGAACGCGAAATCGCGGAGACGCTTGAGGAAATATCGAGTGGGAGCTCGTTCTGGAAGAAGAGTTAGGATTATTAGAACAATGGCGAAAGCTACAAATCGGTATTTTCAATTCCTCGGTTCTTCAAAAAACGCCCAGTCGGGGCAGCTTTGGTATCCGGCGGCGGACGTTTACCAGACTTCTGACGGTTGGGTGGTAAAGGTTGAATTGGCGGGCGTTTCGGTTGAGGACATCGTGATCGATGTTCAGGGAAATGTTCTGTACATCGCGGGGGCCCGCAAAGACAAGTCGTGCGCGTACGGGGTTTCGTTCCAGCAAATGGAGATAACGTACAGCAACTTCGAAAAGACGTTGAAGTTCCCGGCTTCCATCGAAGGGGTGCAGCTTGACCATATGTTCGAGAACGGGTTGCTGATCATACGTCTCAAGAAAGGAGGAAAATGATATGCCGGAAGCTTTGGAGAGTAACACCGCCGTTCCGCGTCAAACAGACCCGTATTACCCGTCTCACACCATCAACGAACCGGAGATCATCTACCCCGAACAGCGAGAAGACGATATGGGCGAAACATCAATCCACGCAAAGCTTGTCCACCGGTTGCTGCAAATGCTCCTGCATTTTTTTGAGCAGCGGGACGAGGTTTTTATTTCGCCGAACATGAATCTTTATTATGAGAAGGGCGATCCAAATAAGTGGTATGCACCCGACATTCTGATCGCTTTCGGCGTACCGAATCATGAGCGTCCGAGTTACTTCATCTGGAAGGAGAACGTCGCACCACAGGTAATTTTTGAGGTTTCTTCCGAACGAACATGGAAAATCGACATTAGCGAGAAATTAGAAGTTTACGGCCAGTTGGGTGTCGAGGAATATTATATTCTCGACCCCGAATTCAAATATCTTCCAGCCCCGATCATGGCCTTTCACCGCGAGGGCGACCGGCTTTTGACAACGCCTGTCAATGGCGAACGCATCTTATCACCGCGTCTGGGCTTGGAAATAGTGCGAACTGAGAACAATTTTCGCCTGTTTGATCCCGGCGAGAACGAATTTTTGCGAACGCTGGACGAAGCCGAAAGTGAGCTGGAAAGATTGAGAGCCGAGATAGCACGATTGAAGGCCGAAAAATAGATTGTTATGGCGGAAAAGATTAAGCAGGAACAAGAACAGGTAAAGAAGGAAGCGAAGCCGGAGACATTCGACATCGCGGTGCTGCCGCTGCAGAATACGACGCTTTTTCCGGAGACGGTCGTGCCACTCGCCGTCGGCCGTGACCGTTCGAAGAAGGCTGTTGAGGCCGCGCTTTCGACGGAAGAAAAACTCATTGCCTGTATAACTACCAAAACCGAGAACGTGACCGGTGACGAAGCGAAGTATGAAGACCTGTACGAGGTCGGAACGATCGTAAATATCAAGAGGATGATGCGGAACGAGGGCATCATGCAGCTTGTTGTACAGGGGCTTGATCGTTTCAAGGTTTTGGAATGGACACAGGACGAACCATTTCTGAAAGCCAAGTGCGAGATACTGCCCGATCTGATAAGAACGGACGAGGAAGAGATCGAAGCCCTGAAACGAAATATTCAGGGAATGATCCAGGAAGCGTTGGCTTTGCTGCCGAACATACCGCCCGAGATCCGGATGGCGGTTATGACCCAGACCGATCCGGTGCAGCTTGCCTATTTTCTCGCGTCCGTACTTGATCTTGGAGTCGAGACCGAGCAGAGGATGCTCGAATCGAATACGGTCGACGAGTTGTTGACACTGACTCACGCAGCACTCGCCCGCGAGCTTGAGATAATGCAAATCCGCTCGAAGATCGCGACCGAGGCGCAGACCGAGATGGATAAATCTCAGCGCGACTATATTTTGCGCCAGCAGATGAAGGCGATCCAAAAGGAACTTGGCGACGAAGGAAGCGAAGGCGAAAAGGCCGAGGCCGAGCAGCTGCGCGAACGGCTTGAAACCGCCGACTTGCCGGACGACGTTAGAAAAGAAGCCGGACGCGAGTTGAAGCGAATGGCGGCGTTGCCGCAATCGGCGCCGGATTACCATGTTATCCGAACCTATCTCGAATACGTGCTTGAGTTGCCGTGGAGAAAATCGAGCGAAGAAAAGCTCGATCTGAACGAAGCGAAAAAGATCCTCGACGAAGACCATTACGGCCTTGAAGATATTAAAGAACGTATTCTCGAATCGCTTGCGGTAATTAAGCTTAGGCCCGATTCAAAAAGCCCGATATTGTTGTTTGTCGGCCCGCCCGGAGTCGGTAAAACGTCGCTTGGACGTTCGATCGCTCGTGCTTTAGGACGTGAATTCGAAAGGCTTTCGCTTGGCGGTATGCGCGATGAGGCGGAATTGCGCGGACACAGGCGAACCTATATCGGTGCGATGCCTGGCAGGATCATTCAGGCGCTGCGGCGTGTCGGCGTAAACAATCCGGTGATGATGCTGGACGAAATAGATAAGCTTGGGAACGACTATCGCGGAGATCCGTCGGCGGCATTGCTCGAAATTCTCGATCCGGCGCAGAACAATACGTTTCGCGACAATTACCTGGACTTGCCGTTCGATCTGTCGAAGGTGTTTTTTATCGCGACCGCGAACCAGCTTCAGCCGATCCCCGCCCCGCTGCGTGACCGCATGGAGATCATTCAGCTTGCGGGTTACGGCGATCGTGAAAAGATGAATATCGCGCGGCAATATCAGGTTTCACGTCAGTTGAAGGAGAACGGTTTGACGGCGGAACAGCTTGATATTACGGACGACGCTCTTAATCTATTGATAACCAGATACACGCGTGAAGCGGGCGTGCGCCAGCTCGAACGGACCATCGGCAATCTTGCCCGTAAGGTCGCGTTGAAGGTTGCGCAAGGTCATACCGAGAAGGTGACCATAACCGCCGCCGATGTAAAGGAGTATCTTGGCTCGCCGCGGTTTTTCCCTGAAGAGGCGAGAAAGGATATGCCGGCCGGCGTCGCGACTGGCATGGCGTGGACCGAAATGGGCGGCGAGGTGCTTTTTATCGAAGCGACGGCTCTGCCGGGCGGAAGCGGTTTGACGCTTACAGGCCAGCTTGGCGAAGTGATGAAGGAATCGGCCCAGGCCGCACGAAGCTATCTGTGGTCTCACGCGACCGAATTAGGTATAGACCCCGAGGCGATCAAGCAGAACGGCGTACATGTCCACGTTCCGGCCGGTGCTATCCCTAAGGATGGCCCGAGTGCGGGTGTGACGATGGCGTCTGCCCTCGCATCCCTGTATACTGGCCGTAAGGTTCGTTCCGACACGGCGATGACGGGAGAGATCACGCTTTCCGGCCTTGTTTTTCCGGTCGGCGGCGTCAAAGAAAAAGTTTTGGCGGCCCATCGTGCCGGAATTCGCCGGATAATTCTGCCCGCACAGAATGAATCGGATACTGAGGAGATCCCCGAAGATGTCCGCAAAGAGCTTGAGATCATACCTGCAACGCGTGTCAGCGATGTTCTGAACGCGGCACTAGAAGCGGCTGGAACAGCGAGCGGTGTTAACCCAATTTTGCTTCAGAGCGGCGACGGCAAGCACGATGCAGGCGAGCCGCTCATAGCTAAAGAAAAAGAAGGTTAACGCACTAAGTTCTAAAACCCCCATAAATAATTGAAAAACACTTTGTTTTTCTGCATTTTTCAGTGGAAAAATGTGTTTAAAAGAGTGTATGCTTACAGGTTAGGCGTTTCCGATCACTGCCCCCACCTAAAATCATACTTTGTGCGATTTTTCCGGGCGGATTTAAGACTTCTCAGGCAATATTGGGTTGCCGAACTTTAGTACCGAATTATTATCCAAAATGGCATTCAAATCTTTATTTAGTTTATTTTCCAGCGATCTGGCAATTGATCTTGGAACAGCAAACACGCTTGTTTACGCAAAAGGCCGCGGCATTGTCGTTTCTGAGCCGTCGATCGTGGCAATCAACAAGGTTACCAACCAGGTCGAAGCCGTCGGACGCGACGCGAAAGAGATGCTTGGCCGCACGCCGGGCAACATCGTCGCCATTCGCCCGATGAAGGACGGCGTTATCGCGAATTTCGAAGTTACGGAAAAGATGCTTCAGCATTTTATTCGCAAAGCCCATAACGGCAAGTCGTGGGTTCGCCCGCGTGTCGTCATCGGTATTCCGTCCGAGATCACACAGGTTGAACGCCGTGCTGTTGAAGATTCGGCATACCGTGCAAAGGCCTCGGAAGTTTATCTGGTGGAAGAGGCGATGGCGGCGGCGATCGGTGCCGGGTTGCCGATCACCGAACCTCACGGCAACATGGTCGTCGATATCGGCGGCGGAACTACGGACATTGCTGTCATCTCGCTCTCAGGTATCGTTTATTCGCGTGCCGTCCGCGTCGCCGGTAACGAGATGGACGAGGCGATCACACAGTACATCAAACGCAAATACAATCTCCTGATCGGCGAACGTACGTCCGAGGCGATCAAGATCGCACTTGGAAGCGCATTTCCGCTTGACGAGCCGCTGTCGATGGATGTTCGCGGTAGAAACCTTATTGAAGGTATTCCGAAGACGATCACCATGACCGACGAAGAAATTCGCGAGGCATTGTCCGATGCGGTCTCGACGATCATCAACGCAGTACGCGTCGCCCTCGAACGCACACCTCCTGAGCTATCGGCGGATATTGTCGAACGCGGAATCGTCCTCACGGGCGGCGGAGCTCTCCTCAAGAACCTTGATAAACGCCTGACGATCGAAACCGGGCTGCCAGTCGTAATCGCGGACGACCCGCTTTCATCGGTCGTTCTCGGCACGGGCAAGATGCTTTCGGATATCGAACTGCTCAAGCGTGTTAAGTGGGATAATTCCTTAATGACCGGAAGTTAGTAGAAAGTCGAGAGTGGAGAGTCGAGAGCAAGCGGAAATCAGACTCTCGACTCTCGACTCAGGACTCTAAACTCAAAGAAGATGGCTGAGCGAAGTCAAAAAGAAGTTTGGCGACTAACGCCTTGGCTGGTTATCGTTCTGCTTTTGGGGAATTTTCTGCTGATGGCGTTCGACGCCCGCCAGCTTACGTCCGGCCAGCGGATCATCCGGGTCTGGTCGCAGACTGTCGCCGATTTTGTCCAGTCACCTGTAACTACTATATCTTCAGCGGTTTCCGGCTATTTTGGGTCGATCTCGAATCTGCGTTCGGCACAAAGCGAGAATGACCTTCTCAAGAAGCGCGTTCAGGAGCAAGAGGTAGAGATCAAGGGAAACGAAGACCTGACGGCGGAAAATGCTCGCCTGCGGTCCCTGCTCGATCTAAAGGCAAAAAGCAAAATTGAAATTCTGACCGCACAGATAATCGGGCGCGACCCTTCGATCTGGTTTGACTCTTCGATCGTTAATCGCGGAAGCCTCGAGGGCGTTAAGCTAAATATGCCCGTCGTTGCTAATGGCGGACTCGTAGGCCGCGTAACGGCTGTCAGCCCGCTGACGGCCCAGATCGATTTGATCACGCGGGACAAATCCGGCCTCGGTGCAATCGTCGGTGAGATCGGGGCCTCGAACGTCCTCGGTGTGGTCAGCGGGACGAGCAAAAAAGATCTTGTCGAAATGCGATACGTTTCGGGCAGTGTCGATGTCCAGGTTGGGCAAATTGTCTACACAAGCGGACAGGACGGCATATATCCGGCCGGATTAAAGGTTGGCGAGATCGTCGAAGTTCGAACCGGATCGGCTACAGTTCCGCACCAGATATTTATTCGTCCGAGTTCTGGAATCAGTTCAATGCAAGAGGTCGCTATTCTATTGTACGAACCGCCGGTCCGCACGGAATTCGAACAAAAACTGCCGAATGCACTGACAGAGACGAAGAAACCGGCAGGCAGCAGGCCGTAAGAAGGCGGGTTAAAGAAGACGACTGCACACCGCCTCCTGCCAAATGCCAACTTTTTTTTAGATGGGTCAATTAAAAATCACAATCGCTCTGATTCTGGCTATACTTCTGCAATGGACGCTGCGGAACGTTGCCGAGCCTTTTGCGTACATCGATTTCCCGCTGATTATTGTTGTTTATGCGGCGTTGCAAAGAGATGTGCTGAAAGCGATCTTTTTTGGCAGCTTTGCGGGCCTTGCCGTGGATGCATTGAGCGGGGGCCTTCTCGGCTCTAACGGCTTCTCGAAAACCCTTATCGCATATGCCGTTTCCGAGCTTGCAAGACGTGTCTACATGGACAACCTTTTGCTTCGCATCCCCGTCATAGCCGGAGCATGTTTGCTGGACGATTTGATCTATTATGGGATGCACAAACTGCTTGGGCAAGAGCCTGTCGGGCAGGTGATAATTGTTATCGCGTATACGCTGATCGGGACAACGATAGCAGGAACATTTATTTACCTGATGCTTGACTCCACCTTGGTTGAGAGAAGAGGCAATAAAAAGCGCGACATGTTCCCGACCCGCAGACAGACTCGCCGTCGAAATCCGATACGATTTACAAAATAGGACTTTTAACCCCAGGCAAAATGAAGCTTAACGAACAATATCAAAACTTAGGAGCGCGGATCGTGGCGATCCACATCATTGCATTCGTGTTGCTCACGCTTCTAGGCGTCCGCTTATATTACCTACAGGTCGTTCAAGGGCAATACTACAGCGACAGGGCAGAGAATCAACGCATTCGATACATTCCGATACCGGCGCCGCGCGGAGCGATTTTCGACCGCAACGGAAAGATCCTCGTCGATTCGCGTCCGACCTATAACGTGGTTTTGTCGAATGAGCCTATAAAGACGATCGACGTGACGGAGCGTGTGGACGATTATGCAAAAGGCCTCGCGCTTGAAAGCAAATTTGTGGTTGAGCGGCTGAATCTAATCAAGAAACAAAACGAGTTCGAGACGATGGTCCTGAAAGAAAACGCGTCGATGCAAGACATAAGCTGGGTCGAATCGCACTCGCTCGAATACCCGGAGCTTCGCGTAGAACTTCAGCCGCAGCGGTTCTATCCGCACGGCCTGATTCTTGCACACGTACTTGGTTACGTCGGCGAAATCAGCCCGAAGCAGCTTGAATCCGACGAATACAAAGATAAGAACCTGAAGGCAGGAGATATTATCGGCAAGGGCGGGCTTGAGCAGTATTACGACGAATTTTTGCGCGGCAAACCGGGCTATAGAAAAGTGATAGTAGACAGCCGCGGACGTGTTCAGAGCGAGATCGCGGTAGTTGATCCGCAGGCCGGCCAGGATCTTATTTCGACCATCGATCTTGACCTGCAGATGGCCGCCGAAGAGAAGCTTGCGGCGACGCCGACAAAACGCGGCACAATCATCGCGATGGACCCGAATAACGGAGAGATGTATGCCATGGCGTCGCTGCCTTCGTTCGACCCCAATATCTTTGTTCAGGGCAGTAAAACGCCGGACGGGCGCAAACAGATCGCCAGTTACCAGCTGGACGAAAGCCGTCCCCTTTTTAACCGGGCGATCCAAGGGAGATATCCGCCCGGTTCGACCTGGAAAATTCCGGAATCCGTCGCCGGATTGCAGCAGGGCGCGATAACGGTCGCGAATTCACACGTGGCGTGCGGCGGCGGAATTCAGATCGGAAACAAGTTTACCCGGTGCATGGGCAGCCACGGTTCGCCGCCGCTCGATTACGCGATCTCAAAGTCGTGCGACGGGTATTATTACCGCCTTGCGCTCAAGATGGGGATTGAGGGTGTCATAAAAATGGTCGAGGAGTTCGACTACGACAAGCGTTCGGGCATTGATCTTCCGAACGAAAAGATCAGTCAAACACCTAAAAGCTGGAAACCGATAATCGAAAAACGCGAAGGCCGATGGAGCGATATCCGGACCGTTTATTCAGGCATCGGACAGGATACTGTGGTCGTGACGCCGATCTCGATGCTGCGAGCGGTCGCCAGCGTCGGGATGCAGGGACGAATGTACACGCCGCATTTTCTGAAGGAATTCAAACCCATCAGAGCGGTCGGCAATGAAGGAGATACTGGCTTTTTCCCGGCGAGAGAGGGTTTCGGTTTTCAACATCCGGACCCGAAGATAGTCGAGATGACGCCGGAACAGAATGACCTCGTTGTGAAGGGAATGTGGGGCGTTGTAAACGGCGGAGGAACGGGTGCGGGAATTCGAATACCCGGATTCGAGATTGCGGGTAAAACCGGAACGGCCCAGGTCGCCGTACTCGGCAAGGACGTGGGAGCGAAAAAAGATCACGCTTGGTTCGTCAGTTTTGCTCCTGCATACAAACCCGAAATCGCTGTTCTCGGATTAGTCGAAAACGTCGGTTTCGGGGGAAGCTTTGCGGCTCCGGCAGTTAAAGGGGTTTACGAGGCTTATATGGCGAAGAAAGGCCTTACGCCGGTTGATCCGGCTTTGGTGGCGCGTAGGTGACACGGCGACTTAGAGACGCGGAGAAACTAACTCGAGAATCTGACATGTTCTATTCTCCGCGTCCCCGAATCACTCGCTCTCCGCGTCGCATGAAAAGATGGTAGCAATAATAGAAAAACGAGATTTGCGGGATTTTGACTGGCTGACGACGTTGCTTGCGATCGCGATTGCGTGTTTTGGTGTTTGGCAGATACACAACGCGTTGCCTTCGGAAAGCTATTGGTCGAAACAGATCATTGGGCTTTGCATTGCACTGGTCGCTTTTTTTGTTGTTGCTTTCAGCGATTACAGGCGGATTATCGATGCGGCCCCGTTCTTTTATGGTTTTGGGCTGATACTTCTTTTCCTGGTTTTGACGCCCCTCGGTGTCGAGGTGAACGGCCAGCAGGCGTGGCTCAAATTGCCGGTTATCGGGCAATTTCAACCATCGGAATTTGTAAAGATTCCAACGGTACTGATGTTGGCGAAATATTTTGGTGCCCGCAAGGGCGGAGAATTGACGTTTAAAGAGGTTCTTGTTGGCGTTGCGATCCTTGCCGGCCCGGTCGGGCTGATCTTGCTCGAACCCGATGCCGGCCAGGCAATAACCTATTTTCCGATCCTGGTCGCCATGCTTTTCCTTTCGGCGATGAGGATCCGTTATGTTGTGATCGGCATTGTTTTAGCCGCCGTTCTTGTTCCAGCCGCCTACATTATCGGGGTCAAAGCGGGCGTTATCAAGAGGTACCAGCAGGACCGGATAATGGCGATCATCGACCCCGACAGCGTCGATCCTAAGGGTTACGGCTATCACACCATCCAGTCCATAATAACTGTCGGAAAGGGCAATCTTTCGGGCATTAAGGGTGATTCCGAAACTTCGCAAAGCGTTTTGAAGTTTCTGCCGGCACCGCAAACCGACTTTATTTTTGCAGTAACTGCTGAAAACACGGGTTTTATTGGCTGCATTTCACTTTTGCTTGCCTATGCTCTTTTGCTTTCACGCTTGATATCCGGGGCGCGCCAGGCAAGCGAGCGGCCCGGTATGCTTGTTATAATGTCGATAGCTACGGCAATGTCGTTCCAAATATTCATTAATATCGGAATGGCGCTCGGAATTCTGCCGGTCATCGGCGTTCCGCTGCCGCTTATGAGTGCGGGTTTGTCGGCAATCCTTTCGACATTTATTGCCATCGGATTTGTAGTAAGTATTAAAATGCGCCGCTTCGTCAATTAAGTTTTAGCGAGCCTTTGCGATCTTTGCGAAAAACTTTGCGTCCTTTGCGGTTGAACAGGGATTTTAACGCAAAGATCGCAAAGTGAAGCCCGCAAAGATCGCAAAGAAGATTTTTTGAGGTCGGTATTTCGAAATGAGGTTAGTATGGCGAGAGAAATAAGAAGAATTGGCACGAAGGAAGTTGAATCGATACCATCGAACGGCCGAGGGGTTTCGAAGCTGTCGTGGCTGGTTATTGCGTTGTTTTTGGCCCTCTCGGCGGGAGGGTTGACGGGCGTACTTGCGTCTTATTACTTAAATAATTCCCGATATGCAATCGAGGTTTCCGCTCTCGCGACCTATCGCCCGCCGCAGGTTACGACCATCTACGCCGACGACGGCGAAACGGTCCTTGCGGAATTTGCCATCGAAAAACGCATACCGATCAAAGAGCAGGACGTCCCCCAAAAAGTGAAGGACGCCTTGATTGCGGTCGAAGACAACCGTTTTTACGATCATATCGGTGTCGACCCATACCGCATTGTCGGCGTCGTTTTTAAAAACTTTACGTCGGGCAAAATGGAAGGAGCTTCAACGATTACCCAGCAGCTTGCTAAGAATCTGTTTTTATATAAGGACCAGACCTATACGAGGAAGGTAAACGAATGGGCGGTGGCCCTGCAGATCGAGCGATTCTATACGAAACAGCAGATCCTCGAAATGTACATGAATTATGTCTTTCTTGGCGCCGGAGCTTATGGATTTGAGGCCGGTTCGCGGACCTATTTTGGAAAGTCGCTAAAGGAACTTAATTTGGAAGAGGCTGCATTGCTCGCCGCGGTTCCGAAATCTCCGGAATACTCGCCGACGCGAAGTATGGAGAAGGCGAAAACGCGACGGGACATCGTACTCGACCAAATGGCGAAGTATTACCCGGAAACTTATTCGCAATCGGAGATCGATGCGGCAAAAAGCAGGCCGATCAAACTCGCCGATACTGCCTACTATCAGTCGTTGCCCAAATCGACGGCCTGGGACTATCCTGTCGAAGAGATACGCAAAAACCTTGAAGACAAATACACGACAAGGGTCGCACAGGGCGGGCTTAAGGTATACACGACAATAAATGTAGAGGCCCAGAAGATCGCCACAAAGACGATTCGGGAGCGCCTTCGGGCTTTTGATAAAGGCCGACGCTGGCGTTCGGAGTATCAGGATATTCTGGTCAATGCCGAGCTCGAACCGCTAACCGATCCGAAGGAGATCGAAAAAACTTTGACTTCCTACAAGCACGCCGATTGGTATGGCGATGAATACGAAGAAGGCGAATACATAAAGGGATTGGTTGTTAGGGTAAATCCCGCGGCCGACGAAGTGGGTGTCCGATTTGGCAAATATAAAGCGGTCGTCAAAGCAGGCGACATGGGGCGGAGCGGAAAACGGCCAAAGGACGAACTAAAGCCGGGGCTGCTTCCGGAATTTCTGGTTAAAAAGGTCGATGCGCAAAATCAAATACTTGAAGTTGAGCTTTCGCAGGTACCCGAGATTCAGGCCTCGCTCGTAACGATAAATTCCCACACCGGCGAAATCGTTGCAATGGTCGGCGGATATGATTTCCACACGAGTAAATTCAATAACGCCACGCAAGGGCTGCGGCAAACTGGCTCTGCATACAAACCCTTCATTTATACCGCCGCCGTTGAAGACGGCATGACACCTGACATGCTTGTCAGCGGGGCTCCGATAAAGCGCGGCGGATGGTCGCCGCACAATTTTGACGGCAGTTTGAGCCACCCGAACGTGCCGCTAAAGATCGCGCTGGCAAAATCTTACAATCTCGCCGCCGTACATCTTCTTGAGCAGGTAGGAATACAAGCGGGCGGCCAAATGGTTAGGCGTTTCGGTATCACGAACCCGATGGCTCCGAGCCTTCCGTCGGCACTCGGCGCGAGCGAGGCGTCGCTTCTGGAAATGACGTCGGCCTACTCCACCTTTCCCAATAAGGGTGTTCGCATCCCACCGCATCTGTTGCGGAAAGTCTACAGCCGTGACGGCACGCTCTTGGAGGAATGGGACAAGGGAAGCTCGAAAGTTACAAGCGAATACGTTGCTCTGACAATGGTTGAACTTATGCGCGGCGTTACATCCGGCGGTGGAACTGCCCCCGGAGCCAGTGCGGCCGGACAGCCGCTTGCGGGCAAAACCGGAACGGTCAATGACCACACGGACGTTTGGTTTATCGGCTACACCCCGACATATGCGACCGGTATTTGGATGGGAAATCCCGAGCGTAAAGAATCACTTGGTGCAGGAATGACGGGCGGACACGGGGCTCTCCCGTTTTTCAATACGTTCATGAATGCATTCATGAAGGGTAAACCGGTCGAGAGGTTTCCAAATGCCCCGCCGATGCCCTCCGAGATCAAGAATTTGATGGAGCGCAACAAGCGCGAAGAGCTTGAGAAGCTTGATAAAGCTGATCAGGCCGCAATTCGCTCCGGTGCGATCACAGCCGAGAAGACGACTACCACCGGTGCGGGTTCGACAACAACCACTGTGCCGACGGGCGATACGGGCGGCGACGGCATTAAACCGCCAACCGCAGGCGATGATCCACCAGTTATTAAGCCGCCAGTAATGAATCCGCCGATAAAGAAACCTGATCCACCCCCAAGCGATAAGCCCGAAGGCACCAGGCCGAAGGGAAAAAAGGGAGACGGAAGATAGAGCCGAGAAGACAGCGATGTGCATAATCCAGATTACGCATCAGAAATAAACTGAACAAATTACTGGTGATCGTTTAGAGGCGGTCTTCGACCGCCGTTGCTGTTTCCTGCCTTTTACGGGCGGTCAGAGACCGCTTCTAAACGATCAGTCAATTTTAATCGCCCTAATCCCTACTGCGTAATCCCAGGTTAAACCACCGATCCAAATCTACGACGTGAACTTACCAAGATAATGCGGAAGCATTTTTCGCCACCATACCCAATCGTGGTTGACGTCATGGCCCCAAAGGTCGAGAACGTGCGGGATTCCTTTTGAGTGCAGCAAGCCTGAAAATTCGCGGCTCCGGTCCGGAGCCTCGAACGAACCTTGTCCGGTCACGATCGCAATCGAATCCGCCTGCTGAAGACGAGGCAGGTGGTAATCGTCGTTCAGGTTTCGGAGATACATCTCCGGGTTGTTGAAGTAGACGTTTTCGTCGAAATAGTCTTCAAGGTAATTATAGATGTTATAACTGCCGCTCATTGCAATGACGCCGCGGAAATTGTCGGAGTGCTTGAAGTAGGTATTTGCCGCGAGCAGGGCCCCAAGCGATGCACCGGTCGTCAATGGTTTGGCGTCCTGCCCGCATTCGTTGCGAATAAGCGGCAGCACCTCGTCCATGATGTACTTGTCATACCGCGACAGCATTTCGACCTTCCAGCCGGGATGCGATTCTCGGTTCAGCAGGCTGTATTTGTTGACGGAGTTGATCGAATACGCCCGAATCAGGCCGTTATCAATAAATTCCTTGATCGCGTCGACCAGGTAAAAACGTTCGTATTCAAGATAATCGGCGGCGGCAGTCGGGAACATAAGCAGCGGATACCCTGCGTGGCCGTAAGCTACCAGCGGCATATCCATACCCAAATTGTGACTAAACCACGAAGTTGTATCGCGTCGCATAAATAAAAGGCTCCAAATTTTGTTTTGAAAAGATGAGGTTAAGAGAAATATGATCCGACCGCAAGTTCAGATGCAGAAGCCCGCGCGTAAGCTAGGGCGTAATGTTCAAGCGCGTGTTTCGCCCTAGCATACGCGAGGCTTCTGCATCTCCGGTTATTTAACTACCGTGATCTCCCGCGTCGTCGAATTATATCCGCCGTTGTCAATTACCTTCCCGTCCTTATCAACCAATTCAAGCTTTACGTTGTGCTTGCCGGCAACCCAGCCTGAAAGCCAGATCGGAGCCCATTTCTCGATGAGCTTCGCTTCACCGCCATCTACCGAATAGCGAACCTTATATTCGCCGCCGTCGCCGGTAAGTTTTGCGTTTGTCAGCCAGAAATCGATCATAATCGCATCGGCGTCGGCATCTTTGTATTCGCCTTTCGGGCGGCTGTAGGTAAGCAGCGGCTTTGCCGGATCGACCGTACCGGCGGAGGATGCCATCATCGCTTTGCCTTCGCCCGACGGAGTTGCGTTCGAGGTTGAATTGGTATTCGCGCTCGTATTGGCGTTCGCATTCGACATCGGCTGGCCTGACTTCGTCGTTGCCGGTTTTGAAGCGTCCGCTCCGCCCTTGGTTACAGTGAATCGGACCATTTGAAACGCGCCTTCGTCTTTGTAACTCTCATGCCACGGCCGCGACGGGAAAACGCGGAGAACGTGCTCACCGTCCGTCACATTTCGCAGTTCAAACTCCTGACCGAGGTTGTAATAAGCTTCATATGGCTGATTGTCCAAAATTACGTGAATGTGATTTCCCATCTTGGTGTCCGGGTTCATCATCGGCATATAGCCATTGAGATCGCCGCCCAGATCGAGCTTCACCTTAACGGTTGAACCCGCGACCATTGCACCGGTCTGCGGTTCAATTATTTTCAGTGTAGGCTTGGCCGCGTCCTGTTCGCCGCGGGTGGCCATCTGATCTTTGATCGTTTGCGGGCGCTCTGCAATTGTAATTGTTTGTTTTGCCGGACCAGTTCCATTCGTGTTGCCCTTCGGGTCACTCGCCGTCGGAGCGGAACCACATCCCCAGGCAAAAACCAGTAAAATGAGCAGCGAGTATAATTTCGTATTTGTCATCATTTCTCCTTGTTTTAAGTCTTTCACGCGTCATCGTGCTTCCACCACGGCTTCGCGGGCTGGCAAACTGAAGTTTGAACTCCGAACGACTTCATAACCAAAAACTTTATCAAAATTCTTAATTATTCTATCCTCCACCTCGGCCATTTCAATCTCGCGGCCGAGTAACTTGTCCATAGAGGCAACAGGTTCGCCTTCACACGCGATTATCCAATTGTAATAGCTGAGGTCGGTATTTACGTTCAGGGCGAAGCCGTGTGTCGTGACCCAGCGTTTTATATGGACGCCGATAGCTGCAACCTTGCCTTCATGAGTGTGAACGCCTGTTAAACCCTCAATTCGAAAAGCCTCGATGTCAAAATCGGCCATCGTGTGGATCAAGACTTCTTCAATATCCCGCACATATTTATGAACATCTTCGCGATCCGGCGAAAGGCTCATAATTGGGTATCCGACGATCTGCCCGATGCCGTGATAGGTCACCTTGCCGCCGCGGTTTGTTTCAAATACATCGACACCCAGATTCTTTAGCGATTCCGCCGTTGCCAGCACGCCGCTTTCCTTGGCTCGCCTTCCAATAGTAAATGTATGCGGATGTTCAAGCAGCAGCAAAAAGTCGTTTTTCCGCTCGGCAATCACCTTTGCCTCCAATTCCAGTTGAATTTCAAGGCCTTCGGCGTAACCGACCCGTCCGAGGCGGCGAACTTCTAACGTCCTTTTGTGCATCTCTTTTATGATAAAATTTTTACCAGCATTTGAACAGAAAGGGTCATTTATGAAAATAGTAACAAAACTCGCCTTGACGGCCATTGCCGTCTCAATATTTGCCGTATCAGCTACGGCGCAGAAAAAACCGCCCGTAACGCGCCCCAAACCAACTGTCGTAACTACAAATCCGCTTCCAACCGTTGCTCTTACGCAGTCTGACGCGCAGAGGGTTTCGAATCAGGTAATGAATGTAACGAAATTTCTTTATCTGCTGGGAGGGATCGCCAAGGGAATCGAAGATCTAGACAAAGACACTAGAGCAAATAGAGCGGCTCTCGACAAGAATGCCGCGAATAAACAAGGTGTTATACAAACGATTCGCAACCTAAGAGCAGGACTTGCCGCACTTGAGGTCGATTTTCGTACAAAACCGCTTTTGAGAAAATATCTTTTGAAGATCGAGGGAATAGCTGCACTTAGCTCTCAATCCGAAGATCTGGCAGCAGCCGGACGCTTTAGTGAATCAGGTCGTCCGCTGGTGTCGGTGGTTGAGAAACTTTCCGATACTTTGGTAGCAATGCCGTAAATCCTACGGCTTTTTCAACGCAGCAGCGCTCCTTTCCGGCTCGCAGACTTCGATCTTGGCTTTGCCGGAAAGGGCGGCCTTTGCCGCATCCGAAGGCAATCCAAGCTTCGCTCGAATAAATTTTTCGGCATCTTCCTTTATCAATTCGCCATTGACGACGTTAACCTTTTTGGTAAGCACATCGCCTTTTGCTTCAAGCGTTGACGGCTCCAGGAACAGATACCAGGGTGAGCCCCATTTTCGTGTATCTCCAGCCTCTCGCCGTTGGGTAAAATGCACGGTCTTTTCCCGCAAGCCGCTGTTGTCGGACTCATAAACGGTTGGGAACGTGACCTTGTACGTGTCCAGGTGTGTTTTCATGGCGGAGACCGGATCATACTCACCCACGCCGATCACCTCAAGTCCATTGCCCTTATATTTTTCATAAAGTCCCTGAACAAAGGCGACGTCATGTTTCCAGTTCGGACACCACGGTGCGAAATACACGACGATAACGAGTTTTTTGCCTTTCGTGAACTCACGAAGATTCGTTTTGCCGTCATTCTGGATGTTCTGGTAGGTCCAATCCTTGTAATCGAAAGCCTTTTCAACTATCGGGGCCTGCTCGTTTTGCGCGAAAACCGGAAGAAAGCTCAGCGAGAATAAAATAAATGCGAAAAAACCTTTCATATGTGCAAACCCTTGATAGGTAAAGAGTATCTGTTCAGATGTTGTAAGACAAGGAAAAAGTTGGATGAGAACGCTCGGATGCAGAAGCCCGCACGAAGTAAAGGCGTCGTGTTCAGTTGCGTGTCTCGCCCTTACTTCGTGCGGACTTCTGCATTACTTGCGGGTTTGTGCATTAACTTTCTCGACCAATAGACGAAGTTCAAATAGATCCCTGTGATTGCCGACAGCGCAGCCAGCCCTGAGAATATAAGCAGAAACGTAACCTGCCAGCTTCCGGTAAAGTAATAGAAATGGGCTTCGCGAAAGAACCGGGTCTTAAAGCTCGGCGGTGCCGACATCCGAGCTTCACCCGTTTCGGCGTCGATAAAGATCGATTCCGCACCAAGCCCGCCGATCGATTGATACTGCGGCCGCCCGTCCTTCATCAATAATGTCAGCGCGGTTGTCGGCAATTGCTTGCCGGCCAGTTCGTTGGCCTTAAACATCGCGTCGGCTGGCGTGACTCTCACCCGCAAGGCATCGATCTTCTCAACCGATCCGCCCTCGACCATATTTGGCAGAGCATAAAGAAAACCGCTCATAGCCCATGCGAGAACGGGGATTGAAATCAAAATGCCAAGGATGAGGTGAAGCTGATAGATGAATTTTCGCATAATTGGTTAGCCACGGATGGACACAGATTAACACGGATAGAAATCAAGATTTGTGCATGTGGGCAGCCTTGCCGTTCCTGAGTTAAAATCTGTGTTCATCTGTGCTAATCTGTGGTTTCATTTTCCATTTGTCGTAATTTATGAGCGATCAACCAACAGTATCCGATATCTTCCGTCGTGCCTTAGCGATGCGGCAGGCGAACCCGAGTGCTTCGTACAAGGACGTTGAGTCGCAGCTTATCGGCGAATACAGCGGCAATGCGTTTCCGGCGACGGCGTTTTTGACGATTCCGGAATACGACAATATTGCACCGGAAGAAGATTGGACGGCCGGTTTGCCGGTCGTGCTTCGTGGCATCCAGAACGAAGATTGGAACGACGTCGTACACGGGATAATAATCAGCCTCGAACAGGTTGAGAATTATCCGAGGGAGTCCGGCCGCGAAGACGACCCCGCAAAGGAATGGCGTAATCGCAGTAAAGGAATTGCCGAAGCGGAAGAAAAAGTTATCGCCGAATGGATGCCGGAAGAGTTGATGGCAATGGCTAAGCAGAATGTCAAAGGATAGTGGACGAAAGCAGCAGATCGGGGCAAGCCCGCTCTAAGCCAAGTTGGAAAAAATCCACGATCGTTTAGAAGCAGGCTTGCCCGCCCGTTTTTGAAATGATAAGACTCTCAAATCAAAAGAGGAACACAGTTCACTACGTCACAACCGTAACGTAGATTTGCAGATGGATTTGCGTGGTTATTGGACGGAAGTGGAGTTTTGGGCACAAAACCGAAAACGGGCGGGCAAGCCCGCTTCTAAACGAGATTGAAATCTATTTGTTTGCGCGCGTTTAGAGTGGGGCTTGCCCCGCTTTGGGTTATAGCTCAATTCTCAGGCCATCTATGGCCTCGATCACATCACAGGCCGGGTCGAATTTTCTAGTTTCCGTATTAAAATCAACCTCATCCCACTCGGGATAGAAATGGGTCAGCACAGTCTTTTTCGGGCTTGATTTGCGAATAAAGTGCATCGCTTCAGCTAACTCAAGATGTTTCTCGACCGGCTTATTTTTCACGAAAGAACATTCCATCAGAAGCAGATCGACCTTTCGGGCAAACGCTGCCAGCGGTTCAGATGGGCCCGTATCGGACGTATAAACTAAAGTGCGGCCCAGTGTGTCACGCAGATGGATCGCATGGCTCTCATCTGTGTGCGGCGTGGAAAGTACGGTTCCGGTCAAACCGGGCAAGACCGCGAAAGATTCAAGAGATTCGATTTCCACGATCTCAACCGGAAATGGTTGATCCAGCAAACCATAGTCATTTGCCCGGTCAAAGCTCAACAGCAGATTTTCCAAGCCTTTCGGCCCGCGTATCCGCAAGGGCTTCTTCCTGTTTTGTGTAACAGGCGCGTGTTTCGTTCCGAACAGGAATGGAGCCAGTCCGCCGCAGTGGTCGAGATGGAAATGCGAGATCCAGATCGCATCGAGATTTGGCCAATCCAAATGTTCCTGAGCCATGCGATTGATCGCCGAGGCGGCGCAATCCAGCAACAATGTCCCACCTTCCGTTTCAAGCCAAAAAGCCGAACTGCTGCGTTTGGGGTGCGGAACCGACGAACCTGAACCCAAAACAATTAACTTCATAAGACGATCTTAACAGGATATCCGGAATGCACAGGATGAGATTACCAATCCTGATTATCCTGTCCATCCTGTTTGCTTCTTGATATGGTAAATTCAAGCCTATGAGCACAGTAGATATTCTCGCAATTTTTGCACACCCGGATGATGTCGAGCTGACGGTCGGCGGAACGCTTCTTAAGATGAAAAGCCTTGGCTATTCGACAGGTGCTTTAGATGTGACGCGTGGCGAAATGGGCACGCGCGGTACCGTTGAAGGGCGGGCCGCTGAAGCGATAGAGGCGGCGGCGATATTGCGGCTTGATCTGCGGGAGAATCTCGGCCTGACTGACGGGCATGTTTTTGTTGATGAGGCCGCGAGGACGGCAATGGTGAGAGTTCTTCGTAGGATGAAGCCGAAAGTATTGTTAACGCACCAGATAGGCGACCCGCACCCCGATCACGGGCATATCGCCGAACTGGTACGCGAATCGGCCCGGCTCGCCAGCATGAAGAAATATGACGAGGAAACCGGCAACGAAAAGATAGCGGTGCCGATAGTTGCTCATAATGTCTTTTCGAGGCTTGTTACACCGTCGTTTATTGTCGACGTTTCGGATTTTCTCGGCGAAAAGATGGAAGCAATCCGGGCACACCGATCGCAGTTTCACGATCCGAATTCCAGCGAGCCCGAGACACGCCTTACGGCAAGCGGGTTCCTGGACGAACTCGAAAATCGTTCACGATATTTCGGCTCGCTGATAGGTGTCGCCGCCGGCGAGCCATTCTATGTCCGCGAAGCGTTAAATGTACCCGACCCGATAGAATTACTTACCAGATCAATGAATCTATATTCTTAGGCGTCTATGGACAAACTTCAGAAAACAACGTTGGCGCCAGAAGAGGTCGAACTGCGTAAGAAGAGGTCTGTGCTGGAGCGGTTAAAGGACCGGCTGGCAGATCGTGAGGAGGAAATGGCCGATCTTCGATCCGAGCTGGAACGGTTCGAAGCTCAATATACGATGGAGGTCGGGCGGCTTTACGCCGACTTCGATGAGGTCGAGGCGCAAATCGCGGAAGAAGAGGCAAAGCTCGTTCCTGACGACCAGGAGATAAGAAAAAAGGCAGAAGAGCTCCGGCGTCGTGCGGAAGAATCAGCCGCGCGGGCGAATGATGAAAACCTCGAGGCCATCTCGTTCCGGCTAAACCCGACCGCCGAGGCTAAAAAGGCCTATCACGATCTGGCCCGCGAAATTCATCCCGACCTCGCTCTTGACGCAGACGAAAAGGAACGGCGTCACATTCTGATGGCCCAACTGAATGAGGCCTACTCTGCGGGGAACCAGCTGATTCTGGATAGAATGGCTGATGATTTCCGGACGAGCCCGGATCAGGTGAAGGGAGATTCGGTCGGCGACGATCTTATCCGGGCGATCCGCCAAATATCGCAGGTTAAGCATCGATTTATCGAATTACGAAGGGAAAAGCATACGGCGGAAACCTCGGAACTTTTTGGTTTATATCAACAGGGCCAAGCCGAATTTGCCGAAGGCAGAAATATGTTGAAGCAAATGGCGGAGCGAACAAAGACGCATATAAAGAAATCCGAACGCCGGCTCGTAAATCTCCGCAACGTGAACAAGTCGGCCGAAGAGTATGTAAAGGAGCGTTTCGGGATGGATATTTCAGATTTCCGTTAGAGCCAATGTTGGCGAAAGAACGGGTTTATCTCAATTGTTCTTGACATCACCTTTGGTTTGTGGCAGTTTGAAAGTCTACTTACAAGGGGATTAGATTTTTCGGTTAGGGGAACTCTCAACCGCACGGGTGCGCGCTGACGGGTTTGTCCGGCGAAAATTAAAGCTTAATTTCGTGTTCGATTACTCCACGTAGTTGACACGAAAACGGAGGGAAACGGAGTGGGAGACGTTTCCCTCCACTCGTTTTAAACGCTTTGTCCGGCCGCAAAGCCGGAAGACCATCCCCACTGAAAATTGTAGCCACCGAGCCAGCCCGTCACATCGACGACTTCACCGACAAAATAAAGCCCTGGAACCTTTTTCGCCTCCATGGTCTGCGACGAAAGCTCGCTGGTCGAAACACCCCCGAGTGTGACCTCCGCCCTGTCATAGCCTTCAGTGTCGCGGAAGTGAATACTCCAGTTGTTCAGAAGTTCGGCAACATTGTCGATTTCACGTTCGGTAAGTTGTTTCAAGGGCTTGTTTGGGACGTTTTGCGCTACAAACGTTTCTGCGAAACGCTGCGGGAGAAAGCCGCCCAGAAAATTCTCGATCGTTTGGCTTTTATGCCGGTTTGCACGGAGTTGTTCCGATGCTTCAATTTCGGGTAGAAGGTTTACAGAGACTGGCTGGCCTTTTTGCCAATAATTCGAGGCCTGAAGGATAGCCGGGCCCGACAAACCACGGTGAGTGAATAAAATATTTTCGCGAAACGTTTGTTTTCCCGTCGTCAAAGTTGCGTCCAGCGAAACTCCCGCAAGTTTCGAATAGTTATTGCCGCCAGCGAACACCAGTGCGACAAGCGAAGGCCTAAGGTCAGTGCGTTTTATAGAAAATTGTTTCGCGATCCTATATCCAAAATCGGACGCTCCGATCTTCGGGAAAGAAAGCCCGCCGGTCGCGATGACCAAACTCGCGGATTTGAATTTTCCGCGGGTGGTTTCAAGCTCGAAAAGCTCTCCGCGTGCGACGCTTTTAACCGAGCAATCAAGCTGAAACTCGACCTTTGCGGCCGAGCATTCCTTCAGCAGCATCTCAACTATATGCCGTGAACTTTCACGACAAAATAACTGTCCCAGTTTCTTTTCGTAGAAGTCGATCTTGTGCTTCTTTACTAACGCGGTGAAATCTTGGGGTGTATAACGAGCCAGTGCGGATTTGCTAAAGTGGGGATTGCCGGAGATGAAATTCTCCGGCCTTGTATCGATGTTTGTAAAATTACAGCGTCCGCCGCCGGAAATAAGTATCTTCCGGCCGACCTGGGCATTATGCTCGACAACCAAAGTTTTACGACCGCGTTTACCGGCCTCGATCGCGCAAAACAATCCGGCCGCACCTCCGCCGATGATGATCGCGTCATATTTCATCTACGCCAGATAGCGGCTTCGCAAAATATTTACGTGGTGGGTAATGTGCCCGGCCATTATGTATGCCAGGGCCCGAACCGAAACGGGTAAGCCGCTGGCGGTTCCCATTCGCAGCCAATCTTCTTCGTTCAAGTTATTTAATAAAAACATGTTCGCCTCACGGAGCAGTCTGAATTCTTCTATCAAATCGGCGATACTCCGTGCGTTTGAACGTGCGTATTCGATGTATCCGTCCTGTTCAAATCCTTCGATCGGCGTTGTATCACCCCTTGAAATACGGAGGATGCGATACGCAAAAAACCGTTCGCCGTCGTTGAGGTGGCCGAGCACCTCCTTTATCGACCATTTGCCGTCTCCATATGAATATGAACCTCGCACGTCCGGTAAACCAGCGAGCAAAGTCTTCAATTCACCGGGTTGGGAAGCCAGCGATTCCAACAGGCTGCTCTCATCGACCAGCGAAACATATCTTTCGTAGTAGGCATCGTATTCTGCTTTTTCGGGTTTTGTCATAATGGGCTATAGTATCAAAGTCGAAATAAATTTTTGCAATGGGCGGGGCAATATATGAGGTCGAAGCTGATATCGATATTTGCGTCGATTTTGTTGACCGGACTGTGCACCTTTGCCCAAGGCGGCGGCAAGGCCGAACCGAACCGAATCCGGTTTGTCGCCGGTAAATCTACCGTCACGTTGACGGGCACGTTATCAAATTCGCAGGAAATGGAGTACGTGTTCGCCGCAAAGAAAGGGCAGAACGTGACGGTAAAGATGCTGAATACGAACCTTTTTGATTACCGTGTGTTCAATCCGGACGTCGATTTTGAAACTGAATTTGAAAGTTCACCTACCTCGAACTTCGAGTTGCCCGCAACGGGCGAATATTTCCTGTTTGTCCGCAAAAAGATGGTCCCGAGGCCGCGGACCGCGAAATTCAGTTTGGTGTTTTCAGTTAGATAGCGGCAACGATATTCGCAGCAAGGTACTCAATAATTACTTCACACCGCGGCCAGGCGGGAGCCACAAGGAGAAATAAAAATGAAACGATCTTTATATTTTGCAGCGTTCGCATTCTTCGCGATGCTGGCGTTGGTCAACACAGGGGCGGAAGCGGTCAACAGCTCGCTCGCCGAACGATTTGCGCTTGCGGGTGCCGTGCAGACCGGCGAATCGGGAACCTACAGTTTTGACAAGGCGCATACGTCTATCGGGTTTAAAGTTAAGCACATGGGCCTTGTCGAGGTGCCGGGCTTTTTCCGCGACTTCACCGGAACTGTTAACTACGACGCTAAAGACCCCGGGAAATCGACGGTTGAATTTACGGCAAAAACCACAAGCGTAGATACCGGTGTCGGTGGTAGAGACACGCATCTGCGTTCGGCTGATTTTTTCGAGGTCGAAAAATTCCCCGACCTGACATTTAAAAGCACAAAGGTGGAAAAAGTAGGCGCAGGTTGGATGATGACCGGAAACTTTACTTTGAAGGGTGTTACTAAATCGATCTCGATACCGTTTAACGTGTCGGGCTTTTTGCCGGCCGATCAGCGTAGCGGCGGCAAGATGGGAATCACCGCCGAAACGACAATCAACCGGCGTGACTATGGAGTAAATTATGGCGGTAATATGCCGAACGGGACAGCAATGCTATCAGATGAGGTAAAGATCAATCTTCAGATAGAGGCGAACCGGCCGAAGGAAGCCCCCAAGGCAAACTAGGTAGGGAAACGCGCATCTGACGGTTTATGACACGAACTCAGCTCACGAAAACGGCCGTTGTATTTATGACGGCCGCATTTTTATATGGCTCGGCGACCAACGCTCTGAGTTGCTCAAGAGGAAAGCCTTTTTCATACGATGAATTGTTCGCCGCCGACCTTATTGTTAGGGCGACTGCGGAGAAATATGTCTCGGAACCCGACCTTACGCTGATGACGACAGGTGTGCCGGATGTGCAAATCGAATTCAGGATTGACGAAATCTTGAAGGGTAAAGAGCGGTTAGAAGCGATACTGTTGAACGGCTATTTGTTCGAAAAAGACGATTACAACGACCAGAAATTACCTTACACTTTTGTTCGAAAAAATGGCCGTTCCGGGAGTTGTTTCGCCAACACCTACAAAAAGGGCGGGTCATTTCTTTTATTTTTGAAGAAAACTCAAACCGGATATACGCCGAATATCAGCGCGCTTGGCCCGACCAACGAGCAGTTGCGTGGAACGGACGACGCCTGGCTGTTGTGGACACGCGATGAAGTCGAGAAGCGCGAACAGAGTTAGAATATCTAACGATTGCCTGCGGCTTCGGTAAACGAAATATCGTAAATCGCGTAGTCTTCCCAATTCTTGTAATCGAAATGCCACCACTCGTTGGCGTTGACCGTAAAGCCTTCGTCTTCCATTAATTTTCGAAGCAAGTCGCGGTTGGAACGCTCTGCTTTTGTTCCACCGGTGTAATTCGGCGATGCACGCTCGGTGAATTCGTCGAAGCCGGAAGGCATTTCGATTGGGAGGCCTGTTTTTAGATCGTAAATGCTCAGGTCGACCGCGCAGCCGCGGTTGTGTTTCGAGCCTTTTTCAGGGTTTGCGACGAACTTGCGCTTTTCCTCAGGCGTCACTTCCCAAAATAGTTTTGTAATTGCCCACGGCCGATAACCGTCAAAGATCAAAAGCCCTAAACCCTGTTTTCTCAACTTTTTGTGAACCCGCAGCAATGCTTCTGCTGCGGGCTTTTGCAAAAAGGCCCGGGCTTCAGGGTAAACCGTCCTGCCGACAAAATTATTGTCGGTTGCGTATCGTATATCGAGTTTTATTGTGTTATCGAGCGTGATGAGTTCGACCAAGTGAGCCTCGCTTTTGTTTACTTCCTTCGGCGGCGCATTTTGAGCAAATGCATTTGAGATGAGGATAAAACAAATCAGCCAAGGCGTAAATCCAAGATATTGTTTTCTCATTTTCAGGCAAACTAATATTCAAAGGGTTGAATAAACTTTGGCGACCAGTTATTTTATTTATATGGAGCAAGAGTCCCAGAAAAGGAAATGCCCGGCAAAGACGTGGGTCGAGCGGTTTGGCGCCGCAGGGTTCGTATTTTTTCTTGTAAGGTCTTTTGTGGCTGATCGTTCCCGCCGCGATCGCATACTTCTCTCTTAATTAACCGTTACGGCTTCTCTTCCGGAACAGGCTGCGTATCTTCTTCGACAACAGTAACTTCCGTTCCAAATTTCTGATAATTCTTGAAGCGAATTACATTGCGGCTTTCGAACCGTTTATTGGAGCTTTCCACCGTACCGCGAAAATCCGACAGTATCGGCAGCAGGTATTTTTCGCCGGCGATCTCGACCTGATCGTAATCGATATATTTGGTTACAGCTTTTACCGCAAACGTTGGGGAAATATCGGTTAGCTGATATTCGATTCGAAGTACGCGAAAATTGTCACGGTCGATCCAGATCCGGCCTTTTTCTCCAGCCGGAGACGATTGGTAAATAGCTCCTTTCAGGCCGACACCGCCATCCTTATTATTCGCAAGCTCGATCTCGTATTCGAATACGACGCTTTTTCGAGTTCGCAGGACATCGGTTGTCAGCAGATCGAACCGCGTTTTGCTTTCCGGCTTGAAGATCTTCTTCAGATCCTCGACAAACTCGCCCCCGGATGTCGCGCCGTCCAGACCGTTATAATTGTTGCTTGTCTCCGAATTCACCGGGGCGCCATTTTTGGATAGAACCTTATATTGTTCGCCTTTCTCGGTGCTGTAACTTACAGCGATTATCAAATTGTCGTAAGGCCGCCAATTCCCGGTGCCCGCGTAGGCCGCCGAACGAGTAATTAATTGCTTAACAACGAAATCCGGCATGTCCGCGAGCAACGCTAAAGTGTTTTCGCGGGTTTTCTCAAGAATTGAGACACTGTCGGTAACGGTCGGTAGTTTCGCTCCGTCGGGATTTTGACGCCGCCGCTCCGTCTCTTCGAGCGCCCGCTTCATTTCTTCGTTATTCCTGCTTTTTGATCGCGTCAGCCCGCGGAGTCCGTCTGTTAGTGGAAAACTGATGCCCCTACGCCGAAGCGTATCGACAATCTCCGAAGCTCCCCCAGGATTTTTGTCCAGCGAGTAAAGCATTCTCACATATTCTGCCTGCGTCAGAGGTTTTTCCTGAGCGTACGCAACCTGGAACAGCGCGAAAGACAGAATCAATAAAATTGCAATTTTCATTCTAGAAATAGATGCTACGGCAGCCGTAATCGTTCGCTTTGGTTGAAGATGAAGGTTTGGAATACCAACTTTAGCTAGTTTTTTCTCACCGGCAAAGGGCCTAATGCGGCAACTCGAAAAGTGGACTTCAAACGAAAAAGCGGAGAGATTTTCTACAAACCACTCCGCTTTATGTTGAGACGAATTTAAGATCGCAAACTAGTTAACCCATTCTTCGTCGTAGTTTAGATGCCAATGATGAACGACCCATTTCTCAGCGGCGGTCATCGCGACCAACTTCCATTTCTTCAGATTTTCTAAAATGCTGAGAGCTGCAAGCGGCTTGCTCGGGTCACGTTCGACCCTGATGACCTGCGTCGATACTTCGATTATTGACTTTTCTTCGTCCAGGATTTTCAAAGTAACGGCAGACCCGACAGGCGGCAGAACTTCCAGGTTGACCAGCGTACCGGTCTCGCCGACGTTTTCCGTTGTACCGTCGATTGAGATCGTTTCGCCCGATTCCGCATCAATCCAGCTTGCCCGAACCGGCAGGCTGGCAATGATCCGATGATGTAATGGCGTCTTGTATGATGATGTAGCGTATTCTACTTGAGACATTTATATCCCCCTTTTTCGGATGTAATTCGCGCAAACGTGAGCATTAGATGCAAAACGCGTTAATTACGCCCGACAAAAGTAATCCTTTTTTACAAAAAAGTCAAGTATCGGAAAATCCCCGCAAATCATTGTATCTAAATCGATTTCCAGCATGCGTAATGTGAAGCCTTGATACGCCAGTTATAAAAACTCAATTAATTATTTCTCGCGTTAGCAAGAAATGTTGGGATTGTAATTCGATGATGGGCATATCTTCAAAGTTAAAATCAGCGGCGCAACACGAATTTAACATAGCCCCGATAAACTGGCTTATTCAGAATTGAACCGCAAGATCGCCTGCTTGTTCGGAACTCAATTTGCGTTGAAATAACTGTCCTTAAAGATTTTTGTTGAATTCAGGGCTTCGACGCGTTTATGGGATTGTCCATAAAGCAGGTAAGACTGTGTGAATATAACGTTTACGAATGTTACAGATTTAACTAGCGCATTGGATTGGTACAACACCCATGTGGTGTACAAATCCGAAAAGCAAGATAAATATCCAAAAATCAAAATATTCGATACTGATCAAAATTATCCGACAGTATTTTCTATAAGCAATCAATAAAACGAGGTCAAAAAACCAATGATTAATAACATTTCTTTCAAATTCGTTACCCTATGCCTAGTTTTGTTTTTGGCTGGGTTTATGACGAGCTTTGCTCAATCTCAGGGTACCGGCCAAATTAGTGGCTCGGTGTCAGATTCGACCGGTGCGATAGTTCCGAATGCTACAGTGACGCTTGTGAGTCAGGCTACCAATCAGCCTCAAACGACAACGGCAAGCAGTGACGGCCTTTATCGGTTCGTGCTTCTGCAGCCTGGACAGTATACAGTTAAAACATCCGTGGCGAATTTCGCGGAACAGACACTGAGCGTTGAGGTACAGGTCGGACGCACGACCGATGCGAACTTTACTCTCGGAGCAGGCGCTGTTTCGGCGGTTGTCGAAGTTACGGCTGACGGCGTTCAGGCGACCGCCAGCAATTTCGACGCGGTGCAGGACTCGACCGCTATTCAGAACCTGCCGATCAATGGCCGACGCTTTCAGGATTTTGTTACGCTCACGCCGGCCGCTCAGGTCGAAAATTCGCGTGGTCAGATCTCGTTGTCCGGCCAGAGGGGAATTAACGGCAACGTAAATGTTGACGGCGTCGATTACAACCAACCGTTTTTTGGCGGCATTCGGGGCGGTGAACGTGCCAACCAGGCATTCACGCTGCCGCAAGAATCGATCCGGGAATTTCAGGTCGTAGCGGCCGGTTACTCGGCGGAATATGGGCGTTCGTCGGGCGGGATTGTCAACGCCGTGACCAAATCCGGCGATAACAGCCTGAGGGGTTCACTTTTCTATTTATGGCGGCCCGAGCAGCTTGCACGGCCGAACGAGTATGCCAAAGCGCTTGCCGAACAGCGTCTTAACGCGCTTGGACTGGACGCAACGCTTGCCCCGACGCAGCACCAATTCGGCGGCTCGGTCAGCGGCCCGATCATCAAGGACCGCCTCTTTTACTTTGCTTCGTACGAGCAGCAGAAATTCGAGGCTCCCCGCCAGGTGCTTTTCGGAAATCTGATCGGATTTGTTCCGACAGCGTCGCAAACACAAGCATTCAACTTCTACAGAAGTGAAGAGTCTCAGTTCACCCAGACCAATGATGCTTACGCGGGCTTTGGCAAGGTCGATTGGGTTTTAAACGACGCCAATCGTTTGAGCGTTCGATACAATCACAGCCGCAACAACGCAACCAACGCCGTTGCAACAGGCGAGACGGCCCTTGACCCGACCACCAATAACTCGCTTTCGACAAACGGCACGGAACAGAACCGCAACAACATTCTCGTTGCCCAGTTGGTCAGCAATTTTAGTGCAACAATGATTAACGAAGCTCGCTTTCAGTTTGCCCGCGAAGACCGCCCGCGTATTTCAAATCTCGATGTTGCGAACATTAACACAGCGATCGGGATTTTCGGCACAAGGAATTTTTTGCCGACTACCCAATTTGATAAGCGTTATCAGGTTACTGACAGTCTGACGGTCATTAGCGGAAATCACACATTAAAGTTTGGCGGCGAATATAGCGATATCTTCGTGGACCAGAAGTTTGGTTTTAACCAATTTGGAGTTTTCACGTTTGCTGGCCTTACTGCAACCGCCGGCCTACTTGATGCATTGTCATCCACGCCAAATCTGACGAACGCGAACCCGTCGCTAAGATATTTCGGACGGTTTGATACCACGACCGCCCGTTATAACAAGCAGATCGGAAATCTTACGGCCGCTTTTGGCGTAAAGGAACTGGCCTTCTTCGCACAGGATTCATGGATCGCGATTCCGAATCGCCTGACCCTCAACCTTGGGCTTCGTTTCGAGAAACAGTTCAACCCGACGGCGGAGGCAACGAACACTCCGGTTCTCAATTTGATCCGCAGCACGACCTTCCCGATTTTTGGACGAACGATCGATCCGGCTTCGATCCCGGACAGCCAGAATCAATGGGGGCCGCGCGTCGGTTTTGCATGGAACCCGTTCGGGGACGGCAAGACAGTAGTTCGCGGGTTTAGCGGAATGTACTACGCCCGGACGCCGCTTATCGTTTTGGCCGCACCTTTTAACAATTTCCGTGACCCGGCCGGCGACCTTTCAGTCACTATCGGTTCACCCGCATTTTCGGCGACCGGATTTAACCAGGCAACGTTCGACACGCAGAATCCCCAGTATGTTGCACTCCTCGGCGCCGGTGTCTCGCCGAATACGGTTTACCGCCAATTCGCGATTCTCGGTATTAACCTTAATTCGTCGGCTCTTACGTCGCTGCCCATAATCACACCGGCACAGCTTTCGACCATAGCCAACGCGATCCGCAATGCTACGACGAATCCGCCTGCTAGCTTGGGCGTTTACCAAAATGCGAACTTTGTCGGAATAACCCCGGAATTCAAGAATCCTCAATCTTTCCAGATTGGCGGCGGTATTGAGCATCAGATTACAGATGGTTTCGTGATCGGGGCTGATTACTCTCAGGTCAACACTATATATTTGCAGCGTAATCGGGATATTAATCTTCCTGCGCCGACTGGCATCGATTTAGTAACCGGTCGTGTTCTGGTAAATCGGAACAACCGTCCGCTCACCCAGATCGGTTCTATACAACTCCGTGATTCGTCCGGACGATCGGTTTACCGCGGTCTGACCCTTCGTCTGAATATGCGGAGAAGTTGGGGGCGTGTCAACGCATTTTACACGCTTGCGAAGAATACCTCAGATGATGATAACGAGCGAGATGCCGGTGGCGTTCTGTATGACAATCCGTACGACTTGAGAGGGGAATATGGGCCTTCCCGAATCGACCGCCGTCACCAATTTGTCGCAAACCCGATATTCTTTATTCCTTTTGGAATTGAGCTTGCGAGTACCATGAGATTTTTGTCCGGCCAACCGGTCAATCCGCGGGTCGGTTCGGACGCAAACGGCGACGGAAATACGAATGAGCGACCGTTTCTGGCTCCGAACTACGAAATTATTCGCAACTTTTACACCGGCAGACCGTTTTATCAGGTCGATTTCAGGGTGCAGAAAGGCTTTGGGTTTGGCGAGGGGCGACGCTTGATTTTTTCTAGCGAGTTCTTCAACGTGTTCAACAATTCGAACATCGATGTGACGAGTACGGCCTCGACAAACTTCTGCAACAACACCGCCTCGAACTGCGGTCTTGCCGGAATAACAAATCCGAACTTCCTGAATGTGCGAGACACCAGCGGAAATATCATTTTGGCGAACTCGCCAAGAAGCCAGGTTTTCCAAATGCAACTGGGAGCACGTTTTCAGTTCTAGTTTTTCTCTCATCGGAAAAACCTTCGCGAGGTCGTCTGAAAAGTGATTCGGGCGGCCTCTTTTTTTGTTGTCAGATTTGGGCAGGGTGGTTTAGTGGTTGGTGCTGAATCTTTGGAGGTTGTGGGCGAGGGCGATGAGGCCGAATTCGGTTGTGGTTTTGTTTATGCCTTTAAGATTGAACCTTCTGAAGCCTTTGTTTTGTTTTAAGTTCCCGAATACCGCCTCGACCTGCCATCTTTCTTTTCGTTTTTTGATCCCCTCTTCGCTGTTAAGTAGTTCTCTTACTCGATGTTTCAGACGCACAAGGTGTGGAGAACGTTCGATGATGCGGTCACCGCTGGATCTGTGGCAAGGCCCTCTGAGAGGGCAGCCAGAGCAGTTTTGGGCTTTGTATCGACGGTACGTTTGGAGACGGCCGGTCTTTGTTCGTCGGCTCTTATTGCCTATGTACCTCATCTGCTGCCCCATCGGACAGGTGTAGGTGTCGGTCAGTTCGTTGTACGGGAGTTTGTCGCCATGGAATGGGTTCTTCTGCTTGTGGTTCTTTCGGTCCTTGTTCTTTTCTTCGGTTTGTTCTCGATCGAAGTATCCATACTTCACATAGGGCGTGATCCCAAGTTCTTCAAGATACAGGTAGTTCTCTTCGCTCCCGTATCCGGCATCTGCCGTTAAGCTTTCAGGTGCGTGGCCGTATGACGCGATGAAGTCGTCGATGTGGCCTTTCATCAAAGTGGTGTCGGTCGTCGTCTGTCCCAGTGTGTAATCGACTATGTACTGCTTTTCCGTCGAAGCCTGCACGTTGTAGCCCGGCTTTAACTGGCCGTTCAGCATATGGTCTTCCTTCATTCTCATGAAGGTCGCGTCCGGGTCGGTCTTCGAAAGGCTGTTGCGGCCCGCCATCTGTTTCTCTCTTTCCTCGTACTCAACCAGTTTGCCGGGCCAGTTCTTCTTTGCGTAGGTCAGCTTTTGCCGTACTTTTGGATCGACCTCCTTCTCCTTGAGGGCCTCGTTTATCTCGTTGATCACCCTTTCAACCGCCGCAGCATCTATCGAAGTGAACTCAGGTGTGTTTGGCCGCTGCTCCTCATCCTGATAGACCTCCTCGACATACTTCCAAAGCTCCCGAAGCTGCGTCTCTATCCGCTCACGGCTTGTCCGTATCGCCTTGCCCCACACGAACGTGTACCGGTTAGCATTGGCCTCGATCTTGGTTCCGTCCAGTACGATCTCTTTGAGGGTGATCGCTCCCTGCTCGGCTAGCAGCACCACCACCTGGTTGAAGATCTTCTTGAGATGCTTGCCCAGACGCTTCCCGCGAAAGTCGTTGATCGTGTTGTGGTCCGGCTTCGCTCCACCCGCAAGCCACATGAAGTGCACGTTCTCTCTACACGCTTCCTCCATCTTCCGCGACGAGTACATGTTACGGAGATACGCGTACACCAGCACCTTGAGCAGTAGCCGAGGATGGTAGCTCGATGTCCCGCCCCCCTTGTACGTCCGCTCCAATTCCCGTATGTCGATCCGCTCGATAACCTCGTTCACCACCCGCACCGGATGATTCTCCGGCACTAATTCCTCATAACTCGGCGGCAGCAACATCGGCTGGTCTTGCACGTACCTCTTAAAAACGACTCTTTTCTCCTTCATTCATCCATTTTAAAGCCAATCCCTCATTTTGCGCCAAAAAAAGAGGCCGCCTTTTCAGACAGCCTCCTTTTTTTTTGGAGTTCCCTTTTACAGGCGGAAACGCGACTGTGAAGGAGCGTGACTATTGCGTCGGGGAACTTACAGGCTCGTTAACACTCGCGTTTCTGCCCGCAAAGTCCCCTCATTCGGATTGACCATCCGCGGTTTTAGATTAACAATTTAAGGGCAATGCGAATTCTGCAAATTTCTTCGGCCAAAACCTACGGCGGCGGCGAGCGGCACTTTGTCGACTTGTGCCGCGGACTGCAATCGCGCGGTCACGAAGTTTTTGCGGCGTTGCGGCCGACGAATGTGTGGCAGGAGCGATTGAGCTTTCTTCCCGAATCGAACATATTTCACGTTTCGATCCGAAATTCGTTTGGCATCTTGAGTGCAAAGCGGATTGCTGGATTCGTCCGCGAAAATCGTATCGAGATCATTCACGCCCACGTAGCACGAGATTACATACCGGCGAGCATCGCTTGTACGCTTTCGGGCAATTCGAAGTTCGTCCTGACGCGACATGTGCTATTCCCGCTCAAGCCCTTTAATAGATTTGCATTAAAGAATCTGTCAAAGGCGATTGCCGTTTCAACCGGTGTGGAAACGGCTCTGCAAAAAGTATTTCCCCGTCAAAAAATCGCTGTCATACCGAACGGAGTCGACTTTGAAGGAGCGTCGGGCACCAATCGCGGGAACTTGAGAAATGAGTTCCGATCGCTGCACAATATTCCGTTAGATGTGCCGTTGATCGGCATCGTCGGTGAACTGATCGTGTTAAAAGGTCAGCGGGATTTCGTCCTGGCGGCAAATGAGATCGTAAAGAAATTTCCCCATGCTCGGTTTATGGTGGCGGGAAAAGACAACAGTCTCGACAATAGGTTTCGCCGCGAATTGAGGCGGCTCGTTCAAGTTTTTGGGCTCGATGAACAGTTTCTTTGGCTGGATTGGGTTGAGGATACGAGGCCGCTCTTTGCCGCTTTGGACATTTTCGTATCGGCCTCGCATACGGAGAGTTTCGGCCTTGCGATCCTCGAAGCAATGGCAAGCGGAACGCTTGTGGTGGCGACCGAGACCGAAGGGGCAAAGGAGCTGCTGCCCGATCACGAATTGCTAGTACCAATACAAGACGCCGTAGCTCTTGCCGATAAGATTTGCGCGCTTTTGGATGATCCGCAAAAACGGGAGCATTTGGCAAGCAAAGCACAGAGCTTTGCCCATGACAATTTCTCGTTGAACCGAATGATCGATGAGACCGAGAATCTGTACCGCGAGCTATGTGCGGGTAAACAAAATAATTGAATCGAATCAGTTGGCGGGAATGTAGGGTTGGACGAGGGATAATTACAACAGCGGATGCTAAGTTTTAACAAACAGATTTGCACGGATTTTGAAGCGGCATCGAGCCGCGAATGGCTTGAAACGAATGGAATCGGCGGGTTTGCGTCGGGAACGATATCCGGCGCAAATACCCGCCGGTATCACGGACTGCTGACTGCGGCTACGCGGCCACCTCTAGGGCGCATTACCGTTCTTTCCAAATACGAAGAGACATTGGAGATCGGCGGCCGTCAGTTTGAGCTTTCCTCGAATCGGTATTTGGATGGAATCAACCCCGAAGGCTTTCGGTACATCGAAGATTTTCGCCTTGATCCGTTTCCCGTATGGAGTTACATCGTCGAAGGCGTAGAGCTTGAAAAGCAGGTATTCATGGTTCACGGTTCGAACGCAACCGTCTGCCGATGGCGTATCCTAAAATCCGAGGAGCACGCGGTTGCTCTGGTTATCAAACCGCTCCTTTCGTTTGTCGATTATCACAGCCTTCAAAATCAAAGCCTAGACATCGCCTTTAGTTACGAAGCGTCGGGTAAAACGGTGTCAGTATCCGCAACCGGGCAAATGCCTTCCCTTCAGATACACCATAGCGGTGCCGATATTGAAGGCACAGGTTATTGGTACAACAATTTCGCGTACGCGATTGAAAATGAACGCGGTTTCGATTTTATCGAAGACCTCTACCAGCCGTTTGCAATACGTTTCGATCTATCCGATAAGCCAGCGATTCTAATAGCCGCGACGGATGAGAATATTGAGCTCGACTATGACACGTTAGAAACCTCCGAGATCGAGCGGCGGAAAGCCTTGATCGACAATGCCGGATCAAAAAGCGAGTTTGAAAAACAGCTTGTTCTGGCCGCCGATCAATTTATCGTGGCCCGCGGCTCAGGCGAAACAGTCATCGCCGGGTACCCGTGGTTTTCCGATTGGGGCCGCGATACGATGATCTCACTCCCCGGCCTTACGCTGGCGACGGGCAGGCCGGAGATTGCCCGCAACATCCTTCTCGAATTCTCCAAACACATTTCCGAAGGCATGTTGCCGAACCGTTTTCCGGATGCGGGCGACGAAGCCGAATACAACACTGTTGACGCGACGCTTTGGTACTTTGAGGCGGTCAGGGCGTATGTAGCCGCGACCGGCGATATTAAATTCATTCGCGATAATTTGTATGAAAAGCTCGCCGATATTGTCGCCTGGCACCTGCACGGAACGCGCTACAACATTCATGTCGACACTGACGGCCTGCTTTATGCCGGCGGCGAAGACCTTCAGTTGACGTGGATGGACGCAAAGATCGGGGATCTGGTCATCACTCCGCGTACTGGTAAGCCCGTCGAGATACAAGCCCTCTGGTACAACGCTCTCAATGTAATGGCTGATTTTGCTAAATCATTCAAAGACAATGAGGACGAGAAGCGTTACCGGGCGATGGCCGATCTTTGCAAGCTCAGCTTTAACGGCTCATTTTGGAATGAGGCTGAAGGATGTCTTTTCGATGTTGTCGAAAATGGTGACCGCGACGGTTCGATTCGCCCTAACCAGATATTTGCTGTTTCCCTTACGCACTCCATGCTCGACGCCGAACGGTCGGCGAAGGTTTTAGCCAAAGTTGAAAGTGAGCTTTTGACCCCTGTCGGGCTTCGTTCGCTTTCACCAAACGATGAGAGATATTGCCCGGTCTATATCGGTTCACCGCTTGCGCGTGATTCGGCATATCATCAGGGAACAGTTTGGGGTTGGCTAATCGGGCCTTTTATAGACGCGTACCGAAAAGTAAACGGCATTAGTAAAGCCACTGAACAACGTGTGGCCGAGATCCTTTCCGGTTTCGATTCGCACTTAACAGAAGTCGGGATCGGCCAGATATCGGAGATTTTTGATGGCGACGCTCCATTCAAGCCGCGTGGCTGCTTTGCCCAGGCGTGGAGTGTAGCGGAAGTGCTGAGAGTCCTGCACAAAAATTAGCGATTTCTTCCAATATGTGACTGTAAAAGTTGAAGTTAGAGGCCAAAGCGGTTTATCTTATTGATATGCACCCTTTGATTCTGGTCTCCCTTTTCCTATTCGCCCTTTCAATGAACACATATGCCCAAACGCCCGCGGAATTTGCCGAGATGTGGGAAAAGGAACATGTTTCGAAAATCCTTCCTTCCAATGTGCGGCATAAAGATCTGAAGGATTATCTAGAACATCTAAAGAAGGTCGGAATCAAGGTGGACGAGGTTGGCCGCAGCGTTTCCAACCGGGAGATCTATCAGGCGGAATTTGGCAAAGGACCACTAAAGGTGTTTTTTTGGTCGCAAATGCACGGCGACGAACCGACAGCTACATCCGCGGTCATTGACCTGCTTGCGATCCTGCAAAAGCATCGCGGAAAGGATTGGGTCAAGAATGTCGAAAACGCAATGACGATCCGAGTGTTGCCAATGTTGAATCCGGATGGTTCCGACGCATATACGAGACGCAACGCGCAGGGCCTTGACATCAATCGCGATGCCCAGAATTTGAAGTCGCCAGAGGCTCAATTGCTTAAAAACCTTCGCGATGCATGGTCGCCGCAGATCGGGTTTAACCTTCACAACCAAAATGCGTTGACGACAGCCGGCCAAACTTATAAACAGGCCGCCATCTCGTTTCTTGTCGTTTTCGGCGATGCGGCTAAGACCACAAATGACGGCCACGAGCGGAACAAGCGGCTTGTTTCGGCAATGACCCAGGCAATACAGGGCTACATTCCCGGAAGTATCGGCCGTTATGACGACGGTTACACGCCGAGCGCGTTTGGCGATAGTTTTTCGGCTTGGGGAACGCCAGTAATTTTGATCGAGACCGGGGCGTTGCACGGCCAATCGGAAATGTTTTTGGTCAAAATGAATTTCGTCGCTATCGCCACCGCGCTCAAATTGCTTGCTGACGGCAGCGAAAAGAACTTCAGTCCGGTGATCTATGACCAGCTTCCGCGCAATACGTCCGGGCGGATATTCTATTATATTTTTCGCAATGCATCGGTCGTTGACATCACCAAACCGGCAGAAGTTAAGATTACCGATATCGGCGCCAACATCGAACGCCGCCGGGCGCAATTTACCGCTCCAACGACTATCAGGCAGATGGGCGACCTCTCCGGGCTTGGAGCTCTGGAGGAATACGACGCGAGCAATTTTTACGCCATCGGGCGATTTCAGGCGTTGGCCGTCGGCAATTTTGCTGAGATACTTTTTTATAAAAAAGACCGGCAGATAGATTGGTCGGTCCCGGCCCTCGAAAAGGCATTTCCACCTGATGCGATCTTTTCTCTCGGCAAATGGGTAAAAGGCGAAGGCGTGGTGCCAAAGAAGTAAGTTTCTTTTCCGTTTATGCTAGCTTTTCTCAAAATCAAAAATATTGCTCTTATCGATGAGATTGAGATCGAATTCGGTGATGGGCTAAATCTTTTGACAGGCGAGACGGGTTCGGGCAAATCGATCATTGTCGACAGCCTCGGTGCCCTAACCGGCGAGCGCGTTACGTCGGAGTTAATAAAGGATGGGCAGCAATCGGCGCAGATCGAAGGGCTGTTTTTGATCAGGTCCACGGCGGCCCTTCATAAAATTTTTGACGAAACCGGCATCGAACTTGAAGGTGCTGACGATATAGAACTGATCGTTCGCCGCGAGCTTTCGAATGCGGGGAAGAACCGGATTTTTATCAATAACCAGTTGGTAACGCAGGCCGTTCTGAAAAGGATCGGTTCATTTCTCGTTGCGATACATGGGCAAGGGGAACATGCTGCGTTGTTCGAACCGGCAAATCATCTTGAGATCCTCGACCAGTTTGCGGATCTTGGCAAAGAGCGTCGGGCTGTCGCGGAAGCATATCGTAAATTGTCTGAAGCTCGATCGGACCTTTTGAAGCTGAAAACGAGCGAGGCTGAGAAACTTCAGCTTTTGGACGTGCTGAGGTTTCAGATCAATGAGATCAAGACGGTTGGACTCGCGGCGGACGAAGATATCGAACTCGGCGAAGAAAAGCGGCGGCTGAACAATGTCGAAAAGCTGACCTTGCTGAGCCAGGAAGCCTACGTCTTGCTTTACGAAAACACGGAATCGACAGTGGCTACGCTCGAAAAAGCGGCACGTAAAATCGACGATCTTACCGAATACGAGCCAAAATTTGGCGAGTATACGGAGAGCATCAAGACCGCCCTTGCCGTTATTGAAGACTTGGCGATCACGGCAAGGGATTACCGTAATCATCTTGAGTTTTCGCCGGAACGCCTCGAAGAGATCGAAAGCCGCCTGGCCGAGATCGCACGGCTGACGCGGAAATACGGCGGATCGATCGAGTCTGTTCTGCTGCATCTCAAGGACTGCGAAGAGCGGCTGGACAATATCGAAATGGCCGACCTTCGCGAGAAGGAATTGCGCGACAGGCTCAAACTGATACGCCAGGAGTATCTCAAAACGGCTGATGTTATTCATCAAAAACGTGCCGCTGCCGCGACAAAGTTCGAAAAGGCCATTGAAACTAATCTAAAAGTGGTGGCCCTTGAAAAGGCCCGGTTTGCGGTGCAGATCGAAACTCCGGGAAAAGACGAACTTGAGGGTAACGGGTTTGAAAAACTTTCGGCCAAGGGCATCGACAGCATCGAGTTCTATTTTTCTGCCAACGTCGGCGAATCGCCAAAACCGCTCGCACGCGTGGCATCCGGTGGTGAGGCGTCTCGTCTGATGCTGATCTTAAAAACGACGGCCGGAACCAAAGACAAAGCAGCGACGACCGTATTTGACGAGATCGATGCCGGCATTGGCGGCCGCGTTGCCGAAGCTGTCGGGTTCAAGCTGAAAACGTTGGCAAAAACCCAACAGGTTCTATGCGTCACGCACCAGCCACAGGTAGCCTCGCAGGCAGATCGGCATTTCCTCATCGAGAAAACAATGGCGAAAAGCCGCACTACCATCGCCATTCGCGAATTGAGTGACTCCGAGCGTATCGAAGAGGTTGCCCGCATGCTCGCCGGCGAAACAATAACTAACGCAGCCCGCGAGAATGCTCGCGAGATGATCGCGGCGGCGGGATAAGAAATCGTCCACAGATGAACACAGATAAACACAGATAATTTGTAATTATTTTTCTTTCATCAGTGTCCATCTGTGTTCATCTGTGGAAAATTAAATCTTCCTATGCTTTCTCAGATTCTTGCACAAGTCGTTCGCGGCGAAACGGTCGAATCGATCCATCGCGGGCATTTCATCGTCATTGACGGGGAGGGAAATGTTATTACCCAAATGGGTGACCCGTCGACGGTGACTTTCTATCGCTCTGCGAGCAAGCCTTTTCAGGCAATGCCGCTGATAACAAGCGGTGCCGCCGACGCGTTCGGTTTTTCGGAAGAGGAGATCGCCCTTGCGTGTGCCTCGCATTCCGGCGAAGCGCGGCACGTGCGCATTGCCGAGTTGATGCTCGAACGAATCGGTCTTACCGAATCCTATCTCCGGTGCGGAACACACCTGCCGTTTTACGAAAAAGAAGCCGAGCGCATGATGCGTGCCGGGGAATACCCGAATCAGCTTCACAACAACTGCTCCGGCAAACATGCCGCGATGCTCGCCGTCGCCAAACAACTTGAGGCCGACCTGGAATCCTACGAAGATTTTGATCATCCGGTTCAAAAAGCGATATTGAGTGCGGTCGCCCAGTTTGCCGAAATTCCGGAAACCGACATCGCCCTTGCCGTCGACGGCTGCGCCGCTCCCAATTTTGCATTGCCGGTCTCCGCAATGGCCCGCTCATTCCTGAACCTCGTTTCTCCGCCCGAGAGTTTTGATCAGGCTTCACGCTCAGCCGCCGCCCGCATAGTCTCCGCGATGACAAAATTCCCCGAACTCATCGGCGGAACCGAACGCCTCGACACAATGCTGATGCAGGCCGCGATGGGCCGCATCATCTCAAAAGTAGGCGCCGACGGCGTCTGGCTCTGTGGTGTGCTCCCGTGCGAAAAATACCCAACCGGCCTCGGCATCGCCCTAAAGATCGAAGACGGCGACGACAAACGCGCCCGCCCTGTCGTTGCGATTGCGATTTTGAGGCATCTTGGGATTTTGTCGAGTGATGATCTTGCCGATCTTTCACCGATGCAGCTTAAAAATCGTCGAGGTGAGGTTGTAGGAAGAGTTGAGCCAAGAGGTTATTTGAAATAGTTGCGTCGTTCTGATTATGGCGGAAGATTTTTACGAATTATTGGATGCAATTCGGTTGCGTCCTGGACTGTACGTAAGCCCCAAATCAGTTACCGCTCTGTATAACTTTATAGGCGGATATTTGACCGCAAGTGGACATGAAATTGGGCATAGCACTCAACCGCCGTACCGAGAATTCAACAACTGGGTCGCTATGAAACTTGGCTTGTATGAGAGCACTTCCGGTTGGCGGAATATGCTGTTGAAAGATGAAAATGCCGATGAAGAAAAAGCGTTCGATCGATTTTTCGTACTTTTTGATGAATTCGAGCAAAGACAAGCGAAGGTACTTTTATGGGTGAAATTGCCTTTGCCGACGACGCCAAAGGTTTGGCGAATTCAGATTGACGGGGAAAGGAGAACGGAAATCCAACCTCCGTCTCTGGTGCAAATCATTAAGTACACGGACGACAAAGGAGCGTTCACCAGATACGTTGATGAAGTTAATGAGATCATAGAGGAAGACTATGCCGCCGATTTAGACACCGCTTTTTTTCGGACGGAATCATTAGTAAAAAAGGACGAGTGGCAGCAGTAGAAGTAATAAATAGCGATTACCGATATCCAACTTCTTTTCCGTTGTCTTCCTCATCAATGCCAAGACCAACTCGAAGCAGTTCATTGACAATCTGCTCGAACGATTTCTCCGGCTCGCTCTCATGTACGATTCGGATGTCAGTAGCAACATCGTCATCGAGTATTACTGTCATTCTCATAAATCACACTTATCAAATTGCGTATTTCGTCAAACTGCCTGTCCGTACAGTCTCTTAAAATCATCCCGTCCAAACGCCATATCCAACCACATATTGGTCAATTTTTCCTGAATGCTGTTCGCACGCAGGCGTTCGTTGAGGTTTTTGAAATCGACAAAATCGAGATGCTGGTCTTGGTTGAAGCATGAGAATACGAAAAATTCTTCGCCGGTGTGTGGGTTTACGTGACGCTGCAGACACTGGGCGCAGACTTCTTTCATCATGCATTGCATGGGCGAGTTGATCGAGCCGATGGCGACGTGATTCTCTTTCAGATAAGGCTTTAACGTTGTGTGGCGGGCCTCGCGGACGCCGTTCATCATGCGGTCTGACCCGATCGCGATGATGCGGTCAACGTCCAGCAAGCTAAGCTTTGTTTGGCCGAATCTGCCTTCGGCGTATCCGACCATCGCCTGGACGATGTTCCCTCTGAAATGCGAGTCCTGCGGCCGCATTGGGCGGATTTCTTTTCCGTGATCGGTCGCCCAGATTACCTGATCGGTAACTTTTTCAATTTCTTCGCGTTTGAAAAGATCGGCTCCGTCTTTATATCCGGCGAAATAAACAACGTGATTGTTGTTGTCGCGCAAGGCCCGTGCGATCGAGAACAAAACGGCATTTCCGAGCCCGCCGCCGGCAAGCAGAACAGTTTCGTTTTCCGGTATCTCCGTCGGGCTCCCCGTCGGGCCCATAACAAGGACCTCTTCGCCCTCACGCAGCAATGAGCACAACCGTGATGACGTACCCATTTCGAGAACGATCATCGACAAGAGGCCTTTTTCTTCATCGACCCACGCACCTGTCAGGGCGAGGCCTTCCATCATCATCCGCGAGCCGTCGATCACCGGTGCCGACGTTTCGAAGTTTTGCAGTCGATAAAACTGCCCCGGCTTGAATTTCCGTGCCTGCAACGGCGCCTTCACGATAACATCGACGATCGTTGGGGTAAGACGGTCCACCTTTACGACATACGCACGGATCTGCTCGTCCAGCGTTGCTTCCAGTTGATCAAATATTGCATCGCGGTCCGATTGCGGCAGCGGCCCGCGTGTCGCAAGTTCTTCAGCAAAAAGTTCGACAACTTTCAGGTAGCCGTGCTTTGCCGACGCCATCGCCTTGACAACGTTCCCGGCGTATTGCGGATGATTGTCCCCGTAGTAGCTGACGAATTTCCCCTCGCTTTCGTAGGAGGTAAAAAATCCCGTCTCGCCCTTTTCGGCCTTAACCGCATGAAGTTTGCCGTCGCCGTTCTTAACCAGTTTGTGTGGCAGGAAAAACTGCCGCCACTCATCGAGCTCAAACGTTCCCGGCTTTTCCTTTTCATAGATAACATTTGGCGAGGTTCCGGCGGCCACACAAAGCGTGCGGGCTGGGAATTCAACCATCTCGCCGGTTTTTTCAAATTTTCCGGTCTCAGCCACATAATCAAGCCGTTCAAAGATCAACGCCCTGATCGCATTGTGCTCATCCGGCACGGCCTCAGCCGGGTTCATGCATTCGACAAAATTGATGCCTTCTTCGAGGGCTTTCTGCACTTCCTCATGATTCAACCGATAGGCTGGTGAATCCTGCAGTCGCTTTCGATAGATCAGCGAGACTCCGCCCCAGCGTTGGATCAATGGAACAAAATTCGGAACTTCCCCAAACGCTGCTGCCCGCTCGCGTTCCTCTCGTATCTCTTTGCCATGCTCAAGAAATTCCTGCAGTACGCGAAGCTCTTCCTCATCGAATTTCGCCAGAACGGTTTCTTCGCCAAATTCCGCAGTGATCTGCTCGTATTTCTCGAGCATTTTTTCGACCTGCACCGGATAGTACGCAAACAGCTCGGTCGCCGTGTCGATACCTGTCAGCCCGCCGCCGATGACCACGGCAGGAAGACGCACTTGCAAATTGGACAGCGTATCTTTTTTGAATGCACCGGTTAGCTGCAACGCCATCAGAAAATCTGACGCCTGACGGATGCCGCGGATGAGATTGTTCTTCATTGGAACGATCGTCGGGCGTCCAGCACCAGTTGCGATCGCTATGTGGTCAAAGCCGAAATCCCACGCGTCCTCGATGGTCAGCGTGCCGCCGAAACGAATACCGCCGTATGCCCGGAAACGCTTTCGCCGCATAAGCATCAACTGGACCATGGTAAGAAAATTCTTGTCCCACCGAACCGTGATGCCGTATTCGGAGACGCCGCCAAATCCCGACAATATCCTCTCGTCCAACTCTTCTGTAATCTCGCTTAGATCTTTGATCGGTTTCGGCGAAGATTTCCCGAGGTCACCGGTCCAATCCTTGGGCAGCGGCTCTATCTTCAATCCGTCGACGCCGATAACGCCAAATCCTTCGTTCAAAAGGTAGTGGGCCAGCGTGTAACCGGCCGGGCCGAGGCCGACGACCATCACATTCTTGCCGTTGTAGGGCAGGGCATACGGCCGGAGAGCATTCAGCGGATTCCAGCGAGTGAGCAGGCTGTATATCTCAAAACCATACGGCAGATTGAGCACGTCGGTCAGCGTCGCCGTCTCCGCAAGTGGAATATTGACCGGCTCCTGCTTCTGGAAAAGGCAGCCTTTCATGCAGTCGTTGCAGATGCGGTGGCCGGTTCCGGCGCACATCGGGTTGTCGATTATTACAAGTGCGAGCGACGCGATCGGGTCGCCCTGCTTTTTCAGCAGGTGCATTTCCGAGATCTTTTCATCGAGCGGGCAGCCTTCGGTCTTGATGCCGAGCGGGTTGCGTTTAGGCGTTCCGTCCGGCTCGCGTAGGCCGGTGGAGCATGAATCTTTAGATCTTTCGTGGCAGATCAAGCAATAGTCGATCTCGCTCAAGGCCTCGCGCATCGTGCCTCGGTCGTCGGTCAGTTTAAATCCGTCCCGACGACGCATTTCTGCCGGCTTGCCGCTCATTACATTCGGAATATCTTCGTTCGGGTGGATCAGATGAACCAGATTCTGATAATCGAGCGGGTGCGGGACCTTAAGGCTTCTCCAACGCTTTTCGCGTTTGTAGAATTCGTTCGCCGACCATGCTTCCAGAAGCTTCAACGCGGCATTTACCAAAAGCAGATCGCCGGTTGCGTCTATGTCCACAATGAACGACGAAAACACTTTACCGAACGCCTTGTCCTTCAGGTCATTATAGGCCTTTTGCAGTTTGGTTACTGTTTGTTGAACTTCTTCCGTGCGTTCGAGATCTTTAGAGAGCAGCTCCCCGGCATCGATCAATTTAGCGGCAATGCTCGCAATGGCAAGCTCGTCGTCGTGAATGATCGTTTCGTCAAAAGCGTTGTATCGAAGTTCCGTTAATGCCCGATCGAGCACACCCAACTCAAAGCTCTTCAAATCATCAGGCTTGAACTGCTTGATCGCCCGCCGCTGAACAAAAAACTTGTATTTCCAGATCGGATTCTGAACCAGTATCTCGTTCTCCAGTTCGGTTCGTTCACGGCTGATTCCAAACATGCGGGCGATAAAATCCGAAAGATACGGCGCGGCGTCGGTAAGGATTTTGGATTCAACACGCTTTTCGAAGCCCGCTCCGTGTGCCGCGATGTATTTCGCCAGCGAATCATGCAGAAGGGGATCTTTCTCCGATACCTCGTGATAAAACTTTTCGGCTAGTTCATTTAATTTAACTGCATCAAAAAGGTCTGCGTATCGAAATCCGACTATGCCGAGGTCGAAATCGCGGTCTACGGTTGATGTATTATTTACGGAAATCGCGGCCATATAAATTTCTTTACCTAATAATTCTAAAGAAAAAACGTTACCAGTTATTATATCATTTGCATTTGCGGCTAAACAAAAAGGCTTGGTTGCATGGTCAGAGAACGAGGAACGCCGGCGTTTCACACGGGGCGTTTCAAACGATTCTAGTAAACATTCCGGCCAAATATGATATAAATTGAGGTTGCGCTCTATAAAACAAGCATTATTTCGATAGGTTTTAATTAGTATGGAAGAAGATCAGCGGCTGACGCCGTTACCGAAAACGACGGCACTGAGAGAGGTTGTAGGCGAATATCCGCCTGCGTACTCGTCGTATTACGATGAAGAGGCGATGGACGGAAGGCGGTCGATCAAGCAATATGTCGACGTTGTTTATAAGCGTTTGCCGGTGATTTTGGCCTTAACAATACTTGTGACGGCCGCATCCGCATTTTACATGTACCGGCAGCCTTCGGAATATCAGGCGACGACCGAGATGCTGATCGAACCGCGAAAGCCGAAGGTCACCTCGAAAGATGCGATCAATATCAATCTCGGGAACGACGTAAATTATTACAATACCCAGCTAAAACTTCTCCAAAATGCGGCTCTGATGAAGACGGTTGTGATCGAATTGGGTTTATACAAAGACCCGAATCTTTTCAGTGATCAGGATCGGGGGATCGGGACAACGATCCGTTCAATTTTTTCAAGCGAGAAGAGCAATGCTGACAGGGCAAGGTCGCTTCCGGTTATTTCGGTCGCTCCGGTCGGTTCCGTACCCGAAAAAATAATTCTGACGCCTGAGGATGAAGCCCGCGCAGAATTGTATGTGACTAAACTACCCGTCACCGTCGAGCAGCGTGAACGCACAAATCTTGTAAACGTGAGCGTTCGAACAATTGATCCGGTACTCGCGGCCAAGGTCGCCAATGGCGTAGCGGAAACCTTCAGACAGCAAGACGCCGCACGCGAAACACAGGGTGCCAAGAAGGCACAGGAAGACCTTGCGAATTCGATCGAAGAACTTAAGAACACCATTACGACGCAGGAGGCGGAATTGATCTCTTTCATGAAGCAGAAGGATATGCCGCTTCAGGACAAAGGAGGGGAGCTCTCAGCCAGCCGGTTGCAAGGGTTGAGTGAAACGTGGATCAAATCGATGGAAAGCCGCCGGCAGCTCGAAGGCCGGTATAATGCGGCTGTGCAGGCAAACAGTCGCGGCGAAGGCTCTGCCATCCCCGAATTGACTGAAAGCAAGATCTATCAGGATGCCGTACGGCAGAGCACCGAACGAAAGTCCAAGCTTCAGGAAGATATTCGAAGCATAGAGAAGCAGATTCAGACGGCGGAAACCGAACGGGCCGAACTGCTTGTCAAATACACCGAAGAGTACGCGGAAGTCAAGAAAAAGGACGAACGCATTGCCACACTGAAAACGGCAAAGGACAAAACCGAAAAAGACGTCTCAGGCATAATTGACCGCGACATAAAGAGCGTCAATAGAGACGCAGTTAGCGGAGCCCTAGTTTCGATGAAATCGCAGCTCGATTCGAAGCGGCGCGAGGAAGCCCAGGCCCAAGCCGCGTATGAAAAGGAATCTACTTTAGCGAACATACAAGGTGTAGCGATGACTGAGCTAACCACCCTGAAGCGCGGTATCGAAACTAACCGGAATCTCCTAGACACCTACAATCAGCGTTTAAAGGAACAGGACCTGGCCATCGCGAACAGCAGCCCGGATAACATCAAGATCGCGGCAAGTGCACTTGCGCCGCCCGGGCCGATCGGCCCGAACAGGACCCGCAACATTTTCATCGCTTTTTTGATCTCGCTGGCGGCCGGAATCGGCTTGGCGTTTTTGATGGATTATCTGGACGATTCGGTTAAGACGTCGGACGACATTGGCAGACACCTCGGGCTGCCTACACTTGCCCTAATACCGCACCATAATCTGACGGAAAAGCGTCGAATAAGCCTTGTTCCAAAGAACGGAAACGGAGCCAACCCGGCAACGGCGATGATCGCCCTCGAAGAGCGCCATTCGCCGATGGCCGAGGCTTATCGCCATCTTCGGACATCCTTGCTTTTTTCGTCCGCCGGTAAACCGCCGCAGACTATTCTCGTTACGTCGTCACAGCCTTCGGAAGGCAAGACGACGACGGCCATCAACACCGCGATCACGCTTGCCCAATCCGATGTCGATGTTGTTCTTATCGACTGCGACCTGCGTCGGCCGCGTCTGCACAGCTATTTCGACCTTGAGAACACACGCGGGCTGACCAATTATCTGTCGGGCGAACAGGACACCGAGCATCTGATAAAACGATGTAAGGGACTGCCAAGGCTAAGGGTAATCACAAGCGGCCCGATCCCGCCAAATCCGGCCGAGTTGCTTAGCTCGGACGAAATGAAAAAGCTTCTCCAGTTTCTGCGCGGCCGTTACAAGCACGTGATCATAGACTCGCCGCCGGCGATCTCGTTTACCGACGCAGCTATTCTTTCAACATTGGTTGACGGCGTCGTTCTGGTCGCAATGGCCGGTAAGTCGTCAATTCACCTGATGCGCCGATTCAAGCAACGTCTCGGTAACATTGGCGCGAGGATATACGGCGTCGTGCTAAACGGTATTAAATCGAGCTCCGTTGAATACGATTATTACGGATCTGGTTACTACGATTATTACGGGAAAGGCGAGGGCGACGACACTCCGCAATTCGAGGAAGCCGCTCCCGTTCACAAAACAAAAGGCTAGAATGTCAGAACCGGAAGCGGTAGCGACCGGCCTCTTGCGTAAGTGACACCCGCCGTGGCTTATGCGAGAAATTCTTTCAGGGCGTCTTCCCAATTCTGCATTAAAGCAAAGCCCAGACGCTCACTCAACAGGCACGCCATTTTTGAATTCGCCGGGCGCGGGGCCGGCCTCTTCAGATCATTGTTCGAGATTGGCGTAAGAAGACCTTTGTCGAATCCGCCGATCTCGCAAACTTTTTCCGCAAACCCCAAATAGCTGGTTCCGTTTCCCGAATTTGTTACGTGAAACGTACAGGGCATATCAGCCTCAGCCAGATCGCGAAGCCGTTTAGCCAAATCGCCGCCGTACGTCGGTGTTCCAAACGAATCGCCTATCACCTGGATCGTTTTTCCATCCGCAAGTAACTTGGACATTACACTTAGAAAATTTGTTCCGCCGTGTCCATAGATCCAGCCGGAGCGAACAATGATAGACCGCGAATACGCAAAGC
>JANNST010000045.1:0-16450 GCA_031402865.1 Chloracidobacterium sp. | reverse complement strand
AAAGTAGGAGTTAGTGATCCGGCGGTCGCTTATGGAAGTGCCGTCGCTCAACGGATAAAAGGTACGCCGGGGATAACAGGCTGATCCTGCCCAAGAGTTCACATCGACGGCAGGGTTTGGCACCTCGATGTCGGCTCATCATATCCTGGGGCTGAAGAAGGTCCCAAGGGTTCGGCTGTTCGCCGATTAAAATGGTACGTGAGCTGGGTTCAGAACGTCGCGAGACAGTTCGGTCCCTATCTGGTGTGGGCGGAGCAAAATTGAAGGAATCTGTCCTTAGTACGAGAGGACCGGGATGGATCCACCTCTAGTGTACGTGTTATCACGCCAGTGGTATCGCACGGTAGCTATGTGGAGCATGGATAAACGCTGAATGCATCTAAGCGTGAAGCCAGACCTAAGATTAGTTTTGCCAGTGAGACTCGTGGAAGACCACCACGTAATAGGATGGAGATGTAAGTGCAGCAATGTACTCAGTTGACCATTACTAATTGTCCCAAGGCTTGACCATAAAATTTGTTGACAAGCAAATTTTACATTCAAGCAATTTGTGGAATGATACATGTATTCAGTTTTCAGATATCAAAATTTGATAATGGTGAACGATGAATGGTGGATGAAAAAAATCACCACGCTCCGTTCCAGGAATTGAAAATGAGAGGGAGTAAATGAATATAGATCGACACTGATCTTCGTATTCACCATTTACCACTCACAATTCACCATTCTCCTCAGTTTTCCGGTGATTGTATCGGCAGGGTCACACCCGTTCCCATCCCGAACACGGTAGTTAAGCCTGCTTGAGCCGATGATACTGCAGCTTTCAGTTGTGGGAAAGTAGGTAGTCGCCGGATCTAATGTAGGAAAAGCCCGCTCGTTTTTGAGCGGGCTTTTTCCGTCTTAGGCCTCACGGTTATAGCTTCGATTCTTAACGACATTTTTCTGCTCGAAATTAACTTAGACAGTAGTCTGGGCGCGATCTATAATCAAAAAGGCGTACCGATCCCATTTTGTTGATGACCTTCGAGCGACTATTCAAAATCCTTTCCTACTCCGCTGTCCTTTGCGGCTTTTTCTCGTTGTGGGTTTCGGGGACGTTTGGCGTCGTTGGTACGGGGATGTTTATTGCGGTGATGGTCACCGCCTGGTTTCTCGAAGGCTCGCGGTGGCAGATATCGGAGCGGTGGGGGACGGCCCTGATAGTCCTGGCCTTGCCACTGTATTTCGTCGGCTATAGGTATGGATTTTTCGGCACATCTGACAGCGGAGCGATGCTCGCCGGGATACTCGGGCGGCTGATACTTTCGCTAACCGCGATCAAGCTTTTGCAGCGAAAATCTGACCGCGACTGGATGTTCCTTTATCTGATGGCGTTTTTTGAGGTCCTGTTGGCCGCCGGTCTGAGTATTAGCGCTCTCTATCTGCTTTCGTTTGTCATATACGTCTTTATCATGGTCTGCGCGATAATTCTGTTTGAGATAAAGAAGACCGACCGTGCGACCAATGAGAAGACAGATGTGAACGGAGCCAAAACCAACGAGGCGAGATTGGCGGCGATGCCGATCAGACGTCTTCCGGGCACGGCGCTGATATTGATCGGGCTCATAATCATTTTCGCCACGCCGATGTTCTTTCTTCTTCCGCGAGTCGGCGGTGCCGGGATCGGCGGCGGTCAAGGACCTGTTTCGACGTCAGCCGGATTTTCAGACACGGTGAAACTCGGTGGGTTTGGAACCATTCAGCAGACCGACGAGGTCGTGATGCGGGTGCGGCTAGAAAATGAAGCGGCTCGAAGGACGAGTTTGAGGTGGCGCGGCGTCGCTCTTGATACGTTTGACAATCAATCGTGGAGCCGGACGAAATCCGCAGCAAAAGAGTCTAAAACTAAAGGCGAACGCGACATTATTCAGGTCGATTTTGCGACCGGCAAAGAGAGTCTGACGTGGCAGACCATTTATCTGGAACCGCTAGATACGCCTGTGCTGTTCGGGCTTTCGCGGGCCGTGGGAGTGCAGGGTAATTTTCCGGTTCTGTTTAAGGATTCGCACGGAGCCTTAACGTTTCAGCGCGTTGGCGAACGGATCAGCTACAAAGTCTTGTCTGACCGCGCGTTGCCGGATGAGGCTCAACTCCGGGCCGATGATATTCGTTATCCAAGCGAGAAGGAAAATTATCGCCAACTGCCGCCGGCCATTGACCCAAGGATCAGGGAACTTGCGCTGCAGATCACAAAAGGTTCGGCAAATCGTTACGATGCGTCGAAGATGATGGAGTCGTATCTGCAAAATAACTTTGGCTACACCCTCGAACAAAAAGCGTCGGGCGATCAGCCGCTTGCCGATTTTTTGTTCAATGTTAAAGAGGGGCATTGCGAATACTTCGCGACGGCGATGGCCGTTATGTTGCGGACTCAGGGAATAGCGACGCGTATCGTTAATGGCTTTTCTGAGGGCGAGTACAACGAAACAGCCGACGTTTTTGTCGTGAAGCAGAGGAACGCCCACTCGTGGGTGGAGGTCTACTTTCCCGGGGAAAATGTTTGGGTGCCTTTTGACCCAACGCCGTTTGCCGGGCAAAGTCCGGGCGAAACGACCCCTGGCATTGCGGGCAAATTTGGGAAATATCTTGAAGCTCTCGAAACCTTTTGGATTCAGTATTTCGTCGCTTTCGATAACCAGGAGCAGCGTTCGCTTTTTACTTCAGTTAAGAAGAGTGTCGGCGAATACCAGGCGAAGACGTCCGGTGCTGTTAACCAGCTTTTTGACCGTTTATCGGAATGGTGGAAGGAAATTCGCGGCGATAAGGGCATCGAGACCAGCGTTGCGGCTGCCGTTAGAGGGCTTTTGTATCTGGCTGCCACACTTGTCGGACTGCTGCTCCTTGTTTGGCTGTACCGAAAGGTAGTAAAATCAAAAGTTTGGCATCTTGCATGGGAATGGCTCTTTGCGCGGCGCCGTGCGACGATCGTCGAATTTTACGAACGGATGCAGACCGTGCTGGCGGACAAGGGTTTTACACGCGAACCGCATCAAACGCCGCTTGAGTTTGCATACGCGGTCGGAATGCCTGAGGCGGTGAATATCACCGAGAAATACAACCGCGTGCGGTTCGGAGAAAAGCATCTGTCACGTGATGAATCGGCGGAGATTGACGCTTGGTTGCGAAATCTTGAAACGAGATAATAGTAAAACATGCAGACGAAAAACATAATCGGGCATTCATTTAAATTCGTATTTGTTTTTACTTTTATCTTCTTTTTTTACGGATTCGCTAGGTTTCCAGATAGCCCGATTCATCTTTGCGGTGAAAATAGATATGCGGGAAACAAGGACAGCCTCGTTCATTTGAAGATTTTGAAGCCTTCAATCGATGGCAAACTGTGAACTTAATTTCGTTTCCGCTTACTTTTTTCTTGCTTTTTATTGACATACGAAACAAGAAAAATGATTGAGAAAAGAGAATGCCCGAACATTTTCCGATGAAGTCGAGACGTTGTGGTCAACACCTGCGGCTTTATCTAATCGGCCAAACAGGAATCGGTTGAAGCGACCGTTGGAAAGCTGACGGCAAAGCCGTGCATGTCATCGTCGCCGGATTTGTATTTAGTAGTAGCTATAATTTATTTCGTCAAAAACTTACATCATAAAAGAGATTAGCCAAATGGACGCTAAAATATTGAATGCTGAGGAAACGCGACCCCGCTTAAAGGTTTCGGTCACCGCGCGTCTGATTGCGGCGTTGTCCTACACAATTCCGGCGATCGGCGGAGCACTTAGCTCGATCCTTCTGATGAATATGTTCCGGGCGTTGAGGGCTAACGAAAACGCCGGAATTGCCGCTGTAATGGCGGGAATGAAAGAGGCATCGCTTCCGGTACTTGGTTCTCTTTATCTGGCGGCAATATGTGGATTTGTGGTGATCGCTGTCCTGGTGGTTCGAATGCTGATTCCGACCAAAACCGCCTCGCCGCCATTTTGGTTTTTCGTTCTTGGCGGCACTCTTTGTTTACTGCCTGCCGGGTGGTTTTGGAAGGCCCAGTTGGTGATCATTGAGGTTCTTAGTCCGGGCAGTTCAATTGGCGCGGGCGGCATTGGCGGCGTTGGCGCGGATATCAGCCTTTTGTTGTTGGCGAGCATAATCGCGGCTCCTGTAGTTTTCATTGTTCTGATAGCGGCATCCGTCATCCCGTTTTCATCACGAGCAGGATCGAAGTGGGGTTCGCTCATCGTCGCGACGACGATCGAAATTTTGTTTATCGCGACGGCTGTCGCTATCCCATTTTTGATCGATGGGCCCAAGAGAAAGAATGAAATAGTCAATTTGCCGGTTAATGTTAAATACGCAGATGACGATTCCGATATTGAGAAAGACACGTCAATGCTTTTGACGCTTACTGCCGACAATAAATTGTATGGACGACGGGATCGTGAAGTTCACGATAGTTCGGAACGAACGGGAGCCATTATTACCGAAGAAGAATTACCCGCAAAGATAAAAAGCTCTTTGGAAGGCAAAACTCGCGACAAGCGGATCGTTTATTTCAAATGCGATGTTAACGCCTCGAATGAAAATGTTCTGCAAGTTTTTGACGTCATTCGAAAAGCTGACGTTGATAAGGTTGGCTTGGTCGTAATCGGTGAGAAAAATGAGGATGATCCCTATCAGACGGCTCCCGTAATGTTTGACGTGAGACTTCCCGCGCCATCGGGTCAAACCGAACCAAGGAAACCGAACCCGCTAACTTTAATTGCAATGCTGGAGAATGACGGAAAACTACGACTTAACAACGAAGATACGGGAACGATCTCTGACTCCGAAAAGCTGAAAATTAGGCTAATGGAAATCTTTAAAGAGCGTGAAAATAACGGGGTCTTTCGCGAAGGGACAAATGAAGTCGAGAAGACCGTTTTCGTTAAGGTTTCCAAATCCAGCAAATACGGAGACCTTATCAAGTTGGTCCAGGCCGTCAAAGTCGCCAGAGCACAACCGATCGGAATTCAGATTGATGACGTTGAATTTGATGTTTTTGTATTGTAAATGATGAAGAAAGTTGGATTTGTCAGCCTCGGCTGCCCTAAGAATCTTGTTGATTCCGAAGTGATGATGGGCCAGTTAGCCGAGGCGGGCTACGAAATTACAAATAATGCCGAAGAGGCCGATACGGTTGTCGTCAACACGTGCGGCTTTATCGAATCGGCAAAGCAGGAATCGGTTGACGCCATTCTTGAGGCTACCCGCTGGAAAACGAACGGCAAGGCGAATCGCGTGATCGTTGCCGGCTGTCTTGTCGAACGTTACCGAGACGATCTGATGAAGGAGCTGCCGGAGGTCGATGCGTTCATCGGAACATCGCAGGTTAATGACATTCTAAAAGCCGCCGACGAAGAGTTTGACGCTAAACAACTAACGATCACGCCGATCGGCAACAAATCTGCGACCTATCTTTACGATGAATACACGCCCCGAATGCGGGCGACCGAATCGCACACCGCGTTTATCAAGATCGCCGAAGGATGCGACCGGCCGTGTGCGTTCTGCTCGATACCGGCGATGCGCGGATCGTTCAGATCCCGCCGTTTCGGCTCGATCGTTGAAGAGGCGAGAATGCTCGCGAAACAGGGCGTAAAAGAACTGGTTTTGATAGCGCAGGACTCGTCGCGATACGGCGAGGATCTAGGTGAGGTGGATGCACTGGCCGCGTTGATCCGAGCGCTGGGCGAGATCGAAGGTGTCGAATGGATACGCCCGATGTATGCTTTCCCAACACACATTTCCGAGGCCTTTCTCGCCGCTATCGCTGAAACGCCGAAGGCCGTCAAATATCTCGACATGCCGCTGCAGCACGCTTCGCGAAATGTTTTGAAGTTGATGAAGCGTGGCGGGAATCGGGAATCGCTGGAAAAATTGATCGCGCGTGTTCGCGAACGCGTTCCGGGCGTTGCTATCCGGACGACCTTCATCACAGGCTTTCCCGGCGAAACTGAAGAAGATTTCGAAGAGCTGATAAAATTCGTTCAAAACTGCCGTTTCGATAATCTCGGTGTGTTTACTTACTCGGACGAAGAGGGAACTGCGGCCTATGATCTGCCTAACAAGGTCGATCCGAAGATAGCTAAACAGCGACGAAACCGACTGATGAAGGAACAGGCAAAGATCAGCAAGCAGCTAAACAAGTCGAAGATCGGTGGTACCTACCGCGTGCTTTTCGAAGGCCTGTCACAGGAATCCGATCTTCTGTTTCAAGGCCGTCTCGAAGGCCAGGCACAGGAGATCGACGGCTACATCCTCATCAACGATATGCCCGAGGACCTCGAACCGCAGATCGGAGCGATATATAATGTAACGATCACGGAAGCGCACGAGTACGATCTTGTCGGAGCGATAGTCTCGTAGCCGTCGTCCGCGATTCGGTTCTTGACGAAAATCGACTTTAAGGATGTATCATCGACTTAACAAATTCGGCAACCTTCCGAAACTGAAATAACTGCTGTGCTAAGACGTCCAGTTCGACGAAGAGCGGATTCAGGTTATCCCTGCCAAAAAGAGTTACGACGACGTAATGCGCATCGTTGTGACGAACGATTGCACAATCGTGCGTCGAGTTTTTTACATATCCTACCTTTCCAAAAACTTCTGCTTCGGGATGTATGCCCTGTATCTCGTCACGCACCCATGAGGAAGCATTGTTCATGAGATTCTTCATGCGCGTCGATGCTCTTGCGCTGATTAGACGGTCAAGTGCAAGATTTACGAGCAAAAGGGCTGTTGCTTCCGCACTCGCGGCCACAGAGGTTTTAAGCCCCGGTGCCCGATTGCCGTCCCTGTTATAAGAACGTGTTGATTTGGTGTAGTCGTCGCCGATCCACAAACCGCTAACATCGTTGACCGAATACAATCCGCCATGAATAAGGACGGAATTAAGGTAATCATAACCGACCCTGCGAATCACACTTCCGGCCGCATAGTTGTCGGAAACCTGGATCATATCTATCAGATTCTTTCTAAATGCGTTTGAGAAATCGAACTTGGTATTCTTAAATATCCACGTTATGTCGGGAAAATCTCCGGTGGACCGAGGCAGTTTCGCCCTTATCTCGTGACCCCAATCTTTCTTCAAGGTCGATTCGACTTCCGAGAGTTTCATGCCGATCAACGGAAGCGAGGACGCGCGTAGTCGATCCTGTAAATAGTAAGCCGCGTACATTGCGGCAATCTTGGGCAGACTGGCGGCGAACCCTGTTTTCTTGAAGTTTAACGCAAAAGCAGCGAGACCGCCCCTTGAGACATCTACGAGGACGACACCCATTTGATCAAGGGAAGGAGCGGCCGAGCGCATCCGCGCCAATTGCGGAGCGGAAAACGGCTGGGGCATCAAGTTTATGGTGTTAGTCCAATCAAACGGTCCGGGCATACAACTTACGTGCCTCCTCTGCGGTGTTTAATCAAATCTTCCGAGGAAATACTACGCCTTCTCGGCGACGCGAGATTTTTCAGTCGTGGGGAGAGTTACAATATTCAGATCGCCGATCTACTAGCGATCTTCCTTTTGGCGGCCGTTCGTGTCACTAGAGTCTTCCCACGGTCTTATGGTTACTACACCGCAATTTCGATTGAACGCCGTAACCGAACGATCGAGCGTGCTCCACATGCGGACCATTGTTGCGTAATCGACGACGATGCCGTCATCGTAACGATCCTGATCGGCAAAAATTTCTTGAAATTTATCCATTGCGTCTCCACTTCGACATTAAAAAACTTCAAAGAGGGGACGTAGCCCGTTGAACAAATTGCGTTAATGTTTTTTTTCTTTCGAAGCGCGGGACCGCTTACTTCAGCCGGGCCTCAACGGACTTTGACTGAGAATACGCATTCCTTAAACTCTTAAAGGAATTTGGAAGGTTGTTTAGCAATAGATGGATTTACTTCTTATTTTTGATTGCGGCATACACGGCCGACAACTCAGCGTCGCGGCCGGCCGTGACATCGCTAATCCTGGGCTTTACTAGAATGTCCGGTTCAATGCCTGCATCCGGAACCTCTTTTGGAAAGGTAGCGATCAAGGGAAGATCGACTTCGATTTTTGAATTGGGAAGACGCAGGAAAAAGAATGCTCCTCCGTTTATTCCTCTCTGATTTCCACCGGTAGTCTGGCCGACCAACGTTCCAAGCTTATTTTGTTTTACGATCTGCGCGAATTGGAAAGTTGCCGAACTGTTTGTTGCACTGACAAGCACAAAAACGTTTCCTACGAAACGTGGGCCAACGGGCCCATACACTTTGGCCGCAATGCCATCATCGTATTTGGAGAGCTTGTAAAAACCATCTCCCGCTTCTGTCGCACTGCTTCCCCAGTCCTTGAATGACGGGTCCCAAGTATCGAGATACGGATCGAGATCCACCGATGCCTTACGATATCGGACAAAGCGCTGGGCCGATTCGAATTTAATCTCTCTGTCGATCAGACGGCTTATGACCTCGTCACCGATGTCGTTGCCGCCCTCGTTTTCGCGGATGTCGATGATCAGGTTAGCCGTTTTCTTTAAAACGAGTTCATCGAAAACATCTTTCAAGTATTTTTTCCAGTTCCATTTGCTGTTGTATAAGCCCCAAGTCGGCATTCGCAGGTAGGCCGTTTTTGGGTCCAGGTACTTAAATTCGAATACCGCTTCCGAACCGCGTGCTGCGTCGATCCCGGCCTTGATCGGGGCCAGCCGCTCCTCATAAGTTAGAGCAGTGACCGTCGCTTTCGCTGGTTTCGGCGAATTGCCCGACCGTACCGTGAGATCGATCATTGTACTTTTGAACGGAAAAAACAGCGGGTGGAAAATATCAAAAGCTTCCAAATTATCGGTTCCCGTCACCTCGAGATAAGCGACGCGTTTGCCGTCGTTAGATCCGTCGGCTCGGGCGACCTGCAGTAGCTTATCAAGAATCGATTTGACCGGGGTTCCATTTATCGAAAGGACTTCTGCACCCGGCTTCAGCCTCTTATCCGTTGAAAAACTCTTTGACACGATCATCCGCTTGTCGATCCACCGAAAGTAAAACGGAAGCCGCGTCTGCCCTTTGAAAAGTTCTTCCACAACGGATTTAGGCTGGTTGTAAAAATTTGCGTAGCTGTGACCGCACTTTACTTTTCCGAGAAAAAGGGATATCGCCAGGTAAGCTTCGCGTAAAGTCTGATCGCGATTCAGTTCGGACTTTAGGACTTCGAAACGAGCGTCCATCTCAGCTTTGGTACTATATCGATATAGGCCCGGATGCATTTCTTCATAAGCTTTTCGAAGAACGACATAATCGGCCTGGAGTTCGGCGGCTTTAACGATCGTCGGCGACGAAGGATTTTCCTGAGCAACGGCATACGTGCAAACTGCCGAAACGATCAGCGCAAATAAAAACCATCTAGCCCAACCAGGCAAGTTCGTGTACATAATATGAGTTTCAAGCGAAGACCGCTTATTTTTGTGTATTTGTAGTCGAAGCGACTCTAGAAAGGGTTTCGGGTGAATCGTTTTTTCGGATTCATAATTCAGCGAGATAGTCGATAGATCAGTATAGCCGCCCGCTTAGTGAGCATAGGCATTGTGTCAACTTGGGCAAATTCGCCTTTTGCGTGCGAGTTTCCCCCACCTCCTATGCCAATACCGTCGAGGGCGGCCGGGACGATACCGGAAACAAACGCGACATCTCCGGCACCTCGGTCACCAGGATCGAGGGCCTCGACCTTGCCGAAGCCAAGATCCCGGCTAACCTGATCCAACTGTTTTAGCAACACGTAATTTCCTTCGACCGGTGTCATCGCGGGAATGCCGTCCTGGAATGTGATCGTTGCCTTTGTCCCCGCCAGGCTCTTCGCGACGATCTCGCGCATTTTTGCGCGCGCAGTTTCCTTCTGCTCTTGGCTGATAAAACGCAGATCGCCGTTAACAACCGCCTTTGCCGGGACGACGTTTGTTTTTCCACTCGCTGCGCCATTCGAATCTTTTGTTTCGACGGTCGTGCCGCCAATGAAAAGGGCGGGATTGAATGTAAGGTATTTTTCTTTGCTGAGAGCCTCGCGGAATTCATTCAAGATGCGCGAAGCTTCAAAGATGGCTCCGTTGCCCATGCTTTCGCGAAAGATCTGACTGGAATGGCCCGTTTTCGCCTCCACTTCCAGCGTCCATGAGCTCGAACCGCGTCGCCCGACCGTCGCCGTGTTCCGCACGGTGCCTTCAAAACTGAGGGCAAGGTCGCTGCGTTTGGCGGCGGATATCATGTCGCCCCGACAGATGGAAACCGGCTCGCACGAATCTTCTTCATCACCGGTAAACATCAAAATAATCTTCGTATCTTTCAGTAATCCGGCGGCATGCAGGGCCTTCAAAGCATACAATGCGATGACGTTGCCGCCCTTCATGTCGCCGATCCCGGTGCCAAATGCATTTTTGCCGTCGCGCCTAAACTTTTCTCCGCGAAGCACTGTATCAAGATGGCCAAGGATCAGAATCCGCTTGCCCTTCGAACCGTTCGATTCAGCGACAAGATGCCCGGCACGCTTCTGCTCCGTCGGCATATCGATCCATCTGACTGTCATGCCAAGAGCTTCAAATTCTTTGCCAAACATCATACCGACGTTCTTTACGCCTGCGACATCCTCCGTCGGGCTTTCGATATTTACCGTTTTCTCGAGAAGTGTGATAGCACTACCGCTGTTCTTATCGATATAATCGACGATTCTCTTTTCGTCTGCGTTCAGAGTTTGAGCAGCCGCCCACGAAATTCCGCAGGTGAAAAAAAAGACTAAATTGAGGAAGGCAAAAGATATTATTCTCATTGTTGTGTCGATCCAGCCAGGAAACTCCTATAAGACCGTGAATTTATTTCAGATTCGTTCAGTACTCTCTGACTAAAATTTAGCGTATTGACGACCGGTATTGCTCGCAAACCAAACCAGTAATAGCGCAATCAGCGCCGGCAGCGCCTGTGTGAGAAGAATTGAGGTTTTCGCGGTAAGCCCGCCGAATATTCCGGCGATAACAATACAAGCCAAAAAGAAGATCTTGATCTCACGGCGTCCCGACAAAAGTCCCCAGAACAATCCGGCGGCGAGAAATCCATTGTAAAGACCCTGATTCATTGCCAACGTTTCAGAAGCCGCCGAAACCTCCGGCGTCATATTAAACAACTTCTGTCCGACCGGGTGATTCCAAAAGAACATCTCGAGGATGAGAATGCCGATATGTTCAATGGCTACAAATCCCGTTAGAACGTTTGCGATGAGTTTCATATTATTCGTCGTAGATATTCGTTCCGCTAAGAGGCTCGACGATGACTGCGGTTCCGTATGCCAAGACTTCCGTCGCTCCGGACATGATTTCCGTCGTGTCGTACCGGACACCGATTATAGCGTTCGCGCCGAGTTCGGAGGCATGCTGAATCATTATCTCGAAAGATTCGGATCGCGTCTCTTCGCAGAGTTTGGTCCACGCCGTGATGTTGCCGCCGATCAAAGTTTGCAGCCCCGCACCGATATTCGCAACGATCGAACGCGACCGTACGATAATTCCCCGAACTACACCAAGATTCTGCGTTATCCGGTAGCCCGGAAGTTCAAAAGCCGTCGTAACCATCTGCGCCGAAACCGAAAAACGAGGGTCGCTTACCCGATAAGGAACCTGTGTCGGTATTTGGTTGTTCATATGCGGAATAATAATAGTCTTGAAAGTCTAAAAAAGCTACCTTCTTCCATTCTCCGTAGTTCGTTAAACCAGGGTCGCTGAAGAATGTCTCCGTGTTCTTTGTGCAAAAACTTTGAGGTCTTTGTGTTAAAGGAAGGAGGTGTATCACAAAGATCACAAAGTGAGAATCACAAAAATCACAAAGGGAAGCAGCAGTGACTTATCATGCATAACTTCTTCCGATGTATTTGAAAATTTAGAGTTTCTGCGATCTCCGATCTCGGCTCATTCAATGTTCGTTAAATCGTCACTTCAAGTGTCTCGATGCTTTCGATACGCTCTAATCGTACCGTTTTTGTACACTCGTTCGGAGATTGGCGTAAAAAGCCTGGAAAGCAATGCTTTTCTCGATTGGCATCGTAATTGCGTCAATCCATTGTGAACCTATTGACTTTAGGCAAGGAAATTAAGGTGTCAAGCCTTAATTTATTCATCATGGAGGTTTTTAATGTTAAAGCAAATCAGATTAAATCCAGTTAGTGCAGCAATCGTTTCGATAGCGCTTATTTTCGTTTTCGTCGGAGCAGTTGTCTCGTTATCGTTAGAAACGACTTCGGCCGCACGAAGTGCGGAAACGTCAATCGCAACACCGACACCGACTCCGACTCCGAAGCCGGTACCATCGCCGACAAATCCGTCGGACCCTAAACCGTCACCGACACCAAATCCGGAACCATCACCGACACCTCTAGGCACGCCGGTACCAACAGATCCAACGCCGAGTCCAAGTCCGTCGCCAACTATGGAGCCGTAGGACGAACGCTTTTAGCGGAAGAGGCTGAGTTCACAGCAACTCGCCTTTTCCGCTTTCCGTCTACATAAAGCGGCGGCGAGCAGAATGCCTTCAGAAGTCACCCGCGAAGCAAACGAAGAGTTTAGAAATGACGGTAGCCTTGCGGTTTCAAAATCTCGGCTTTGCCATCACGCACAAGCTCAATGATGCCAATGTTTGCGGTGATTTCTCCAATGACCGTAAATAGGCCATTTTCGTCCTCGATCAGGCCAGCAGATAACTGAGAAAATTTCTCGGCGGGAACCGTAAAAAGCAACTGAAAATCCTCGCCGCCATTGAGTGCGAGGTGCATTTGATCCTCGAATGACTCCGTCAGGCGCGGCAGACTCAGATCCAAAGGAATTTTATCCGCGTATAGTTTAGCCCCGACTTTGCTTGACTCGCAGATGTGTGAAAGATCCGATGCGAGTCCGTCACTTATGTCGATCATTGCCCTAACAATCTCGAGATTCTGCAAGTAAGAGCCGATGCCAACCTGGGGCCAGGGTTGCAGGTGCGTGAGCAGGAGATTTTCTTCCCAAGGTTCAAGGGAGTCGCTCAACCGGCGTCCATTCTCCAGCAATCTCAAGCCTCCGCGAGAGCCGCCCACTCGATGTGTGACGACGATAGCGTCCCCGACTTCCGCTGCTGAACGAAGAATCGCTTTGCCTTTCGGAACATCGCCACCGATGATCGAATCTACGACAAATTTATCGCTTTGAGAAATGTCACCGCCGGCGAGTTCGACATGGGATTTTTTTGCAAGACTGTCGTAGCCCGAATAAAATCCGTCGAGAAATTTGTCTTTCCAAAGGGCCTTTGGAACCCCGACCGAAAGCATGGCCCACTTTGGGGTTGCCCCCATTGCCGCTATGTCCGACAGCGAAACTGCTAACGCTTTATGGCCTAGAAACTCCGGCGTGGTCCAGTCGAGCCGGAAATCGATGTCCTCGACAAGCATGTCGGTCGTAACTACCATGTCGGTTTTGTCGTCTTTTGGCAGGACCGCGCAGTCATCGCCGACACGGGCGAGGCCGTATTTATTCTTAATGTTTTGGATGAACTCGAATTCAGAGTGCATTAGCTCGGTGTTGACACAACCTTATTAAATACATACAATAACGGCGTCAAAATTTATACAAAACTTTAACACAATATTATCCCGATGGGACAAACAGCTGTAGTAATACCGGAGAAAATTTATTTCAAGATCGGCGAGGTATGTGAGCTTGTGGGCGTGCAGGCGCATGTGCTTCGATATTGGGAAACCGAATTCCCGATGCTCTCACCGCAGAAGAACCGTTCCGGCCAGCGAAGCTATCGCCGACGCGATGTTGAGATTTCTCTGCGGATAAAAGAGCTTCTTTATGACGAGATGTTCACCATCGCCGGTGCTAAAAAGAAATTACAGGCCGAGATGAGGGAGCCGACGAAGCTAAAGATCGTGTCGAGCGACGTGTCCGCGATTGGTTCTTCGGCGGATAATGCACCCACGCTTTTTGATTCGGAACTGGACATTGATGAACCCGCACAGTTCCACCGGACGCAGGCGAGCCTTCTCACCGACGATGGCCGTGAAGCACTTCGCTCTCTTGGCTCGCAGCTTTTGGAGCTTCGCGAAATGTTGAAAACGACCCAAACCGAAGAAGCGTCGGAACATCTGAGAAACAATTGAGTTTGACAATTCCCTGCGGCAAATCTAATCTTAAAATTCGATATTTCGGGACGTAGCGCAGTCTGGTAGCGCGTTCGCTTGGGGTGCGAGAGGTCGTGAGTTCAAATCTCGCCGTCCCGACCAATAAACATGGGGCTTTCAGCGATTGCTGGAAGCTCCATTTTTTTGACTTGGTTGCAGGTTGGTTGCAGTATTCTTTTTGTCCTCTTTTTTCAGCTCAAAACTCTCAAAGTTCATCACTCTTGATCAGGCTGGTTCATAAACATTCTAAGTGTGGTGCAAAACTGCGTCGAATGGCGCGTTTTCGCGATTTTTGTGGCCGATGCCGACTATTTTCATGGCTTTTTGGCGAGGCACATTTTTTGCCAACTGGTGATCGGAGGTTCAGGAAATGGTTGAAATTATCACGATAGAAAAAGAAGAGCTGATTCGCTTGATCGACACCTCCGTCGCGGGGGCCATCGAAAAAGCTATACATTCATCTCAGCCGCCGCAGATCATGACGAAGTCCGAAGTTGCGAAGTATTTGAAGAAATCGGGAGCAACGATCAATCGATGGATGCGAAAAAATGGTTTACCGTTCCACGGAGTTGGCCGGCCAACTTTTAACAGAACTGAGGTGGATGCCTGGTTAGCGAATTACTAAGTGTATGTCAGTTTTTAAGAAATATAACGGTAAGCGGATAAACGCTAAGCATCCGGCGTATGCGGCAGCTCGTTGGTGGGTATACAGACGAGTTAAAGGGCATAAGACCATTCATCAGGTTATTCCGACAGCCCGTACTAAGGAAGAAGCGGAACTCGCCGAGCGACAACTGGTCAAGCAACTCTTCGACAGATCATTCGGACAAACAGATACGACTGTAACTTTTGGAGACTTTGTAGAAACAACCTATCGAAAATATGTAGAGCAAAACAACGTCAATAAGGGAGCGAAGAATCTTTACATAAGACTTCTTTTGAAACACCTAAAGGATCAACCTCTGCACACCATTACGCCACAGGATTGTCGCGATTGCAGGAGCAAACTCCAATATGGGAAAAACCAGCGAAAAAAGAAATGTTCGATATCTCCTTCCTCGATCAATAGGATCATGTCGACTTTGTCGAAGATATTCAGTCTCGCTTGCGAGGAAGACGTTCTTGATCGCAATCCGATGCAGTATGTAAAGTCCCTTCAAGAGCCGCCACCACGAAAGCGCCTACTTACGATCGAGCAGAAAAAAGCGCTTTGGAAGGAACTTGAATCCGATCAGCTACTTTACAGGCTTGTCCAATTGGCCGTTAACATGCCGTTGCGCCGAGGCCAACTATTGGCTTTGAACGAGGAGGTGATTGATTTCGAGAATCAGAGGGTGTGGGTAATTGGTTCGAAGGGACGACCTCCACGATCCGTACCGATCAATGCAACTGCAACATCCGTGTTACGGGACCTAATCACCGACAAACAACTTCCATTTCCAATTGTCGATTTCCGCAAGCGCTGGCATCCCGTTCTTGTGAGAGCCAGAATCAATAAGCCGGACGGCACGCGCGAAGAAAACTATCATTTGCACGACCTGAGAACCTACTTTGCTAGTGAATTGATTCGGAGAAATACAAATCCGCTAATAGTACAAAACCTCTTTGCCCATTCGGACATGAGCATTACAAATATATACGCGGAAACCGACGCGGAACTTATGCTTGAGGCAGTCAAGCGACTTGATAAAGGGCAAGGAGAGGTAGTGACCCCAGATCCGTAGGTGGTTGCTGCATTTTTCGCTACCTTCCATGAAGGTTAAAGTCGAACCGATGAATAAAGGTTTTGCAGTTCGATATTGGCCTTTTCAACCGATTGTCACTTTATATCATACGCTTATATTCATTGACTTTCACGAAAATCGCGTTCACTCAGGATTATCGTATCGTAGCACGTACATACGATAGTCATACGATAATTTCAGATGCAGGCGAATTAATAGATCGCTCTACATCTAGGAGGTCGTGTCCAAGTCGTACCCGTCTCGAGGGTAACGAAAAGTCCTCTCGAAAAGGGAACATTTATTACGATGATCAATAAAAAGCCTTTGAGCTCATGGTTGGATTGGTTTACTCACGCCGAATGTAGAGTTTTAAGGTAGCTCGATGGTGGACTTTCAGTGTAACCATCCCTTAGAATAGTACCACTGATAAATGGAGTTTTCGGCTGATGATAAGATTCAGAAGGAGGCTCAGGAATGAAGCGATCGAAGTTTAGCGAGACGCAGGTGTTAGGGATATTGAAAGCTGTAGAGAACGGGC
>JANNST010000044.1:0-17677 GCA_031402865.1 Chloracidobacterium sp. | reverse complement strand
TGTCTTGTCCTGAAATAGGTTTACACATAAAGTGGGACAGAGTGGGACAAGATGGCAAGTAAAAAGATCAGGCAGAAGATGATAAAGGAATACGTCGGCGGAGGGGGGAGTTATCGGGAGTTGGAGGGTGTTTACGGGATTCCGGCGAGTACGTTGCAGAGATGGGTGGCGGCGTCGGGATTGGAGAGGGAGGCGGAGAGCGGGCCGCCGCACAGGATCGGCAAAACGGTGATCGGGAGAAAGCGTGGCAGCATATCGGGCAGTGAAGCGGTGACGCAGGAGACGCCGTCAGAGGAGATAAAACGTCTGCGGCGGGAACTCGATGAGGCGCGGCTGTACGGGCGGCTGATGGAGGCGATGATCGAGATCGCGGAAGAGGAGTTCGAGATACCGATCCGAAAAAAATCTGGAGCCAGGCGGTAATGAGGGTTGGGGAAAGCAAGGCCCGTGGCCTGAGCCTGCTTTGCCGGCTGCTTGGTTATTCGAGACAGGCGTACTACCAGCGTTTGCGTGAGCGTGAGAGGGATGGGTTTGCGGCGATAGTGGTGGTGACAGAGGTTGTGAGTATCCGCTCGGAGCAGAAGCGTATAGGGGTGAGGAAGCTCCATTACATGTTGGGAGCGTTTCTCGCTCAGCACTCGATCGTGATGGGCAGAGATGCAATGTTCGACGTGCTTAGAGATAATGGATTGCTGGTCAGGAGAAGGAAGCGGAAAGCTCCAAGGACGACATATTCGGGTTTCTGGATGAAGCGGTATCCGAACCTTGCGAGAGAGTTGGTGCCTGACGCTCCGAATCAGTTGTGGGTAAGCGACATCACCTACATCAGGGTTGGCGAGAGGTTCGGTTACCTGAGCCTGATCACGGACGCGTATTCGCGAAAGATAGTGGGATGGCATCTACGGCGGGACCTGAGTTCGCTCGGATGCCTGGCGGCTTTGAGAATGGCGGTTAAGGATAACTCCGCGACGAGAGGCCTGATTCATCACTCTGACCGAGGGCTGCAGTATTACAGCGGCAAGTACCGCAAACTGCTCGAACAAAACGGGATACGCATCAGCATGAGCGAGAAAAGCGACCCTTTGGAGAACGCCATCGCCGAACGCGTCAACGGCATCCTCAAGCAGGAACTGCTGGAGGCAAAGTTCACCGACCACGCTTCGGCAACTGAGGCCATCGGCGAGGCAGTCGGTACATACAACAACCTGCGGCCGCATTCGAGCATCGACATGCTCACCCCGGCCGTAGCACACGTTTCCTCAGGCGAGCTGAAGCGACGTTGGAAAAACTACAACAATGGAGCGATCAGCCCGTTGCTGTTCACCCCACGGCGTACGCCGTCGGTTGAACAGCAACAAACTGTAAACCCATTTCAGGACTTATGAACAATAGTAAACACATAGGAGGACTAAACCATTAATGTGTAAACTTTATTCAGGACGTGACAGTTTTTGCTATACCTGAAATGAGACGATGTTTGGCTGTAACTGTGGTAATTAAATTAGTTAAGCCGTGTCACTTCCGCACTTCGGCAAACTTAAGTGAGACGATTTCGCACGGTGTCGTGAGCCTGCCCTAGTGGATTTCGCCGTATGTACAGCAGAACCCGACATTTATTGGCGGGCGGTTCGAAATTTCTTTTATCCGCAAGAACTTTCGGGTAGTATAGACGTAAAGCTTGATGTGGACCGAAAGGAGTTTTAATATGCCAAAATATTCGATAGCCGAAGATGCCCGCCCGCAGATTTATCTATTAGTTGTCGCAACTATTGTCAGCATAGGGCTTTGGTTCCTCTCGGCCTACCTGCCTCTGGTCGGTTATCTGACCTATCCGCTGCGGCTGTTTGCAACTTTCGCTCATGAAGGCTCACATGCTCTAATGACGGTTCTTACCGGTAATACCGTGCAAAGCCTTTCGGTCGCGGCAGACGGAAGCGGAGTTGTTTGGTCTCAGAGTTCCGGCTGGCTGTCACAGTTGCTCATCTCAAGTGCTGGGTACGTCGGCACGACGGCCTTTGGTGCAGGGCTTTTGATTTGGATCAGACGCGGATATTCGTCGCGGATCGCGTTGATGGCGGCCGCCGGCTTTGTCGGTGTAATGACCGTTATCTTTGGAATTCTCGCACCGTTTTGGAATTTCCTCGCGAATGTGACATTCAGCAGCGTCGTTTTCACCGTCTTCTCAGGTACATTGCTGACTCTTGGCCTAGTCGCGGCGGCACGTTACACTAGCCTCAAATGGGCAAACTTCGCCGTTGCGTTCATCGCCGTTCAGTGTCTTTTGAATGCGGTCTTTGACCTACTCAACCTATTTTTTCTCTCCGCAATGACGAACACTCAGTCCGACGCCGCCAACATGTCGGCAGCAACCGGCATTCCATCGGTTTTTTGGGTATTCATCTGGATGGGTATCTCGCTATTGATGATATCGATAGGCCTCCGCGTTTATGCCGTAAGCAAAAAACCGGCCCCGAGCGATTCGGTATTTGAAGACTAAGACCATTCTGGTTTTTTTTCAATTTCCACGGGCTTCAGCCCATGGAATAGATGTCAACAAAGACGGCTCTAGCCGAACCACATAAATTGATTCATCCTTAGCAGCTTTAGCTAAAGGCAAAAGCCTTGGCTGGTTCCTCTCCGCACCTCCAGCTAAAGCTGGAGGCAATTTAAAGAAAAAGCCCGTCCAGATTCAATGAAATTGCATTCACTATTTATTTTGATTGTTGCGGCAGCGGGAGCTACAACGGCGCAAGTTAAGACCCCGCAACCGCCGCCGGTCAAAACACCCTATGCCGAATCGCTTCAGGCATTCGTAGTAACGACGGACAATGATTCGACCGTCACGGGTACAGGACGTCTGTTCGAACGCAAAAACTCCAAAGACAAATGGAGGTCCCGCAGTGATAAATTTGCGGTGGTGATTGGTCGCAGCGGTTTGGCGTGGAGTTCGGATTCTGCCCCCGAAATGGTGTCGGTGTTCAAAAAGGAAGGTGACGGAAAGTCACCCGCCGGGCTTTTTCCGCTGACAACCTCATTCGGACGTGCCGATAAGGCGGTTGGAATTTCTCTTCCTTACACCAAACTGGGCGAGTATACCGAGTGCGTGGACGACGTTGAGTCCTTTCATTACAACAAGATCGTCAACCGCCTTCAGGTCGGTATTTTCGATTGGAAAAGTTCGGAAAAAATGCTCGAGGTTGGTGCGGTGTATGATCTGGGCATAAATGTGGCTCACAACAGCTATCCGGTTGTGAAAGGAAATGGCTCGTGCATATTTCTTCACGTTTGGAGCGATTCGACAACCGGCACTTCCGGCTGTACCGCAATGAAACGCGAAGATCTACAGAGCATTCTTGCGTGGGCAAATCCCGACCGGCACCCGTATCTTATCCAAATGACCGAAGGCGATTATAAGAAACTGAGAAAGAAATGGAACTTACCGAAAATCAATTAACGCTCGGCGAGTTTCCCGTGGGATCTCGTCTACTTGTACGGTCGAAAAAAGATTGGCGCTTTGCCGTGGTTTCGCGAAAGACCGAAGAATTCATCTCGCTGTCAATTGCCTCGCCGACCGGGTATAACTACCGCATCAGACGAAACGCAGACATACAGATCGAATTCGACGGTCGCATACCTTTTCTCCACGCCGATCAAGGCGACACATGGCGCGAGAATTTTTCCGTATATGATATCCGCTGGTAATTATTTCGCCTTTCCCTGTCCAACGGCGATTACCTTTCCACTGCCGCTTTCCTGGATGAAGACGACGTATTTTAGGTTCTCAACCTTCCATTTGGGTTCCGGTTTAACCTCGGCGGTTGTTTTGAAAGAATTCTGGTTAGCAAGCAAAGGTGATATCTCTGCCAGTCCACGCACGACAGAGATATGTCTCAACGTTTTCCCGCCGTTGCTCCCCGCCTTTACCTCCGAAATAAGATTGTTTTCAGCGGCGGCTAGAAATACTCCCGAAGCACCGTGCGTGGGAATGTTTTCGATATTTATCTCCACGCGATTCTCATTTACGCGAACATCAACCTTTGCCTTGGTTGGAATGGCAGCTTTGGTAATAGCGTCAGTCGCTTTCCGGGCGTCGCTACCTATGAATTGAGTTTGGCCATCCACTATCATTTGCGGTGTAAATACGGAATCGAGACTCCACCGTTTCGCGTACCTGTTCTGACGTTCCGTGTAAACGGGCGAGGAATATTCGTCCTTCCATCCGCGGGCGTTAAAATAGTCGACATGATAACCGAGCGTTATCACCTCGGCTGACTGAACAGGTTGTTTCTCGTCAAGGAAGGCCAACTGAGCATCGGCCGGCGGGCAATTGCCGCAGCCTTCTGAGGTAAATAGTTCGACCAAAACCGGCTCACGCGTACCAGGCGGTTTGGCCTGCGGAGCGGGCGATGAAGACGCCTTGTTAGCGGCGTTTTCACCAGAACAGCCTATGAACGCCAGACAAAAACAGATTAATGCTAGAAGAGTGACGATCAATCTCATATGCCGATTAGAATAACAGATGGCGGTGCTCTAATCGCTATCGATATCGGCTAGTCACCCACTAGTTCGCAGCTTTCACCTTACCTATCGCGATTACGCGTCCGCCGACGTTCTCTTGCGCAAAAACGATGTACTTCAGTTTATCCTTCTGCCAACCGGGTCCGGTAACGGGTTTTACGGAGACTTTGAAGGCGGTATCGGACGGCACGAGTTGACCAACGATATCCAGCCTTCGCACGACCGAGATATGCGGAAGCTTTCTGCCGCCGTTCTCACCGCTTTTAACATCGGTGACAATACCGTCCTCGGCTACGGCAAGATAAACCGTTGCCGCTTCATGCGTCGGCAGGGCTGTGATCTCGATCTCGGCCTTGCCATCCGTAATTATGACCGCTACGGATGCCTTTGGATTATTGACAGCTTTTGCAATGGCATCGGCGGCCCGTGCTCCATTGCTGCCGACGAACTCCGCCTGGCCGTCAACCACCATCTGCGGCGTGTAGCTGGAATCAAGCTTCATTCGCTGAACATATTGGTTCTGTCGCTCGCTAAATTCGGCGGAAGAGTATGCATCCTTCCAACCCAGTCGGTCCCAATAATCGACGTGGAATGCAAGGGTTATAATCTCGGCCCCCGAAACCGGCTGATGTGTTTCGAGAAGCGTCAGTTGACGGTCGGCCGACGGACAACTCGAACAGCCTTCGGACGTAAATAACTCGACCAGTACAGGCTGGCGCGTCTTCGAATCAATCGATATAGCGGGCGTTTCTTCTGAAGAATAGCTCTCCGCAGTTTGGATCGAACAGCCGGAGAAGACAAACAACGAAAGGGAAAGTGCAAGAAATAACATTGTTCTCATATCGGTATTATGTCGAAACTCAGCCGCGTTTATTCCGGTTTTGCGCAAACTTCGTGATTTGATAAACTTGAGTTTTGCTTTTATCAACGGATTTTCCACTATGCCGGCAGTCAAGACAAAGAAAGACGAAGCGATTGAAGTACGCGGTGCCCGTGTTCACAACCTGAAGAACATCTCGGTTTCTCTTCCGCACAACAAACTGACCGTGATCACCGGCGTTTCCGGCTCCGGCAAATCGAGCCTCGCTTTCGACACCATCTATGCGGAAGGCCAGCGTCGCTATGTCGAATCATTGTCGGCCTATGCCCGTCAGTTTCTCGAACGCATGGACAAGCCGGATGTCGACGAAATTACTGGCATCGCTCCCGCGATCGCAATCCGGCAAAAGAATTCGACTAAGAACCCACGATCCACCGTTGCCACGCAAACCGAAATTTACGACTATTTGCGGCTTCTTTATGCGCGTGCGGGACAAACGATCTGCCACGTTTGTGGTCGCGAAGTTCAGAAAGATTCGCCCGAGTCTGCGGCAGACGATGTTCTTGCAAAATTGCCGGAGGGCACAAGATTCTACGTTCTGTTTCCAGTACTGGATCATGTCAGTCCAAAAAAAGCCGCAAAGGGAAAAGCGAAGACTAAGACCAAGACTGCGTCGCCGCAATTAAGCACCAGCGCATTTCTGATGTCGCTATTGCAGCAGGGCTTCTCACGACTTTTCCGCGGCGGCGAGATGATCGAGCTTCAAAAGCCTGAAGACTTCCTGTTTGACGATTTCGACGACACATATGTCCTGATCGACAGGCTTTCAGTTTCCGAAGGCACGCGACAGCGGCTGGTCGATTCGCTTGAGATCTGCTTTCGAGAAGGCCATTCCGCTGTTGTCGAAACAACCGACGGCGAACGCCTCAAGTATTCAGATTCGTTCATCTGTAAATACGACGGCACTTTTTATGACGAACCCGAGCCACACCTTTTCAGTTTCAATTCTCCGTACGGTGCATGTCCGACGTGTCAAGGTTTTGGCAATACAATAGGGGTGGATTACGGCCTCGTGATTCCGAATCCGCTGCTCTCGATAAAACAAGGAGCGATCGATCCATTCTCCCGGCCACAGCATGCGTGGGCGCAGAAAGAACTGCTCAAATACGCAGCAAGCGCGGCAATAGATATCGATATGCCGTATGTCGATCTACCGGATTTCCAGCAGAATTGCATCGTCTATGGCGACGAAGGCTGGCGTGGGGTTCAGGGCTTTTTCAAATGGCTGGAGACGAAAAAATATAAGCTCCACGTCCGCGTGTTCCTCGCGAAATACCGCGGCTACACGGTTTGCCCCGATTGCAACGGCGGTCGGCTGCGGCAGGCCGCGCGGGATGTAAAGGTCGGCGGCCTTTCGCTGCCCGAGGTAGTCGCGATGTCGATCGGTGATGCGCAAACTTTTTTCAATGAATTGGAATTGAGTGAAGAACGCAAACAGATCGCGGACAAAGTTCTTCTTGAAATTGAGCGCCGTTTAAAGTTCCTGGTCGAGGTCGGCCTTGAATATCTTACGCTCGCCCGCGTTGCATCGACCCTTTCCGGCGGCGAGGCACAGCGTATTCAGCTTGCCACTAATCTCGGCTCGCTTCTTGTCGGCACACTTTACGTTTTGGATGAACCGAGCATCGGGCTTCACCCGCGTGACAACGCTCGGCTGATAAAGATCCTTGAAAACCTCCGCGACATCGGCAACACGCTGCTTGTCGTTGAGCACGACGAAGAAACGATGCGGGCCGCCGATCACATTCTCGATATCGGCCTTTTCGCCGGTGAGCTTGGCGGAAACCTGGTGTTCGAGGGCAATTTCGACGAATTGCTAAAGGACGAAAGTTCTTTGACGGCACGATATCTACGCGGTGATGCGGAAATAAAAATCCCGACTAAACGAAGAGCAGTCAAAAATAAGATCGAGATTATCGGGGCCCGCGAACACAATCTCAAGAACGTCAACGTAGACATCCCGCTTGAAATGCTCACCTGTATCACGGGTGTCTCAGGCTCCGGCAAATCGACGCTTGTCCACGATGTCCTCTATGCCGGGCTAAAGAAAAAACGTGGCGAGTGGCAATCGAATGTCGGACTATTCAAAGAAATTACAGGCGATAGCCTGATCGATGATGTCGTTCTTGTCGATCAATCGCCGATCGGCCGCACGCCGCGTTCGAATCCGGTTACCTACATCAAATCGTACGACGCGATCCGTGACCTGTTTGCGGCTACGGCGGCAGCGAAGTCGAAAGGATACAACGCTTCGCATTTCTCGTTCAATGTTCCGGGTGGGCGCTGCGAAACCTGTCAGGGCAGCGGAACGGTGACGGTCGAGATGCAATTTCTGGCAGATGTTGAACTAACCTGCGAGGATTGCCGTGGCACGCGTTTTCGAGAAGAGATCCTGAACATCAAATACAAAGGCAAGAGTATTCACGACGTGTTAGACCTAACCGTCCGCGAGGCCATTCTTCTCTTCAAAGAGACCAAAAAACTTGTTACCCGGCTGAAAACTCTGGATGAGGTCGGCCTCGGCTATTTGCGTCTCGGCCAATCCGCGACCACGCTTTCCGGCGGCGAGGCACAACGCGTAAAGCTCGCCGCCCACCTTTCCCAGAAAACAAAGTCGAACACGCTCTTCATCTTTGACGAACCGACAACCGGCCTGCACTTCGAAGACATCAACAAACTCCTCGCCGCCTTCCGTGCCCTGATCGACAGTGGCGCAAGCCTCGTCGTCATCGAGCACAACATCGACGTGATAAAAACGGCTGATTGGGTGATAGATCTAGGCCCCGAGGGCGGAGTCGGAGGCGGTGAGGTCGTGGCCTTTGGTACTCCTGAGCAGATCGTCAGCAATGTCAATTCATTTACAGGTCAATTCCTCAGATCGGTACTCAAAACCTAGGAATTGGGATTGTTGGTTGTCGCTACTTTCCGTTTTTCGATGCGCCGGAATTCTAGACCGTCATGAACCAATCATTTAGAGCACAGTTGGTCCGTTACCACTGTTTACCGCGTTCGCCGACGTTCGGGGGACGTTCCGAAGATCTTCGGAACGTGCGACCCATTGCAGCAATTACGCTTATGCCGACCAAACCGTCAAATTCCGGCGAATTTGCTAAAAACTTTTCAAGGGCACTTCTAACCGCAAAATTTCAAAGATCAAACCCGCTCAATCCAGAGCAAGAACCAACAGGTGCCGCACCTGTCGTGCAACAGTGTTGCATAGATCGTACTATTTAGTCAATGATTTTTCGTTCATCCACTATCATCTGAATCTGTAGGAAAAGAGGAACGAATCAATCGTCTCCAAACTTCGCCCGCCATATCGGAGCGATCTGTTCCATTACCTTGCAATCGCAGTAACCGCCGTTATCGTTCAGCCAGCCGGTGATCTTCGGAAAGCTCAGGTGGCGTTCCATTATGTATTGCATCGAAAACCGCAGGCTGTGGTTGCATTCCTTTTCGAAGAGCTCGTCTTCAAGGTAGTTCAGCAGTTCGCTGATGGTCTCGGGGCCGGCGGGCAGGGTGTCCATGAACGCCTGAAGCTCTTTCCCGCTCAACTGTTCGAGGTTTTCGATCTCACGTTTTCTGACTACGGGCATTTATTTAGAATTCTCCCTGCGAAACCCGCAGCAATTCGGCCCTTTCGGCCTCTTCGCGTTCTCTATGTTTCACGCCATCGCGGCCATCATACGACAGAAACCTTGGCAGGAACAACGCCGCTCCGCCCACGGCCGCGACGCACAATATCCCACCCGATATCAACGCGGCCTTGACGCCGAATCTTTCAGCGACGATTCCCATTTTCGCACTGCCCAGCATCGGCCCTGTCAGATAGCTCATCATCTCAATGCTGGCGAGCCTTCCACGCAGGTGGTTCGGTATCGTTTGATTCCAGATCGCCCCGCGAAAGATGCCGGAGATCATGTCGAAAAACCCGGCGGCCGCAAGAAACAATAGGGCGACCACAACACTGTCAGCCATTCCGAAAAATATTATCGCCACGCCCCACAGCGCGGCGGCAACGGTTATTAGGAGGCCGTGGCGGTGTATATTTTTCGTCCACCCGGAGGTTAAGCTGGCGGCCAAAGCACCGGCGGCGATTGCTGCCGGGAAAAAGCCGACGTATTGCGGGCCATAGATGACCGCCAACGCCGGATATAAAGCCTGCGGCATCGCAAAAAACATCGCGGCAATGTCAATAAAGTATGTCCCGACCAATTCCTGACGCCCAAAAGCGTATTTCCAAGCCCTTTTAATGCCCTGCCAACTTGGCCGCTCAGCGTTTTCGGGTGACGGCACGGCACGCAGCATAAACACCGCGATCAGGGACGCAATAAACGTAAAAAGGTCGATCGTATAGGCAACAGAGGCACTTAACTGCGTGGCGATTATGCCCGCGACGGCCGGGCTGACGATCGCGCCGATGGAGTAACGGATGGAATTCAGGGCCATCACGGCAGACATCAGGTCGACGGGGATAATTTTTTGAATAAAGGATTCGAACGCGGGCCGCTGTATCGCCGCGAGGCCGGCATGGAGCGCGACGGCGACAAAAAGCACCCAGATCTGCGGCTTCGGGAGCAGTGAATTGCCCAAAAGGATGGCGGTGACGACCGTTTGGCCGATCTCTGTCAGCCGCAGCATTCTCCGCTTGTCGAGAAAATCGGCCAACGCCCCGCCAACAAAGGCGAGCACGATCATCGGCACAAATTCCGCCAGATAAATGTACCCGACCATCGCCGACGATTGTGTGATTTGATACATCTGCCAAGGAACAACGATGAATGTCATCATCGAACCAAAAAACGATACAAGCTGCCCAAAGAAAAGCAGCCGATAATCGCGTGAAACTTTTAATGGCGAGAGGTCGAGGAGCATAGTGAAGTTATCGAAAGGATAGCACAGCCGCTTCTCATGCTTTACTTTGGGAGGTCCGGGCGTAGATGAGAAACTCCTTTACTAATTGGAAAGCGTTTTTCGACTCGTCTATAATGCCAGCGTGTTTGCCTTAGTCTATTTGTTCGTAATGTTTATCCTCGGTGATCTGGTTTGTCGGCGTATTTTTACTTTTACGTCGATACAGCACCGGCTAGCTGTTGCGTTTTTATCGGGGCTTTTGTTCAGCTCCTGGCTAACCTATCTATTCGCTCTGATGTTCGCAAACACAACTCAGCCTTTGTTATGGGCGAATCTACTTTATTTTGCGATAACAATTGGGTTGATTTTTCTGCTGCGGAAACCGCAATTCGGACAGCCTGGCGATGGTTTATTTAGGAAGATTCGTAAAGCGGCTTCACGTGGCAGGCAAGAATTTGATGTTACCACACCCGTTGCCGAAGATCATATAAAACTAGATTCCGATAGCAGACCAGTTGGCAATGCAAAATGGGACTGGATTTGCTTAGGCATTTGTCTGGCCTTCGGCTGTTGGTTATTCTTTGCTACGTTGGACTACTCAAACGGCAACTTTGAATTCGCCATCAAAAGCTGGAGCGACTTCGGGGCTAACCTATCTCTGTCGCAGAGCTTTGCATTAGGAGATAACTTCCCTACAGAACATCCTTTTTTCCCCGATGAGACAATACGTTACCATTTTCTGTTCTGGTTCCAGGCGGCAAACCTTTCGTTTCTCGGCTTAAATCTTGTCTGGAGTATCAACTTGCTTAGCTTACTCTCACTCGCGGCTCTGCTTGTGCTGATATCGACTTTTGCTGAAATACTTTTCGGTTCACGCTCAATCGGCCGAATCGCCGCAGTTTTATTCTTCTTCGCCAGTAGCTCTCTTTCATACATTCCTTTTCTACTTTCTAAAGTTAGCTTCGGCGACGCCATCAGTTCGATTTCGAATTTGAGTGACTTTGTAAAATCAGGCTATCCATTCCGTGGAGAAGATTGGGGAGGCCTGACGGTCGCCGTTTTTTCAAATCAGCGCCATCTCATCAGTTCGGCGGGAATTCTCCTGCTTGTTTTAGTCTTTTTGGTCCAATTCTACAGGCGAAATGGAGCATTTCCTGCGCCGGAAAATGAAAGGCCTGAATCGATTCCGGAAATAGTAAACGACGCAGAATTAGAAAGTATCGGGCAAGAGCAAATACAGACGAAATTCGCAGATCTTAAAAGTGAATTGCCGGGCTTGATTTTGTGCGGAGCCTTAATCGGTTTGCTGCCGTACTGGAACAGCGCCGTTTTTGTGTCCGCCTCGGTTGTGCTTGGAAGTCTTTTTATCTTCTTTCCTTACCGGCAACACATTGCGGTTTTGATCGGAACCGTTGTCCTGCTTGGCTTACCTCAGATATTGATGTTGAGATCGGGCAATCTGGCTTCGTCGGGACAGTCATTATTTCATTGGGGCTACATTATCCCGGAGCCGTCCGTGCCGCTTGTATTAGAGTATATTGTCTGGACATTCGGAATTAAATTGATATTGCTTTTAATTGCCTTCTGGTTTGTTCCCAATTCTCACAAACGCCTCTTAGTCGTAATTACCAGTCTAGTGCCGGTCGTTTTTCTATTTCAGCTCAGCACCGATGCCTTCAACAATCACAAACTCCTGAACATATGGACCGTTCTATCGTCTGTCTACATTGCATATGCCATTTGGTTGATTGGCAGAGAGAGTTTCATGCGTGCCACGCTGGCGGTTGCTCTGACAATTGTGATGATCCTTGGAGCGGTCATAGATCTGTTTCCGATACATAATGACAAATTTGTGTCCGTCCCATTCAAAGACGACCGCTTGACCACATGGTTATTTGAAAATACTCAAACCACTGATTTATTCCTATCGGACACGCTTCTCTCACACCCTATTTTGTTTACGGGCCGCAAGATTTTTCTAGGCAATACATTATTTGCGTGGACTGCGGGCTATGAGTTAAAAGAACGGGAAAATACTTATCGCATGATGTTTCAGGAACGTGATTTGGAGAAGCTTCTTCGCCTTTTGCGTGACAACAAAATTGTATATGTGGTAATTGATGACGGCGTGCGTGCAAACGGATCGATTAAAGGGCTTAATGAGTCAATTTATCAAAAGAATTTTGAAAAGGTGTTCGAAGACACTGAGCGCCGTTACGGAAATCTGACCGTGTATAGGGTTCCTGCAATTCCCTAGTTCCGCAACAAGTGGAAAAATGTAGCCAATTCGTCACCTCGTAGTTTCATAAAGCATATAATCGCCGCTGCGGCGTATCTTCGTGCAATTGGTGCAATTTTGCTCGCTGCTTATGACGACGGCTCCGACCGGCGGCCTTCGTCCGTAAGGCAGGTGGACAAATTCGCCGATATCTCTACCTTCAAGCGTCGCATACCAAAACGAGTGAATATATGCAGGCTGCCAATCATCTACAAGATAGATCGGTCTATTCGGCTGCTCGACGGCCGCGTCGTAAAGCGGCTTATAATCTGCATCGAAATATTCGCGGCGGTTTGGGCCTTCCTGATAGTATTTCCAATAAAAGTATGAAGCCTCCAAAACGGTGCAAGTTAATATTACCGCCAGAATTCCGTGGCGGAGCGGCACCGGAAAGATCGAGGCCGTAGCGGATTTGTTTATCACTTCCGATTTATTTACCTGATCAACTTCAACTTCCGATGCCTTATTTTCAAACAGCAACTCCAGGGCCGGCACCATCAAAAGTAATAAGAATATCGGACAGGCAATCATTCTCAACGTATGAAGCGAATCCACGGTCAAGGCTCCCGGCACTACCGACGCTAACAAACCTAACAAAACGAACCTCCACCACGGATCGCTTCTATGGCGAATCAGTACGATAACAATTCCGGCAACCGACAGAATAAGCGTTATAGCAAAAAAGCTGCCAAGGGCATCCGGTAAATGATGACGCGGGTTTATGTCGCCGGTCACGATCAGTTTTATCGGATTGAGGTCTTCAACAAAACGGCCTGCAAATCGAAAAAAGATTTCAAAATAAGAGCTTTCGGGTTTGATATACGAGAGCAGGTTGAACCTCGTGGTTATCTCGGGGTTTTGCCAGATAAACACGGCAAGCGGTATCAATGTCAATCCGTATAGGACCCATGTTTTGGAGATCGACACAATGCGGGATTTATCGACCGCAAAACAAATCAAACTCAATGCGAGAAGCGGCCCGAGCAGCCTGCCGATCGTATAACTATAAGTAAGAAGTGTTAATGTCGATACAACCGAAAGGATGCCAGCCAATGTCCACTTGTCTTTACGCTGCGTGTTATAAACAGCCCAGAGAAAGAGCACGACCGCCATCGGATAGAAAAACGTTTCCAGCACCAGACGCCCGACTTCAAAAAGCCACGGTGTCAACAATGCGAACGCCCCTACGATAATACCGACCGCTCGCCTTCCCGAAACACGAGCAGCCAAAAGTCCCAGCAACAAGCTGGCCGCAAACACGGATGCCGCCGCCAATAGCCGTGACGTAAGAATGCCCGGCCCGAATATCTTGAAGATCAACGCGAGCAGGTATATCTGCGTCGGGTTCGAATATTGCGTAAAACCGACAGTGTAAAGCTGAAAAAATAGAGGAAATCGCGGGCCGAACTCGCCCGCACCGGTCGTAGAAACTAGGTAAGCATTGTATGCAAGACCCGACTCGTCAACGTAAAATCCGGGCGGATTACTTCCAATGCCAACGACATAGATGCCGTAAAGCAACGCTATCACCAGAACCCAAATCAGCGTTCGGGCAGTCCTTGAAAATTTCCATCTGGACTCGGAAAAGGACATTATTCGACTAGCTCAAGTTACTTGGGTCTTCCGCCGCCGCTCGCTTCCTTAGGGTGCAATTCTCAGAAGTCGGCTCCACGCTAGGCTCCATATATCTTTAGCTTAAATTCATCATTTGAAGTGTTAAGCTCCGCCCGCCGCCCGGAAAAATTCGACGCCTGCTTCAATATCATCGGCAATCCGCCTCTCGGAACGTTCGCTCCGTACTCCCGCCGGTTGAATACCGCTGCGATCTGCGGATTTACCCTCTGCGTAATGCCGTAGCGTATAGCCCGCGATGCCGGTGGAACAAACCCGTTGGTACGGCGAGCGTTAATGAACTCGATCGCGTTATCGTATATGTTTATTCGCGTCGGAATGTCGCGAAAAGCAAGATCGCGGTGGACGATCGCATTCGAAATCGCTTCGCGGATCGCGTACAAATGGTATGAGGCTCGCGGCCGGACGTGCATGCTGTCGGTCGCATCGAGCTTTTTTGGTTTTTCTTTAAGCAGGTCGACATAGCGCAGAATAAAACGCTGAATCGATTCATATAGCGAGAGCAAATTTCCCTGCAATGCAATCGTTTCAATCAGCTGTGCATCGCCGTTCTCACCGGAGAACCGTGAGACCTTCACGCCCGAGCGCGGGAATAGCTCGGCGATGCGATCATCCTTGCCAAACAAGGTAAGGGCCGCGACGGTCGGGAAAAACTCGTCCCCTGTTCCGACAGCCAATAGGAGATCTTTCTTTAGAAACTCAGCTGTCTGATAGAGATTTATGTTTTGGTTAATTTCCTCAAACCCGCCCGCAAACGTCCAAAGCAGGCCGTCGTCAAAATCTTTCTCGTTGCCGTTAAACAGCGGAATATTCTCATAACCGAGCGGCCTGATCTCGTCCAGCCACATCGAAAGCTGCTCTCGTGCAACTTCCCTCTTCTCGGCGCCGAAACGCATATAAAATCGGCCGTCCCGCGTGCGGTATGGCCGATTTCGCGGTTCGACATCGATAACGACGATACGTTTTCCGCTGTCGAACGCGATCATATCGAGCATCGGCACAACCGGCGGAACTATCTCTTCGCGGCATATCCGCACCAGCTCATCGCGGACGGCCTCAGGATCCGTTAACCCTTCAATCCGGAAATGGTCGCTAACGCCGAAGATGATCGTACCGCCGCTGGTGTTTGCCAGAGCCACAATACCCTGCGTGATCTTTTCGGGATTAGAAAGCTTTACCTTGAGTTCGAGATACGTATCCTCGCCGCCCTTTATCAGGCGCAGCAGTTCGGACCGTGTGGTGGACTGGGCCGGTTGGTTGAGAATGTATTCCTGATGTGAGCGTTCGCCCGCAGGATCAAAACGTTGCGTGTGTCGGAACTTTCTGCGTGGCATAAGTTTCGGCGTGAGAATTTGTGTCAAGACGGACCGCACCGTGTTCCGCCCGAGTGTTGTGTATGAAAACACTGCTGGATTTAGTCTTTCAACCTAATATATTGAAACATTGTGCGGGATAAATGTAAATCACTGGATGCGTCGAGATGTCGGAATTAAAAAGAGCCACTCGTAAATTCGCACTTTTGCCTGAAATCTCATAAAATCCAATTATTATGCTGACAGCGATTGTAACAACCGGAACAATTGAACAAAACGGGCGAATCGTAATTAATGAAACATTTTCGGTTAGCGAACCGACTTCAGTGCGGATAATCGTTTTATTTCCTGAAAGCGAGGATTTCGGCGAAAACGAATGGCAGCAGGCGGCTTCAAAGAATAAGGCGTTCGATTTTCTTAATGACCCGGACGAAGATATTTATACTCTAGCGGACGGAAAACCGACTGACCGATGAAGTATAAAACGTTCTCGTAACTCCTCGAAGTTTTCCGGTTCAAGTATGAAACAATTAACTAGAATTACTTTCAACGCAAAGGTTATGGGCGGCAAACCTTGTATTCGCGGCTTGCGCGTGACTGTTGGCGCGATTGTCGGGCTCGTCGCTGCCGGACATTCGTTTGACGATATTTTAAAGTCGTATCCTTACCTTGAGGAAGAGGACGTGCGCGAGGCTCTCGCTTACGCGGCATGGCGCGTCGAAGAAATCGAGGCTCCACTCATCGCCGCATGAAAATTCTGATTGACATGAATTTGTCACCTGATTGGGTAGCGGCATTTGCGGCGAATGAAATTGAATCAGTTCACTGGTCCACGGTTGGTGACCCGAAAGCCGAAGATGACGAAATAATCGATCATGCGCGGGCTAACGATTATATTGTTTTCACGCACGATCTGGACTTTGGAACAATATTGGCGTTGACGCAGGCAGGAAATCCGAGCGTCATTCAGGTTCGCGCACAGAACATCTTGCCAGTTCATCTCGCGAATACCGTCGTCGCAGTTTTACAAACCAATAAAGAAATATTGGAAAAAGGCTCGCTAATCACTGTGGACGAAGGCCGAGCGCGAGTTCGAATTTTGCCGTTGCGGAAAAGGTCGTAACCGCCGCCTATCGGAGCCGACGGTTTCGATATTATTGTTAAGCACCGATTGAATCTACCTGCATAATCGATTGTGGAATCCGAATCAATAACAGCATACGTGGGCATCGGCTCGAATTTGGGCGACCGGGCCGGAAATCTTCTGCTCGGCGTCCGCGGGCTTATGGAGGCGAGCTTTGTCGTCAATACGCTTTCCGCGATCTACGAAACAGAGCCGGTCGGCGTTGAAAACGCACCAACGTTTCTGAACATGGTCGCAGAGATCCAAGCCGAAAGCATAACGCCGACGCAGATGCTCGCCCGCATGCTGCGGATAGAGTACTTATTGGAGCGCACCGACAAATCGTTAAAAAAACCACGAACCATCGACCTTGACCTGCTATTCTACTCGCATGAGCAGACCGACACGCCGTTTTTGACGGTTCCGCACCCACGCGCTCATTTGCGAAGATTCGTGCTCGTTCCGATGAACGAAGTCGCCCCAACTTACACTCATCCAATCTTTCACAAAGATATCAGTACGCTCCTTGCCGAATGCGAGGACAGGTCTCAGGTCGCGCGTTGGAATCCGAACGCGCGAAGCATCCTGCATCTATCGTCGAAAGGGCTAGACTTAAAAACGTCGAACGGCTAGACTTATCTCAATTTTATGGCCTATCTAAAACCCGACCAACCCGAAAAGGTTTATGTTCCGGCCCTCCGAGCGGCAAAGGAAAAGGGCGAAAAACTGGTTTGTCTTACCGCTTACGATTATCCGACCGCCCGCATCGTGGATGAGGCGGGTGTCGATATCATCCTCGTCGGCGACAGCATGGGCAATGTCATTCACGGTTACGGCAATACAATTCCGGTGACGATGGAAGAAATGCTCTTGGCTACCAAAGCCGTAAAACGCGGCTCGAACCATGCGCTGATCGTGTCTGATATGCCATACGGAACATTTCATACGGGCGACAACAAGGCGGTACGAAATGCCATGCGGCTGTTAAAAAATGGCGGTGCGGAGGCAGTCAAGCTCGAGGGTGGACGCAACCGGGTGGATCTAGTCAAACGCCTGGTCGACGAAGAAATTCCGGTCAT
>JANNST010000043.1:0-11074 GCA_031402865.1 Chloracidobacterium sp. | reverse complement strand
CCACGAAACCTCAGACACTAGCGCAAGAAAGTGAACGAATCTAAATTGTCAAAGAACTTGAAACAACAAAGCTGCCAATCGGCGGCACAATAAAGTTCTACCTTGACATCGAAGCCGTCTTTAGAGATAGGCTTTAATGTTCGTCGCCGTCGCCGTCGGCGACAGGAGTTGGAACAAAGAAATATGATAAAATAAGGGCTTATACCTAAATAAGCACATGACACCTGAAATCCAAGAAGCACAGACGTCGGCGGAGGCTGAGAAGCAGCGTTGGGAAGCGGAGACCTTGCAGAAGGTTTTGGACAAGACGGCGGAGCGAAAGCAGTCGTTCGAAGGCGTCAGCCTTGAGCCGGTCGATCGGCTTTATACCGAAGCTGACACTGAAAATATAGGCGAGATCGGCTATCCCGGCGAGTACCCGTACAAACGAGGCATTCACCCGACCGGTTATCGAGGCAAGCTGTGGACGATGCGGCAGTTCGCGGGGTTTAGTTCCCCTGAGAACACGAATCGACGGTTTAAGTACTTGATGGAACACGGCCAGACGGGCTTGTCCGTCGCGTACGATCTGCCTGCGTTGATGGGCCTCGACGCCGATTCCCCGCTGTCTGAAGGCGAGGTTGGTAAATGTGGAGTTGCCGTTTCTTCCCTTGCCGATTTCGAGGTGCTGTTCGACGGCATTCCGCTTGATGGCGTGACCGTTTCGCAGACCATCAACGCTCCTGCACCGATCTTCCTTGCGATGTACCTGGTCGTCGCTGAAAAGCAGAAGGCTGACTTCTCGAAGATCTCCGGCACCTTGCAGAACGACATTCTAAAGGAATACATTGCACAAAAAGAGTGGATCTACCCGATCAAACCGGCGATGAAGCTGGTCATCGACACCTTCGAGTACTGCACAAAGCACGTCCCTAAATACAACCCGATCTCGGTGTCCGGCTACCATATCCGTGAAGCCGGTGCGACCGCTTTGCAGGAGCTTGCGTTCACGCTGCGTGATGGCGTCGAGTACGTGAAGTACGGCGTTGACCGTGGGATGGATGTTGACGATTTCGTCCCGCGTCTGTCGTTTTTCTTCAACGCTCACAACGATTTCTTCGAAGAGATCGCTAAATACCGTGCTGCCCGGGTCGTCTGGGCACGAACGATGAAGGAGCGTTTCGGAGCCAAGAGTCCTCGTACGATGCAGATGCGTTTTCACACGCAGACGGCCGGGGTTTCGCTGACCGTGCAGCAGCCTTTGAATAATATCGCCCGCGTCGCGATCCAGGCACTCGCCGGGGTGCTCGGCGGGACGCAGTCGCTGCACACCGATTCATATGACGAAGCCCTAGCACTCCCTACCGACGAAGCTGCGTTGATATCGCTCCGCACACAGCAGATCATTGCCGAGGAAACCGGCGTCGCGAACACGGTCGACCCGCTCGGCGGCAGCTACTATGTCGAATCGCTTACGCAGAAGATGATCGACGGATGTTTCGATTATTTCGATAAGATAGACGGCTTCGGCGGAATGGTCGAAGCGGTCGAGGCCGGGTTCCCGCAGCGTGAGATACAGGAATCGGCGTATCAATTTCAGAAGGCCGTCGAACGAAAAGAGCAGGTCATCGTCGGCGTCAACAAATACGAGATGGAAGAGGACGGCTCAAAGATAAACACCCTTCTCATAGACGAAGGCGTCCGCGACCACCAGCTTCTCCGCCTCGAACACGTAAAATCCGTCCGCGACAAAGGTGCCGTCGCCAACTCGCTCGAAAAGCTTAAACAAGCTTCAAAGAACGGTGATAACACAATGCCTTCCATCATCGAAGCCGTCGCCGCCTACGCCACCGTCGAAGAAATATGCGTAGCTCTGCGTGATGTCTATGGGATCTACGAGGAGCCTGCATTTTAAGTAGAGAGTGTAACAGTTACAGGTGTTACAAACGGTTACGATCTTACGGATGTTACGTTCACAAAAAGTGGGGGTGCTAGATCTTCTTAACTCCCCTCCTTGCTTAGGAGGGTTGGCCGCGTTTCGCGGTCGGGGTGGTAGACAACGCTGCAAGAGTCAATGAGAGAAAGGCTCCACGACAAAACAACCCTCGAACCGCGTCGCAAGAAGCTTCGCAAGAACCTCACACCTGCCGAAGCCTTTCTCTGGACAGTCTTGAAAAATTCCAATCTTGCCGGCCGTAAGTTTTGCAGGCAACATAGCGTGGGAATTACATCCTTGATTTCTATTGCGACTCCGAAAGATTAGCGGTCGAACTGGACGCAGAGGTTCACAGAACCGATACCGCCGCCGTGTACGATCAGAAGCGAAAGCTATACCTAGGCGGCCTCGGCATCAAGGTTATTCGATTCGAGAATTTCCTGGTCTTCGAGGACATTCTTTACGTGATGCACCGGATCGAAAATTTCTTCGGATGGCGGGAAAACGAAGAATCCGAAAACTCCCCTCCTTGAATAGGAGGGGTGGCCGCGTTTCGCGGACGGGGTGGTAGATAAGCTTGGCGAATGAACAATGTGGATATATGTATCGAGTTCAAATACAGTCCAAGTTTTCACAACCCAACGTGCTCTACCACCCCGTCAGCCGAAGCGGCTGCCACCCCTCCTAAAAAAAGCAAGGAGGGGAGTTTAAGAAGGACCCGCGTATTACACTCTGTCATTTGCCGTAGCTCACACGCCAGACCTTGTCGCCACCGTCATCAGTTATGAGCAGCGAGCCGTCGGCGGCTACCAGTAAGCCTACTGGACGGCCCCAAACTTCGTTGCTGTCTTCGGACGGGAGCCAGCCGGAGATGAAATCTTCGAACTGGTTTCCGACGAGCTTTCCATTCTTAAAGCGAATGCGGGCGATCTTGTAGCCAGAGAGTTTTTGGCGGTTCCATGAGCCGTGAAAGGCGACAAATGCATCTCCATGATATTCCTTTGGGAACATCTTGCCCGTGTAGAACTGGATGCCGAGAGCCGCTACGTGCGAGGTGAATAGGACATCAGGCACGATGGTTTTTTTGACCAATTCAGGGTTCTCACCCTTTCGACGCGGGTCTTCGTTTTGTCCGAGATACGAATATGGCCAGCCGTAAAAACCGCCTTCTTTGACAGACGTTGCGTAGTCGGGAACAAGGTCATCGCCAAGACCGTCGCGTTCGTTGACCGCGGTCCAGAGCTGTCCGGTCACCGGATTCCATGCCAAACCTATAGGATTTCTTAATCCAGCGGCATAGATACGGTGGTTCTTCCCGTCAGGATCGTACACCGATATCGCCGCACGTTTCGGATCGGCTTCAACGCTGACGTTGGTGGCCGAACCGATCGACACGAACATCTTGGTGCCGTCAGGCGAGAAAAGGATATTGCGTGTCCAGTGCTGGTTGTAACCTCCGGCTGTCAACTCGACAAGCCTTTCCGGCGGTCCATCAGCCTTCGTCTGGCCGCTAGCGTATTTGAATCGCACGACGGAATCGGTGTTCGCAACGTAGACCCACTCCTTGTGAAACGCGATTCCAAACGGCTGTGCCAATGCGTCCGAAAACAAGAAACGCTCCTCGGCAACTCCGTCCTTGTTCTTATCACGCAGCACGATCAGCGAATTCGCACGGGCATCCGACAGAAACACGTCGCCGTTCGGTGCCAATGCCATCCAACGCGGTTCACGGAAGTTTCCCTCGGCAAATACGTTGATTTTAAAACCTTTCGGAACGTTAAGCTTCGCGTCAGCTGGCTGCGGTATGCGTTGCGAGTTCCTGCGGGCACTTTCGGTAGCAAAAGGCTTTGGCAGCGATAGCGGATCTACGCTTGTGACCACAGGTTTTTCGAACTGCACAATGGCTGGCATCCCGGTCGATACCGCGGGCTTTGCGGGTTCGGCTGTCTGGCCGCACGCGACGAACACTGTGCTGCATACGATAGTTACTATTGCGGAAAACTTTTTGATACAATCTGATCTCATTATCACCCCTTTTGAAAATGTCGGAAATCGTTTCGGTTATCACTCAGGATAAACAAGTTCGCGTGCAAAGCTCAAGGCGGCTTGGAGATTTGGGCGAGCAGTTGGCCGCTGATTATTTGACCGGGAATGGATTTAGGCTTGTTGTGTCGAATTTCACAGTGCCGGTCGGCAGAAATTCAAAGGGCGTGCAGGTAACAGGCGAGATCGATCTGATCGCGTTGGAAAACGACATTCTGTGCTTTACCGAGGTAAAAACGCGTAGATCGGCTGAGTTTGCGGGGCCGCTGTCAGCCGTTGATAGACGAAAGCAAAGACAAATTACACGCACTGCACGCATCTATCGCAAAATATTCGGACTGAAAGAGATCGCGTTTCGCTTCGACGTGATCACCGTGCTTCTCGAAAAAGGCGAAGAGGAGCAGATCGAGTTGATCAGGGGCTTTTGGAGCGAAGCTAAGTTTCGCAAAAAGGCGTGGATCGGCGATATTTAATTCAGCTTTGAGGAAACAATCCGATTATTCAAATCGTAGGTAGTTCATCGGTTTGAAATGGAATTCTTTTCTCCGATCTCAGCGAAAGTCTCTCCGCCCTCTGGGTTGAGTTTCTGCGGGAGCATATTTGAATGCGGAGGTCACAGAGACAGACGCTGAGGTCGGAGAGAAGGCGTGTCAATTAAAGTAGAATTCAAACTGAAGCACTACCAAATCGTACCTATCCGGAAAGAAACCAAACTTTATGAAAAAACTATTGATTGCTCTCAGTATTCTTGTGACCCATACCGCATTTTCAACCAATACGCTGGCACAACAGCCGCCACTAATCGATCGTGAAGTCATCTTTGGCAACCCGGAATACGCCGGTGCCCAGATCTCGCCGGACGGCAAGTATATATCGTTCATCAAACCTTATAAGGAGACGATGAACGTCTGGGTAAAAGGCGTAGATGAGGCTTTTGAGGCCGCTCGTCCGATGACTGCTGATACGGCCCGGCCCGTGCGCAATTACTTTTGGTCGCGTGACGGAAAGTTCATCCTTTTCGTGCAGGACAAAGGCGGAGATGAAAATTTCAACGTCTACGCCGTCAATCCGGCGGACAAACCCGCTGCCGGTTCGGACGTTCCGGCTGCGCGTAATATCACCGACGCAAAGGGCATCCGTGCGTTGATCCAGGCTGTTCCCGATTCGGATCCGGACGCCATGTATGTCGGCATCAACGATCGCGATAAGGCTTGGCACGACCTCTATAAGGTAAAGATATCGACTGGCGAACGTACGCTGATCAGTGAAAACAAAGACCGTTATCAGGGAATGGTTTTTGACAACGCCGACAAGCTCCGGCTTGCAACGCGTGCCGCGCAGAATGGCGATACGGAGATACTTAAGATCGGTGCCGACGGCAAAGCGACAAAGATTTACGACTGCAACGCATTTGAAACCTGCGGTCCGGTGCGTTTCCACAAAGACAACAAACGCGTTTACATACAAACGAATAAGGGCAATCTCGACCTGATCGAGTTTGTTTTGATGGACGCCGAAACCGGTGCCGTGACAAAGGTCGAAAGCGATCCGCTTGGCAAGGTCGATTTTGGCGGAGCTAATTTCTCCGACGTGACGGACGAACTCGTCGCGACATCGTACGAGGATGACCGCGAACGGTTTTACTTCAAGGACAAGGAATTTGAAAAGTCGTATAACGACATTAAGAAACGCCTCGGCGATCGCGATGTGAACTTCCAGTCCGCAACAAAGGACGAGATGAAATGGATCGTAGTAACGAACAGCGATGTCGATCCGGGCACCGTCTGGCTTTACGACCGCAAGACGAAGAACCTAAAAAGCCTTTACCAGGTGCGAGAAAAGCTCGATCGGAATGCGCTCTCGCCTATGAAGCCTGTCCGATACAAATCGTCGGACGGACTGGAAATACCGGCTTATCTGACGATTCCGAAGGGATCATCGGGCAAAAACCTGCCGACCGTCCTTTATATACATGGCGGCCCGTGGGGACGTGATTCATGGGGCTATCATTCTTACGCTCAGTTTCTCGCAAATCGCGGTTACGCAGTTTTGCAGCCTAATTTCCGCGCCTCGACAGGTTACGGCAAGAAATTCCTGAACGCCGGGAACAACGAATGGGGCCAAAAAATGCAGGACGATATAACTTGGGGCAAGAAATATTTAGTCGAACAGGGCATCGCCGATCCGAAACGTGTGGCGATCATGGGCGGAAGCTACGGTGGTTATGCAACGCTGGCCGGTGTCGCATTCACACCCGATGAATACGCCGCCGGTGTCGCGATCGTCGCACCGTCGAATCTTGTGACGCTCCTGGAAGCGATCCCGCCATATTGGGAAGCAATCCGCACTGTGTTTTACAAACGAATGGGCGATCCGAACACGCCTGAAGGCCTTGCACAAATGAAGCGTCAATCGCCGTTGACGAACGCGGACAAGATCAAGACACCGCTCCTGGTTGTGCAGGGAGCAAACGACCCCCGTGTCAATAAACGTGAGTCCGATCAGATCGTAATCGCTTTACGTGATCGGAATTATCCGGTGGAGTATCTGGTAGCGCCAGACGAAGGCCACGGTTTCGCACGTCCGGTGAATAATATGGCGATGGTCGCTTCATCCGAAAAGTTTCTTGCCAAACATATCGGCGGACGCTATCAGGAAACGATGACGCCGTCGGTGGCGAAACGTTTAGGTGAGATTACAGTAGATCCGAAGACGGTAATGATGGCAAAACCGGCCGATATGACGGCTGCGGCTGGAGCGAACGTCTCGGGTAAATGGACAATGAATGTAGATGCCGGTGGACAGATAGTTCAACTCAATCTCGACCTCAAACAGACCGGAGCCGATTTCGTTGGTACTACCGCTTCCGATCTCGGCAACGGCATTCTGGAAAAAGGGAAAATCAGTGGCACGAACGTACAGGCAGTTATAAAAGCTGACGTTCAAGGCCAGCCGATGGAGATCCAACTTGACGGCGTTGTTGATGGCGAGAAGATGAGCGGAACTCTGGTAGTTCCGGGTCTCGGGAATATGGCGTTTACCGCGGTGAAGCTTAAATAGCTGTTTAAGTGACTTCAGATAAACAGGACGCGATTCGAATGGACCGCGTCCTGTTTTGTTACGTAATCCGACAGTAGTTGTGACTGTTTTCGGTACAATGTGGGTCTTTTGACGCGATAGCGGACATACCAAAAACGCATACTAACTCGCTAATTTCTATACCTACAACACTTAGCAGCTAACGGCCGTCCAGGGCATAGATTTTGCAACGAAATGAGGCGTATAGCTTGGGGCTATACATTATAAAGAGCGGTTTTGATATGCATTAATAAGTATAAATCGGTTTGTTATGGCAATTCCAAACCTTATAAACCCCTCTTCAATCCTCTTGGCTCCGTCTAGTCCACGGAGCTTTTTTTTCTATTTTATCTCCCACGTCGTTCCGATCGTAAATGAGCGGCCGCGAGCCGGTGCGTACGTGAACTGTTCGCTGTAGGACCGGTTAAAGATATTCGAAGCGCCTAAATTGATGTTGAAATTAAACCGCTCACGACGGAAATAGTATCCGCCGCTAAGGTTGTGAGTTACGAATCCCGGCTCAGGGCCGCCGTTTCCGCCTAGCGTCACAGGCAAAAGCGATGTGGGCGAAAGCCTGTCCTGCCGCCCGACGATGCGTGCGTTATAGTCGGTAAAATAATTCTTGAGGAAATTTTGCCATCTGAAGCCGACATTGGTGCGAAACGGGCTGATCGAATCGAGAGGAACATCGTTAGTTAAATTGTCACCACGCAAATAGCTGAAATTACCGTACGGCGTCAGGTAACCGATGCTGATCTTGATCGGTATTTCCAGCTCGGCCTCGAAACCCTGAATGCGTGCCTTTCTCACATTTTGCGTTTGAAAGACCGGTATTGGGGGCGGATTGGGATTCTGCGGCGTTGGCGGGCGTATGATGACGATTGCAACGTCGTTGCGGTCCCGAGCCGCTGGGGTCGCAAGAAAATTCTCATAAAAGTTATTGAAATAAGTGACAGCACCGGAAAAACGTGACGTGTGGAATTTAAGGCTTGTATCGAAGTTAATACCGCTTTCCGGTTTCAACGTGGGATTGCCGACCAAAAAGCCCGCCACCGAGCCGAAGTCCGTAAAAAAGCGTTCAAAAATGTTCGGTGTCCTGAATGATCGGCCGACCCTCGCCGACGCACTAAGATTATTCGTCACCCTGTAAACAGCGCCAAAGTCGCCCGTGACCGCCGTGTTTGTGACTTTTAGCCCGTCGGTCAGCCCTAGAAGGCCCAGATCCTCGATCTGACTTGGCGTAAATCTAGCGTCAAGTGTAAATTCGGCTGTCGGTCTAGCATTCGTCGCAAACCGGTCAAAGCGTATTCCGCCGATCAATTTAAGACGGCTGTTGACGCGAAACTCGTTTTGGGCAAACGCGGCAATGTTGTTCAAGCTCGCGTCGGGAACGCTGCGGGAGTTTCTGATTGTCCGATTGGGAGAAAAAGACGTGGTCGAAGTTATCAGCAATCGCTGGTCCGTATTTTCGTCGCGGAAAAAGCTGGCACCCGCAACAAGCTGGTTCCTCCTGCCGAGCTTCCAGTCGGTTTGCAGATCGAAGCCTGCGGTCTTTGTATTTGTGATCGTCTCGCTGAACTGATATTGCCCCGGGAAAAACGGCAGTACCGGCGGGACTGTCAGGATGTTTGTAAAATTGCGAAGCTGCGTCTGATAGTAACCGCTGATCGAAACCCGCTGCAGATATTCGTTAAGATTCACCGTATCGTAACGGCCGCTGAACTTATCACGATCCGAAAACGGAAAGAAGCCGTTGAACACGCCGACCAGCGCCGCCGAACCTATATTAGCCGCTCGACGCCGTTCGTAATTGAGGCGAACCGTGTTCGTATCATTGATAAAAAATCGGCCTGTCGCCTGTGTGTTGCTGCCGTGCGACTGCGAATTCAGTACTTCGCCGTCAGTCGTAATACCGCCGATAGCCAATACGTCGGCCGGAACCGCTCCGTCGGCTTTTCCGGTAAAGTAACTGTCAAAGCGTTCCAGGGATTGTGCGACGCGAAACGCAAACAATTTGCTCGATCCGTTTACGGTCACGTTTCCACGCCGGCCGTTCTCATTCGAACTGTAAAACGTATCGAGTGCGGCACCGAACCTGAACCCGCTGTCACGCCTCGGCGGCGTGTCGCGTGTAATGATGTTGATCGTGCCGGCAAGAGCGTCGGTTCCGTAAAGCACCGAACCGCTGCCACGAACGACCTCGACGGATTCGATCTGCGATGTTTCGACAAGGCCCGTTTCTATACCGGATTGTCCGGTCGATGTGCGGCTGTTGTTTAGCCGTTCGCCGTCAACGAGAATTAGTACGCGGTTGCTGTCGAGCCCTCGAATACGTGGCCGGACCGAAAATGGGCCTTCGCTCGATGTCGAGGTACCGGGCAGCGTACGAAAAATATCACCGACAGTGTTCACGGCCTTTCGTTCGATCTCTTCCCTGCCGACTATGCTAACCGGCACAGCCGTTTCGGCGGATGAGATCTGCGTTCGCGTAGCCGTAACCGTCACGTCTTCGCGAATTGCGCCGAGCATCAGAATAACGTCTATCGAACCGGATGATGCCGCGTCTACCGCCAATTCGCGAATAACCGCAGGAAAACCAGTCGCATCGACCTGAACGCGATATATTCCCGGTTTGAGATCGTTAAACCGCGCCGAACCGTCGCTCCCGGTTGATGCGGTACGCTCAATGCCTGTTGGCGATATGAGCTTCACATTTGCTCCAGAAACAACCGCACCGGCAGTGTCCCTGACCTTGACTTCGACGCCCGGCGCGACCTGTCCAAAAGAGACCGAGGCGAGAATTAGGGCCGTAATTAGTGTTAGAAATGTGATGCGAAGCGGAAACCGCGAACCGCAATATGTTGATAAAGACATGTTATTTTTCCCCTTGCGAACTCGTATTACTAGTAAGGTTATCGAAAAATAGCGCAGGGCGTTAGCCGTCAGCGCGTGAAATTCTCTTCTTATACTTATTAGAATTACTGGACCGTTTTATTCCTGACGGCGTCATCGAAGCAGTGGCGAAAGCTGTCAAACGTTTCCCTAGCCGCGTTTACGATCGATTCATCATCGTCCGCCGTTTCGGCAAATGCCGTTATGCTCGCTCCAAACGCCTTCCACATCGGCCCGACGTTATGCCCGTAGCTGTTGAAAAACGCACCGCCGTTTTCAGGCGTTATGCCGAGATGCTCTTTTAGCTGCCGCGTTATTAGCTGTCCGCCAAGCGTCGCCCCTTCCATCACGTATATGCTGCCAAACGCCTTTGCGGCCGTATCAAGCGTCGGAATATCGATAAACGGCGGAGCTTTTTTCGCGTCGCCGAGACTTCCCAAATTCTCCAGGTCGCGTTCGAGAAGCGGCGTTTTGCGTCTTGGCTCTACTTCAAACCCCGCATCGGCGAGTTCCGCAACGGGAAGCGTCGGCTCAATGGCGGCATAAAACCGGTAAAATTTTGCAATCAGCTCTTTATAATCGCCGATCGAAAATGTCCGATTCATCACGTCAACAACCTTTTCTAATGCCTCGTGCTGGTCGCGAGTCGCCTCTTTTAATTTTGCAAGTATCATATCTCTATCCGATCATCCGATTAATTCTGAAAATGAAATTCGTTTTCAATAAGGTAATATTCGCGGCGGTGGATGTCAAGCATTAACCGGGGCCGTGCGCTCGGACATATTTTGGAACATTTATCCGGTAAATGCGTGGAATAAACTGTGGGTATACAGAGATGTATATTTACGGCCCCGCAGACTGTTTTTGCAATACGGATTTGCGGATGCCAAAAAATGCAGCTTGGGGCTGCATTACACGAGAAGTGGGCAGTATGACGTTATGTCTTAATAACTGAAGCGGCGGGTCGGCAATCCCGACGTATTTCCGCCCATCTTCGATCCTCCAAGAGGTCGTCTGAAAAGTGATTCGGGCGGCCTCTTTTTTTGTTGTCAGATTTGGGCAGGGTGGTTTAGTGGTTGGTGCTGAATCTTTGGAGGTTGTGGGCGAGGGCGATGAGGCCGAATTCGGTTGTGGTTTTGTTTATGC
>JANNST010000042.1:0-4495 GCA_031402865.1 Chloracidobacterium sp. | reverse complement strand
CCACGAAACCTCAGACACTAGCGCAAGAAAGTGAACGAATCTAAATTGTCAAAGAACTTGAAACAACAAAGCTGCCAATCGGCGGCACAATAAAGTTCTACCTTGACATCGAAGCCGTCTTTAGAGATAGGCTTTAATGTTTGTCGCCGTTGGCGACAAGAGCGATTGACTTCGGTGATATGATGCTCTTATGACAGCGGCAAGCAAAGTGATTCGTTTGGATTGGTTTTTGGTGGTACTAGTAGTGTTGATATGTTACATCGACACGAGAACACAGGATCAAGAGGCCAAACAAACAGTCTGTCCGACGATAATGGTTTCAGGGCCAGCCGGCATTCCGATGCCAGGCGACATCATCTGGTTCGAAGTCTCTGTGACTCCAGAGTCGTTTCCAAATCTGACGTACAACTGGGAATTTAACAAGGCCCAAATAACTGAAGGTCAATCGACGAAACGAATCGGCGTTCTGTATCCAAGGGAGATGCCAGGTAGTTCGCTAACGGCGACCATTACGATTCTGGGATTACCTAAGAATTGTCCAAATTCTGTGTCGGAAAACTTGTCAATCTGTGATGCCCTTCCAGTGCCATTGTTGATTTCTGATTTCTCAAATCCAGTTGCCTCGATAAATCGGCCGAAACTAGCAGCGGCGGCGAAAGAACTACTGGGGAATCCGAACAACCAGCTTTACATCATCGAGTATTTCCCTTCGTCTGCTAGCAGAGCGGCGGTTAAACGCAAACTTGACCTTGTCGTAGACCATATGATTCGTTCGCTCAAGTTTGACCGAAGCCGTATGACGATTGCCGTTGCGGAGTCTGAAGACGAACGACCGAGAACAAAGGTCTATCGAATCCCGCCGGGTGCAGATAACCCGACCCCATGACCTTATTGACGAACCACTCCGGTTTTATCCTCGTAGGCCACTGCATGACTTGACACCAAAACGACAAAATATTAGTATCTAAAGTTTCGGACTATAACGGTTCGGTTCCCAGGGTGGTTTGTAACATTAACTGCCGATTGATTTTTGAAAGTTAAGACAGGGATTGTAGCGTAAACAGGGCGAACCAACGTCCATGGGCTTGATCGGAACATTTCTAATAATGCCACGCCACAGCAAAGTTTTTTCTTTCAGTTAAAGGGATTCTTACACAGAATTTTTGATCATAAGTGATCTTGTGCTAACTGCTGAATTTATTCGGCAAGAGTACGGCGAGATACTTGTTTTGCTTTTTGGTAGTGATTTAAGAGCTACCACCCCGTCAGCCGAAGCGGCTGCCACCCCTCCTAAACAAGGAGGGGAGCTAGAAGAAGTCAGCCGAAGCGGCTGCCACTTTAGAGAAGAAAAATATGCCGACTATTAATCAATTAGTTCGCAAGGGACGCGAGAGAGTTAAGTACAAAACGGCGAGTCCGGCTTTGCAGGCGAATCCGCAGAAGCGCGGCGTTTGTACTCGTGTGTACACTTCGACACCGAAGAAGCCGAATTCGGCGCTTCGTAAGGTCGCGCGTGTGCGTCTGACCAACCAGATAGAGGTTACGACCTATATCCCCGGTATCGGGCACAACCTGCAGGAGCACTCGATCGTGCTGATCCGGGGCGGCCGTGTAAAGGACCTTCCGGGTGTGCGTTATCACGTTATCCGCGGAACGCTTGATGCGTCCGGTGTTGCTAATCGCAACCAGTCGCGTTCGAAGTATGGTGCGAAAAGGCCGAAGGGAGCCAAATAAAGGATAAAGGATAAAGGATAAAGGCAAAAGCGAGCAGCAGAGTGTATAAAGCTGAGCGAATTGAGGAGCGGGATCAGGGAATAATTTATCCTTTATCCTTTATCCTTTATCCTTACAAAAGTTATGGCTAGAAGAAGAGTTGCAGCTAGACGAGAAGTTTTGCCGGATCCGATATTCAACAGTGTCGTGGTGACGAAGTTCATCAACGGCATGATGTGGGAAGGCAAGAAAACTACGGCCGAAGAGATCTTTTATAAGGCGATGGACAAAATCGCTGAAAAGACGGGCGAAGAGCCGTTGAAGGTCTTTAAGAAGGCTTTGGATACGGTCGCTCCGACACTGGAGGTCAAATCGCGTCGTATCGGTGGTGCTACTTATCAGGTGCCGCTTGAAGTGACGAAGGACCGGCGAAATACTCTGGCGATCCGATGGATCGTGACGAATGCCCGTAACCGCAGCGAAAAAACGATGATGGACCGCCTCGTTGGCGAGCTTCTCGATTCAACAAGCGGACGCGGAGGAGCGGTGAAGAAAAAGGACGACGTCCACCGTATGGCAGAGGCGAATAAGGCTTTTGCACACTATAGATTCTAGTAAATCGTGAATCGTCAATCGTGAATCGTTATAAGAGGAGCGATTGCGATTGACGAATTACGATTGACGATTTACGAAAATGGCACAGATCAGTTTAGACAAATTCAGAAACATCGGCATTATGGCCCATATCGACGCGGGTAAAACCACGGCGACGGAGCGTATTTTGTTTTACACGGGTGTTTCGCACAAGATCGGTGAGGTCCACGAAGGGACCGCGACGATGGATTGGATGGAGCAGGAGCAAGAGCGCGGAATTACTATTACTTCCGCCGCAACTACCTGTTTCTGGACACGCAATAACACCGAGCACCGAATTAACATTATTGATACACCGGGACACGTTGACTTCACGATGGAAGTTGAGCGGTCTCTTCGTGTTTTGGATGGTGCGGTTTGTGTTTTTGACGGCGTCGCGGGTGTTGAGCCGCAGTCGGAAACAGTTTGGCGTCAGGCCGATAAGTACGGCGTGCCGCGTATCTGCTTTATTAATAAGTTGGATCGCGCGGGTGCTTCGTTCGACAGAAGTTTTCAGTCAATCCTCGATCGTTTAGGCGCGAATGCCGTCGCTCTACAGATCCCGATCGGCCTCGAAGATAAGTTCATCGGCGTTGTCGATCTGATCAGGATGAAGGCGTACATCTGGAACGATGAGGCCAAGGGTGCGAATTACGAAACGACCGATATTCCGGCTGACCTCGTCGATGCGGCGCAGGCGGCACGCGAGAAACTGGTCGAAGCGGTTTCGGCGATAGACGACGACCTGATGATGAAATACCTCGAAGGCGAGGAAGTTTCGGAAGCGGAAATTCGGAAAGCCCTTCGAGAAGGCACGTTGGCGATGAAGATCGTTCCGGTTGTTACCGGTTCGGCATTCAAAAACAAGGGTGTGCAGACGCTGCTTGACGCGGTTGTCGATTTTCTTCCGAGCCCGCTGGATATTCCGGCTATCGAGGGTACGCATCCGAAAACCGGCGAAATCGAAAGCCGCCCGCCCGATGCAAAGGCCCCGTTCTCAGGTTTGGTCTTTAAGTTGATGGCAGATAAGCACTTAGGCCAGCTCGCATTTGTCAGAATTTACTCAGGTACGGTCTCGTCGGGTTCCTACGTCACCAACACAATTAAAGATTCGAAAGAGCGCGTCGGACGCCTCATGCTGATGCACGCGAATAAACGTGAAGACGTTGAAACGGCGAGCGCGGGTGAGATCGTCGCCATCGGCGGTATGAAAAATACCACCACGGGCGACACGGTTGCCGATGAAAACAAGCCGATCATCCTTGAGTCGATGGATTTCCCGGAACCGGTCGTGCGTGTCGCAGTCGAACCGAAAACCCGTCAGGACCAGGACAAAATGGGCATCGCGCTCAACCGGCTTGCACAGGAAGATCCCAGTTTTAGAGTTAATACCGACCACGAAACGGGCCAGACGATCATCGCCGGTATGGGCGAGCTTCACTTGGAGATCATCGTTGACCGCATGAAGCGTGAGTTCGGCGTTGAGGCGAATGTAGGTAAACCGCAGGTTGCGTATCGCGAAACGATTACGCAGGGAGCTCCGGGTAAAGAAATTTATAAGAAGCAGTCGGGCGGTCGCGGTAAGTTTGGCCACGTCGAACTCGAAATCGAACCGGCTCCGGGCGAAGGCTTTGTCTTTGAAGACAAGATCAGCGGCGGATCGATTCCGCGTCAGTTTATTAAGCCGACAATGGAAGGTGTTCGCGATGCAATGCAGCGTGGATACCTTGCGGGCTATGAGTTGGTGGATATCAAGGTTCGGCTTCTGTTCGGTTCGTATCACGAAGTTGACTCGGATGAAATTTCATTTAAATTAGCAGGCTCGTTCGCGTTTCAGGATGCGGTTAAGAAAGCCAAGCCGGTTCTTCTCGAGCCGATCATGCGTATCGAAGTCGTTACGCCTGAAGAATATATGGGTGCGGTCAACGGCGATCTGAACAGACGCCGTGGGCAGATCGACAAGATGGAGCCGCGTCCCGGCAATGTTTCGATCGTCACGGCATTCGTCCCGCTGTCGGAAATGTTTGGGTACACGACCGATCTGCGAAGCTCGACACAGGGCCGCGCGACATCGAGCATGCACTTTGAGCGTTATGACGAAGCTCCGCGAAATGTTGCCGAAGAGGTGATCGCGAAGATCAAGGGAACC
>JANNST010000041.1:0-24596 GCA_031402865.1 Chloracidobacterium sp. | reverse complement strand
CAAACCGCGCGGATCGTCCTTGCTGCCGGTGCCAAGAATGCAGGCCGGGTGGCTGCGACGGAACTCGGTAAGCAACTTGAGAATCGATTCCGCTTGCATCAGCGGCGAGTCAGCTTTTGCGGCGTCGGCGGCTTTTTTCTGAGCATCGGTAGCGGTCGCTGCCCCAGTACTGTACTTTTCCTTCAATTGCGCCGCTATCTCGGGGCTGACCTTCTCGCCCGGACGGATCGTATTTGCAAGCCCAAGGCCAATGACGACCGAGATTGCCGAGATTATCAGGCAATAGGCGAACGATTTGAGCCCTATACGGCCGAGTTTACGAATATCGCCGATGCCGGCAACGCCCACAACGAGCGAGGAAAAGACCAGCGGCACGACGATCATCAACAGCAAATTCAGAAACAATGTTCCAATTGGCTGCGTGAAATTATTGACAAACCAGACGAGGTTTGGATCGCTTCCGCCAAGTGCCCAATTTGCAATCAAGCCTCCTGTTATACCGACAACAAGACCGATCAATATCTTTGTATGCAGAGCAATGCCCTTGGGTTTATCCGGCGTATCGTCGTCCAAGTCGGTTGTAAGTTCGCGTTCGTAATCGTCAGTCGGAATCTGGTCTTTATCTGGTTCGGCCATTTTAGAATTTCACCTTTTGTTTGGAATGTCAGAGTAAGGGAAAACGGTTTTTGGCAGCTTCCGCAATGTCGGGTTGACAGCGGACGTTCTGCTGGATGAATCAATTTTTGAGAGTTTAGCAGATATGTTGTGAATTTGGTATTTTTAGAACGGTCGGCCGTATTTACTATGTTCAAATCCATCCACTTCAATTCAAAAGGCCGTGCCATTACGAATGCATCAAATCCGGAAGTATTGTCAAAACTGCGAGCGATCGTCGGGGCCGATAATCTCGTGATCGACCCGGAAAAGGTAGAACGTTACGGGGCCGATGCTGTGAAAGAAAAGTTTCCGCCCGAGGCCGTCGTGTTTCCGGAAAACACCGCGCAAATGGTGGCAATTCTTAAGCTCGCGAACGCGGCACTTTTCCCGGTCACGGCCCGCGGCGGCGGCGTCGGGTATACGGGCGGCGCGGTGCCGGTTGATGGCGGTATTGTGATCGGCACTGACCGAATGAAAAAGATCATCGAGATAAGCGTGGATGATCTTTACGCCGTCTGCCAGCCGGGGTTGACGACGTTTGAATTGCAGCAGGCGGTTGCCGAACACGGCCTGATTTTCCCGCCTGATCCGGCTTCTTACAAGGATTCGTTTATCGGCGGCAACATAGCCGAAAATGCGGGCGGAATGCGTACGCCGAAATATGGTGTGACGAAGCATTATGTGCTTGGACTAGAAGTGGTCACGGGAAGCGGAGACGTGATCCGGACGGGCGGCAAGACGGTCAAGAACGTCGTCGGATTCGACCTGACGGGCCTGATGTGCGGCTCCGAAGGGATGCTCGGCATAATTACCGAGGCGACGCTGAAACTGCTCCCGACGCCCGAAGCGACCTCAACGGTGCGGGCAAATTTTACATCGATGGAAGCGGCCTGCAAGGTACTGACGAAATTTACACCCGAAGGCCTGCTGCCGATGGCGATGGAAGTGTTGGACAAGTTTTGCGTTGCGGCGGTCGAAGAGAATTTTGCTTTCGGCCTATCGAGAGAAGCTGAAGCAATTTTGCTCGTTGCGGTTGACGGCTCGAAGGAAGAAGTCGAGCGAAGCGCAGTCATGATCGAGCGGATCATCGCCGAAAACGGAGGCTTTGATATTTTGCGTGCAAAGTCCAAAGAAGAGGAAGACAAGCTCTGGGACGTCCGCCGGGCGATCTCCCCAAGCCTGATGAAATACGGCACGCTGAAGATCAACGAAGATGTTGTCGTGCCCCGGTCGAAGGTGCCCGAACTCGTCGCCCGTATCGAGCAGATCGGCAAAAAACACAACACCTTCGTCGCCAATTTCGGCCACGCCGGTGATGGCAATATCCACGTAAACTTCGTCGTTGACCGCGACAATCCGGACGAAATCGCCCGCGCCCGCGAATGCGTTTCCGAAACGTTTGCCTTGTCCGTCGAACTCGGTGGCACCATCTCCGGCGAACATGGCATCGGCTACGTCAAATCCCAATACATGCACTACGCCATCGACAAACCGACCCTCGAAATAATGAAAGGCATCAAGAAAGTATTTGACCCGAATGGAATTTTGAATCCTGGGAAAATGTTTGTTTGAAAAGTAAAGGCTTGTGATAAAATGTGTATATAATGCAAACCGTAGAAGCTACTATCGATAAAGCAGGCAGGGTAAAACTGCTAACCAAGATTCGGCTGCCAAACAATCGTCGGGCTTTGCTTACAATTTTGGACGAGGAGCCGGAAGAATCGCAGGAATTTAAAACTGACAAACTTTTCGCTGCGTTCGAAAAATTGGAAAAAGCAAACATTTTCGCCAGCATTGAAGACCCCGTTGAATGGCAAAGGAAATTAAGGGATGAATGGGAATAGGGCCGTTCTGGATAGCAATCTGCTGATTTTCCTATCCCAAGGGTTAATTGACCGCAAAAAATTACGGTCAGGTCGTAAGGAGTTCTGTGTCTCGATAATCACGTACATGGAAGTCTATGCGTTCGACTTCCCTGATAAGTCTCAAAAGGACGTCTTGGATGAAATGTTCGGTTTTCTTGAGATCATTGAAATAACTCGGGAAATTGCAGAACAAACAATAATCTACCGTAAGAACAAGATCAAAAAGATAAAACTTCCCGACGCAGTTATTCTCGCTTCCGCCAAAATCATCAACGGCGACTTAATCACCAATAACCACCGCGACTTCCAAAACGTCGATTTGTCCGTCAATGTCCTAAACCTTGACGAATTCAAATCCTGAACACACGACGGTCAAAGATGAACAAACTGGAATTCGTCGCAAAGCAACTCGATAAAACAAAGAAAAAAAGGTATGAGCGGCTCGTAGTCCACCGTATCTGGAACACCCTTAACGACCTCCGCGTAAAGTTCGTTACTCAACAATTTGTCAAACGACCCGAAGGAAGGGCGATGACTGATATGTACTTTCCTCAATTGGGCATTCATGTTGAGGTTGACGAAGGACATCACAAGACCCAAGTTGAGGCTGATAAACTCAGGGAAGCGGATATCGTTGACGCGACGGGGCATCAGGTCTTTCGAATCGTTGCGACTCGGAGTATCGAAGCTATTCACAAAGCGTGTGATCGAATCGCGGATATGATCAAAAATGAAATTTCACTGAACAGTGATTTCGAACCTTGGGATTTGGAGGCCGAAATGAACCCTCAAACTTATATTGATAAAGGTTTTATTGACGTGTTAGACGACGCAGCATTTAGAACAATGGCCGATGCCGCAAGTTGTTTTGGCAAGGAATACAAGGGCTTGCAGCGAGGATACATTCGACATCCGGTGGAGCCAAAAAAACGCCTGTGGTTTCCAAAGTTCTATGAGAATGAGAACTGGAACAATCAGTTTTCAGATGACGAAAAAACTGTTAGCGAGTTCTGTAAGATTGAAGGTAGGGCAAACGCATATGTTAATGAAGCTCTTGTGTCTAATACCGACGTGCGGCTTCTTTTTGCAAGGGTTCGTGGACCGCTCGGTGACCTGCTCTATCGATATAAAGGCGAATATGAACTAGACCCCGAACAAACCAATTATGAAAATGGCGTAGTGTATCGAAGAAAGGCCACTCGATCAATGACCTATCCGAATTCGGCATTTTTGGGGAAAACAGTTTCGGCCCCGACCACATCAGACATCCACGAAATTTATGACGGCGTCGTTAGTCAATTGGACGCAAAAGAGCGCCTTAGACTTGCCGCAATGATTCTGAATGGTTTAGCTGAAGAAGCGCTTGATTAAGCTCCGATAAATTCAACTCGCTGAAAACTTTGTAAACGTAATCTTTCCTGCAAAAGCATCGATCAGGAAGTTATTCTGCCCGCCGCCGACTATCCATGTTTCGATATTTTCTTTTTGGCAGAGCATTGCGGCTTCGAGTTTTGAGTTCATTCCGCCCGTTCCGAAGCCGGAATCGCGTTCTTCGACAAGCAGCAAAGCATCTTCTATATTCTTGATCTCGGGAATGAGTTGGGCGTCCGGGTGCAGGTGCGGGTTTTTATCGAAGAGTCCGTCGATGTCGCTGACGAGGACGAGCAGGTCGGCTTGGATCAGGACTGCGACCAGGGCCGAAAGGTTGTCGTTGTCACCGAGGATGATTTCTTCGACGGCGGTGGTGTCGTTCTCGTTGATTATCGGGACATAGGAATATTTGATGAGTTCAGTGATTGTGTTGAGCGTATTTTGACGCGACGTTTCGTTCTCGAAATCGCGATAGGTCATCAAACATTGCGCCGTCTGGATGCCGAAATCGCTGAAGACCTCGTTGTAGATACGCATCAGCAGCGGCTGGCCGATCGCTGCCATCGCTTGTTTCGATTCGACGGGTTTTCCGGCGTCTTTGATGTTTATATACTGCTTTGCAGCGGCGATCGCACCGGATGAAACAAGGACGATGTCGTATTCATCCCGCAACGCTAGTATCTGCCGTCCGATGTCTTCAATCTTTCCGCGCGAGATCAACTTCGTGCCGTTTGTCAGCGTTGACGTGCCTATTTTTAGAACGAGTTTCTTTTTCATTGTGAAAACAATTTCACCGCCGAGACGCGAAGACGCCGAGGAAGAATGAAGAAATTAGTCACAGATGAACACGGATGGACACAGATATATTGCTTTCCGATCGTCTTCATCTGTGTTTATCCGTGTTCATCTGTGGCAAAATCTTCCTCGGCGTCTTCGCGTCTCGGCGGTTAATTTCTAATCTGCCCATCGCCCAAGACGAACCATTTATTCGTCAAAAGGTGTTCGGCGCCTAGCGGGCCGCGAAAATGGAGCTTCTGTGTCGAGATCGCGATCTCCGCTCCGAGGCCGAATTCGCCGCCATCGGTAAAACGAACCGAAGCGTTGTGATAGACGGCGGCACAGTCGACTTCCTCCAAGAATTTCCCGGCGGTTTCTGCGTTTGCCGTAATGATCGACGCTGAATGCCCGCCAGAATATGTGTTTACCGTTTCGATCGCCTCTGTCGAATTTTCTACGATGCCGATAACGATCTTCGCCGCCAAAAACTCTTCATACCAAACGTCTTCGTCCTCGATCTGCCTTACCGACGGGTCGATCTCGCGGACCGGTTCATCGCCAAAAACTTCGATACCCATATCGTGAAAGTCACCCTCCAATTTCCGTACACGCGCCTCAAGATCTGGCCATTCGCAGTGGATCAATATCTTGTCCAGGGCGTTGCAGACGCTCAGGCGTGTTTTGCCGTCGAGCGCGATCTTCAACGCCATCTCAAGGTCGGCTTCCTCGTCGATATACAGAAAATTGTTGCCTCGTCCGCTGACGATGACGGGCGCCTCGGAGTTTTTCACGACAAAAGCGATGAGAGCCTCGCCGCCGCGTGGGATAACCAGATCGAATTTTTCCGCTTCGCCCGAGATCAGAGCCTGAGTTTCTTCACGCGACATATCCAGATATCGCACAAAGTCCGGATCGGAGGCATTTTCCGTTAGTGCCTGATGCCACAGATCGGCAAGAAATAGATTTGTGTTTCGAGCCTCTTTGCCGCCTTTAAGCAAAATTCTGTTTCCTGCTTTGAGCGCAATGATTGCCGCCTCGATGGACACATCTGGACGGGCTTCGTAAATAATAAGAATCGTGCCGAAAGGAACCTGTCTATTCTCGATCCGCAAGCCATCTTCGCGTGTGTGCGACGAAATCACTTTCCCTACCGGATCGGGCGAAGCGATTACGCTTGTTACAGACGCGATCATGCTGTCGACCTTTGCCTCATTGACCTTAAGACGATCGAGAATAACGGCGTCGTCCGGCGGGCAGGCGGCGACATCAAGCTTGTTGGCCGCGACAATGCCGGATTTGTTTTCGGACAAGAGCCGTGCCAAGCTGTTCAAAATCTTGTTTCGTGAGTTTGCGTTCATCTGCGAATGAAATTCTACTATATTATTAAGGGCCGTTGCCGCAGTGAACGTAATCTTATGAAAATTCTCTCTTCTATCTTTGTAGTAGTAACTTTCTTTACCCTTGGAAACACCGATCTCATTGCACAGGATCGCGACGTTACAATCATTTTGGTGCGTCATGCCGAGAAGGCGGATGCAACCAGCACCGATCCGGAGTTATCGGATGCCGGAAAGGAGCGTGCTCAAAAGCTTGTGAAAATGATCGGAAAATATCGGCCCGGGGCGTTTTATTCGACGGACTTTAAGCGTACCCGCGAGACTATTGCTCCGCTTGCGGCTAAGCGAAAGAAGGATGTAAAAATCTATGACGCCCGTAAACCAAAGGAATTGGTTGATGAGATAATGGAAGGAAAGATCAAGCGTTTTGTGGTCGCTGGGCATTCGAATACGATTCCCGGCCTAGTAAATCTTATCGGTAAGAAAGACCTTTTCAAAAACCTCGACGATTCGGAATATACCGTTATTTGGGTCCTTCGGCTGAAAAACGGCAAAGTCAGAATGCTGGAGCTTCTCGATTATTAAGGGGCGAATTATCACGTAGAAAATTACGATCAAGGGTGCGCGTTTGCACAGAACCCGCTATTTCGGGCGCCGAGCTGTCCCCGGGGCCAGATCGAACTAACGGTAGCGCCGCAGGGTTTTGCCGGAGTTCAAGCTTCAGGGTGTTTCCGCCCGCTTTGCTGACGGAAACACCCTGAAGCTCCGACTGTGAATCTAGTTTGCAAAGCAGACTTCGCCCGTAATTTCCGCCTGGATGGTCGCTCCGCCGTCGGGCGTCTTGCCGTTGACGTAAAGCACGCCGGTCGCCCCGACGAATTGTCCCGTGCTGGTGTTCGGGTCAATACGGTTGATTGCGCTGAATACGCCCCGCGCGACGTCAAAGATGCCGACGTTGTGGGTCTTTAAGACGCCTCTTGGCCTTACCCCGGTTGTAATGGTTAAGTCGTCGGTGAAGGAAAACGTGGTGGCGTCAGGTGTGGGTGTAAACATGCTTGTGAAAACCGCCTGGGTTGTGCCATTGAGTATTCCGCCTTGCGTAATTGTGCCGCTGCCTCCGCCGCCGCTGAGATTTCCGTGCACCTTTTGGCAGTCGCTGACCGCCGATGCTGATTGTGTCAACGAAAACAAACTGATGGTCAAAGCGACCAATGCAAATGTTGATAGCGTTCTGATTTTTAGTCTCATGATTTTTTTCTCCTTTAAAAGTTAGGAACTTGGCTTCGTTGAGACAAATTCCCGAGTTCGAGTTGGGCTTAGAGCGTCCAAATCAGTTTCAGAAAATAGCTTTCTTCTTTTGTAATTTTGCGTTAGAGTGCATGTTACAAGATTCACATTGCTAGACAGCCGTTTCTCAAATAAATTTGTCCGCTCCGTAATCAACATAAAACGGAGGTTACGGACGTGTCTTTGGATTTAGTTTCAATTGTCCCTCAATTTAATATCAAGATGGCTAACTTGCGTCATAAAGCGATTTACGAGTTTGAAGATTTTCGGCTCGATGCCGCGCATCTGATGCTTTATCAAAATGAGCAGGAAATTTCGCTTGCGCCGAAGGTTATTGAAACGCTTTTAGCTCTGGTTGAACGCCCCGGTGAAGTTCTCGGCAAAGACGAATTGATGAAGTTGGTTTGGACGGACTCGATCGTCGAAGAAGGTAATTTGTCGCAGAATCTTTATCTTTTACGCAAGACTTTGGGCGACGGGAAAAACGGCAAGCCTCTGATTGAAACATTTCGGCGGCGCGGCTATCGCTTTGTCGCCGAAGTGCGCCGGGTGGAAACTGCTGAAGCTGAAGCAGACGCAGAGACACGGAGAGGCGGAGATGCGTTTTTCTCTGTCTCCGCGTCTCCGCGTCTCCCCGTCTCCGCGTCTAACAAAGGAGCAGTCGTCGCTCTGGCCGACTGGCGGCACGAAACAGATAAAAGTCAGCCGGATGTATCAAGCGGACTGTCCGCCAACATCGAATTAACTTCGACAAATCCCGTCCTTAAAAGCAAACCGAAATATCCCGCCTATGCGATTGCAGGCTTGATCGTCGCAGCAATCGGTTTTGGCTACTATTTTATCTACTTAGGGAAAACGGCGGCGGGCATGGATGGCAAGAAATCGATTGCCGTTCTTCCGCTAAACCCGATCGATTCAGCAAACCGCAACGAGAATTACGAGATGGGGATTGCCGATTCCCTGATTCGCCGAATCAATTCGATGAAGGGATTTCTCGCCCGGCCTTTGAACGCGACCCGCAAATACACGGACATCGATCAAGATTCGCTTGCCGCGGGTCGAGAGCAGCAGGTGGATTACGTTCTCGCCTCGACTTATCAATTGGCGGGCGGGAAAATCCGTATCTCCGCGCAACTTCTTGATGTCGACACGGGTCAGATTGAAGAAACGTATAATGCCGAAAAAGACGCGGGCGATGTCTTTGCGATGCAGGACGCAATCGCGGGCGAAGTGGGCAACAAATTGCTGGCCCGTTTTGCCACAACTGCAAGCAGTTCCCCGGCAGGGCGCGGAACGAACAACGAAGATGCGTATCGGCTATTTCTGCAGGGGATGTACCTGTATGACAAAAGGACCTTGACTGACGCCCTTAATGCTGTTGGACTCTTGGAGCAAGCCATCCAATTTGACCCGAATTATGCCCGGGCGTGGGCGGGAAAAGCCCATGCACACCGCTCTCTTGGCAATTTCGGAGGAAGTCGCAGCCCGCATGAAGAATATAGAAAATCAATTGAAGCGGTGAATAAAGCGCTGGCGTTGGACGAAAATCTGGCGGACGCGCACAGCGCGTTGTGTGAGAATAAATTTTTCTACGAATATGATTACGACGGAGCTGAACGGGAATGCAAACGCGCCATCGAATTGGACCCAAACTCTTCTCTAGCCCATGAGATCTATTCGCGCTATCTATTGACTCGCGGCCGTTTTGACGAGGCGATTTCGGAAATTAAAACCGCGATAGACCTTGAGCCTGCATCCCTTTTTAGCCAGAGAACTTACGGAATCTGTTTGTATTACGCCCGACGGGATGCGGACGCGGTCGCGCAATTCAAACGAGTGGTAGAAATGGACCCGAATTTCGGGGCCATTTACCATTGGCTAATCAACACGCTGCTTTCGCAAGGTAGCGAGGCCGAAGCCTTTGACTTTTTTATGCAATCACTGGCACTACGGAAGGAGGACGAAAAGACACTTCAGGCTTTTAGGAAAGCGTATCAGACATCGGGCTGGCCCGGCGTCGGCCGCGAGCGGGTTAGAAGATTTGATGAAGACAAAATACGCTCCTACTTTCTGGAAGCGTCTTTGACCGCCCACACAGGAGACAAGGATAAAGCATTTGAATACCTGGAGAAATCGTATCAACGACGGGAGTGGGGCATTCCGTATTTACGGATAGACCCTAGTCTTGACGGCCTCCGCGGCGACCCGCGTTATCACGATTTGGTAACGCGCGTTGAATCGAACTGAGTTCGGAACTTGGACATTGAGGCAGGATGGCGGCTCTACGACTGTCTCACCGTATCGTCAGCACTGATTCCGACCAACTATTTTTTTGGAGCCGTTTTTGAAAAATATCCTTGCCGGTGTGTGACCTTTACCTTTTGCTTTTGTAATTCTGGGGTTGCCAACTGGATCTCGATCTTGCGATATGACCCATCGAGCGTTTGATTTGCCGGCTCGTAGGCCAGCAAATACTGTGAACGCATTTCTTCCTGGATCTGCTTAAACGCCTGCCGCAGTTCGGATTCGTCACGCGGAAAATATGCTCGACCGCCGGTTCGTTCGGAGATCTTGCTCAAGACGCCCTTGTTCACGCCGCCATAAAAATCGTCGCCTACGCCGATCGAATAGATCACAGCCTCGGCCTTAATCGCGGCCTGCACTGCTTCGTCCAGCTTTTTCCTGCTCGATGTATCTACTCCGTCCGAAAGCAGGATGATTGCGCGCCTCGTTTTTTCAGGGGCCGGGCCCAGCACATCGGCGGATGTGATCCAAATGGAATCCCAAATCGCCGTCGACCCGACGATAGCCTGATTGTCACCGGAGATCGGAGGCGTTCCGGCGATAACGCCGCCGCCGATGTATCCCGACGGAGCCACAAAACGCACTTTGTCGATAGCGCGCTTGAGCCTATTAACGTTATTCGTCATGCCCTGTTCAAGCGTGGATTCGCCGGTGAACGATACTACAGAAACCTCGTCTTTTGCGGGACGGATCACCGACTCGATAAAGGATATTGCAGCCGCTTTTTCTTCGGGCAGGGTACGTTCCTGAGAAACGCTTGTGTCGATCAGGATAGCGAGGCTGAGCGGCAGGTCGACCTGTCTTGAAAAAGCGGTAATTTCCTGCGGCTGGCCATTTTCCAGAATGCGGACATCTTCCTGTTTGAGGCCGAGCAATAGCCGGCGGTCCTTGTCCTGAGCCGTGAAGAGGACGTTAACAGCTTCGGTATTGACCTTGATCACTCCCTCTTCTTCCTCAATCGGCGGAGTAGGGCTGGGACTCGCCGTTTGAGGCGGATTTTGGGCTTGCTGAGCTTTTGTAAACTCCACGCGGACTAGCGAAAGGCCCAGCAAAACGAAAAGGATCGCGAATGTAAAAGTGTATCTATTGGTAACCATTTGTACTTCTCCGTTCGAGACCCTTCTCGAACTCATATTTACTTTAAGCTGTCTCGTACAGCCCTGTAGCTTGCCTTTGTGCGAATTTTGTACTTGTCCGTCTTTTCCTTGTCGGTAAACCGCACCTCGATCTTGCGGTCCCGCCCGTCGTAGTTCTGGTTTGCAGGCCGGTATGTGATGATGTACTGCGACCGCAATTCTTCGGAAATCTTTTTAAACGCCTTCTCCAATTCCAGCATGTCGCCGGTAAAAAAGGCTTCCCCGCCGGTGCGTTCGCAAAGCTGGGTGAGAAATTTGTCGCCTTTATCCTTGACCGTGCCGGCTTCGACACCGGGAACGCTTCCTAAAAAGCCCGCCTTCGTTGATATGCCAAAGATCGTAGTTTCCGTACGCTGGGCGATGTCAACAGCGTCATTAAGATCGGCCCGGCTGAATGTGTCATCACCGTCTGTGATCAATACGATCACACGCCTGCCGGGAACATTTCGCAGCTTCTCGTCGGAAAATTGCCATACGGCATCATAGAGCGCGGTCTGCGATCCGGTTTTCTTAACCTTGTCAACGGCCTTGTCCAGTTCGTCTGTCTTATCCGTGAAGTCTCTGTGGAGTACTATTTCATTGTCAAAGGTCATGAACGCTGCTTTGTCTTTTCTGAGCTTTAGGACCGTGTAGAGAAAATTCTTGGCCGCCTCTTTGGAGAATCCGAGTTTACCAGCCGTGGACGGCGACGTGTCCATCAAAACACCGACAAAAACGGCCGGATTTGTTTTCTCATCGGTAAAAAAGGTGACCTCTTGGGGTACGCCGTCTTCGAAAACCTGAAAATCTCCGCGGCTAAGGCCTGACACGAGCAACTTTTTCTGCAAAACCGTTACCGGAAGCCGAACCTCAAAGGTTTTGACCTGGCCGCCGTCGTCAGGAGGAGGTGTGGCGGTCGGCGTTTGCGCGGCTATCCCTGAGGCAAACGCAAATAAAGAGAGAACTAAAGCTGAATATGAATATTTCAAACGGCTTGTCATATAATCTGGATTAGAATTCGTCAATTCGGACGCAAGTTTTCGATGCTAACCACGAGGCGTCTGTTGCCTAAATGCAACTGGCAAGTATATCAATAGTGCGGGAAAATGGCTAAATCGTTGAGATATTCGCCTCGCACTATTCATTTCGGTGTTTTGTGCCTTGCCGGGCGACAGTCGCTGTGGCTATCTAGTAATAATGAATACAAACATTTTCAGGGAATACGATATTCGCGGTATCGTCGGCGAACAGCTTACGAATGATACGGTTGCGATTTTGGGTAAGGCGATCGGAACATTCTTTAACCAAAACGGAGCCAGGCGGATCGCCATCGGCTACGATGCACGCAAAAGCTCGCCGGAGTTTTGCGGGCTTCTGACCGAAGGCTTCAATCAAACGGGATGCGATGTTGTGCTGATCGGGATGGTGCCGACGCCGGTTCTTTACCACGCTGTTTATACAAAGCCGGTCGATGGCGGCGTGATGATAACCGGTTCGCACAATCCGCCGGATCACAACGGCTTTAAGATCTGCCTCGGTAAATCGACGCTTTTCGGTTTGCAGATTCAGGAGATTAAGGAGATCGCTGTTTCAGGAAATTTTTCGAGCGGCGATGGAACGGTTGAAACGATCGAGGTGGTGGATGATTACATTGCCGACATAATTTCGAAGGTCGATCTCGGTCCGCGAAAGTTAAAGGCCGTTGTCGATGGCGGGAACGGAATGGGTGGCGTTACGGGCGTTCCGGTTTATGAAAAGCTCGGAATCGATCTGGTAAAGCTTTTCACCGAGCCTGATTCCGATTTTCCGAATCATCATCCTGACCCGACTGTAACCGAAAACTTGCAGGACACGATCAAGGCCGTTCTCGAATCCGGCGCCGATATCGGCATCGCGTTTGACGGCGACGGCGACCGGATCGGCATTGTCGATGAAAACGGACGAATCATCTGGGGAGATGAGTTAATGGTGTTGCTATCGCGAACAATTCTTAAGGACCGGCCCGGTGCGACCATTATCGCCGAAGTAAAATGCTCGCAGAATCTGTTCGATGACATCGAGAAACACGGCGGCGTGCCGATAATGTGGAAGGCCGGGCATTCGATAATAAAAGCGAAGATGAAGGAGACGAATGCCGCGCTAGCTGGTGAAATGAGCGGTCATATCTTCTTTGCCGACAGGTTTTACGGCTTTGATGATGCGACTTACGCGGGAGCGAGAGTGTTGGAAATTTTGTCAAAAACCGACAAAAAACTGTCTGAGCTGCTCGGTGATTTACCCGAAACGTTTTCGACGCCGGAGCTCCGCGTCGATTGCTCAGACGACACAAAGTTCGATGTAGTTGCTCGCGTTGCCGACCACTTCGCCAAAACAAACGAGGTCATCACCATCGACGGTGCAAGAATTATTTTCGAACATGGCTGGGGACTGGTGCGTGCCTCGAACACACAGGCGATACTTGTTCTAAGATTTGAGGCCGATTCGGACGAGCATTTGAACGAGATACGCCAGATCGTCGCATCAAAGGTCGATGATTTTATTGCCGGGTCGTGATACGTTTTTCACGTGCTGGTTTATATTTGCCGTAGATTTTGATCTAGGCGAAGGCTGCCGGAACATAGGCATGAAATGTCTGCATGACCGCGCTAATTGACGATGACAGCCTTTGTTATCGTAGTTCCAATGATACCGGCACCATCATCGACACCCGCCGTGAGCGTGTAAGTTCCTGCCTCTACACCTGTCAAATCCCAGACGACATTTGCTCCAACGCCGACTATCTTTCCAGCCGAGACTTTGTAAGCGTAGGTCAGAACATCGTTTTCAGGATCGTGGGCTTTAACCCGAACACTCATTATCCGGTCGTTGTTATTCGCTACGATAAGATCAACGACGTTCGAGGGCAGATTGGTAAGAATGCAGAGGTATTTCGGTTGATGGTCGCGCTTCCAATCTTTTTTTGAGTAGTAGCTTCTTATTTTTTTGTCATTACAGAGTTGAGAATCGGACGCTTTGGGAGGGAAGAGGATGATTGAATTAACGATATTCCCGCTTAAAATGATCGCGATTCCCGCGTTTTTATCGTGATAAATCTGATAATCCTTTCGGCCTCGGTACAACGGTTCCTTACGGTATTTTGCAAAATCAATACCCATCTGATCTATATTCAACGAAGCTTTCGGGCTGATATAGATCATCGTGGCTTTTCCTTCGCCAACGTTCTAATCGTCGGAGTTAACGCCAAAACTTTGCTCGTCGGTACACTTCCCGCTCGAAAAAAAAACACGAATATGCGTGTTCTCACGCGAAAATCTCTCTCGGGTATGAAACGGAGACTCGCCTCCGAACGCACGCATGATATCTTCGCGATTCGCTTCTAATAATTTGACGCTCTCTGCTTTCTTGAAATCGGCAGAAAGCGTCTGCGCTGATACTAGATCGCCGATCAAAAGAATGAAGAAAGTTGTTAATAATAAATAGCTTCTCATCTTATTACTCTAAGCGGCTTTCAATTGCGATAACGAACTTTTGAATAGCTCTAAAATCTTGACGGCTTGTTCGCGTTTGACCGTGGGAAAGTTCTCGATAAATTCGTCCAGGGTAACGCCATTCTCCAGATTTTCCAGCTGAGCCGAGACGGGAACACGAGTTCCTCTAAAAACGGGAGTTCCGCTTAAAATGTCCTTATCGCTGTCAATCTCAAGAGCCTTGGACAAATTTAGAAAAAACACTCTCTCCCGATTAACGCGAATCGGCCTTTCCCAAGCGTCTTTGTCATCAGCCTGAGATATTACAAAATCGTCAATCTCTTTTTCTGTCTGATTCTTATTCATATATCCCAACCTGTAATTATCCTTACAATCCGATTTGGTTTCAACTGAAAAATGATCTTCAATTTTCGGCCACCAAAGGTTTCGCCGATCAGCTGAAATCGTTCCGTGAATGATTTGTTTCTACGAACTTGAAAATCATTGTAAAAACATTCAACCGCCTCGTTGAAAGTAATCTGGTGTGCAAAAAGTTCATGGCGCGGGATGTCGCCGCCGTAGTATTTGGCGATGGTCTGGAAAATCGCGGAAAACTAACCACCATTATTTGAAGTCATTGCAGGCGAATTTTGCGGATAATTTCAGGGCAGACGATCTTCCTCTGCCGGTTTGACTTTTGGCACTTTGCTCAAAGCTTTTAAGAACTTCTCGCGGCTTCCTCTCTTTGCCCGCTCTTCTAAATATTCGACAGTAGCCCACGCTGACGCTTTTTCGACAATGGCGGACGAAATAAATTGGTCAACGGTAATGCCTTCCCGTTTCGAAAACTCACGGACTTTTTTCAGCAGTGATTCGGGAATAGCAACCTTTTCAATTACACTCATCTTATTTCTCCGATAATATGTAAAAACTCATCGGGCCGTACCGCTTGGATGCCAAATGATTTGATCTTTTCAAAATCTTTTTTGTTGAAAGTAACGATATAGTCACAATTGCTTTCAACGGCAAGTTCTAAAATAAAGTCATCTTTGGGGTCAATCAAAATTGGTCGCCAAAGAAAGAAAATCTCTCTCCGATTTGCATTTTGACATAAATAATCAAGGACGGCATCAATTTCTTTATTGGTGAGCGCCAGTTTCATTTCAGATCGCTTCAAAACATCCTCATACTCAAAAACCAGAGCGACCGAAATATTTATTTGAAAACGCGAATCGCCGATCAAGTTCAACAGGCGAAATGACGCTCCGATTTGCGAACGTAAAGCTGAAAGCAAGACATTCGTATCCAAAACTATTTGTATTGGGTCAACTTTCATTAACCTTCAATACTGCCAGAAAAGCCTCCTGCGGTATCTCAACTCGGCCTACTTTCTTCATTCGTTTTTTGCCTTCTTTTTGTTTTTCGAGCAGTTTGCGTTTGCGCGAGATGTCGCCGCCGTAGCATTTGGCGATGACGTTTTTGCCCATGGCTTTTACGGTTTCGCGGGCGATTACCTTGCTGCCGATGGCGGCCTGGATGGCGACTTCGAACATCTGGCGCGGGATGAGTTCCTTCATCTTTGCGACGAGAAGACGGCCTTTTGCGGTGGCGGTGTCGGAGTGCATTATGAGCGAAAGGGCGTCGACCGGCTCGCCGGAAACGAGAACGTCGAGCTTTACGAGCTTGCTTTCCTGATAGCCGGACAGGTGATAATCGAGCGACGCGTAACCTTTAGAAACGGATTTCAGACGGTCGTAGAAATCGAGAACGATCTCGTTCAGCGGCAGTTCGTAAACCAGCATGACGCGGTCGGTTGTCACATATTCGAACTTTTTCTGCACGCCGCGTTTTTCGTCCAGCAGTGGCAGGATTCCGCCGAGGAATGAATCGTTGGTCAGAATCGTGGCGGTTATAAAAGGCTCTTCGATCTTTGTGATACGGCCCGTATCGGGCATTTTCGAGGGCGAATCGATCTCGGCGACCTCGCCGTCGGTCGTCGTGGCGCGGTAACGCACGCCGGGGGCGGTCGTGATTAGATCGAGGTTGAATTCGCGTTCAAGCCGTTCCTGAATGATTTCCATGTGCAGCAGGCCGAGGAATCCGCAGCGGAAGCCAAAGCCGAGCGCCGTTGATGATTCGGGTTCGAAAAAGAACGACGCATCGTTCAGCCGCAGCTTTTCCATCGCATCGCGAAGGTCTTCGTATTGCGCCGCGTCGATGGGATAAAGTCCGGCAAAAACCATCGGTTTTACTTCCTGAAAGCCGGGGAAAGGCGTTTCGACTGGGCGTGCGGCGTCGGTGATCGTATCGCCGATCTGCACGTCGGCAACGGTCTTTATCGATGCGGTAAGAAATCCGACCTCGCCTGCACCAAGTTCGTTTATGAGCGTCGGCCGCGGGCGGTTTACACCTATCGTTTCGACCAGGTATTCGCGGCCGGTGTTGAAAAATTTGATCTTTGTACCCTTTTTGATCGTGCCGTCGATAATTCGGAAAAGCACGATCACACCGCGATAACTGTCGTACCAACTGTCGAAGATAAGAGCTTTTAATGGTCTATCCCGGCTTCCTTTCGGCGGCGGCACCTTGGCGACGATAGCTTCGAGAACCTCTTCTATGCCGAGGCCGGTCTTCGCGGATGTGAGTACAGCTTGGCTTGCATCGAGGCCGATTATGCTCTCGATCTGTTCTTTAATGCGTTCGGGTTCGGCGGAGGGGAGATCGATCTTGTTCAAAACGGGGATCAATTCGAGATCGTTCTCGATTGCAAGGTACGTGTTGGCGAGCGTCTGAGCTTCAACACCCTGTGATGCGTCCACAACCAGCAACGCGCCTTCGCATGCTGAAAGGGAACGGGAAACCTCATAAGAAAAATCAACGTGTCCGGGCGTGTCGATGAGGTTTAGAACGTAATCTTTTCCGTCCTTCGCTTTATAATCGAGCCTGACCGCATGGGACTTAATTGTAATCCCGCGTTCGCGCTCGAGGTCCATGTCGTCCAGTAGTTGGGCTTCCATGTCACGATCGGCGACGGCACCGGTGAGCTGCAAAATCCGGTCGGCCAACGTCGATTTTCCGTGGTCGATATGAGCAATGATCGAAAAGTTTCTGATGCTGTCAGGGTTCATAAACTGCTGTAACAATAATCCTCAATACAAACATTTAGAATAACAAAATGCGGTTCAGTACGCACCGATGTGTGCTGAACTTCTCAAATTCCTCGGTTACGGCGAAGTCGTCAAGCTAAATTAGCCGGGTGAAATAATCCAATAGGACAACGAAAAGCAGAATTTGCGAAGGATTTTCCGGGGCAAAATGTTTTGATTGTGCCTTTTTTATTCGTCGAAGGTTTTAAAGCTGAATCCGAATTCTGCCCTCTGGCGAAACCTTTCACATATCGGTGCTTTGGTTTATTCGAAGTTTTCCTTTTTCGATAACCATGCTGACGTTGTGTTTCACCCTTTTGAATTAGAAAAAAAATAAGTTCGATCTAAACGAAGGGTTCGACTATCTGACCAACCGAATGTCTACAGTTTACCGGCTTACCGGCTAATTTAAAGGAGGGTAAATATTATGGGTTCTTTTCTGCGGCATGGTGTTTCTACCATGTTTTTTCTATTGCTTTCAGTCAGCTTCGGGGCGTCGGTGCGTGCTCAACAACCCGAAGGCATCAGCGTGACGTCTGCAAACGTTTTTGGGGTCACTTCTTCAAACCAGCTTATTCGATTCAATAGCTCGTCGCCGTCTGCGGTCACGACGGTTGGGCCGATCACTGGATTGCAGGGTGGCGAGACGATCGTCGGCATCGATTTTCGTCCGCTTACCGGCGAATTGTTCGGCTTAAGTAACGGAAGCCGTCTTTACGTGATCAACAAAGCCACGGGCGCGGCGGGGTCTCCGCGGCCGTTGTCGGTAGCCTTGACCGGCTCGACATTCGGCGTAGATTTTAATCCAACCGTTGATCGGCTTCGAATCGTTTCGAACACCGGCCAGAATCTCCGCGTCGATCCGACCAACGGCGTCGCGATAGTGGACGGAGTGATAAATGGTGCAGCAACAGGGGTTGAGGCTGCCGCATATACAAACAGCTTTAGTGGTGCGACCTCAACAACACTCTTTGTGCTGGCATCCTCGACCGACACTCTTTATACGCAAACTCCACCAAACAACGGAACGCTGGTGCCGGTTGGCGCCGCCGGGGTCGATTTTACGGATCTGAACGGCTTCGACATTCTATCTTCGGACTCAACTGCTTTGGCAGCTCTGTCGGTTGCGGGAATTACGAACTTGTACAGAGTTAACCTTACAAACGGTAGTGCGAGTTCGGTTGGTCCAATCGGAAACGGAGCGACACCGCTGACAGGATTTGCCATCGAAACAGCCGTCACATCCAATTTTTTAGTATTCGGATTGACGACAACTAACAATCTGGTCCGCTTCAACAGTGCACGGGCGAATACTATCCTCAGTACGGTTGCAATAACCGGATTGCAGGGCGGCGAGAATCTTCTCGGCATCGATTTCAGACCGGCGACGGGACAGCTTTTCGGTCTCGGCAGCACCAGCCGAATCTACAGGATTAATCAGACGACAGGCGTGGCCACGTCGGTCGGCACCTTAACGACACCGATCTCGGGGACTAATTTCGGTTTCGATTTCAATCCGGTTCCTGATCGGATCAGAATCACCTCTGACGCGGAACAGAACCTGCGGGCGAACCCTGTGGACGGCACGAACTTGGTTGACGGAGTTCTTGCTTATGCGGTCGGCGATCTGAACGCGGGCCAGAACCCTAACATTGTGGCGTCGGGCTATACAAACAGCTTCGGCGGTGCGACAACTACGACCTTGTACGATATAGATTCGAACCTCGGCGTACTAGCTATTCAGAATCCGCCTAACAACGGAACTCTGAACACGGTTGGACGGCTTGGCGTTAATGTCACGGGTGAGGCCGGCCTCGACATCGCTCCGGGCAATAATACCGCGTTGGCGGCGTTGCAGGTGCAGGGAGCGACGAGTTCCGCACTTTACAGCGTAAATCTGACAACGGGTGCGGCTACCGTTATCGGTCCGATCGGCGGCGGCGTTGTGCTACGCGGTATCGCGATAGCTCGCAGTACGGCATCGAGTGCGGCGACAGTACTTGATTTCGATGGCGACGGCAGAACTGACGAGGCACTTTTCCGCCTGTCAAACAACACCTGGTATATAAGAAGCAGTCTGGACGGTATTACGCGGACGACCGTTTGGGGCGACGCGGCAACCGACTTTCTCGTTCCCGGCGACTATGACGGTGACGGTAAAACGGACATTGCCGTCTGGCGTCCGACGAACGGAATATTCTACATAATCCAGAGTTCGGACAACACTATTGTCAATCGTCAATTCGGCGTGTCTGGCGATGAGCCGGTCGCACGTGACTATGACGGTGATGGCAGGACGGACTATGCCGTTGTTCGCCGCTCAGGCGGAATAATGACGTGGTTCATTCAGAACAGTTCGAATGGATTCTTTATCGCCCGTGAGTTTGGCGTCGAATCCGACATAGTGGCCCCAGGCGACTATGATGGTGACGGCAGGTTCGATCTGGCCGTGCGACGCGGAACGGGCAGCGCACCGGCTACGTTCTTCTTGCAGCAAAGCTCGGCGGGTTTCACTTCGATTCCTTTCGGCGTCGGAGCGGATCTGGTGGTGCCGGGCGATTACGATGGCGACGGTAAAACGGACGTTTCGGCGCTTCGGCAGGGAAGCACCTACACGTGGTTCTACATTCGAAGCTCGAATCAGACGTTCAATGCCGTAAATCTTGGCCGAAAGCCGGACTACTCGACGCAGGGCGACTATGACGGCGACGGTAAGACGGACGTCAGTATCTATGACCCTGTAGTCGGTGCATTCCGATACTTCCAAAGCTCAAACGGGGCACTGATACAGAAAGGGTTTGGTCTAAACGGCGATTATCCGGTTGCCAACTACGACACACACTAATCACTAAACTTCTCGTCCGCGATTCCGGGACATATCCGGGACCGCGGACGGGCTAATGCTCACAAACACAAGGAGGAGAAAAAAGTATGAATAACCAATTTCGCGATATCGGCAAAGGCTTGCTCGGTATCGCTCTAATACTATCGATGACGGTCGTTCCGTTGATGGCGTCAAGCCATGGCGAAGCACCGCTTATCAGCATGGACAGATTTGCGGACAACACCGACACGTATGCTTTTCGCAGCGTCGAACCGGGCCGCGAAGGATTTGTAACTCTGATCGCAAACTACATTCCGCTGCAGGAACCGTCGGGCGGACCGCAGTGGTTCAGGTTTGACGATTCGGTGCTTTACGAGATCAAGATCGACAACACAGGCGATGGAACTGAAGATATTACCTATCAGTTTCAGTTCACTACCCAGACGGTCAATAACGATACCGTTCTTGGACACACTACTGTCAACGAAAACGGCGTGATCAGCAGCCTTGCCGATCTCGATTACAACATGCCGCAGACATATACGGTACGGAGGACAGACAGGCGTAGTCGTGTCGGGAGACCATTGGCCGCCGGGTTGCGGACTCCTCCGGCTAACGTCGGCCCTCGAGTAACACCCAATTACGAGCAAAACCTTGGGCAGCCCGCTGTTTACAATCTGCCGGGCGGCGGAAAGGTTTTTGCCGGTAACCGGGATGAATATTTTTATATCGACCTCGGTGTTTTCGACGCGTTGAATCTGCGGTCGGTGGGCTCAATGGGCGGTATCGATTCGACCAAAACTTACAATGTCAGCACGATTGCCATCGAAGTGCCTATTGCGGATCTGACAAGAACAGGTGTGGTTCCCGCAGGCCCGACCGCTTCGGACGCGGTTATCGGGGTTTGGGCAACCGCGAGCCGCCGTACGACCCGGGTTCTGGGCGGCGGCACTCAAAGTAACGAAGGCGTTTTTCAGCAGGTTTCGCGTCTCGGCAATCCGCTGGTAAATGAGGTTGTCATCCCTCTCAGCCTGAAGGATGCATTCAATTCCATTCCGCCGTCGGTCGATGGCACGATCCCGCGTGTCGTTCAGGCCATCCTAGATCCTGAACTGGCTCGTCTTATGCAGGCAGTTTTTGGCATCGCTATTCCGCCGCCTCCGCGAAACGATCTTGTACAGATTTTCGCGACCGGCATTCCGGTCAATGCCGTGACCGGGCCGAACTACACGACGTTCCTTTCGGACGGTGTGCCGCATGAGTTTTTGAGACTCAATGTTGCTATAGCACCGACCGCAATCGCCGCACAGAATCGTCTTGGCCTGCTCGGCGGCGATGTTGCCGGATTTCCGAACGGACGACGTGTGTTTGACGACGTAACCGACATCGCGCTTCGCGCAATGGCGGGCGGTACGCCGTTTACACCGCCAACGAATGTGGCACCGAATAATACGTTGGGCGACGGCGTAAGCTTTAACCCCGAAGGCCCGCTGCTTACGCGCTTCCCGTATTTGCTGCCGCCAAATCAGGGCAACCAGCCGAGGCCTTCAAGCACGCCTACGACCTCGGCTATGGCGAGAGAAGAGTGGGACTTGTCGAGAATACCGACAGTCGATGAAAACGGCTTTTTGGTAAAATAGCCGTTGAATGTCCGTGTCCGGGATTTTCTGTCTTTTCCCGGACACGGATCTTTTTTATCCTGTTCCTTCTTTGTTCTTCAATTCCGTGGCGAGAAAATCGACCATGAATTGACGGGAACAGGAAGGAATAAGACGAACAAGAACAATATGAGAAGCGATAAAATATTAACGTCCGCATTGATATTGGTTCTTGCAGCGGCACTGGGAGCCTGTTCGACGCAGTTGGCCGAGTCGCCGGACGCAGCGGTTGTCGCAAATACTCCGCTCGCAAGTGGCGATAACGAAGTCGATGCGGCCTTGAGATATATCGAAAAAGTTCCGGAATCGTCGACCGGATACAACCAACTCGCCGTTCTTTATATGCGGCGTGCGAGACAGACCGGTGATTTCTCTTACACAACCAAGGCCGAATCAGCTATCGATAAGGCGTTGGAATTTGCACCGGCTGACCCTCCCGCACGTAAGTTAAAGGCGTCGCTGCACCTTTCGTTTCATCGCTTTAAGGAAGCGGGAGAGCTTGCAACACAGCTGTTAAAAGAGTTTCCTGACGATTCGTTTCTCCTGGGCATTTTGACCGATTCGCAAATGGAGCTTGGTGATTACGAGCGTGCCGTCGAATCGGCGCAGCGAATGGTTGACGCGAAACCTGGAACAGCATCTTATGCACGCGTGGCACAGCTTCGGACGCTTTACGGCGACCAAGAAGGAGCTTTGAAAATGATGGCGCAGGCCGCACGCTCCGCCGACCCCAAGGAGACGGAAACGCAAAGCTGGTGTCTTGTTCAACTGGGCGACGAATACTGGAAGAACGGTCAGTTTGCCAAGGCCGAGAAGGTTTATGACGAAGCTCTAAGCGTTTATCCCGGATATTTTCTCGCTTTGGCTTCGAAGGGACGAGTGCTGGCAGCCCAAAACAATCTGGAAGGTGCCGAAAAGTATTTGACGGACGCTCAAAACCGGCTTCCGTCAGCCGATGCGATCATCAATTTGGGGCATGTTTACACGCTGCGAGGTGACGCCGAAAAAGCGAAACAGCAATACGAACTGGTAGAGGTGGTCGAAGAAAAACTCGGTGTGGCCGGTGATCAAAAGAAACTTGCATTATTCTGGGCGGACCGCGGTGTGAAACTCAAGGAAGCATTGGCAATTGCGGAAAATGAGTACGCGATGAGGAAGGACATTTACACAACCGATGTTCTGGCGTGGTGCCTATACAAAAACGGAAATTTGCAGGAAGCAAAGAAAAAGATTGTCGAGGCAATGCGTCTGAAAACCAACGACGCGCGAATTCTTTATCATGCGGGCATGATCGAAAAAGGACTCGGCAACGACCGGGAAGCTGGTCGATTGATTACGGAAGCCTTGAAGGTCAACCCGGCATTCGATCTGATTCAGACGGGAATTGCGAGAAAGACGTTAGAGGCGCAGCGTTAGAAACTGTTTTTAACGCATCTCTAAAGACGGGACCGTTGTCAAGATGGAATTCTAGTGTCCCGCCGATGGCGGTTGGTAGTTTTTAGGATCTTTGACAATACAGATTTTGTTCACTTTTTCTTAATGTATGTCTCCCACCGCTCCACGCGGAGTGGCCGCCGGAGGCATTCTTAAGCTTTGGTTTTGTCTGATGCGTGGTTTAGACGTATCGAGTAAAGCTCGTTGTGGCTCACTCATTCATCTCTTCGGGCATCAATGAAGATGATTTTTTTGATCATCCTATTGCCCATGATGTATTGATCCGCGCCTCTTCGCTTTGGTTTTTGCCCATTCACAAAAGAGGGTTGGCTTGGCCCAATCAGAGGACGGTCATTGCAGACCTTGCGTTGAACGGGCATTGCCAACTGTGCGGCCACGCTGGTCAAACTCGTCTGCGGTGATATTGTCCCGCAGCATTATCGAGAGTTTGACCAGAAGTTTATGGGCAGTCGCTATTTTTGCTACTGCCTTCGGTTTCTTCTTTGCCAACCGTTTGTAGAAACTCTTGAGTCTCATGTCAAAGCGGGTGGCGATCAGTGCCGACATGCCGAGCTGATACCTCAGCAGCGGCGAACCGGCCTTGCTGATCGAGCCGAAGCGAACTTTACCGGCACTCGAACGCTCCAGCGGGTCGAGGCCGACAAAGCCCGTGACCTGCTTGGCAAGCCTCGTAAAGCGAGACACGTCGCCGAGAGTGTGGACCGTCGAGAGGGCCGTCAGATAGCCGACGCCGGGTTGCGTTAGCAGCAGCTGCACTTCTCTATTCGCCACTGCTTTGGCTCTGAGCCATGTCTCAAGCTCGGTAATCTGAGTGTTCAGAGACCCGAGCAAAGAGAATAGCTGCGAGCGGCCTAAGCATCCGGCCTCGTCCATCCGGGCGGCTTTGAGCACGGCCTGGAATGCGGCTGTTCTCATTCGCCCCTTTGGCAGCCCGACATTGTGTGCCAGTGCCTGCAGACGGTTGTAAACCTGCGTTCGCTGACTCACCAGGCTCTGCCGCAAGCGAAGTATCTCGAGCACCTGATTGCTTTCGTGAGAGCGGCGCCACAGTGACGGAAACTCATCCCGCATTAGCAGATCGAGTATCAGCTCCGCATCGCGTCGATCGTTCTTGTGCCGCGATGTGGCTCGTTTTCTTATCAAAACCGGATTGCCGACAAATAGCTTATGATCACTTTCAAAGAGCATGTTCTCGAACCAGACGGCCCGGGCCGAAGCCTCGATGCCCACAATAGCCGGTTCGGGAAGCGAAGTGTAAAACTCACGAACCTTTTCCAGATCATGTCTCAGATCAATCGTCCGCGTCTCCCCTGTCTCCGTATCGCACCAGGCA
>JANNST010000040.1:0-13590 GCA_031402865.1 Chloracidobacterium sp. | reverse complement strand
ATAAACAAAACCACAACCGAATTCGGCCTCATCGCCCTCGCCCACAACCTCCAAAGATTCAGCACCAACCACTAAACCACCCTGCCCAAATCTGACAACAAAAAAAGAGGCCGCCCGAATCACTTTTCAGACGACCTCTTTCCGTTTTGTCAACAGACACACTCCCCACAGGTCGTGTTTCCGCCTATTGTCTATTGCAGCGACGCATCGTCGACGCGGAACGTCGAAACAAGCGAGCTGTCCGTGGTTGAACGGAACTGTATCCGTACAGTCTGCCCCTTGTACGTCGCGGGTACCGCTAGGGTCCGTTGGGTATAGACACCCGCCGCGGCTTTATTCAGGTTGCTGTACGTGGCAAGAGTTGCAAGCAAGGTTCCGCTTGTATTTCTCACCTCAACGAACAACTTGTCGTACTGGACGCTGGTCGTTGTTTCACTTGATGTAACGTTTAGCCAGAAGCTGAGCGTTCCGGCCGCCGTTGTCGGGATCGACACCGTTTGGTACGACTGTCCCGTCCGGCTGTTGTTCACCCCGAAATAGATGTAACCGGTTCCGCCGTGTGGATAGCTGCCGTTCGCGATGTAGAAATAACCCGTTCCCGAACCGACCCACGGCGAAGCGCTTCCCTCAAAACCTCCGTTTACAAACAGGTTGCCTCCCGGCGGCGGTGTTGGCGTTGGAGTAGGTGTTGGAGTTGGAGTTGGCGTCGGAGGCGGGGCGCCGGTTAAAAGCGAATAAAGCAAACGGTTCGGCGATCCGGTGCCGATGCTCGACAGCTTGTTGGTCGAGGCCGAGGTGACGATTGCGTTGGTCACCGTCGCTGCCGAAGCCGTCGGGTTCGTCTGCAGATAAAGAGCGGCTACGCCCGCCACGTGCGGCGACGCCATCGAGGTACCGGAAATCGTGTTCGTTGCCGTATCCGATGTGCTCCAGGTCGACGTTATCGATGAACCGGGAGCGAAAATATCAAGGCAAGTGCCGAAGTTGGAGAATGACGAACGGGCATCCGTGTTGGTCGTCGAACCAACGGTTATTGCCGACGGCTCTCGGGCCGGTGAGGAATTACATGCATCCGCGTTGCTGTTTCCGGCCGCGACCGCGTAGGTTACACCGGACGCAACTGAATTGTTAACGGCATTATCGAGCGCGGTCGAGACACCGCCGCCGAGGCTCATGTTGGCTACCGATGGTGCGACGTGGTTGGCCGTTACCCAATCGACACCAGCTATAACACCCGAATTCGATCCCGAACCCTGACAATTCAAAACCCGCACCGCATAAAGGTTGACGTTCTTCGCAACGCCGTAAGTGCTGCTGCCCGTTGTGCCCGCAACGTGCGTGCCGTGACCGTTGCAGTCGTTGGTGTTCTGTCCGTCGCCGATCGCGTCGAAGCCGACAAAGGCCCGGCCACCGAAGTCGCCGTGGGTCCGGCGGATGCCGGTATCGATAATATATGCGTTCACACCGCTGCCGGTCGCAGCATAGGTATAGCTTGTGTCGAGCGGTAGATCGCGCTGGTCGATGCGGTCGAGACCCCAGGTCGCATTTGTTTGCGTCGCGATAGCGAAAACTTCGCCGTCCTCCTCAACATACTTTACGCGCGGGTCGCGACTCACTTCAACCGCCTGTTTTTCACTCATCTCCGCCGCATAACCGCTGATTGCGTGTCGGTAAACATGCTTTATCCTTCCCCCGTACACGGAGGTAAATTCGTTCGCCACACCTTCGGCGTTCGATCGTTCGCCTCTTTCGCCTACGGACCAGTCTTCCAAAATGACGATGTAGCTGCTTGAAATCTTGTTCTTCGAGGTTCTAAAACGATTCTCCTGCCCCGAACTGGTAAATTGCGTTAACCCCAGCGCGGTCAACCCGACCGCGATACAGATCGCGAACATCAAAATTTTTTTCATTGTGCCTCCTGAATGGTAGTTTGTTCATCTCTAAACATTGTTTGAGAACGGTATTAATATGGAAGACAGTAATATACCCAAAGGCACGCCAAAAGCGGGGGCAGGACATAACACTCAATTCACCCAGGGGCTCGGCCCGGCTCACTGGAAGTGACAACTACTATTTATTATGTATCCGGCCTGTGCCGGTTGTGAAGGTGAAAATATCTTAAGCCGAAAGAGAAAATATTGTCAAGCAAACATAAGGGCGTTTTATCGGAGACATAATGAGCATTGATTATAAGACGGGAACCATACTGAATTGGAGCGAGGTGTCGGCAGCACACAAGATCCGTCGCGGAATCTATCAGCGCAATGGCCGCTTGATCTCGTTGCTCACCGATTTTGGCCGGATAAATCCGTGCTATCCGGATTTTCACGGCAATACGACGGACACGATCTTTTACACTGGCTCCGGCCGCAGAGGCGATCAAAAGCTCGACGCCGCAAACCGGGCTCTGCTCGATGCCGTAAACACCGACATCGCTGTGCCGCTCTTTAACAAACTGTCGCCCGGCAAGTGGGAGTTTTTAGGATTTTGGAAAGTCGTCGACGGCCGCTATATTTTTGACGAGAAACAGAATAGAATGCTCTGGAAATTTACACTAAGCCGCGAGTTAGGTTCTTAAGTTCTGGTTCCCCTTCTTACGAAGGATGGGTGGTCGCGTTTCGCGGACGGGGTGGTTCTCTCTTGTCGGAACCGGGAACGGTAGTTGACCGGTCTCCTAGCCGAGAGAAAAAGAGACCGGTCGCTACCGCTCCCGGTTCTGACTTAATCTAAGCAGGAGATCAAAATATGTTGCTTCGTAAATCCCTCTTTGTTTTCACTCTCATATCGATAACTTCACTTTTTGCCGCCGCTCAAACAACCTGGACGCCCGAGATGCAGGTAAAAACCAAAGCAATCGCCAGCCCGCGCGTTTCACCGGACGGCAAACGGCTTGTTTATACCATTAACGAAGCCGTGATGACCGCAGATAAAAGCGAGTTTGTCACACAGATCTGGCTTGCGACGACAGATGGCAAGGAGAATTACCAGGTCACATTCGGCGATAAATCCTCGACCAACCCGAAATGGTCGCCGGACGGCAAATGGATCGCTTTCACATCAAACCGCAAGGACAACAAAAACAACCTTTATATCCTGCGCGTCAACGGTGGCGAAGCCGATCCGGTGACGGAAGTAAAATCGTCGGTCAGCGATTTCGAATGGTCGCCGGACGGCCAAACGATTGCGTTTGCATCAGCAGACGCCAAGTCCGATGACGAAGACAAAAACGACAAGGGCAAGAACGATTTTCGCTGGATCGACGAAAATATAAAGCTCGCCCGCCTCTATGTTATCCCGGTCGCGAGGGACGCGGGCGGCAAAAGGGAAGCGCGTAAGCTTACAAGCGACGCCTGTCAGGTGACAGGCTTCAACTGGTCGCCCGATGGCAGAAATATCGTTTTCACTCATGTAAAAACGCCGAGCGCAAACGACTGGACATCGTCGGACATCGCGATTGTCGATGTCGCGAGTGCGAAGGTGACGCCGTTCGCCGCGACCGAGGCCGCCGAAAGCTCGCCGCAATACTCGCCTGACGGCAAGTGGATTTCGATGCTCGTCAGCGACGTTCCGGCACGCTGGGCCCAAAGCAACACGATCTTTATCGTCTCCTCCGCCGGCGGCACGCCAAAGGCTTTGGCCGCTTCGCACGATAGCTCGCCGGGCATGGCCGGTTGGTCGCCGGACAGCAAAAGCATCTATTTCAGCGAATCGAAGGGGACGGTCTCGCGGCTGTATACGCTTGATGTCGCGGGAAATAAAATCGTCGAACACGACACCGGCCAGGGCATTTTCAGCGGCCTCGACTTTAGTACCGACGGCAAGGTGCGGGCCTTCGTCTGGCAATCGGCGGATTCGGCGCCCGAAGTTTACACCCGGAGCAACGATGGCCCGCCGGTACGTATATCGCGGGCGAACGAAGGCTCGGCGAAGATGCCGCACGGCAAAACCGAGCTCGTAAAGTGGAAAAGCACCGACGGCCGTGACATCGAAGGCCTGCTCACATACCCGGTCGGCTACACCGCCGGGACGAAGGTTCCGCTTATCCTAAACGTCCACGGCGGTCCGGCCGGAGTGTTTCAGCAAAGCTATATCGGCGGACGCGGCTCGTATCCGATCGCTACATTCGCCTCCCGCGGCTATGCCGTTCTGCGTCCGAACCCTCGCGGCTCGAGCGGGTACGGCACCGAATTCCGCCGTGCAAATATTAAGGATTGGGGCGGCAAAGATTACGAAGACCTGATGACCGGCGTCGATAAAGTTATCGCAATGGGCGTCGCCGACCCGGACCGCCTCGGCGTAATGGGCTGGAGCTACGGCGGCTTTATGACCTCGACGATCATCACAAAAACAAAGCGCTTCAAGGCCGCGTCTGCCGGTGCGCCGGTCACGAATTTAATGAGCTTTAACGGAACGGCCGACATCCCGTCGTTCGTACCTGACTATTTCGGCGGGCAATCGTGGGAGAATCCGGACATTTACGCAAAGCACTCCGCTATGTTCAATATCAAGAGTGCGACAACGCCGACACTTATTCAGCACGGCGAGGCCGACGTTCGCGTGCCCATATCGCAGGGCTACGAGCTATACAACGCGCTAAAGCAGCAAGGCGTGCCGACCAGAATGATCGTCCTCCCGCGTATGCCCCACGGCCCGAACGAACCAAAAATGCAGGTCGCCGCAATGCAAAGTAATTTGGAATGGTTTGAGAAATACCTAAAGTAGTTCCTGTCAGAACCGGGAGCGATAGCGACTGGGTTCTTAATAAAGTAGTTCCTGTCAGAACCGGGAGCGATAGCGACTGCATTCTTAATTGTTCGCGGCGCGAAACCCAGTCGCTATCGCTCCCGGTTCTGACCCAAAGTGATGCGATGCTTGAAATTAGAACTGCTGTCGATCAAGACAAACCCGCGATCTGGCAGATAATCAAGACCGTAATTGCCGGCGGCGACACATATATTTTTGCGCCGGATGCGTCCGAAGACGAGATGTTGGCGTACTGGTTTACACCTGATAAGCATAACTATGTTGCGGTCTTTGACGCCGAAGTCGTCGGCACATTTTGGCTCCGCGAAAACCAGCCGGGCCTCGGCTCTCATGTTGGAAATGCAGCCTACATGGTCTCGCCGCACGCGACGGGCAAGGGCATCGGCAAACAAATGGCTCTCTGGTCGCTGGACAAAGCACGGCGGCTGGGATTCACGGCGATGCAGTTCAATTTCGTCGTCAAAAGCAACACTGTCGCCGTCAAACTCTGGCAAAAATTAGGCTTCGAAATAATCGGCGAAATCCCGGACGCTTTCGACCATTCAGCTAACGGACTGACCAACGCCTACATCATGTACCGAAGACTATAGAGAAGGAATAGCCGCGAAAAGGTACAAAAAGCACAAAAGTTTTATCTTCTTTTTCTGTGCCTTCTGCGCCTTTTTGCGGCTGTCATCTTGTCAGAACCGCGAGCGTAGCGACCGGCCTCTTCTCTTATTACCCGACACGAATTAGCCGCGAAAAAGCACAAAGTTATTAGTCTTGTGCCTGTGCGCCTTTTTGCGGCTATCCACCACTAGTAAATAAACGCACTCTGCGTCGGCAGGTCGCCGTCCTGGCCGAACTGCTGCTGGATGATTCCGTTTGTCGAGCCTACGGCAAACCATGTTCCGGTCGATGGCCTGAACACCGCTACATCCGATTTTCCATCTCCGTCAAAGTCCGCCGGAATGGGCATGTCGCCGGTCTGTCCCCAGTTCAACACTCCAAAACCCGCCGTGCTCTGTATGCGGAACCACTGTCCGGTCGATGGCCGCCATACTGAAACATCAGTCTTCCCGTCTCCGTCGTAGTCTGCCGGAACCGGAATATCCGCACCTTCGCCCCAAGTCTGGACGAAGAATCCGAATCCGGTCTTCAAAATGTACCAGTTGTTGTCCGACGGCCGATACAAAGCGATATCGTAAAAACCATCGCCATCGAAATCGCCAACGACCGGCTTGTCACCCGCAACACCGAACGCAACATTCGAAAAGGTGTTGTTCGACAATCTTCGATACCACGTCCCGTCCGATTGCCTGAAAATTATCAGATCGGCTTTCCCGTCCGCGTCATGATCGGCCGGAACAGGAAGATCACCGCTTGCTCCCCAGCCAAAAGTGACAAACGTCTGGCTGTCTGAATTGAAAATATACCAGGTGCCGTTTGAGGGCCGGAACATAGCGATATCCGTTTTACGGTCGCCGTCATAATCCGCCGGCACCATTCGATCACCCGCGACGCCAAATCCCATCGACATATAGCCTGCTGTCCCGCGGAGGACGTACCAAAGGTCGTCAGAAGGCCGTCGCACCGAAAGATCGGATCGACCGTCGCCATCGTAGTCAAAGGGAGTCCGCGGAAGGGCCGTGTTTTGTCCGCTCCAGTCCGTTACCCGATCGATCCGGTTATTGAATGTCAGCCTGATTACAGAAGAACCGTCAGCGTTCATTATGCGTATCTCATCACCGGCATCCGACGTCGGCGTGGCGGTTTCAAAATAGCTTGAAAACACGATTTTACTTCCGTCCGGCGACCAAACCGGGTTCAGGTCTTCGGCAGGATTATTTGACAGTCGCAATGTGTTCGATCCGTTCGCGTTCATCGAGTAGATTTCCGATCTTACGCCATCGCGATAGCTGACAAATGCGATCTTGCTTCCGTCAGGCGAAAATGACGGCCCAAAATCGTTTACGGCGTTTGTTGTAAGCCGGACGATATTGCTTCCATTTTCGCTCATTGAATAGATTTCATAAGTGGCGATGTCACGCACGGCGGCAAAAACGATCTTTGTTCCGTCCGGCGACCATTGTGCGTTATCTTCGTCAGCCGACGTGTTTGTCAGATTGGTCTCACTGCTTCCATCGGCGTTCACCACCCAAAGGTCGCAAACACCCCCGGCATCGCATCGGCTGAACAAAATGCGATTGCCATTGGGCGACCACCTCGGGCTGTAGTCGGTCAGCGGGTTGGTAGTAATTCGCGCCGCACCCGTTCCGTCCAGATTCATCGTGTATATCTCGGAATTCCCGTCGCGTGACGAGCTGAAAACGATCTTTTGACGGATCGGTGACCAATCGGGATATGAATCCGAAACGCTGTTATTCGTAAGTCTGAGCTGATTCGAGCCATCGGCGTTCATTGAATAGATCTCAGTGTTGCCGTCGCGGTCCGAAAAAGACAGTATCGGCTGTTCGCCGCCGCCAACGGCATTCTCAACCCTGTCCAATGCTCGAACCTGCGCGTCGGTCATCGGGGCATCATAAAGGCGTATCCTGGCCACATTTCCGGCCGAGGCTTCGCCGCCAATATCATTGTCATCCTGAAAGAATCGCAGTGTATCGGTGAGTATCTGAAAGCAGCCGCCGTCGTTTGGCAGGTCGATCTTCAACCGGCCATCGCGGTATGCGCGGATACGCCCGCTTGCCTCTCGAACGATGGTCGCCTGTACATAAAGATTCGGGATCAATATCGAGTTTGTGTCGGCGGTCGCTTCTCCATCGAAGCGGCTATTGAAAATGTAGGCTCCGCAATCGTCATCCAGGCCGTTGGTCGCGTCGATGACGCGGCGGTAGGCAGTCAAATCGTCCATTTTAAACAAGATAACGGCGGTATACGCTGTATTCGATATCAGCCCGGTTGTGTTGATAGCGACGCCGCTGTTGAGAGGAAACCGCAGCGATTGGCGCGAATAGCCGTCGATCGTTTCGGTCACGAACGAATTAGCTCCGTTGGCTCCCGTAAGGTTTGTCATCGCGGCCGCTCCGGCAACCGAACTGGTTAAATTGCCCTGAAACCGGTAATCGGCCTTAAGCGTCTGCCCGGAGGCATCATTTGCCAGCGTCCAGATCGTAAGTAAAATTGCCGCGAAGACGGGCGCGCATTTTGTGAGGTTGTTAGGTATTACTTTCATGTTTGTTACTTTTGCGAGTGCCGCTGCACGGAAAAAACGCACGCGGCGAATGGATCAGCCGGCTTTGTGGGCGGCTGATCCAGTTACGAACTCCTTATCTTGCTGTAATAGGGTGAATAATACAGGTCGGTTCCAATTTTTACCGGGAGAAAAAGGTATCGTCAGCAACACCTTATAGTAGAACACTAGCAGTATTCGGCAGGCGGCGAAATACGTAGAATTACGTACACCATTTTGACAGTCATAAGCCGCAACGCTTATTCTTTAGAACTAACTCGTAGTTTTTACCGGGTACTCCCATAGCTTTAAACTCTCACGATCTGAAAACTCTCCTCCACGCGGTCGCCGAAATGAATTCGGAGGCGGGACTACGCACGATTACGGACCTTACGCTTACAACCGTTTCGAATTTGATCCCCTGCGATCTGGTTGCGTTCGATAATTTTTCCTCTGAAAATCTTATTCCCGAACAATGGCATAACAACCATGAATCTCTAACGCCAAGGATCACTGAGGTGTGCGCGCAGGTTTTCGAGAAGCATCCGTTCGACAGCCCGCTGGTGCGCGAGCAAATTCACAACAGAAATCCGGGCGTCCTCAAGCTTTCCGATTTCGGGAATTATTCCGAATTCGCAAACAGCGTTTTTTTCAATGAGGTCCTTCGTCCGATTGACGTGGAACACCAAATGGGCGTGGTGCTTTCGGTAGGACCTGAAATTTTGGTCGCTTGCTCGGTAAACCGCAAGGGCCGCGACTTTTCGGAAAGGGAACGCGGCCTGATGACTCTCGCCGCTCCACACTTAACGAATGCTATCCGTAACGCGATCGGCAAAGCGAAAATGCGGGAAAACGAGGAGCGTCTCGAGGGTTTTTTGGAATCATCGGCACGCGGGGTCATTGTGCTGGCTACAGACGGGCGCATCGCGCGGGCAACCGATCTGGCTCGTCGGCTTCTGGGCAAATATTTTGCAGGCGAAAAACTTTGTGCCGGTATGGTGCCTGAAAAACTCTGGCTGTGGGCGGGTGAACAGGTACCGGCGGCAAGATCCTACAGTCTGACCGCCAGATCCGCGAACGAGGCCGGCTTCGAACTCCGCGTGAGCAAAACATTCAATGCCGACACCGGCGAAACAAGCCTCTTGCTTGAAGAAAAGCGTTCATTCACGCCTTTTGACCTGCAATCACTCGGCCTTACGAGGCGCCAATCAGAGGTGCTCTTTTGGATCAGCAAAGGCAAAACTGACGATGCGATCGCTGACCTGATTGGGGCAGGCCGCCGCACCGTTGAAAAACATCTCGAGAATATCTACCAGAAACTAGGCGTCGAAACACGCACCTCCGCTGCCATGGCCGCTGTCGAGCGCCTGCCGAATAGCTTCGTTGCCGCCGGTTTGAAAGAAAATCTAAAAATTTGCCGATAACACAGCCACAGCTAGAAAAAGCCGCCGGTTTTCCATACAATTGAGCTCTTATGACGATCAACGAGCAGCTTGCACAGTTAAAGAAAGGCACGGTCGATGTTATCCGTGAAGCGGATCTGCGGAAAAAGCTGGAGCGCTCGGCGAAGACCGGGAAGCCGCTGCGGGTGAAGCTTGGGCTTGATCCGACGGCGCCGGATATTCATATTGGGCATACGGTTGTTATACGGAAGCTGAAGGCGTTTCAAGAGTTAGGGCACACGGTTATCTTTTTGATTGGGGATTTTACAGGGATGATCGGCGATCCGTCGGGGAAAAACGTGACGCGGCCGCCGCTTTCGCGCGAAGAGATCAATGTAAACGCCGAGACTTATAAAAAACAGATGTTCAAGCTGCTTGATCCGGATAAGACCGAGCTGCGATTCAACGGCGAATGGATGGACAAATTCGGAGCGGCGGATTTTATAAAGCTGTGTGCGAAAACGACGGTCAAGCAGATTCTCGAATGCGACGATTTTACAAAGCGGATGAACGAGGAAAAGCCGATCTCGCTGCACGAACTGCTTTATCCGCTGGTTCAGGGTTATGATTCTGTCGCACTCGAAGCCGATGTCGAGCTGGGCGGCACGGACCAGAAATTCAATCTGTTGATGGGCAGAAATTTACAGCGTGAGTACGCTCAGGAGCCGCAGGTCATCATCACAACGCCGCTGCTCGAAGGGCTTGACGGCGTCAACAAGATGTCGAAATCGCTGCACAATTATATCGGTATTGACGAGGCTCCGAACGAGATGTTCGGCAAGGTCATGTCCATCAATGACGACCTGATGTGGCGTTATTACGAATTGCTCACCGATGCCACCGTCGACGACATCAATGCTCTGAAATTCCGCAGCGAAGCCGGTGAAGATAATCCCCGCGACCTGAAGGTCAACCTGGCGAAGCAGATCATTAAGGATTTTCATTCGTGGGAAGCCGCCGAGAACGCCGAAGAGGAATTCAACCGCCGATTTGTCAAAAAGGAAGTGCCGGATGAGGTCGAAGAAAAATCGGTAAAGTCTCAAATCTACAAGCTTCAAGAACTGATCGCCCTGACCGGCCTTGCCGCGTCAAAAGGCGAAGCAAAACGCCTGATCGAACAGGGCGGTGTGAAGGTCAATGGTGAAAAGGCGACCCTTCCCTCGGCTGAGATCGAGATCAAAACGGGCGAAGCCATTCTGCTTCAGGTCGGCAAACTGAAGTTTTTGCGATTGAAAGGAGCCTGATCTTTCGCTGTCCTTTGCGTCTCTGCGGGAGATGATTTTCCCGCAAAGACGCGAAGTTGCAAAGGAAGAAAGAGCAGCCCTTGGACGGCGTCCGCTGTCATCATTCTTGTGCTATCCCGTTCTTACGTTTATAATTGGAATTGAACGAATGAGAACAATCGGCGCAAAGCGGGTCAAATTATCAGACAGATTCAATACGCTGGCAGCGTCCAATACGCCATTGCGCCAGTTGGTTGGGAACCTTTCAAAGGTCGCGAAATACGCGATCGACGAGGCAAACAGCCTTTCGCTCGAACGCGTGACGATCAATATTAATCGCCTTCCCAAGAAGCTGGACGGCTTTAAGATCGTACATCTTTCCGACACTCACCACAGCCCTTTTACCGGTCTTGAACATATCGCCCGTGCCGTAAAAATAGCAAATCGATTAAAGCCGGACATGTTTATTCTGACGGGTGATTACGTTTCGCACGACGCGAAATACATCGCTCCCGTCGCCAAAGTTTTAGGTGAATTGAGCGCCGAATTCGGCACCTACGCATGCCTCGGCAACCACGATCATTGGACCGATCCCGACCTCATCACGGCCGAATTTCGCGAACAGGGCATCAACGTTCTGATTAACGAAGGCTTCCGTTTCGAAGCCCGCGGCGCCTCGTTCTGGCTTGCCGGCGTTGACGATCACATGGTCGGCAAGACCGATCTTCCGGCCGCTCTCAAAGGTTCTTTCCCGGATGAAATGAAGCTCCTGCTTGCCCATAATCCGGTGATATTTAGACAAGCGGTCCGCTTAGGCATTGATCTGACTTTGAGCGGCCACACGCACGGCGGCCAGATAAGGGTACGCGACACCGAGAAAAACATTATTCCGCGCCGCCGAAAAGCCGGCCTGCATTCGCGGCGAAATTCCCACATTTATATCACGCGCGGCATCGGCACTGTTGTCTTACCAGTCCGTTACCAATGTCCCCCTGAAATTTCGCTTTTGGAACTCCGCTCGACATAACTGCGGACTGCGGAGTGTGAACTGCGGAATTATGGAAGGTGCCACGAATCGAAAGGAAAAGAACGAAAAACTCAAGCGGCGGACAAAAGAATTTGCCCTGCGGGTAATAAAGTTAGTCGATAGCTTGCCTAACACACTCGCGGCTCGAACGATTGGGAACCAGTTGATCCGGTCGGGCACCCGGCAAACTACAGGGCCGCTTGCCGGGCGAGGTCGAATGCTGATTTCATTGCTAAACTTGGAATCGTAGAAGAAGAAACTGATGAATCGGTGTTCTGGATAGAAATGCTTGTCGATGCAGACATTTCGAAACTGAGTCTCGTCGAAAACCTAATCGATGAAGGCCATCAACTCACCGGGATATGGGTCTCTTCAATTAACACCGCGCGAGGCAGCAAACGAAACTCCACACTCCGCACTCCGCAGTCCGCAGTTGAGAAATGAACAGTATCTTGACCATTCCAAACCTGCTCACCTTCCTGCGAATGGCTTTGATACCGGTATTTGCAAGCCTTTTGTATTATGGTTACGGAGCATGGGCGTTTATCGTCTTTATGATCGCGGGATTGTCGGATGGCCTGGATGGATTTATCGCCCGGCGGTTCAAACAGGAATCCGAGCTCGGCACAATCATCGACCCGATCGCCGACAAGCTCCTGATGACAACGGCCTTCATCATTCTAACAATGCCGAACGTCATGCAGCCCGCCCGCCATCTACCCGTTCCATTCTGGGTTACAGCCGCCGTCATCGGCCGCGACGTGCTGATAATAACGGTTGCCGGTGCGATAAACGTGATGACAGGCTTTCGCGGCTTCAAACCGTCGTGGCTCGGCAAGGCCAGCACCTTCGTCCAGGTCTTCGCCGTCGGCTTGATACTCCTCTCACCGGTCATCGGCTATAGCTTCTACCTCCCGACCGTATATACAATCGTCGCCCTCTTCGCCGTCCTCTCCGGCGTCCACTACATCTTCCACATCGCAAAGTTGATGAAGGATGAGCCAAGTCAGAACCGGGAGCCGTAGCGACCCTCCTGAGCTAAACGCGCGCCGGTCGGCGTCGGTGCGGATCAGCGTAATAAAAGCGGATTGAAACCGGCCTGTTCGAAGTGTCCGTCCGTCGTAAGAGCGTCACTTACGCCAAAGTCCTGCATGATCACAAATGAAGTGCAATCGGTCAGTCCCCAATCTTTATCCGGACGGCTTTCGTATAACCTAAGTCCCTGCATAAAAAGAGAAGAGTCAGCGGGCATCACTCGTACCGTCGGACTCTCAATAAGAATCCGGATGATCTCGACCGCGTTTGCACGTAGCTTTTGAGAGGAAAGGCCGTCACCTATCTCTGCAAGAACAAACTCCGTCGTAATAAGATAACTGTTATCGAGAGCAATCTTCTTTTGCCATTCGATTGCCTTTGGGTGCCACTGATCGCGGGTATTAAATAAAGCAAGAACGTAGGCGGTATCGAGAAAGAGCCTTTTGTTTGCCAAAATGTGCTATTCCTCCAATTTTCCGTGGGCGTAAAAATCATGCCGCTCCGCCAGATCGGTTACACCTACATCGATTGCAAGATTGGCGATCGCGGTCAGAGCGTGAACATATTCATCATTCCCGTTCTTTTCACCAATCGAGTCACCGTTTGTATAGCGTTCCGCTATCCGCTCGACGGCTCCGAGAACTTCTTCCTGAGCCTTTGGCGGCAATTGAATCAGTTTCGATTGAATTGTTTCGACCGTAGTCATATTTTTATTATAACGCAGAATCAATTTTCCTCGATTATCTTTTTCTCCTCCGGCGTGATGTCGTAGAGCTTATAGACAAGCTCGTCGATCTGGCGGTTCGCATCCGTTTCCTTTCCTCACCGCGTTTCGCGGCACATAGCCACGTCGTTTACGCCGTGGTATTAAGCGAAATATATGATCTTCAGCCCGTTTCAACGGGCTTACCGATCTATGGCTTAAGCCGG
>JANNST010000039.1:0-19756 GCA_031402865.1 Chloracidobacterium sp. | reverse complement strand
ACCTTCGCGGTGAGCGGTGGGAGACGCTGGGAAAAGAAAATGACCGAATCCAAGTTGTCAAAGATCATCATCTGAAATCAACCACCATCCGGCGGCCCGCTCCAGGTGTGTCTTGACAACGGTACCGTCTTTAGAGATGACCCGCTGCACCTCGCAAATTTTGTTCACAACCGCTCAAAAAAGTTATATGATTTTGTTGTTCTCCTCGTTTCACAAACATTGCAACTTTAAAAGGCCATTTCAGCATCAGTATTCCGGCAAATTTGCGGGTTTCGGAAGCCGCACGATCCATTGGAGGAAACATGCTTCGTAAATTTCACACGGCGCGTCATATATTGTCCCTGGGCTTAATCTTTGTTCTGGCGGCGGCAGCTTTTGCGGACACGCTTCGTCTCAAAGACGGCAGCATAATTAAGGGCCGCATCGTCAGTTATGGCGGCGGCAAATTCACAGTCGCTGTGGGCGAAGGCAGCCGAACACGTCAGATGTCATTCGACGCTGCGGAAGTTGAGTCCATCCAGTTCGACGCTCCGACCGCAAAACCGAGCGTTGTAATCTCAGACCGAATCGCGTCAAGACCGGTCGAAAGAGATCCTCAGTACATCGAGACCTCAGCTCCGCCAAAAACAATTCCGAGAGTCGTTACCACCGATACGACGCTCAAAGCCGAGCCGAAGATGCCGCCCGTAAAGTCGAACCCACAGCCGCCGGTTAAAATCGACACAACAAACTCGTCGGCCAAACCGATCGAGGTAGCCGTTAAAGTCCTTGCGGACAATACTTCGAACGGCTGGACGAATTCGGGTTGGGTTGTGAAAAAAGGCCAAAAGATCCGAATCACGGGCGACGGAACGATCTCGCTCGGCAAAGGCAATTCGACCGGGCCGGCAGGCTCATACGAGCTAACCGACGATACCAAACTGCTCAAGAGTGTCCCGACCGGCGCCCTGATAGCCGTCATCGGCGACGACAACAATGAATTCATCTACGTCGGCACCGACCGCACCTTCACCGCCTCTCGCGACGGAGCATTGTTTCTTGGAGTAAACGAAGGAAACCTTAACGATAACTCGGGGACGTTCAATGTAAGAATCGAAATCGATCCGGCCTAAAAGCGCAGAGGTCAAGCTTTCTCGTATCTACCTCGTATCTACATTGTGTGCGTTTGACACGCTAGGGCTTGATATCTGAACGGTTCTTGATAAAAACCAACCAAAAGCCGACAATTAGAATCCTAATAGGCAACTCTACGGCCCTGGGGATATAAATATGCAAACTTTATTTGTTCGCGTCGCATCGGTTTTCTGTCTTCTATCCGTCACACTCGGAATTTTCAGCCCGCTCGCATCGGCGCAATCGCGACCGCAGCGGGTCGAGCCAAAGGGCAACGACAAGAAAAATCAGCGTCCGAAACCGAAAACCCCGGAAGAGTTAAAGGCCGAAGAGGAAGAGAAAAAACGGCTCGAATTAGAAAAGAACGCGACTGTCGAAGAAGGCGTGCTGACGGTCGACACTGATATCGTAAACGTTGACGCCGTGGTCTTTAATAAGAAAACTGGCCAGATCATCAGCGGTTTGAAAAAGGAAAACTTCGCCATTTTTGAAGACGGCGTTAAGCAAACAGTCTCCAGTTTTACAACACCCGAATCGCCGATCACAGTTACGCTCGTGTTGGAATACAGCAAATGGACCGAGACATTCGGACGTGCGGGCGGCGGGTATTTTGAGCCGGGCGTTTACGAATCGGTCAGGCCGGTTGCTCAATTTCTCTCGACATTTATCAAGCCGCCCAATGACTATGCATCGGTCATCGCCTTCGATATGCGCCCTACGCCGATTACCGACTTTACAAACGATCCCGGCCGAATCCGACAGACGATAGATCTTTTGCTGCGAAACAGCCCGGCATTTCGTGAGAACAATTTGTACGACGCGATCAAATTTTCGCTCGTTGGCGGACGCGGCGATTCGGTCGTGCTGGAAAATTCCGAATCCCGCCAGTCGGAATATGGCGGAATGGTGAGCGTGAAATCTAAGCGAAGGGCAATTATTCTGGTCGCGTCGGGCATCGACACCTTTAGCAAGATCAATTACAGCGATATCCGCAAAGTAATTCAGGAAGCGGGTATCCCGATTTATATCATCAGTACCGGCAATCTTTTCTGCAAACGGTATTGCGATTATCTTGACCCGTCACGAGTTATGCCGGGAACTCCGGATCGGATGTCGTTTCTCCAGGCCAAGAACCAGATGAATACCTTCGCAAAGGAATCGGGCGGGATGCATTTCGAAATGACGTTCGAAAGCGAGATTCCTCAGTATCTACAGTCGATCAACGGTCTGTTGCGAAGCCAATACAGCCTTGCGTACGACCTTGTCGCAAAGCACGAGCCGGGCAAAAAATACAAGCTCGAGGTCAAGGTAGACGTTGACGGCGACGGAACTTATGACGATAAGCAGTTCGTCGTTCAGCACCGTCCGTTTGTAACAACCGCAAAGGAAGTGGCTCCTAAATCAAAGAAACCGTAAGTCTGGAGTTCCGCCTTCAGGCGGCTTCTTTCAGTATATTTGGCTCACGAATGATGAACGATAGTTAGGTCGTTCATCTTTTTTATTTGGCGGCCCCTGTAAAAAGCTGTTATTCTACTTAATTGCAACACGTATGAGCAGACGCATAATCGATAGTTACAAACAGAAACTCGCGACGGAAGAAGGCTATGTCGTCAAGCACGGCTGCGGGCTTCGCATTGCGTTGTGCTATCCAAATACGCATGGGATCGGCATGGCCAACCTCGGCCTGCACACGATGTACGATCTGTTCAACAGCATTCCCGACGTTTCGTGCGAACGCGTTTTTCTTCCCGATCCGGTGGAAATGGTTGAATATGAAAAGTCGCGTTCCACGCTGATGTCGCTTGAGACGCAGAAGCCTGTTAGAGATTTCGATATCGTCGCTTTTTCGATCTCGTTCGAGACGGACTATCTGAATATGGCGCGGATGCTGCAGCTTTCGGGTATTCCGGTTTGGTCGAAAGACCGCAACCATTTCCACCCGCTGGTGGTGATGGGCGGTGCGGCCTCATTCTTGAATCCCGAACCAATTGCCGATTTCACAGATATTATCGCCGTCGGCGAAGGCGAGATACTTGCGTTTCAGTTGGTTGACGCGATTGTCGAGAACGAGACGAAGGACGACATTCTGCTGGCACTAGCCCGCATCGGCCGCGGATTCTACGTGCCGTCGCTGTACGACGTAATCTACAACGACGATGGAACCGTTTTCGATTATATTCCGAACCAGGAAGGCGTGCCGCGACGCGTAGGCCGTGCGGTCGCGTCCGTCAATCCGAAGGAGGGCACTCTCCGCCGTGCACTGAAACGGGGTGAAACCGAACTGGCGGATTTCCTCGTTAATCAAGAGATATTCTGCCCGTCAACGTCGGTATGGTCTCCCGAAGCTGAAATGGGTGAACGCCTTTTGGTCGAGATATCACGCGGATGTTCGCAGGGCTGCCGCTTTTGTTGGGCCGGGTATAACTATTATCCGCCGCGTGTCGTCCCGGCAAAGGACATCCTCGCAAAGGCTCGGGAATGGCGGCACAAGACAAACAAGATCGGTTTGGTATCGACCGCTGTTTGCGACCACCCTGAAATTTCAACGATATTGCGTGAACTGCGGGCAATGGATTACCGCATCTCCGTTTCATCACTGCGGCTGGACCAGATCTCGGACGAATTGCTCGACGCCCTGGTCGAATCGAAGGACCAGCAGATCGCCGTCGCACCCGAAACCGGCTCTGACCGGCTGCGTCGCGTCATCAATAAAAATCTGACCAACGACGAGATCGTCGATATTTGCGGAGCGGTTTTCGACCGGGGAATGTTGACCGTTAAGCTCTATATGATGGTCGGGCTGCCGACAGAAACGCAGGAAGACCTCGACGAAATGTTCGTTCTCGTCGAGCGGATAAAAGACCGCATGCTCGTAGCCGGCAAAAAATTCGGCTATGCCGGGAAAATCATCCCGTCGCTAAACGGCTTCGTGCCAAAACCGAATACGCCGCTGCAGTGGGATGCGATTTGCGGTGAAAAGGAACTTAAAAGACGCATTAAATATGTTTCGAAAGGCCTTTCGCGAATACCGAACGTCGAGGTCCGCTTTATGTCCGCCCGCATCGCACACGAACAGGCTTTGTTCTCCTCGGGCGACCGAACAATCTCACAGGTGATCGACCGGGCCGCGATGCTCAAAGGCGATCTCGACCGTGCGTTGCGTGAAACAGGTGTCGATCCGCTGTTCCACACCTCTCGAAATCGCAGCTACGAAGAGTATCTCCCCTGGTCGATCGTCGATTCCGGCCTTTCGTTCGATTTCCTTAAAACCGAACACCAAAAAGCACAAGAGGCCCTTTCGAGCCTCCCGTGTCCTGCTGTTGAAAAATGTACTACGTGCGGGGTTTGTCCTACGACGTGGCTTGCCGACGCTCCTCAAAGCCTTATCCAGATTCAGCCGGCGAAGATCCGTCAAGCTCTCGCGTTAGCAGCGACTTAGCCGCACATTATTCTTTTAACAAATAGCCTTTCGGTACGGCGACATAATTAAAGTTGTACTTATACTTGTAGATCCCGAACGGCAGCATCGCGACCTGTTTTGAATAGATCACCTGGGCCTGAATGGCCGCACCCGCGGGCTTTATCTCAATTAGCGCATCCGCCGGAACGCGGTTGTCCGTCACGGCCCTCTGGATCGAGGCTTTGACAACATCCATCGGCTTCAACTGCCCGGAAGCGGCAAGGCCTTTTACGACAGCCGTATCCATCTCCTGCCGGAGATTTGCTCCCTCATAGGCCACGGGAATGTAGTTGTATCCCGCATGTGCGAAAAGAACAAGCACCAAACCGACAGCTAAAAACTTAACGCCGGCACCGCCGCGTTCCGATGTGCGATTGTTTTCCAAATTCTTCATATTGATTAAAAGCTCCTCAATTATTGAAGGTTTTGCGATATTAAGTACGGGTTATTTCTTTGAAAGCGGACATCAGGGCTGAGGGCGGAACATCCGCGTTCGGAAAAATGACGGGCTTGCCGATGTCTTCCAACAAGATCCATTGGAGCGAGTTGTTGACCAATTTCTTGTCGTACTTAAATGTCTCAAAAATTGTGCGAGGATCGAGATTGCTTATCGGCGGTAAGGTTCCGGCACGATGCACAACATCGTTCAACAAGTTTACTTCATTCGGAGCCAAAAGTCCAAGTTTTTTTGAAAGCTCGGCAGCAAACCGAATTCCATAGCCGACGGCCTCGCCATGCTTTAAATATCGGTAATTGGTCACCTTTTCGAGCGCGTGGGCGAAAGTGTGCCCGAAATTGAGGATCTTTCGCGATTTAGCGTCCACTTTATCAGGCGATTCACGCTCGTCGTTCGCGACGATTTCGGCCTTGAACGCTATCTGCTTACTCAACAACGCGACGAGGCCGGCGGTAAATACTTCATCGTCGAACATTCGGGCAAAACTCTTCGCATGATTCGTTTCAAGGAAAGCGGCCGTCTGATCAAAAAGCCCGCGGCCCGAGATCGCCCCCTGTTTGATTGCCTCGCAAAATCCGGCGGTCAGTTCCCTTTTCGGCAACGTCGAAAGTGTCAGAACGTCAACAAGTACGCCCTTCGGCTGGTAAAACGCCCCGATAAGATTCTTGCCGTAGCTCGAATTAACGCCGGTCTTTCCGCCGACGGACGAATCGATCATGGAAAGCAGCGTGGTAGGAATTTGCAGAAAATCGACACCGCGAAGGTAAACCGACGCCGCAAAGCCCGCAAGGTCGCCGACCACGCCGCCGCCAAGAGCAACGACCGAATCGGTCCGCGACAATCGATTCTCGCTAAACTTATTAAGAGTTTTTTGAAGTGTGCGAAAACTCTTATACTTCTCGCCGTCACCGATCAAACAAACAAAAACGTCGAAACCTGCATTCTGTAGACTTTTTTTAACTTCCTCGCCATACAACCCGAACACTTTAGCGTTCGACACCAACGCGGCCTTTCCCGCCTTGCCGCCAACACATTGCTTCGCCCACTTACCCGAAGCCGCAAGCAAATCACGCCCGATCTCAATTCTATATCCCGATCTCGGATACTGAAAATCTATTGAAACTGTTTTGTTCATACGAGATCTAGGATTTCAAATTTCAAATTTCAGATTCCAAATTCCAGATTTCAGATTTCAAATTTTGACTTGTTTTTTGCGTGAGATAGTTTTGCAAATCACGGCTCGGGAATAAGAAAATCGGATAAAACTTCCATTCTCACATCCGGAAACGATTCTTCTACCGCTTCCTGCATCGTCGCGTAGGCAGCCTTGGCCCGCTCATCCTGAAATGCTTTTTCTCGTACTTCCAACGACGGCCATTGAGCGTAACCATAATAGAATCCGTCGCTTCCACAGTGAAGCCTCGAACCAAGACTGCCGCAATTTGTCCCGTAGTGCTCGGTTACGATGGACCAATTCTCGACGAATTGGGCAGCCAGTTCCGATTTGACTCGCCATCGATACGAGAAAGTGATCATTTATCCCAACATCTCGCGGATTACTTGTGCCAATCGATACGCCTGCGATTCGATCACTGACTGGTCCTCGCCCTCGATCATCACGCGGGCAAGATTCTCGGTACCCGAGTATCGCAGAAGCAAGCGTCCCTTTCCGTCAAGCTCGTTTTCAATCACCCTCGATGCTGCGGCGATCTCCGGCACAGAATCGAACGGCAGTTTTTCCTTCACCTTAACATTTACAAGAATTTGCGGAAATTGCTTAAAGCCATCGGTCATCTCGGAGAAAGAGACTCCTTTTTCCTTGATCGCTTCAAGCAGATACGTTGCCGTCATCATTCCGTCTCCGACAAGGCTTTTTTCAGGGAAAATAACATGACCGGATTGTTCACCGCCGATCGTCGAGCCGCTTTTCAACAATTCCGCCAGCACATATTTGTCGCCGACGTCAGCTCTGACAAGCTCAATATTTCTCTCATTTAAGGCGATCTCAAGCCCGATGTTACTCATCACGGTCGCGACCACCTTATTATTCTTTAATCCGCCGTGGTCCTGAAAATACTTCGCCATTATCCATAGAGTAGCGTCACCGTCAACGATCTTACCCTTCTCGTCAACAAACAATGCCCGGTCCGCGTCACCGTCGAATGCGACGCCAAAATCAGCTTTTGTTTCGAGCACTTTTGCCTGTAGATGCTCCAGATGCAGCGATCCGCAATCCTCGTTAATATTGCGGCCGTTTGGTTTATCGTTAAACGCAAATACGCTTGCGCCAAAACCCCGAAACAACGCCGGGGCAAGTTCTGAGGCTGCACCGTTCGCACAATCCACGGCAATTTTATAACCACCGAGATTCAACCCGTGCATTTCGCTCGCAAGATAAGCAAGGTATGCGTGGCGAAACTCTGCTTCACGTGTGGAGTCGGCATTCCCTGCCCCGTTTACGCTGTCTTCAAAACTTTCGCCAAAAACATCCTTCTCGATCTCGGCTTCAACCGATTCGTCGACCTTCCTGCCCGAAGGTAAGAACAACTTTATTCCGTTGTCGTGAAACGGATTGTGAGATGCACTGATAACGATCCCCAGATCGAACCCAAACTTACCTGTAACAAACGCTACGCCCGGAGTCGTAATCACACCGGCTGACTCGCAGGCCGCATCTTCGGCTTTCGCTCCGCTATGAAACGCGTCTTCGATCCAACTTCCCGATTCACGTGTATCGCGGCCCGTAACAAACCGAGGGCTTCGGCCAAGTTTTTCAGTAAATTGCCGTGCGAGCGATCTACCGATCCGACTTACGGTTCCTGCATCAAGCGGAAACATTCCGGCTTCTCCGCGAATGCCGTCTGTTCCAAAGAGTTTTTTCATGGTGAACTTCTTACTTTCCAATAGTATAGACTACTTCAATTCAAGTAATAAATTAGAATGACATGCCACTAAAACGCAAGTTATGCCATAACATTTCGTTGTATGTGCCATAATGTATTTGATAATGCTTGACAACCTTTTATAAAATAAGCGAATCTTTATTAATGCAAGTTGTTCACCGCCACTTGCACACCCGAATCACTCTCCGTAATACGAATTATGAAACTAACCCCCGTTTTCGCGCTTGCTTTGCTGTCCGCAGGAACTGTTTCGATGTTTGCTCAAACTCCGAATGTATCTTCGGAGAAAGCCCGCGGAAGAGTGGTTGTTACAGACTCGATGCCGGCGATCAAGCCGCCTTCAACTCCGGTGCCTGCACCTTTGGCAACGCCCATTATCGTTGGAACGAAACGCGATCAGAGCAGTCCTGCTCCTGTAATCACGGAAAATTCAAATACGGCATTGCGGCCTGTTCAAACAAGAACAGTCAGCTTTGGATTTATAAAAAACAAGATCGCTGAAGCAAAACGGCAGATGCAGCAGCGTCCGCTGGCGACTGCTTCGACCGCCTCTACGTCAATGCCCACAAGTTTCGCTCCGGCGGATGTGGTCCGAATCGCTTTTCATGATTGGAAAACCGGCGGGCTCGACTACGTCATGCTGACTAAAGAAGCCTTCCTGTCGACGGTTAGCGAAAAGGCCGCTGTCTCGCAAAATGGGAAACAGTTGAACATTCGTACGATACGGGGAAACGGTGTAAATACGCCAATTACGTTAATGGACGAGACCGGTGAAAATCATCTTCCGCTGCTCGTGCAATACCCGGTGATCCGCGAAGGCAAGTACATCGAAACGGCCTATTACATGTCTACGCATCCTGGCCTGGTCACGCCCGAGGTCGTAAATGCAGGAAAATATTATGTTCGTAATGTGATCGAGATCGCCCGCGAACGCCTCCGTGAAAAAGGTATTGTCATCCAACCAAAGGTCGCCGACATCGCCGAACGCCTGGCTGCTGTCGAGCACGTCGACCACATGCGTTTTCGCACCGAATTTCATCAGAACATCTTTAACGACATCTACACGCTTTTTGCTTTGAACGAAGGCCAAACGTACCGCTATTCCGTAAGTTCTGCCGGTGCCGGCGGAATGGTGCAGATGATTCCGCCAACGTATCGGATGGTTCGCTCATGGCATCCGAATGTGCCGCTGATGCCTGATTTCGTCGAGGGAATGAGAAACCATGTCAACGCATCCGAGGCGATGCTGCTTTACATGCAGCGAACGTGGAACGATCTGATAGCCAGCCCGACCGTATCCAATGCATTTTCCGACGGCATTGCTACCCAAGAACAGCTTATGGCCGCAGGTTATAATTCCAATCCCGCACGGCTGGCGGGCTATATCAAGCGTGGCGGCGAGAATTGGACGAATCTAATCCCGCGCGAAACGAAGGTCTATTTGCAAATATATGACTCGATTGAGAAATATGTTCCGATGACACCGCGAACTCGCTAACAGGAGCCTGAGTGTGTGAATCAAGGCGGCCGTCGAGCCGCCTTTTCTATTCGTCGGGCATCTCGGAAACAGGTGGGGCAGCCGCTCCTATCAGCGCAACCTCGGCCTGAACATCCGCAAACTTCTTGAACACAAGGTTATCACCCAAAAAGAAAGGATCGTTTGTGACTTCAAACACAGCAAACGGAGGCGGCTCGAACCGGTTCAGGGCATCCGCACTATCAAATTCGACCTTCGCGATATTCAACCCCCAGAGATCTCCGAGAAACACATCGAAAGCAAACGATCTTCTATCGAACTCATGAAAGTAACGATTTTTGCGTATCTCGTTTCCTTCAAATAATTTAAAGCGCTCATGTTCCGCTTCGTTCAAGTATATTTCGGCAGTCTTAAGGCATGAAATATCCGAACCGTCAGCCGGAAAACGCTGCTGCATAATATGCGTCCAGCCCTTCGTCTGCGGGTCGCGAACAGACCGCAGCCGGATCCTCGTATTAGCTATATAATTATCGAAAAACTGTAGGTGCCGGCTCGCTCGCGTAAGAGGTTCCGGGAGAGCTTCGATAAGAAACGACCGTTGAAATTCGGTTTTGTTCGTTTTGTCCATTTTCCTTTATTTTATTATACTTTGGAATTCGAACTGGGCCGAAGCGATCCTATAAAAACGATTATGAAAATAAAAACAGTCTATGTCTCAATTATATATACGTCCGCAATCCTATCAATCGCCTGCGGCAGCGGCGAACCGGCCAATGTGAAACCGGCAAACGTCAATTCCGCAAACACCAATGTCGCCAAGGCCAACAGCAATAATCCGCTTACCGTGACTACACCAATGCCTGAGCAGACCACTAACAACGCTCCGACGCTTACGCCGTTCTTCAAGGCATACTGCGCGGCAATGGTGAAAAAAGACGAGGCCGCGATACGAAAAATGTATTCGCAGGACACGCTTAAAAACTTTGAGGAGCAGATGAAGGACGCAGAGATAAAAACGCTTACTAAGTTTCTTGAGGACGATGGGGTGACAAACGAGCTTTGTGAGGTTCGGAACGAGCAGATCACCGGCGAAACAGCCGTCGCGGAGATTCGGGCGACCGGCTATCCCAACGGCATAAAAATTATCTTCGTGAAAGAGAACGGAGAATGGAAGCTGACAAACCGTGACGCGAACGCCGAAGCGAAGATCAAGGCGGCAAATACTGCTAAGTAAGACGAACGCGAATTAGGCGGATTCGAACGGATAAGGACATAAGATCACTTTTAGATCAAATCTTATTCGTTCCAATCCGCCTAATTCGGTAAATCCGCGTTCAAATAAATCTAACCAACCGTACTCTTCGCTTCCGAAGGTTGATACGGAGGCAATACAACCCGCGCCGCTTTTTCTTTTTTCATTCCCAAAGCCCAGTCCGCCTGCATCAGCGTGTGGATATCGCGGGTTCCCTCATAGATGATCGCCGCCTTGCAGTTTCTAAGATATCGTTCGACCGGATAATCGTTCGTATATCCGTTCGCACCGTGAATCTCGATCGCCATCGAAGCCGCCGTCTCTGAACGCACGGTCGACTGCCATTTCGCAAGACTTGCAGCTTTCGCACTCGGCTTGCCGTGATTTTTCAAATAACCACATTTCAACCATAGAAGGTGGGACATCTGATAATCTGCTTCCATATTGGCGATCTTCTGCTTCACAAGCTGAAACTCGCCGATCTTTTGACCCTGAACTTCCCTTGTATTGGCATAAGCAACCGAGGCATCACGCGCCGCGCGAATCACACCCGTCGCCCCCGATGCCACGGTATAGCGACCATTCTCAAGCGAGAACATCGCGATCTTAAATCCTTCGCCCTCGTTGCCAAGCATGTTCCCGGCAGGCACGCGAACATCCTGAAGCGAAAAATAACCCGTATTTCCGGCACGAATACCGAGTTTGCCGTGCAGCGTCCCGCTCGAAAATCCGGCCATCGTGCGTTCGACAATAAAGCAGCTCATCCCGCTGTGATCGCGCACCTTTTGCTTTTCCTGATCGGTCCAGCAAAAGAACAAAAAGTGATCTGCAACATCGCCAAGCGAAATCCACATCTTCTCGCCGTTCAGTATCCAATCGTCACCGTCGCGTTTCGCATACGAACGCATTCCTATAACGTCAGAACCCGCATTCGGCTCGGTCAACCCAAATGTCGCCAGCTTCTCGCCCTTCGCCTGCGGCACGAGATATTTCTGTTTCTGCTCCTCGTTCCCCCAGCTAAATACGCTAAGCGAGTTCAACCCGACGTGGACCGACATCGCCACACGCAAAAACGTATCGCAAGCCTCCAGCTCCTCACAAACGATACCAAGCGAAATATAATCAAACCCCGCCCCGCCGTACTGCTCCGGAATGCAAACCCCAAGCAATCCCAGCTCCGCCATCTTGTCAAAAACCGCCCGCTCAAAATGCGACTTCTCGTCCCATTCCTTGATATGCGGCGCGACCTCGCCGGCCACAAATTCGCGAACGGTTTGCTGCAGGGCAATATGTTCTTCACTTAATTCAAAATCGATCACTGATTGGCTCACTCCTTTCGAATAAAATAGAAAACCGAATTTTAGCATTTTCGAAATGCTTAGACTAATAAGCGACTATTTAGTATTATCTAATCACAGAGGGCGATTGGCTATGTCAAATACGATCACAGTCGAGGAAATAAAGCGGGAGATCGATAACGTTCCGGTTGAGAAATTGGAAACGCTGTACAAATATGTTCGAAGTCTGGCGGATATCCAGCCAAAAAAGCAATCCCGCGAAAGTTTTATGGAAAAAATGAGAAAAATCAGGATCGACGGCCCTCCCGATTTTGCAACGAATATCGACGATTACCTCTACCACGGTAAGAAGTTTGACAAATGATATTCATCGATACCGCCTTCGTTGTCGCTTGGATCAATCGAAGCGACGCATTGCATACAAAAGCGATCGAACTTATTAGGGTATACCGCAGCCAACCTTGGCTTACAACAGACTGTATCCTTCTGGAAATCGGCAATTCTCTCGCCCGCAATCATCGCTCGGAAGCGGTCAGTACGATCGAAAATTTTCTGTCTGATGAGACGATAACAATCATCGAGCTAAACGCCAACCTGTTCAAGCGGGCGTTCGATCTATTTCGGGACCGTGACGATAAGACGTGGGGGTTGATTGACTGCGTTTCGTTTATCGTTATGAACGACTACTCTGTCAACGATGCTCTCACAAACGACAAACACTTCCAACAGGCGGGTTTTAAAGCGTTAATGCGGGATGACTAATACCCTCAATACGTTTGCGATCAGAATATTCGGATAGCCGGTTCCAGACCGGGCCCGGTAATATTGACGACCCGCCAGCCGTCGTCGAATTTCTGCAAAACGGCGTCACCGTCGATAGTCTTCGTATCTAACAACATCGCCTTTCCAATTTCGTTAACGGGAGCCAAACGCCACGTGAATTTCGCCTGAACCACGTTGGAACCTTCCTTCGGCTCTGTCAGCCCTGTCACTTCGACAAGCTCACGCTTTGCATACGGCACCTTGTAATACTTCCCCGCCAAGCCGCTCCCGGTTTCCCATTCCGCCGCCGCCTTCTTTCCCTTCTCAGTCAAATTCGCACTATGCATCAAAGGATTCGCCTGCCCCGCAACCTCAAGATACCCCGCCTTTCTCATCGCCTCATAAATCCGCGTATCGTCGCCCAAAACACCCATAACATAAACCTCACCCAACCGAACATCGCCCGTCAACACCTCAGAAAACTTTGGATATTCAGAAATCAGCTCCGCCGCGCCCGAACGGCTAATGTTACCACTACAAGCCATGGCGAGTAGGCCAATCAGCAAGAACAACACACGTTGCAGAAGAATTGGAGTTTTCATGTCGTTAACATAAAGGGCCGACACATTTACCTGAAACGGACTGATAAAGATTTCCGTCGAACTTATAAATGTCCTCGCCAAAAGTGTCCCGGCCGATAGACGAAGTAACTTTCAAATCAACGTAACCTTTTGTTCGAGTTTTCAACTTAACAAAGTTGTCTCCCTGATTAATATACAAAATCTGCTCGTAGCCCTTTGCGACCTTTCGGTAATACCAAGCGTCAGGACGCCTAGGTCCTAAACCGCAGCGCTTTCCAGTAACAAAAAACTCAGGTTGACCATCGAAATTTAGATCTTCATTCTTGATGGTTACCGCTTCCGAAATACCGCCGGCTTCTTCAACGCATTGGCGAGAAAATGCATCGTCTGCGATCAATTGATCAACGATTTCCTCAATAGCCGAGCGAGGCCGATTTTCGCGATATCCGAATACTTCAACTTCGCCAATCATCAACCAATCGTTCGCATACTGCGTGCGGGTTTTCCGGAACTTTATCGTAATCTTTGAAGCTCGTATCGGCGAACCAATTTGTTCTGTCCAAGCTCCCTTCCACTGTGTGCCGGGTGTCGTTCGATTTGTTCCAAATGGCGAAATCATTTCATCGGCATTCCAAGTCTCTGCTCGCTGAACATCACCGGGATTGTAGCGGATCTTAGTGATTGTAAATGCGTCCTGCAAATCTATTGTGACACTAATTTCCATCTGCTCGTTATAGTGGTTGTTTTGATACCCAACAACCCCACCTACAACACAAATCGGTTCCCGTGCCTGCAACGACCCGTCCGTAACCTCGCTGTGGTTATTGCAGTTTCCGGTTGCCGATAACAAATGGTTTGACGCCGAATGTGTTCCCCAAATTGTCACTTATCTGAGATTTGCAACCACCGGGACACCATCCTTGTTCCAGTTCGCGGTCTTGATCATTACTGGTCACATTGAGAGTGCAGATAACCAGTCCTCCGGACTTACGGCATCGATCAAGTATGAATGTAAACCCTTGTTTTTCACTGGTCATCGGTTCGGCATTTCGCGATGGAGGTTGAGCCTCAACTTGCGAGTTGTTTGACCTCTCAGGACCCTTCTTTATTTCATTTTCGATTTGTGTTAGAACCCAACGTTCCAATTTCCCGTTACTCGCAACGTTAGCCCATTCCTGCTGCCCCCTCTGGTTGGTTCGCAGTTCTAAGACTTTCCGACTGATGGCTACCTTTGCGCAACTCTTGTCCATTTCAGTAACCTCAGTCATGATCTCATCAACCCACTTTAATTGAATCATCGAACTCCGATCCGCACGAGCATCCTCAATATTAGAATTTCTAATTCGGCCTTTGCCGTCTTCGATTCGCATCGGTCGCTTGCCAATTCGCTCCAATCCCTGGCGGCTCGTTTCGCAGCTGCCCATACAACTTCGTAAGAGTTTGGGAAGGAATATTTTTCAGTATTTACGCCGCTCGGGTTGGTCCAGATATTGCCAATCGTTCCGCCAAGACTTGTTTGCTTGTCGTCGGGATATGATTTTTCGATTTTGAAGTGATTTTCCGGTTTTGAGGTACATTGCGAGAATGAAACATCAAGAAGTGGAAATGTGAGTAAAAGGACTAGGATTATAAATTTCATACAGTTGTGCTGCTGAAAGACAGCTATCTACGCCTAGAAAACTCGGCTATCCATTTTCGGGTTGTTGGGTTTAACAGGGCAATTGTAGTCGGTTTTGACGGCGTGTCAATAGGCAATTGGTGTTATTATTTTCGCAGACTGATTCAACTCAGCACGATTATGAAGAAAAAAAACTATTTCGTTCTATTAGGGTTGACGATCTTGTTCTCGAATACGCTAGCGCAAAACCGTTTGAACGAACCGATCCCGCGCATGCCGAAATTGCTGTCTCAGCGCGAGCAGGCCGATGTTCGCGAAGTTTGGCTCAAGAAGCGTCTTGGCTCGCTGCTTTTGCCGATGATGAAGCGGCATGGGATTGAAATGTGGATCGTGGTCAATGAAGAATTTCACAACGATCCGGTTACGCCGCATATCGTTCCGCCGATCCCGATCGTCGGCCGCCGCGACCTATTTGTATTCATCGACGAGGGCGAACGCATCGAACGCGTTGCGGTAGTGCGATACGACGAGGAGCGTCTGAAGAATCATTACACAATGCTTCTGCCGGGTCGCGACAAATTTAACGAAACTATCCGCAAGCTCGTCGACGAGCGTAATCCCAAAACAATTGCATTAAATATCGGCGGAACCCGCGGGCAGCAAAGCGGCCTGACGTACGATGGCTACAAATTTCTTGTCGAAGCTCTCGGTCCGGATAACGAAAAGAAATTCGTCTCGGCTTCAAATCTGCTTACCGAATTCTTAGACGCGCGTTTGCCCGAAGAGCTTGAACACTACCGCACTGCGGTTCTGGCAACGGACGTCATAACCCGCAGGGCCTTCTCAAACGAGGTCATCACGCCCGGCAAAACGACGGTCGGCGACGTGCGATGGTGGATGCTGCAGCAACTCAATAATATTGGGGTAGACACGTGGTTTCAGCCCGATCTCCGCATCCAACGGCAGGCCGTTCAAACCGGCACGACCAGCCAGTTTCTCAGCACGGCTGATGAAAAGGTGGTTCTTGAACGCGGTGATCTTATCCACGTCGATTTCGGCCTGAACTACATGGGCCTCAGCACGGACTGGCAAAAGCACGCATATATTTTGAAAGCCGGCGAAACGGACGCTCCCGCCGGGTTAAAAGCCGCGTTAAATAACACAAACCGGCTTCAGGATATTATCTTCGCCATCGCACGCACGGGAATGAACGGCACCGAAGTTTACGAAGCCGCGATGGCCGAATGCAAAAAACAGGGCATAGAGGCGATGATCTACTCGCACCCGCTCGGCACGCACGGCCACGGCCTCGGCCCATCCATCGATTTTCGAGGCAACATCGGCGGTGGTGCAAACAAGATCCTGCCCGGCTCATATATGTCCATCGAACTGAACACGTCATCAATCGTGCCTGAATGGAACAATCAAAAAGTGACGATCATGGCCGAAGACGACGCCCACATGACAAGCAGCGGCTACAAATTCTTCCGCCCACGCCAGACCGAGTTTTATTTGATTCGTTAATTTATGGACATCAGCTATAATTTAGGAGGTATTAATTTTGAATGGGACGAAGCAAAAGCGACTGCAAATTTTTCAAAGCACAAGGTTTCATTTGAAACAGCTTGCGAGGTCTTCGGCGATCCGTTTTTGGTTGCAGGAGATACCGAATTAATCGACGGCGAAGAAAGGCAAACGGTGATTGGAGCGGCTGCAAATTTGCGTTTGCTTTATATCGCTTACACAATTCGAGATGAAGCTATACGCATAATTTCGGCACGTTCCGTAACCAGACCAAAAAGAAACAGCTATGAAAATCAATGATCTAAAAAAGCGTTTATCGAAGAACCGTCCCATGACAGAATTCACTTTGCGGCTGCCGGAAGACGTTTTGAACGACCTTCAGCGAATTGCCCCGCTGGCGGGTTTTTCGCACCCTGAAGCGTTAATTCGCTCATACATTGGCCAAGGGTTGCGGAAAGATTTAGAAAGGGCCGAACAATCCCCTGATGTTTCGTCCTTGATCGAAAGTTTGCGTCGGAAAGGCGTAAAGGACGAAATTCTGGCGGACGCAATTACCGAAACTACCACGCTGAAGGCCGCATGATTTAGGATGGACAACCGACAAGTCTTAATCCTTGCCTGACCTTCTGCGTAACCGAAAGCAGCTGCAACCGCTCGCACCCGCAATGGACTTGCGATGATCTCGATCACAAAAGCACTCAAAATCATAAAAAGCAAAGTCGTTGTGCTTGGCACGGAGAAAATCGACCTTAACGATGCCGTAGGCCGTGTGTTGGCGGAAAACATCGTCGCGGACACGGACTTGCCGCCGTTCGACCGTTCGCAGATGGACGGTTTTGCCGTAATTGCAAAGGACACCGCAAAAGGTCCGGTTGACTTGAAGGTCGTTGGCGAATCCGCCGCAGGCAGTGGTTGGCACAATACATTAAAGTCCGGCGAAGCTGTTCGCATCATGACAGGAGCACCCGTACCAAAAGGTGCGGATGCGGTGCAAAGACTGGAAGTGACGGCGGAACATGACGGACTTGTGACCATAAACGAGTCCGCGAAAAAGGGACAGTTCATCGTTACAAAGGGGGCCGAGGTCACGAAAGGAGAAATCGTGATCGGGAAAGGCGCCGTGCTAACGAGCCGCAACATCGCCGTCCCCGCGGCATTCGGTTACTCTCGAATTAAAGTTTCGAAACAGACAAAGGTCTCAATAATTTCCACCGGCTCTGAGATCGTCGCGATCGACCAAAAACCTGCAAAAGATCAGATTAGAAACTCGAACTCGTTGATGCTAAAGGTCCTGACCGAACAAAGGGGAGCCGCGGCCGCTGTTTCGCCGATTGTCAGCGATAGTATTGAAGACTTGAAGGAGAGGATCGCCACTGTTGCTCGGCGCAGCGACCTTGTTATTCTCACGGGCGGCGTTTCGGTCGGAAAATACGACTTTACAAAAACGGCCTTGCTCGAACTCGGGGCCGAGATCTTTTTTGACAAGGTTGCTCTTAAACCCGGCAAGCCCACTGTTTTCGCCAAGCTTGGCAAGACGTTCATCTTCGGCCTGCCGGGCAACCCGGTTTCGGCGGCGGTAACACACCACTTATTTATCCGCGAGTTTATAATGCTGTTGCAAAATGCGTCTGAAGGCAGCCTGCGGAAAGGTTTTGCCGTAATGGGCGACCGCGCGAAAAGCGCAAAGGACCGTGATACATATTTGCCGTCAACGCTTGAAACTGACAAATCCGGCCGCCTTATTGCGATCCCGCTTAAGTGGCAAGGCTCGTCCGACTTTATTGGCTTCGCACAGGCGGAAGCACTTGTCATCGTGCCGAAAAGTGAAACGCGTGAAAAAGGTGAGGTCGCCGGGATCGTTTATATCTCCTAGCTCCCCTCCTTACGAAGGTGGGGTGGCAGCGGCTTCCGCTGACGGGGTGGTTCTCTAGTCGACGGTCACGCCTGTTATAAAGGTAGGGACTTAAAACACACGATATGAATCAACTCTCGCATTTCGATACCGCAGGAAACGTAAAGATGGTCGATGTCGGCGGTAAACCGGTGACCGCCAGGAGCGCGACCGCGTCGGGAAAAGTACTGCTCTCCCCGGAAACGATAGCTATACTCACATCGGAAGCGAATCCGAAGGGTGACCCGCTCGAAATTGCGCGCATTGCCGGGATTATGGCGGCTAAGAAAACGCCAGAGCTGATTCCGCTTTGCCACCAAATAAACCTGTCAAAGGCCGACGTTACGGCAGAGATCACCGACTATGGCATCTATCTTGAAGCCACCGCAAAAACCACCTCGCAAACAGGCGTCGAAATGGAAGCCCTGACCGCCGTCTCCGTCGCCGCTTTGACGGTCTACGACATGTGCAAAGCTGTACAAAAGGACATCAAAATAACCGACATCCAACTCGAATCGAAAACCGGCGGAAAAGCGGATTACAAACGCAGTTGAATCGGTGGGCATCGTTCGACTTGATAAGCTTTCATCTGTTTCCCTCCGCGATCTTTGTGTTCCTCGCTCGGTGATCTTTGTGATAAAACTCTTTCATTCACACAAAGGCCTCAAAGTTTTGCACAAAAAACACGGAGAATTTATCCGCAACACTAATCTAAGCCGCCGGCAATCCGTGGTGGTGCATCACTTTGAAATTTCCGCCCGTCGGGAGTCGTTACGTAGCCCCGTTCCTTTTGGGCGGGGTTGGATTCGCGCGGGAGAGACGAAAAAGGCGTTTTAACGTCCTTCCGTTTCCGGCTTAAGCCGACGGGCCCGGGGTAAGCCCGTTAAAACGGGCTGAAATCCTTTTCGTCCCCGGGCCCACGCCCTAAAGGGACGTGGCTATGTGCCGCTTCGCGGAACGGAACTCCAAGGCCCGCCGAACATGCCACATTGATTGGAATTCAAACTGATACTCCACTCTTGACAAGATATTTCATCGGTGCGACAATATTTCAGCCACGCATACCGGCGTTGGTCACGGCAGGTCTTTGACAATTCGGAGTTCGGAAGAGAAACACGATGGGCTTAAAGCCTCGTCTCGGTTTTTGGGCTGAGATCGTTCCATTTTAGTGTTTTGTCACACAAAGCGGACCGATTTATGGCTGTAACCGGCGTGGATGTTCGATTTAGGTCGTTCCATTTTCGCATGTAGTGGAACGATTTGTTAAATTTCGGGATCGTATATCGTCTCACTTCATGGTTTGTCTTGTCCTGAAATAGGTTTACACATAAAGTGGGACAGAGTGGGACAAGATGGCAAGTAAAAAGATCAGGCAGAAGATGATAAAGGAATACGTCGGCGGAGGGGGGAGTTATCGGGA
>JANNST010000038.1:0-50380 GCA_031402865.1 Chloracidobacterium sp. | reverse complement strand
AACCGGATCGATCGCGGAAGCCCGCCACGCGGGATAGAGGGCTCCGAATAAGCTGCCGCCAATCGCGATCAGTACCGCGGTGCCAACCCAGCCGCTGCTAAATTCAAATGCCAGCTCGAATGCCTTACCGATGCCGAAAGAAGCGGCGAACGCGACGATAAGGCCGAGAATTACGCCCAATATGCCTATCATAAATGCCTCACCTTCGATTGCCCGAATGATGAAAGCTTTTGAAGCACCGAGAGATTTAAGGATTCCGATCTCTTTGCGGCGTTCAGTGACGGTAGTGTACATCGAAAGCAGCACGAAAATTGTGCTGACAAAAGCGCCGAGGCCAACGAGTATTTTCAGAAACGTATTTAAAGCGGGGATTCGTTCCTGGGCATCGATGATAAGATCGCGGGTAAGATTGACCTTGTTTCCCGGCAGCGCCTCATTGATGCGTGCGGCGACCGCGTCGACATCCGATCCGTCACGGAGTTTAACAAGTATGTAAGTGCATTTGCCGGGTGCTTCAATAACGTCCTGCATTGCCGCGAGCGACATCTTTATTCGAGAACCAGATGGCGGAGTAAAAACGCCGACGACCTTGTATTTCTTGTTTCCAAAGAGGTCTACGGAATCACCGAGCGTAAGCTTGTCGTCCGTCATTTGCCGCTGGTCTAGTATCACCTCATCGTTCGCCAGCGGTTCGCGGCCTTCGATCAACTGCATGCCGTTCATCGCGGCAAACGGCTGCCAATCGACACCGTCAAGCTGCTGAATGCCAAAACGGCCTTTGGGGCTTGGGGTTATGTAACGCCCGACGGCTACCGTCGATTGCACGCCGTCGATTTGATTCAGTCTTTCGACATACGCTGTGCTGACATTCAAATTGGAGCTTGTCAGATCCATCCCGCCAGCCCGCGTGAATACGATCTCAGCCTTCCAATTAGCCGCACGCTTCGCCATTTCGTTCGTCATGCCGCGCGCGAGGCCGGTAAACAGAACAACGAGCACAACGCCCAGAGCTACGCCGATAACGCTTACTAGAGTGCGGAAGGGACGGACTTTCAGATTTGCCAATACAAGTTCGAGCATCGGTTTAATTCTACCGCTGAGAAACAAGGTCGCGGAGGCGAGGAGCCAAACGCTATGATATGCCGCCTTTAATTTCGGTGCGTCCGGAAACGCGGCCGCTTAACAGTTCTTTAACAAAATCAAATTCGTTCGCCTTTTCGACAGACGTAAACAACTCCTTTCTATTCTGAAAATCTGCATAGATCCTGTCGTACGTCGCGAACAAACGATCGGTCGAGGCCTCGCGGGTATTCGCTCGGGCGGTTCGGAGAGCCCTTTCCATCTTGGCTTCGCGGAGTGTTTCATTTTCTACAACTTCGCGGATCGCTCCGGCGAATCCTTCACCGGTTGCTCCGACAAGCCACGCGTTCTCGTTTGTCGCATAAGAAAGAATGCCGCCGGCATTGGGAGCGACGGTCGGAACGCCGGACGCCATCGCTTCGAGCGGTGCGATGCCGAATGGTTCCTTTGGGTTCGGATGCACAAAAACGTCAGCGTTGGCGTAATAATTTGCCAATGTTTCTTTTTCCAAATGGCCGAGCTGGGTAATCTTGCCGGACGCTAAATTTTCACTCTGCTTTTTCAGCCAATTGCTTTGCGGCCCGGCCCCAGCGACAAGCAAACGATAGTCGTGTTTGCCGTCAACGGCGAGGATCTTCATCAGATCGACCAGCAGACCGATATTTTTCTCGGGCGATAGGCGTCCGGCGTATAGCAGAATGACGGAGTTTTCGGGTATCCCGGCGGCTTCAAGCATGTCGCGTCGGACCGCGTCCGACGTTCGCTCAGGCGTGAAGTGAACGGAATCAACGCCGCGCGGACAGACTGAGATCAGTTCTTCCAGGGGAACGCGCGGAGCTTTGAAAAAACGCCAGCACCAATTCAAAAATCTCTCGCTGCGGTGCGGATTGGATTCCGGCGAAAGCGATTCGTAGAATTCGTCTGCCGTGTAATTTGAGTTCGCGATGTGGTGATCGAAATTCGGCATCGTGTAATTGCCGATCACCCGCCGTGCCAGCCATTTGCCCAACCGCCCTTTTGTCAAAAACGAGCCTACGTTGTCGTCCATACGCTCGCACGAAAAATGGACAAGCATTGGGCGGCCGATCTTCTTGAAATTGTTCCTGCGGATCATCGGGCCTATCAAGCTGAGTGTATATTTATCGGTAATCTCTATCATGTCAGGCTTTTCCTCGAGCAGGATCTTCCGGATGACCGTATCCTTCAACATATACTGCCACGGCATCATAATGCGGTAACGTTTGTCGATGAAGGGCGAATATTTTGCCGGAACGTAATAGATCTTCGCGAACGGGTTTACGTCCTCGACATCTTCTTTTTCACCGGGAACGATCAACCGCACAGGACGCTGGTGCCGCTCGGCGGCGGCAAGAAGATTGTTGAAACTCGTGCTGATACCGCCCGAATTTTTATGATAATAGTTGGTTAGGTGAACCGATTTGGGGGGCTGAGCCATTTTCGTTTCTGCCGAATAAGTTCGAAGAATTTTATCTACTGAACTTCATGCGTGAGAAATAGACTCCTGTGAAAAATTGAAATCCTTCGCTGCCTTCTCGTAAACATAATCGTTTCGGTTAAGCGAAAATTCGGCAAACATTTCGTCGTAAAGTTTGAAAAGATTGGCGATAGACGTTTCCCAGTTGTATTTCGCAGAAGTTTCCAACGCACGCTGAACCTTGGCGTTAGTATTTGCGTCGTCAGTGAAAATATCACGTATCGCTTCCGAAAAACACTGTGCATCCGGCGCAGTCAGCCAGGCGTTTTCTTTATTCGCATACGACAGGACTCCGCCCGAATTTGGAGCAACGACCGGCAGCCCTGAAGCCATTGCCTCAAGTGGCGTAATGCCGAACGGCTCACGCGGATTGGGGTGAACGAAAGCGTCGCAATTCGCAAAAAGGTCAGCCAATCGATCGGAATCGTTTATCTGCCCCAACATTCGAACCCTGCCCGGGGCAACCCTATCGCATTCTGAAGCCAGCCAATCCTGATGTGGGCCGGCACCCGCGACCAGAAGGCGAAAATCGGCAGTGTTGTCGCTGGACAGCATCTCCATTATTTTCGGCAGCAGCGCGACGTTCTTTTCCGGCGAAATGCGTCCGGCATAAAGAAGAAGTTTTGCCGATTCGGGGAAGCTATTTTCACTGCAAATCCGCTGACGCTTTTGTACGTTCTTTCTCGAAGGAGAGAAGTTCTTAACATCGACGCCGCATTGATTCACAAAGACCCGTTCGTGAGCCGATGGTTTTGCCGAGCGAAGCAGCCGCCAGCAAAAATTCATAAATCGCGCTTCCTTCGGCGATCCGGTTTCCGAGGACACCGCGTCTAACAATTCAGAGGCCGTGTAGCTGGAGTTCGTCAGGTGAAAATCGAACATCGGAAAGACGTAATTGCGAATAAAACCCCTACAAAACCGTTTACCTACGCTTCCATTGGAGATAAATGCACCGACATTATCGTCCATTCTTTCGCATGAAAAATGCACCAGCATCGGTCGGTTCGAGGAGATGTTCATAATCCCTTTTCGGATCAAGCCGGCCATTAAGCTAAGCGTGTATTTCTCACCGATCTCGACTACATCCGGTGCTTCTTCGCGCAGGATCTTTTTGATCGGAGATCGATCCAAAATGTAGCTGTTCCACGGCATTAAGATGCGATAACGCTTGTCAAAAACAGGCGAGAACCCGGCCTTTACGTAATAGATACGGCCGAATTCGCCAACTTCTTCAACGTGGTTCTTTTCACCTGGAACGATCAGGCGGACGAATCTTTCGTGCCGATTCGCCCCTTCGAGCAGCTTATTGTAAGCCGTGCTGATGCCCCCGGAATCCTTATGATAATAGTTGGTTATATGGACGGATTTTATTGTCACTCTGTTCAAGTTACCCGAGTTAGCTCCAAAGAATGTAATGGTAAGAAGCATAAGACCGCAGGCCGAGATGCTTCAATTAATGCGGATGCAGTTAAACTTTATCGTCAGTCCGTAAAATTCGCATCCCGACAGCTACGATCAGCGTCCAAACAAACAATATTACCCACGAACCGAGAGCTGTTGTCCACGCCCACGCCCATTTTCCCCGAAAGACACCAAGTATTCCGCCGATCGACAATCCGAACGCAAGGAACACGCCGAATGCGTAAACGATCCTGCTTTCGCTGATATAACGCAGAATCAGAATAGGAAGATATGTGACAAATTCAAACACGAGCGCCGGGATTTTGCGAAAATCACCCCAGAGCGTTTTAGTCTCGTTTCCGGCACCTACAAGCAAAACGCCGTGACGCATGGCAAAGAGATTGAACATCGCCGAAAATGCCGAAAAAAGGACCGATAACGCAAACGCATATTGGCGGGCGTTGTTTTCGGATGCGGCGAACACGTTACGAAAATAGGTCTCCTGCATGTAATGCGTTGCGTACTCGACCGAGTGGCTAAAGATTGGAAGCGATATGGTTACTATAAGCGTCGCAAGCCACTCGGGCGTCGCACGTCGAAATGACTGTACTATAGCCCCGGAAATGCCGGAGGTAAAAAAACGAAAGGCAAATTCGACGGCAACCGCGGTCAGCGTTGCACTCCAGTTTTCCTTGCTCGCTTTGTATACGGTGAAATAAAACGAAGCCCGAAGTATCGCACCGAGTACGGCCGCTTTCCAATTCCATCTAGTAATTATCTGGAGCGGATGAGAAAAAAGGCTCCGTAAAACTTCCGCAAGCGGAATCTCCGGCTCCCCGATATCTTCGAGGTCATCCGCTTCCGTAACGGATCGATGTATTTCTTCGGGCGTAGTCATTACTTCTTGATATTTCGTTCCCGCATTTCGTAGGCCGTCTGGTAGCCTTCATAAACAGATTCGAAAACCGAGTCCCACGATTTTGACATAGCGCTTGCCCGGGCGGCTTCCTTCATTCTGGATAATTTCGCGGGGTCGTCCATCAGTTCGGACGTGAACCGGACAAAATCATCAAGGTCCTTGGCGACAAAACCGGTTTGACCCGGATTGATAAGAAATTTTGGCCCGCCCTGATCGGTGACGATGGCCGGCACGCCCGATGCAAACGCTTCCTGTGCTACGTTGCCGAACGCATCGGTTTCCGACGGGAATATGAAAGCATCCATATTTGCATAAGCCTCTGACAACTCCGCTCCATCCAAAAAACCCGTTATTTTGCCGTGGGCGAGATTTTTTTCGAGAAACTCACGCTCGTTGCCTTCACCGACAATTAAAAACTCAAAATTGTTGCGCCCCGCCTTCAGAAGCTCGCGTTCGAGATCGGCAAGAAGCCGGACATTCTTCTCCGCACGCAAACGGCCGACAAAACCGAGCCGAAAAACGCCATCTTTAACGGTGCGAAACTCCGGTGAAAATTTGTCCGTATCGACCCCGCGGCCCATGATCCGCGATATGCGGCGCGTACCATTTCCGAGAACATCTACCAGTTCCTGATTTGGCGACAAAACAACTTTCGGCATCTTGTAATAGAGAACTGCCCCGTCGAATATCTTTCGCTCGGCGAACCCCGAAATGTTAGAAACAATACCTTTAGGCAAAAAACTCAACATTTTGGAAAGGCGATGTGCGGCAAATTCGTGGATGTTCGTATGCCACGAACCAAGAATCGGTATCTGCAGTTTCCAGGCAATATAAGAGCCGACAATGCTAATGTCATTTAGGCCCGTTATGTGTATAACGTCTGGTTTGAATTCGTGTATTTGGCGCAGCACACGGTTGGTATGACGCTGGAAAAGCGGGTCGTATGCCAGATCTTCGTCAAGCTTGAATGAGACCGGCGAACGCTTGAGCGAAAGGTAGGTGATGCATTCGTCCTGCCAAACGTCCGTTTTACTTGCGGCGTGGACGCACAAAAAAGGATAGCCCTTGCGCTTGGCAAACCCGGTCAGCCTTTGACTTGTCATCGCCGCTCCGTTCACTTCCAGATATGAATCAGGAAAAAAGGCGACGCGTAACTGTTTCTCCACAAAAAATCCTAAAAACTACAAATGGCGGGCAAGCCCGCCAAGTCGGAAGGCAGGCGATGCAGCCTGCCTTAAACATAAAGCGTAAACCATTAATCAGGAAACTGTGCCTGAAGATAGGCTGCGTGAGAGATCGTCCAGGTCGATAATCTCGAAACTTGTTTTTTCCGCATTCACAGGCACGCGGTCCTTCTTGCTTCTGGCTATCCGAAAAGCCGGACGGACGCGCGGGCTGCCTAAAAAGCCTAGCGTCCAGATCGCCGCCCGAAGCCACACCGGCCCGCCTCGCCGCCAACCGTGCGATGCAAGCGACCGCAATCCTTCGCCGTCGCCATTATCGAAGAATACTCGTTCGAACCACTTTTGGCGCCCCTCGGCAAATTCCGGATAATGCTTCAATATCTCGGCAAAGGACTGAAGCTGGCGCGAATGGATCGGATGCTCGTATTCGGGCATCAAAACGACCTCGCTCTTCTTATCGACACGGATCTCGTGGACGAATTCCTCGAACGTATCGGCATTTGTCAGATTGATGACGGTGTTCGGTTTGCAGCCGTGCCGATCGCCGCCGGTAGCGATCGGTATGCCGAGAGCTTCGGCCATTTCAATCACCAGTTTATTCTCGGACCACGTGCGAAAGCCGTTTATCTCAAACGCGTGTATCCAGCGTCCGTGAGTCTTGATAAATTCCTTCAACAGAGCTTCGTGTTTTTTCTCGCCGACCAGTTCGATATCCCAGATCGGATGATTAAGGATGACGAGCACGCCGGGAAGATCGTGCAGCATTGAGAACATTTCCTGCAGTTTCTCATTTGAATGGTTTTCCTTTACAAATGTGTACTCAAGCAGCGTTTTGGTCATCTCGACCGCTCTGTCGGGGGGAAGATTGTGCACGCCGACATGAAAAAAGCCGTAATCGAACGGAACCGTCCATTCCAGCGAGATCGGTGCCCGCACGCCTTCCTGCCTTTGATGGACCTGAACGCCCGCGTCGATGCTGTCGTGATCGGTGATCGAAACGATCGCGTCCAGCCCGGCTTCGGCGATCTGCTGTTTCTCGATATCGTAAACAGACTGACCCGTCATCGGCGGAGACCAATACGCGGTCGAAAAATCGACAGCCTTGCCTTCCTTTTGCTCGTATTTCTTTCGTTCTTTTTGCCAGAAGTACGAAATTATCGGAAGCTTGTCGGCGTAGTGCGGCACGAAATCAAGCATTTCCTTGGAATGTTCGGTGTGGCAATGGAGCGAAACCCCTGTTTTCGCCTTCGAGGCTAAACTTCCGGCCTCTTGCAGTATATGCAGCCGCGTTCGTTTTAAATTCATTGCATTCTCCGTTCTCCGAGCGTACTAAACCTTATAACCTACCAAATAGGCACTAAGATGTAAATTCGCCACGGTTGGTTGATTGCTTAATACCGACGCCGGTCGTCATCTAACAGTACGCAAGAAAGGTAGAAGGTTGTTGGTGAGCAGCGAGAGAAATCGCTGCCTTTGACAAGAGAGTACCACCCCGTCAGCGAAACGCTGCCACCCCTCCTTAAAAAGGAGGGGTGCTTTTGGAAAAAAAACCTGTCATAAATCGTAAATGTGTGGTGTTTTGTTTGTAGATACGGGAAATACCCCACTACAAGTTGTCCAAAGGAGAAAGCACTTATGAGTTGGTTATACTCGATAGTTTTTGCGGGATTGGTTTTTTCATCTAATAACGATACGGCCGTTACTAGCTGCGACTTGCCGCAAAAGGATGTTGTCGCCGCCGAGTCGGTTCTCGGTGATGAGACGGAGAAGTTTGAGCAGTCTTATCCGATCAGCCCGAACGGGCGGGTGAGCGTTTCTAATATTAACGGTTCGATCGTGGTTGAGGCATGGGACAAGAACGAAGTAAAGCTGGAATCGATAAAGACGGCGGATTCGAAAGAGGCGTTGGCGGATGTTGAGATCAAGGTCGATTCGCGTGCCGATGCTTTTAGCGTTGAAGCCGATTATGGAAGCTGGAAACGCGGCGAGAAGGGCTGGAAGAACCGGGGCAAGCTGGAAGTTCAGTTCAAGCTTTGGGTCCCGCGAACTGCGGTGCTGGACGAGATTGAGACGGTAAACGGATCGGTAGCGGTTTCAAATTTCACCAACATCACCAAGATCTCGGCCGTTAACGGTAACGTTATGGCTACGAATTTACGCGGTACGGCAAATCTTTCGACGGTTAACGGGGAAGTGACTGCTGATTTCGACCGGCTTGAGACGGGAAGCAAGATCTCGCTCGAAACCGTCAACGGACGTGTAAACCTGGTAATTCCGTCCGATGCGAATGCAACGCTGAGAGCCGAGTCGCTGAACGGCAGCATCACCAACGACTTCGGCCTGACGGTCCGAAAGGGGAAATACGTCGGCCGCGATATGTATGGCCGCGTGGGAAAGGGCGACGTTCAGATACGGCTCGAAAGCGTAAACGGCCAGCTTTCAGTCGGCCGCAAAAACGACGGCAAATCGACTAACCCGGCGACAGACTTACTGCCTCAAAAGAGCAAGGACGACGATGACGATTGGGACAATGATGGTGAAGGGCCGACCGCTTTTAATTCGTCAAAGGTCAATAAAGAGATCGCGAAGGCGATGAAGGATGCAGGTAAGACGGCAGCTGAGGGCATGAAAGTTGCGGAGGCCGAGCTCGCCCGCATCGCGCCGGAGATCGACAAGATTAGAATGGAAAGCCTTGAAAAAATAAACATCAATACCGAAGAGATACAGCAGAAAGTAAAACAAGGCCTCGCTCGTCAAGACGAGGCTTTGGCTCGTCTCCGTACGGCGAGCTGGGCACCGGGAGCGCCTTTTATCGAGAAAAAGAGCAACTCCTTCGTCGTTAGGGGAACGCCAAAGGTTTTGATCGAGGCAAAAGGCTGCGCTGTAAAAGTCCGCGGTTGGGATAAGCCGGAGGTCAAGTATGTACTGACCGAATTGGCCGGGCGAAGCAATCGGACACCCGTTACCGTTACCGAGGATGCTACCGATTCAGGCGTCAGTCTAAAAGTCACGAATAACGGCACGGTTTCCCGGGACGTTTATTTTTATGGTGATTCCGACCTCGTGCGAATCGAAGTATTTGTTCCAAAAAAGACAAACCTGAAGATCGTAACGAACGGTGAGATCAGGCTTGACGGTGTTTCCGGCGACATTGAATTAAACGGAGTTGATGAATCAATAAACGTCCGCGATGTGGACGGCAAGCTCAATCTGTCATCAGTTGACGCGCAGGTCCGCATAATCGGCTTTACCGGAGAACTGGATTCCCGCACGGTTGATGGTGACGTTTATCTGGAGGGCCGGTTTTCACGAATTACCGGCAATTCGGTTGACGGAAGTTTTATATTGACGGTGCCTGAAAATTACAATGCGGACATAACCGCCAATGTCGAAGCACTGACAATAGAAAACCTTCGTGTGCCCGAAGCGGTCGACGAAGGCCAGTGGCGTTTTGGCGTCGGCGGTCCGAAATATTCTTTCAAAGTTGGCGATGGCGAAATACGGCTTCGCAACGCAAACACCCTTACAGACACTAATTAATTCAAATGTACAAGCAAATTTTATCCTGGCAACAGGACAACTTTTGAAACTTTCTGACCAATAGTACGTTTTAGTCAGCGATGAACGGTCAGGGTTTTACACTTCTTTTGGAGTTCTTTAAGTAAAAAGCGACAAAGAAGCCTCGCGAACCGTTGGCTCTCAATAAGTTAGTTGTGGAATCGGAAATCCATTATATCTCGGCCGCATTAATATTATTTTACAACCGTCGGCCGATCCTTTGTTGCGATAGCGCGAGTTTTATTTTCCGGTATTCCACCAGTTCCACCTGGTTCGGCCATTTCAAGGGGTGGACCAGGTGGAAAGAAGTCATCAAGAAGTCGTACAAGATTCAGGCGTGCGACTGAACATTCGAAATAAAGGCTGATAACAAATTAATAATTTTCCGCTTCATAAAGTAATAACTGGTGTTGTCATGAAAAAGATTTACCCGCTGTTCGTCCTTATTCTTCTTTCTATTTGTATAAATGCTCAGCTAGCCTCGGACGAGGCCGCCGCGAAAAAGGCGAACGACGTAGTAGAAGTAACGAAGGCTGCTCCCGCTAAAAAGGGAAAAGTAGAGATTCCGCCTGAAAAAGCCAGACCTCAAAATGTACCCAAGATTGCACTGGCAATGACGATCGACGGCCGGCCCGACGAAGAATCGTGGAAGAACGCAACCCTTTTTAAGGACTTCTATCAAACATATCCGGGCGACAACACCGCAGCGTCGAAACCGACCGAGGTTCTGATGATGTACGATGAAAAAAACCTTTATCTCGCATTCAAATGCTGGGACGAAAAAGACAAAATCAGGGCTACGATCGCAAAACGTGATGATGTTTTTGGTGAAGACAATGTTCGAGTCTGGCTGGACACTTACAACGATCAGCGGCGCGCGTATGTGCTTGGATTCAATCCACTTGGTATTCAGCAGGATGGAATTTACACCGAAGGGCAAGGCTCCGATTTCTCCGTCGACATCGTGATGGAGTCGAAGGGATTGATTGAGGATTGGGGATGGTCCGTCGAGGTAAAAATCCCATTTAAATCGCTTCGTTATTCCGCCGGAAAAGGAAAGATGTGGGGATTTAACGTGGCCCGCAATATCGATCGCCTGAACGACGAATTCGATCAGTGGCTGCCCGATGACCGCAACGTGTCGGGATTCCTCATCAAGCACGGAAAAATCACCGGGCTCGACGAGATAAAGTACGAACGTACACTGGAGATCGTCCCGAGCATTACTTTAAGTGAAACCGGCCGCAGAACACGGGTCTTTCCGACGACCGATGCTAATCCTGATCGATTCGTCAATAATCCATTGAAACAGGACATCGGCGTAACAGTTAAGTACACTATCTCGCCGAATATTACCTTCGACGCAACATATAATCCGGACTACGCCGAGATAGAATCAGATTCGCCGGTCATTACGGCAAACCAGCGATTTCCGATCTTTTTTCAGGAAAAGCGCCCCTTCTTCCTTGAGGGACAGGATATATTTCTGTCGCCGCTACGTGTATTTCACTCGCGAACGATCGTCGACCCTGATCTTGCCTCCAAGCTGACAGGAAAGATCGGTAAAACTTCATTCGGATTCCTGACGGCGTTGGATAAGGCACCCGGTAACTTCGGTGAAGATGATCGGAATAACCCGGGTCTTCAACCGCGAATTGGCGAATTTCTCGATAAAAGCGCGATATTTGGTGTTCTGCGTATCAAGCGCGACTTCGGAAAAGAAAACAATATTGGATTTTTTTCAACTTACAGAAGCTTTCCGGAACGAAGGAATTTGGTTGTCGGTGTTGATGGAAGAATAAAGTTGACGCCAAAGCTGGTTACTGTTTTTCAAATCGTAGGAACCAGTTCGCGGAAGTGTTTTTTTGATGCCGAGTTTGAGCCGCTTTTGAATGTCGAACAGGCACAGCAAAACCGTGAGGTCTGCGGCACAGGCACCTTCGATCAGGGAATCAACCAGACGAATCCGAATTCACTCAACGGGAATTTCAGCACCTACAACAATTATCGAACAGGGAACGGTATCGGATACTATGTTAGTGCGGACTACGCTACGGAGACTCACGGCTGGTTTGCAGAAGCCGGCGGGCGAAGCCGCGATTATGTTACGGACGCAGGCTTTACACGCCGGACGAATTCAAATTTTGCTTTTTTCATAAATCGCCTCAGCACAAAATCCAAACCAAAAGCGACCGTAATCCGGACAAGCTGGGCACAACTCACCGGGGTAGATTACGACTGGCAGGGACGTCTTCAGGGCTACAACCTGGGGACGAATCTCAATATTTCGTTACAGAAAAATACTTTTCTCTCAGTCGAATCCGGTATCTTTTACGAGAAGATCTACGAGGAGGAGTTCGGACTTAAACGTACACCGACGAGGCCTGTCGGTACGTTTATCGGTGGCCCGGCGCGCGGTACGTGGCAACAATATTTTTCGGGTAATTTGAATCAAACGGTGAACAAACGATTCAATTACGGTGTCTCCCTTGGCTTTGTAAATAATGCCTACGACTTCGATTTTGGGAACTCTCCGCAGGACCCGCAGCCCGGAAAACAGTTAGACGCCGAAGTTTTTGCCGAGTACAAACCGATAGATCCACTTCGGATGTCGATAAGTTACCGCAAAAGCCGCCTCGTCCGTAACGACAACCGCGTCAGGACCTTTGACAGTGATCTGATAACCGCCCGATCTACCTACCAGTTCACGCGCTTTATATTTACGCGTTTGCGGTTGGATTATGATTCGCTGAACAGCAACTACAGCGGACAGGCCCTTTTTGGCTGGACTCCTAGTCCGGGAACGGCATTTTACGTGGGTTATAACGACAATTCTAATTACAACGGGTTTAACCCACATACCGGTCAGCCCGAGCCGGGCTTTGAACGAAACAGCCGAACATTCTTTATCCGGGCGTCGTATCTTTTCCGTAAGAGTTTCTAGGTAAAAGGTTTATTTGCTCCTCCTAAGGCAAACTAGGCAGTGGAACAGTGCAGTTCCGCTGCCCTTTTTTGTGTACAATCCTATTATTTAAGCAGGCGCATAATAATTCTTGTAATTTCTTAAGCAATCGTGTATAACTTCATGCGGACAAAACATTTCTTTGTTTCGCAATCCATCATTCCAAAGGAGACCTTATGAAGCTAACCAGAACCCTTTTAGCTGTCGCCCTCAGTTTTTCCCTCAGTTTAATCACTTTTGTTGCTCTTCCGATTCAGACTGCAATTGCCCAGGATTCGAGAATCGCTCTTCAGCGCGGTTTCCGCACTGGATACTCCGATGGATATATGGCCGGCTACCGCGATTCGATAGACAATGCGGCCAAAGATTTTACGCGGCACGGTGAATATTCCAAGGCCAATCGTGCGTACAACAAGGAATACGGGTCCGTTGAAGATTATACCGATGGATATCGCCAAGGTTTCGAATCGGGTTACGACACGGGTTTTGAGAAAAAATCCTTTGAGGCAAATGTTCCGGCGAATATTGGCAGACGCGGTACGACGGCCCCGGTGAATTCGACGCCGACGCTGCCCGACCAACCGAAGGATATCTCTCCAACAGCCGAGAATCCAGCACCCGCAGCTGTATCGGAATCAGTCCCAACTGCGACATCGGACAGCTTTCAGAAGGCTAGTTTTACTCCTGTGAGCGACGCTGTGATCATTATTCCCCGCGATACAGAGATCATTGTCGAATTAATCGATGAACTCAGTACCGAACGCAGCCGCGAGGGCGATAAGTTCACGGCGAAGATCGTCTCGCCGGCGGAGATAACCGGTGCGATCATCGAAGGCCGCATCAACAAGATCAACAGACCGGGCCGCCTAAAGCGCCGCTCGGAGCTTCAGCTTTCGTTCGACCGAATTATCCTCACGGAGAATCGATGGAGCAATTTTAACGCGATCATGACCGAGGTTTTACCGGTCAAAGGCGACAACGTAAAACGCGTGGATAACGAAGGAATGGCCGTTGGCGACAGGCCGTACAAGAGTGATCTGACCAAGATCGGCGGAGCAACGGGTACGGGCATCGTTGTCGGTGCGATTGCCGGCGGGCCGGTAGGCGCAGCAGTCGGGGCCGGCGTCGGAGCGGCGTTCGGCGTCGGTGCAGTCGTCATCGAACGCGGTAAAAACATCAAGCTAAACCGCAATCAACAGCTTCGCGTCAAGACATCTTACGAGACGCAGATCAAGTAGTAGTTGCCCGCTGTCAAGGGCTGGTCTCATTCACAAACTCCAATAAAAAACGGTTGTGCAGCAGTCTTGGCAAGAGGCTGCTGCAGATCGGAGACCGGCCGCCGACGGCTTTTGCAACTCTTATCCACAATAACGAGCAAGGCTTTTGTCCTCCTTTGGGGTCTTGCTGATTTTTGTGGATATTTTTTTGCGCTTCGATCATGGGGAGCATATGAGCCGGTAACGGGGACGGAATGGAAAAGCCTCACCATTTGACGCCGTGAAGTAGCAACGGTGCGGTGAAGATTGCCAAAATGCCAAGCTTCCTGGAGACGAATTTTGGAGGCGGGAAAAAACGACGTTTTTCCACAGTCCGGCGGGGCGAGAATTGTAGAAGCTGCTTAACGATTTAAGCAATTGCTTGAAATCCTTCCACAGGCATCTGTGGGAAACTTCATCTACGATGTAGAGCATGCCCTGAGGAGAAATTGAGTTCCGGGAGCATCCGGGGAGTTCCACTGCCAGACGGTTGTAGCCTTTTGGTTCGTGGTACGGCGTTTGCCCCTATCATTGCATTAGTGCTGAAAACGGATTGGAATGGTACAAAAACGGGGGACAGAATGAACGCAAGGATACAAAAAGCTCTAAACGATACACGGGACAGGCCGATCGAGAAGCCGTTGGAACCTTTGCCGGCCATTTTCAGCAATTTCCGGCGGACTGGATTTTCGACGACAAAGCGTGTTCGCAGCGTCAACCCAAAAGAGCACCAGCCGGAGGGCGTGCGGACTAAGTTTCCGCGAGACAATTGAGTTATTGTGCCGAACGGCTCGCACCTCAAGCTGCCGCGTGCCTTCCGCTATGCCTATGCCCTTTCGTTTTGCCAGGCATGTCTGATTATTTACCCTCAATCGTTTATAACGATGATACCGACTGAACCTCATTTAATCCCCGACCATTTAGGCTGAACGTGTTCGCTGTTCTGAGCCGAACTTTGTTTGATCAGGGATAATTTTTCGGACAATATCAAAATTTTTTAGCCATAGCTCTTTTCGAGTGTTTTCAGTCATTTGCAGCTTGGTGTAATATTATCGAGCGTCATATTTGTTTTATCGAAATTGAGGGGCTTTTTGTATGGCAAGGGCGTTGGTGCTTTCATTGGACGGAGAGGAATTTCCTGTAACACTGGTTAAGATCGACCGGGAAAAGCTTTACGGAAAGATCGATATCGAGGCGTTCGACGATAAAGGCCGCGAGGCCTCGCTTCGCGTCCTCGCGGCGGACGGGAAGACGCTGATCGATAAGGGCGGAACGGCACTCGCCACCGTCACCGATAAAGGCGATTCGATCGACAGGACTGAGCTTGTGCCCGTCAACGCGGACGGGGAGAAGATCGAGCAGGTGCCGTCGTCGTTCGGGCAAACCAACATGCTCAAGCCTGCGACGATCGAAGATTACTTTTTACAGATCGTGAAGACCGTTTACCTGATACGTCCGCATGAAAGCTCTGATATTCGCGGGTTGGTCGATCAACTTTCCTCGAAACAGATTTACACGTTTCCGTTCAGTTGGCGCGGCGGGATCGAATACGATAACGCGTATGTCATTGGCGCGGATAATGAAGCGTTTATGGTCGTTGGAAAGCAGGCGGCATTTGAGTTTGTCAAGCTGAATCAGGCGGCTGTGCTGGAATCGACCGAGGAAGAAGAGATCTCAGCGGATGATCTGGACTTCGACCTTATGTAGTTGAAAATTGAAAATTGAGAATGGAAAATAAAGAAAACGCCCTCCGGGAAAAGTCATATTTCCTAACTGCCGCGATCAGGACGGGGAAAGCGGCGAGCGCCCGATGAGAATTGGGAATGGAAAATGGATGAGATCCTCACAGAAATTGGGGAGGCCATTTGAGAGCTGAGAAATGTTCGCAGTTATCCATCGAGAACGCGTCTTTGGTTTTCCATTTTCAATTCTCAATTCTCAATTCTCAATTCTCAATTTGTAACCTATGCCGATAAACATAAGCAATCAGAAAAATCGAGATGCCGTAGTCGCTGCCGAGGCTCTCAACCCGAAGCGCGAGGTTCGTTACACGGATGCGAAGGGACGGCCGACGTCGACCCGCAAGTTGTTGAAGACAGACGTGCTGCACGATCTGCCCGAATTGCTGAAGAAGAGCAAGACGCTCGAAAAGGTTGCCGATGTGTTGGTAAAGGGCGATCCGGAAATCGACATTGAATCGTTTGGGATGTTTCTGACCGATATGTCGCGGGTTTATGTGACGAAGAAAGGGATCATTCATCTGGTAGAAGAGTTTGAGGTCATCTACAATCCGGACGATACAGTTCGCGACCGTCGGCCGCGCAAAAAGGAAGTCCAGAATATGAACGGCGAATTTCCGATGCGGTGGACAGGGAAGTTTATTAAGAAGGACGAGGCCGCTCACCGGTTTGTTTTTACTAATAAGAAACAGCTTGTTCATATCAACGGACTGACATTTGATTTTCTCTATGAAATGGCAAAAGAGTTGGAAGAGAAGGACGCTCTTTTATTGGTGCGTGGCGGCGAGAAGGGCAATGAGCCGTTAGTAATGAACCGCGGCGGCAAACCGTATAACGCCTTTCTGGAAGGCCGCGTCAAGGACGATTCGTACTGTCTGATCCTGCATCTTTCGAATATGGAATTAAAGAAACCGAAGGCGATCGTGGACGAAGAATAGGATTCTTCTTCGTGCTCCTTGTGTCTTCACTTTGTGCACTCTGTGTTAAAGATTCTCTTAACACAAAGGTCACCAAGTGAAGACACAAAGGTACAAAGGGTTTATGAAATGCTAAAGCTTGATTTCGACAAAAAGAAATTTACGTGCAAGTTCGACTACTGCATAGGAAAAGCCACCGACCTCGCCGATCCGTCTCTTCATGTAAAGTCGCAGGATTACAAACGCCGTGTGAGCGGAGCGATGAAGGCACTTTCCGCCGAGGATGCGTTCAAACTTCCGAAGGCAAAGGGCTATTTCGTTTCGCGTAAATACGACGGCGAGAACGCGATGGTCTTTTTTGACGGCGAGAAGATAATCTCTGTAAACCCCGGCGGAACGGTGCGGGTTGGGCTGCCGTGTTTTGACGAAGCGGCGGAGCTCTTAAAAAAGGCGAAGGTGAAATCGTGCATTCTCGGTGCGGAGATCTACGTTAAAGAAGACGCGTCGGGAGCCCATCCTGTCCAGCAGGTTGTCCGCGTTCTTCGGTCGCCGCCATCTAAGGAACAGCTTGAGAAATTAGGACTGGCTGTTTTTGACGTGATCGAGGCGGACGAGGAAACCGTCACCTCTGCCGCAAAGGTTTTTGAATTGCTAAAGAAATGGTTCGGTAAGGGAAAGCGCGTTCATGCGGTCGAACACGAAAAAGCTGACAAGATCGACACCATTATGGAGCGATTTACCGAATGGGTAATCGGCGAAGGTGCCGAAGGCGTTGTCGTCCGCCACGATCAAGCCGGGTTTTATAAAATCAAGCTGCGGCACAATCTGGATGTCGCGATAATCGGCTATTCAGAAGGGCAGGACAACCGCAAAGGCCTGATGCACGATCTGCTGGTCGCCGTGATGCGCGCGGACGGAACGTTTCAGGAATTCACCCGTGTCGGCGGCGGCTTTACCGAGGATGAGCGCAAGACGATAGCTGCCGACCTTAAAAAACGGATCGTGCCGTCGGACTACGTCGCGGTAAATAACGATTACGTCGCTTACGAAATGATAAAGCCGGGGCCGGTGATCGAGATCTCTTGCCTCGATATGATCGCCGAAAGGGCTCGCGGAGGGCCGGTGAAAAGGATGGTGCTCGACTGGGACGGCAAACGCTATTCGGCCGTCACCCGAATGCCGCTGGTCAGCGTTATATCGCCGCAGTACATTCGAATGCGCGACGACAAGCAAGCCGTCGTCGATGACGTAAATATTCGACAGGTCAGCGAACTTGTACAGGTGCCCGAAGCCGATAAATCCGCTCATGCCGACGACGATCCGGCGAGCCAACTTTTGTACCGCGACGTCTACACAAAAATGATGAAGGGTAAGAAGATGGTGCGAAAGCTGCTCCTATGGAAGACGAACAAGAAGGATCGTTCGGACTTTCCGGCATTCGTGGTTTATCTTACCGACTTCAGCCCCAACCGGCAGAACCCTCTTGAACGCGACATCAAGATCTCGAATGACGAAAAGACGGCGAAGAAATTATACGACCAGCTCGCTGCGAAAAACTTCATCAGCGGATGGGAGAAGGCGGGGTAGGTTAGAAATCTGACGAGCGTTAGCTTGGCAAGTTGTTGGCAAAGATTATGACTGAGGATCCATTACCGGCTACGAATCTCGGTGAAGTGGTTGACGTTGTTAAGGAGATGATGGAGGATGGGATTGTAATGGACTATGCCATTGGCGGAGCGGTGGCCGCGATTCTACATTATGAGCCGTTTTCTACGTTTGACCTTGATATTTTCATCTTGATAAACGATCCGTCGGACTCGCTCGTCTTAGACATGACCAAAATTTACGATTTTGTCCGGACAAAAGGTTTTGACTTCGATCACGAGTTTGTAATGATACACGGTTGGCCGGTGCAATTCGTTGAGGCAAGCCACGACGCACTATGGGTTGAAGCAGTAGAAAAAGCAGAAAGAATGGAGATCGACGCCCGCGAAGTAAATGTTATCGACGCCGAGCACCTTGCGGCCATGTGGATTCAAGCAGGCCGGCGGAAAGATATTCGTAAAATAGAAATGTTTGATGAGGCCCAAAAAATGAATGCGGATATCTTGAAATCATTGTTGAAACGATATGATTTATTGGGCAAATGGAAACAATCACAACATAATTTTTCAGATGCATACCAATATTAAAGATGAGCTGATCGAAGATCTTGATCGACGCAAAGCAGTAATGCGGCATTACCTGCGAAGCCTTTCCCCCACAGAAAAAATAGTTCAATTAGAACTTCTGCAAAAGCGAACATATAGCCTGGCTGAATCTCGTCAACAAAACGGAAAAGGTGAAATTCAAGGCAAACTAAAAATCTGGCGGAAGGCCCAGGGCTTAAACTAATATGGCCCAGCCGTTTTACGAATTTGCCGGGAACAAGCGTCTGCTTTGGATAGCGGCGGAGTGGGTGCGTTACGCGGACGATCTGGCAGAATGGGCGATGGAGCGGCTGGTGAACCGGCGGGATGTTTGGAGCCAGTACACGCTGAAGGACGGTAAGATCGGTGTGGTCATGCTGCCTATTGTCGAGCGTCGCAAGCTCGGCACCGACATGGTGACGCTAAACAAACTTCACCGCCATTTTTCCGGCAAATCGCCGGCACACCTTATCGGGCTTCATTCGATCAGCGATCACAGCACTTGTAAATGGTTTGCGGTCGATGTGGACCTCCACGATGAGAGCCTGCCCGGTTCCGATGAAATAGCCGAGGCCAATTTCGGGGCGGCTCTCGAGTGGGCTGAGCAGCTTCGCGAGATCGGGATGGACCCAATGCTGATGGACAGCAACGGCGTAGGCGGCTATCACGTCTGGGTGCTGCTCGATAAGGAATATCCGCTCGCGGACGTTTTTGATTTCGCCGACAAGCTTCGCTCAAATTGGGAAGCACTTGATCTACCGCGAAAGCCGGAAATATTTCCGCCTAAACGGGTCGTCGCGCCGGACGATCTGCCTTACACGCTTCGCACGTCGGGCCGTCATCACACGCGGCATCATTACACGCGCGTGTGGAATTTTGACGGACTCGGCGAAAACGAGTGGCTCGAAGGCGGCGATGCGATCGAGGCAATGATTGCAACGCGGCCGTCGAAGCTTCCCAAAGTTAAGGGTGCGAAAAAGAGGGCCACATTGGTCCCGGCACCGGTTCCGAAGAAACGCGAGGTGACACGTAAACCACGTGTTTGTCTTGACCTGGACGGCGTGCTGGCGCAATACGATAAGTGGAAGGGCGTCGATCACATCGGCGATCCTATACCCGGGGCGCTGGAGTTTGCAAAGCAGTTGGCGAAGATCTGTGAAATCGTTATTTTTACTTCGCGGTGCGCACAGGACGTGCTCGAAGGGTCACGCATCACGCCCGGGCAGTTAAGAGTCAAAGTCATCGAATGGCTGGAAAAGCACAAATTTCCTTTCACCGATGTTTACACCGGCCAAGGCAAACCGCGAGCGGCTGCGTTTATTGACGACCGGGCTGTGAACTGCAATCCTCAAACCAACACTGACGCGTTTACAGTCGCCCTCGGGCTAACAAAAGCCCTGGTCGCCAAGCCGCACGGCTTGCCAAAAAATGTCGGGCGGGCAACCGAATAGCCGCGTCAGCGAAGACTTTTATTGATGTCAGTCAGGACGTCGGAACCGGGACATAGTTCGTCTTTTGATAGTGAATTCAACGGTCGGTCGCTGGTTTGCAGCATCTCGTGAAGGTCGTCCGTTTCCGGAACTATATACAACAAACCGGTGAGAATTTCGCCTTTTAACTTTGAATTCAGAACAGCGTTCATTGCCGAGCTTCGGTCGAGCGGGTCCCAATCTTTGTCGAGTTTTCGCAGGCTGATGGTCGAGCCGTCGTGCATTTTCAAGCTCTCGACCGATCCTTCCGCGTAATCCGCTTTTATTTCCTTAGCAATCGGCACGAAATCCATCATCGCGGTGGTTTCCATGTGTTCGCGGACGTAATCGTAGGATTTGGTCGAGCCGGGATTGTTGTTGAAGGTGACGCAGGGCGAGATGACGTTGATGAAGGCAAAGCCCGGATGGCTCATCGCGGCTTTGACCAACGGGATAAGCTGACCCTTGTCTCCCGAAAAACTCTGTGCGACAAAGGTCGCGCCAAGCTCGATGGCAAGGCTCGCGAGGTCTATCGATTCGAACAGATTGACCGAGCCGTGTTTATTCTTAGAGCCATGATCCGCGGTCGCCGAATCCTGCCCTTTTGTCAGCCCGTAGCAACCATTATTCATCACGAGATAGACCATATTCAGGTTGCGCCGGATGACGTGGACAAACTGTCCCATCCCGATCGAAGCCGTGTCGCCGTCGCCCGATACGCCGAAATAGATCAGATCGCGATTCGCCAAATTAGCTCCCGTCGCCACCGAAGGCATCCGCCCGTGCACCGAATTAAACCCGTGCGAATTGCTCAAGAAATAGGCCGGCGTCTTTGACGAACACCCGATGCCCGACAGCTTTGCGACACGATGCGGCTGGATGTTCATCTCAAAACAAGCCTGCGCAATCGCCGCACTGATCCCGTCATGCCCGCACCCCGCACACAGCGTCGAAAGCGAGCCCTCGTAATAATCAACCGTGTAGCCAAGATCGTTCTTGGGCAATGCCGGATGTCGAAATGATGGTCGAACGTATGTCATTAGACGGTCGAAAGCTCCTTTCTCAGTATTGTGTCGAGCGTCTTAGGTACCGATTGATGCGACTCTTTCGCCTCGTACTCCAACTTCTCAAAAATATCTTCGGCGATCTGGACTTCATATACGCGGCTTTGCAGGTCGATCGTATGATCGGCGGGTTCGAGAAATTCCAAATAATCCGCCGTGCTGTGTGTGTCCCAAAATTCCCCCGCTTCTGCCTCAGTGGCGAAGGATTCGGGTATCGGATCAATAACTCTCTTTTTGTTTTGCATAATAATCTCTTTCGCCCCCAGCCATGTCGCGAGCCGAAATTGGCAATAAGGCTCCCGTTAGTTTTCGAATATAGAATACCACCAAATACCGCCCGCCGCCTGACTGGCCGTAGGCCGCATAAACATTCTCACCTCGCCGTTTGCCTCTGCCCATCTTCCTAATGTGCGGCTTCGAGTTCAAGACTTCTTCCGCTTCATATTTAGCCACGCCATGCTTAGTCGCTAACTTCTCGACAAACTCGGGCTTCCATATTATTTTACGAATTATCATCGTAATTTCATCCTGATAGCGATCATGAGAATTCCGCGCCCTACAAGAGAGTCGAAAGCGAGCCTAATAGTAATCCACCGCTTAGCTAAGTTCGTTCCTTGGCAACTACAGATGTCCAAATGTTGATTTGAGTGGGTGTGGTTAAAGTGAGGGATCAGCCTTCCGCTTGAAGTAGGCTACCCTCGTGGTGAAATCAATCGTGACCATTTCCCACCCTTGTGCACCGAACATATTCAGTTCTTCCTCGGCGCTCACATCTGACTCGGATAGCTCTTCAAACGAATACTCCCACTGATCACCGGAATAACTGAATTCGTCAATAGCATCAGGCCGTCTTTGCCGCCAAGATTCCAGGCGTGCTTGCCTGCGTACCTACCCCATCACTTTAATATCATCATTTAATGCCATAATTTTAAATTATACCCCAGTAATCTACATTTACAACCGACACTTTAGGTCACTCACTTAAGCCTTCAAATTTCCTTTTATCTGCTTCAAAATATCATCCGCCGTGATCGGTGTGCCGTCGTAGTTTAGGACGGAGACGAGCTTCTCGGGGTTCGTGCCGAGCTCGATCATCATCAAGCTTTTGAACTGGGCGTCGCGATTTTGTTCGATAACGAAGAGGCGTTCGTGGGCGTTTATGAATTCGACGAACGATTTGCCGAAAGGGAAGGCCCGTACGCGCATGGCGTCTAGATGAATGCCGTCGGACGCGAGGAGTTCCATTGCTTCCTCGGCTGCGTATGTGGATGTGCCGAAAAAAATTACTCCGTCGCTTGAGGAGAGAACCACCCCGTCAGCACCACCGCGTCCGCCCAAAGCGGCGTCCACCCCTCCTAAGACAGGAGGGGAGCTTTTCTCCGCCTCCCCGCGTCCCTGCGTCCCCGCGTCGTAAAAGACTGGCTGCGGTACCAATTCTTTCGCCGTGTTCCATTTGCGCATCAGGCGGTCCATGTTGCGGCGGTAAACTTCGCCGTCTTCGGTATAGACGGCCCACTCGTCGCGGGACGAGCCGCGGGTGACGAAGGCCCCGATAGTTTCATGCGTGCCGGGGATGGTGCGGTACGGGATTCCGTCGTCGTCAGGGTCGAGGTAGCGACCGTATCGGTCGAGCTTTTCGAGATCTGCTGCACAATAGACCTTGCCGCGTTTGAACTCGCACGCGTCATCCCAGACGAGCGGGTCGGTAACGTGGTCGTTCATGCCGAGGTCGAGGTCGGTCATCATGATGACGGGTGTTTGCAATCCCTCGGCTAGATCAAACGCTTCAGCGGTCATCTCAAAGCATTCTTTTGGGCTTGCCGGAAATAGCAGCGGGTGCTTTGTATCGCCGTGCGAGGCGTAGGCGGCGAGCAGGAGGTCGGATTGCTGCGTCCGCGTCGGCATTCCGGTCGAAGGGCCGGTGCGCTGTACGTCGATCAGCACGGTCGGCACTTCGGCGAAGTAGCCGAGGCCGAGGAATTCGTTCATCAGCGAGACGCCCGGGCCGCTGGTCGATGTGAACGCACGGGCGCCGTTCCAGCTTGCACCCATCACCATACCGATCGCCGCAAGCTCGTCTTCAGCCTGGACGATCGCGTAGTTGTTTTTGCCGGTGACCGGATCGACGCGGAATTTCCTGGCGTATTTGCCAAACGCCTCGACGACCGATGTCGAAGGCGTGATCGGATACCACGCGGCAACGGTCGCACCCGCATAGACCGCTCCCAGCCCGCACGCCGAGTTCCCGTCGATCAATATCTTGTCTTTTAGGATGTCGCGACGTTCGACGCGGATATCGAGCGGGCAATCGAAATTTTCTTTGACGTATTTCACGCCGATATTCAACGCCTTGATATTCGGCTCTATCAGCTTTTCCTTGCCTTTAAACTGCTCGCCGATCAATCCTTCGAGCACCGGAAACTCGATATCGAGCAACGCGGAGAGAGCGCCGATGTAAACGATGTTCTTAAACAACTGCCGCTGCCGCGCGTCGGTAAACTCGGTGTTGCACAGAGCCATCAGCGGGATGCCGATGTAGGTAATGTCGTCGCGTTCGTAATCCGGCGGGAGCGGCTTTGAGCTGTCGTAAAGAAAATAACCTCCTGCCTTTACGCTCTCAAAATCCGCTTTCATCGACTGCGGATTAACGCTCACCATCAGATCGACGCCCTCGCGCCGCCCCAAATACCCCTTCTCTGAGACCCGCACCTCATACCACGTCGGCAGGCCCTGGATGTTCGACGGAAAGATGTTCTTCGGCGTAACCGGAATTCCCATCCGAAACACCGCCTTAGTAAAAAGCGCATTCGCCGACGCCGAACCCGTTCCGTTTACGTTTGCGAATCTAACTACGAAATCGTTTATCTTTGTATCTGCTTCAGCCATTGAGTGATCTATTTATCTTTGATGAACGGAAAATGTTCTCGGATACGACTAAAAAATTCTTCCTCTGTAAGTACCGTCTCCGGATGCTCATCCATTTCTTTCGACCGACGCTCGCATTCAGCGAAAACGACATCGTCATCGAATCTAGCAGCCGCCTCTTTCAGTAAGTCAACTACATAATTACGCGGCACAGACGGAAAATCCGCGAGGAAATCGGAGATTGTTCTGTCCTTAAAAATATACTCAAAGAGCCTATCAACCTGAACCGCTGTGCCTTCGAATACTGCGTTGCCACCAGCTGGATTAAACTTGAACTCAATTGGCAGGCGAACCTTCGTAGTCATACGCTAAATTATACCGCTGTTATTTCAGTGCGTCGCTTATAGCGATAACGAACTTCCTTTAGGTCAACTTGATCGCATCTGCATTGGCGGCGATGTATTCAAAGAGTTTGTTTTCAATAGATTCAGACAAAGTGTGGTATCTGTCGTCGAGGTCATCTAGATCGGCTCCTGCTTGATTCGCGTCAATAGCTTCACGCGAAAGCTGAGCAGTGTTCGGACAGCCGATTGCATCAAGAGCACGAGGCAGCAAATCATCGAACTCATTTTCTGTGTTGTCAAAGAATTGTTCCCAACCACCGTTATTTACTTCACGTTCCATTCCCTCGATCGCGAGGATATGACGCTCAGGCTCGGAAAGGTCGGATTCTGCCTTTCCTTGAATCGCTTGTTCGAAAGCAAGAACAAGAGAATCTATTCGATACTTGGCTCTCAACGCGAGTAGCTCGGGTGTCGTTTGTCCTGTGTAGCTGTTGAGGAATTGTTTTTCCATAATTACTCCGCCGTTCGCAGAATCTTTTCCATCTTTTTGCCGTTCGTCGATGAGTTTGTCGAGCCACCGTATCTTTTGCATCAACTGGTCTTCGATGTCTTCGACGCGGATGCCGCAGACGGTGCCTTTGACGAGCGGGGCGTTTGGGTTGAGCCGCGGAGCCTTGTCGAAGAAATCGCGAAAGCTGGTCCGCGTCTCGATCTGCTTCGCGAGCCCGGCCTTAGTGTATCCCGTCAGCCAGCGAACAACTTCGTCAACCTCTTCCCTAGTCCGCCCCTTCTTCTCCGCCTTCGCCACATAATGCGGGTAAACGCCCGCAAAACTCATCGCGAATACTCTTTCCCAATTCGTTGCCATAAATTAGAGAATCTCAAAGCGTGAAGCCGCCTGCGCATAACGGGTCATCTCAGAATCAAGTCGGAGATTTCGCTTCAAGTAAGCATCAATCGCTTCGACCGTTTTAGGATGATGAAGATGTCCGAGGCCGTGGAGTGCCGCGGCCTGGCAATCCCGCGAAGATAAGCTGAGTATTCTTTGCAGCGTCTCAAACATTACATCCTGCATCAAAAGATCTTCACCACCATTGGATCGGTTACGGTTGTCACAATGCCAGTCGTAGGCGAGTGCGTCCCACCACATGTTGCTCGACGTGTATAACGGATCGACGGCAAAGAGCTTTTCATAGAGGAAGTACATAGCCCGAACACAATTTGCGCGTTCTTCGAACGGAACTTCGCTGCTCCAAACCACTTCTTCGACCGAGCAATCCAACGGCCCGCTCATGATCGCCCAAAAAGCCTGCTCGAGCTTTTCCTTGGAAAATCGTTCGAGCAAGAAGGCAGGTTCTGTAAATAATTTGGTGTAGAACGCGACCAATTCCTTCGCTTCGAATTCGATATCAGCCGTGTCATACCATCTTTGCGAACGCCGGCCATTCCGATCAGTATCTGGTGGGATTTCATGCTCGAAGAGGAAGTCGACAAACTCTTCAAAGGAATCTCCTCGGATATCGAATTGCTGATGAGGTTCAAACTTTGTCACAACTTCCTCACGCCAGGGGCGTTATTCATCGCCGTTCTTCTTCTTCCTCGTCAAACCGGACTTCTTCTCTGACTTACGAACGAAGCCCATGACTCCGTTGAGGGGGATGTCGTTGCCGAAGTCGGGGTTGCCGGCGACGCCCATGCCGACTTTTGAGCGTTTGTCGTTGAGGGCGACGTATCTGTCGCCGCGAACGTCGCGTTTCATCTTAAGCTCCGCCTCAAGATCGTCTTTCGCGGCGTCATCAGCCGCCGCGCCGTGATCTCCGCAAAAAAGTCACCTTGCGAAATGCCATTAAACTCAACCGCCTTCGCACCCTCAAACCAAGCATCGTTCATCACGTTGCACTTCTCCAGAACACTCTTAAATATCAGCTTTGGCCATGATGCGACCGTTTACGCTGCCTTTTTGACTGGTCCCTCGGCGAGGAGGTTTTTTATATAGGCCTTTTGCTCGTCGTGTGTCATATGCATGATCTCGCGGCTCAGTTGGTCTCTGATCTCGCGCATCGTTTTTACCGCGTCGAATTTCTTTTGTTTTTTCTTTATTGGTGCATTCATGGTTCCAAAACCTCCAGCGGTGTTCGAATTTCCAACATCGGATAGCCGTGTTTCAGATTAACTGAATTATAACCTCGAATGCGGCTGAGATTGACTATATGTTTAAAGTTCCAACTGACCAGAACATCGACTCTGTTTATTGTCGCCGCAGCGATATGCTGACAGTCGGCCAGGCTGGTCGCACCCACAACTTTCTCCGCAACATATAGATCTGCAAGATCGCGATCTTCATCGCTAAGGCCAATTACCTCAATCTGTCTAGCGTCGTATCTATTCAAATAATTGCGAACCCTTTCCGGTGCTCTAAGCAGTTCAGTCGTTAACAGGTCGGACACGACGAGAATGAAAGCGCCCGCATCAACTCGCGAGAAGAAGTCTTTCGTTGCTTCCGCGAATTCGTCGTCGAATACGCCGCCGACAACCGATGTGTCGATGTATATTCTCATTTCACACCGTGCCCATTTCCATTCCTTTCAATCTGGACGAGATTGTCCACAACACTCGGACCGTACTTGATCTCGCCGGCTTTGGTGACGTTGTACCAGAACTTTTGCATGTCCCAGGCGGCGGTGGGGCAGCGTTCGGCGCAGAGGCCGCAGTGAAGGCAGACGTCTTCGTCTTTGGCCATGATGCGGCCGGTCTGGGGCAGAGCGGCTGAGACGTACAGGTCCTGGGTCAGGTTCAGTGCCGGAACCTTTAGTTTTTCGCGAAGATCGGGCTCGTCGGCGTTGGTTGTGAATGTGATGCAGCTCGTCGGGCAGATATCGACGCAGGCGTCGCACTCGATGCATTTTGGGGCGTGGAAGACGGTTTGCTGGTCGCAGTTGAGGCAGCGTTCAGCTTCCTTGTAGCCGGCCAGCGGATTGAAGCCGATCTCGACTTCCTGTTTGCGATTCTTCAGCGTTATCGACTTGTCGGTCTGCGGCACGACGTAGCGTTGGTCGGGTGTGACCTCGCTGTCGTATGCCCATTCGTGGATGCCCATTTTCTGGCTGACCAGATTTACATACGGCGAAAGGCGTTTGTTTATGTCTTCGCCTTTGCAAACCAGGTCTATTGACACGGCAGCCTGGTGGCCGTGGGCGACTGCGGTGATGACGTTTTCGGGACCGAACGCCGCATCGCCGCCAAAGAAAACTCGCGGATTGGTAGATTGGAATGTCGTCTTATCAACGACCGGCATTTCCCATTTATCGAACTCAACGCCGATATCACGCTCGATCCATGGGAAGCTGTTTTCCTGACCGACGGCGATCAATACGTCGTCGGCCGGATAAAATACCTCTGGTTCGCCGGTTGGGACGAGAGAGCGTTTGCCGTTCTCGTCGTATTTGGCTTCGACTTTTTCGAAGGTCATTCCAACGAGGCGGAGCGGAGCGGGGACACTCTTGTCCCCATCGCCGGTTCCTCCGGCGAGAGAGTGCCCCGACGCCGAAGCGGCATCGGTGGGGACAGGAGTGTCCCCGCTCCGTCCGACGACGAAGGATTTCGGTACGTGGTTGTCGATGATCGGGATATCTTCGTGCTGAGCGTCCTCTTTTTCCCAGGGGCTGGCTTTCATCGACGCGAAAGGCGAGCGGACGATTACCTTTACGTCCTCGCCTCCGAGTCGTCGTGCGGTGCGGCAGCAGTCCATCGCGGTGTTGCCGCCGCCGAGGACGATCACGCGTTTGCCAATCTTTTCGGTGTGCTCAAAAGCAACGCTGCCAAGCCAGTTTATGCCGATGTGAATGTTGTCGGCTCCATCTTGCCTTCCTGGTAGATCAGGCAGATCGCGGCCGTGCGGTGCTCCGGTGCCGACAAAAACGGCATCGTAATCTTGCTCGAGTATTTCCTTTAGACTTGAGACATAATGCTCAAAATGGGTGTGGATGCCGAGCCTCAGAATATAATCGACTTCTTCGTTTAGCACACGCTCGGGCAAGCGAAATGCCGGTATCTGCGAACGCATAAATCCGCCGCCGAGTTTCTGCTCATCGAAAAGATGTATTTCGTACCCAAGCGGGGCGAGATCGCGAGCTACCGTCAGTGAAGCCGGGCCACCGCCTATCAATGCGACCTTTTTGCCATTTGATGGAAAAGGCCCTTGCGGCATGTATGGAATAACGTCGTCGCGATTGTCTGCCGCGACGCGTTTCAATCGGCAGATGGCGACAGGTTCCTGTTCGAGACGCCCGCGGCGACACGCGGGTTCGCAAGGGCGGTCGCAGGTTCGTCCCAGCACGCCGGGAAACACGTTCGAATCCCAGTTGATCATGTACGCCTCTGTATATTTACCCTCGGCGATCAGCCTAATGTATTCGGGCACGGGTGTGTGAGCGGGACATGCATACTGGCAGTCCACGACCTTGTGGAAATATTCCGGATCTTTTATGTCAGTAGGTTCCAATGGGCTAGTTCCTTGTTCACAAATATTTATTACGGAAGTGTAACAACGAAATAATAAAGGAAGTTGGAAATCTTTGCTAGGAAAATAGAGTGAATTTGGTAATTGCAGTCAAAAGAAGACTGGATATTTGTGAACGCAAAGATGCCGAGAGGCTGCGTTACGCGACACGTTTTAGGCTTGCGCTCGCGGCTATCGTTTTTTCAAATCGGGAGCGCTGCGTCGTTTTTTGTTTCGCACCCATTATCCAATGAATCATGGTCTTTTGGTACGACGGGGCTTGCGTGGTGAAAAATGCCCAGGCTTTCTTGTTTGCTTTGAAGGTTTTCTCGAATTCGGGCGAAAGTTGTGCTGGTTCGTTTTCATAGGCGTAGATCTTGGATTTATTCTCTGTACGTTTTTCGAATGCCGCGAGGCCCGCGGGCTGCATCAAACGTTTTTGCATAAGGTCTTGGATCTTTTTGATGTTGACGGCGCTCCAGATGCTTGTTGGCTTTCGAGGGGTAAAACGGATCGAATAGCTTTCGTCGTCGATGCGTTTGCGAACGCCGTCGATCCAGCCGAAACAGAGAGCTTCGTCAACCGATTGCGGCCAAGTCATACTCGCCTTTCCGCTGTTAACTTTGTAAAAGCCTACCAAGAGCTCGGTGTGCGTCATATGGTTTTTCGCCAGCCATTTTCGGAAGTTGGATGATTTGGCAAAGAATGTCGGAGTCATAGCGATAAATTAGGCTTTTTGGGTCGAAACTGTGGGAAACCACGGTAAGGCCGCGAGGTTCCGCCGCTCGTGCCGGACCCGCATGCGCAATACAATACAAAAATTCGTTACTTTTTAGGGTAGAATGATTTCGACCCTTCTGGCTAATCGCATTAAATATGACACGTTTTCTCTCATCTATAGCGTTTTGTTCTTTTCTTTTGCTGGCCGGAGCGTTCCTGATGGCTACTTCGTCGACGGCGAAGGAAGATCTGATCACCGAACTGCTTTCAATGCCGGCCCCACCGCCGCCGAATCCGCTTGTTCGGAACGCTCCTTCGAATCCCGAGTGGACGCTGGACAAACGAAATCCGCCAAAGGACGACGCTCCGATAGAGGAATTGATGGAATACTGGGGCGTCCAAAGTTCGCGGTACAGCGAAACGGCATACAGCATCATGCCGTCGCCGCGAAGCCTTGAACGCATCCGGGCCGAGATCGAAAAAGACCCCTCAACCATAGCGTCCTATGTGAACCTGATGCGTGATTCGCGCGACGGGGCGGATTTTGTAAAGCGTGTCTATGACAACTGGCCGGCTGGCGATCCCGGAGAAAATAACGAGCGTGCTACGCTGAAAAATTGGCTAAGAATGAACAGCTCATATTTTAGCGCCCAGCTCGAGAAAACGGCGAACGGCATTGGCGATCAGAACGAATATGTGAACAACCAGGTCGAACTGCTTGCTCTCGCAAAGCACGACTGGGACGCGGCGCGTCCATCGGTCGACCGTTTGTACGGCGACACGGCCCAACCGGTTTCGCGTGTGCTGGCGACGTGGGCTCTTTACCGTCATGCACTGACGGAAAATTCGATGGGCGACACCGACCGCTATCGCGATGAGCTAATGGCGATCGTAGAAGATAAGAAAGCAACCGCAGGAATGCGCGACCTTGCGATGGATGCTCTCGTCCGGGAAAAGGATTGGAACGGCCGCGACAATTGGTACTTTTCACTGCTGGAGGACGAGACGCTCGGCGAATTGCGGGTGAATGGGTCGCTTTACACCGGGTTAACGACGCTGATCAGCCTTTCACCACCCGACAAATATGCGGACAAAATGATCGAACTTGTGAAAAGCACAAATCCGGCCGTTCGTAACGCCGCCGCCAGAAATCTCGCGGTTATTCTGGATAAGGAAAGGCCGGATGTCGTGCGGGCTTTGCTGCCATGGCTCGAGGATCCGAAATGGGCAAAGGACTTGGATAATTCGCGAAAACGTTTGGTCTCGATCCTGCAATCGTCCAAGATTCCCGAAAGTGTTCCAGGACTGATTGCGGCCCTGGATGAAAAAGAAAACCTCCAAATGCCGGCCCGCAATGTGAATAACTACAATTCGATGTCAAATGCGGCGAATGCGGCGGCGAATGCTATGGCGAGTGCAGCGGACTCAATAGCGCGCGCATCGAATCGCGTTTATTCGGCGAACAGCAATTCGAACTCAAGCCGGATGATCAACATGGTGCATCACCCGCTCCGAAGCGAGGCGATCGGTGCTTTGGCAATGCAGGGAGATATGCGGGCGGCTCCCGTCTTGCGGCGGATATTGCGTGAAGTAGAAGGCTATGAGCGTAACGGGCTCGTCAGGGCGATCCTGATGACCAAAGGATTTACGGTCCCGGAACAGGCGGATGCACTCGAATCATATGCGAAGAAAGTCAGGGAACAACAGGTGAATACAAACGCGGCAGTAGCCAATGCGATGGCGACGGCCGAAAGAGCCATGAATATGGCAGCCAACGCAGCGTCGTGGGACGATCATGAAGCTCCACGAGCCGTCCGTCCCTATATTATGGCTATTGATCCGGACGATCTGAACATGATGATCGGACAGCAGCTTCTTCAAATAGAGGAGCCGGGCGATCCGCTTATACGTGAGGTCGTTGCACGGATCAGTCTGCTGGAAAAAAGGGAACCGGAAACGGCCGAAACACTACGGTTGATGCTTTTGGCGTGGAAGGGACAGGCGATCAACGCCATTCTCTTGAAGGACCTGAAAGACAACAAATCCAACGCGAATGCGATCTTGAAGCTTTTAAGTGTCAGAAAGGACCTTCGCGAAAAGCAGCAAGCCGATGTCTTCGATATCCGAACTTCGAACCCAACGGCAACGGGAATCTCCGCATGTCTGCTGGAATCGGAACCCGACTATATCGCAATTCTCGCCGGTGAAAATACAGAGGCGAAGGCTGCGATGCTCGCCTGTGGACGCTTAATACGCGCCAAGATTCCGGTCGCTGAAGCGGCCAAGTTTCTGTCGAGCAACGACAAGCGGTTAGCGACGGCGGCGGAACTTTACCTTGAGAGCGAAGATTCAGCCGAGGCGCGGTCGATCGTGCTTTCGCTGCACCCGAACGAAGCCAAAATTCTAGGCGCGACGACCGCGTTTTGGCCGGACGGGAAGGCTGCGGCTCCATCACCGCTTCTCCTCGGCCTGTTTGAGAGTGTCAGCAGTACGTTTGCCGGACGGACGAATATTTATAGTTTCCATGCTGGACAGGATTTTAAGGAATACGAAAAACGTCTGCAGAATGAAATTAAAGCCGATGCCGAGCTTTTGGGCATTTATGGGTATGAGGATAATTTCATTCGGATGTATAAAGATAAGGCCGTCTATAGTTGGGCAGAAGATGAATCGCGGTATCGCGAGCGAACGTTGGCCAAAGAAGAATTCGACGATCTGACCGGCTACATGTCACACCATAAGGTGGATGAGATGGTACCGTTCTTGTCGTGCCGCAGCGAGTGCCAGCCAAAAGAGATTTTGATGCTCGGCAAACAGGGAGGCCGCCGCGTGTTTGTGAACAGTTCAAGTCTGCCGGAGGTTTTCGCAGGGTTGGATGCGATGTTCAAGGAGATGCGCCGCTCACCGGCTAAGCTCCGTTACAATCTGGAGAAAGAAATTCCTGGGCTGGAAATATTGTTTGCCGATGAAGATCTAAGTGCCCAGACCGTATGGAAAAATGCCGGCGATCTGCGGCTTCTGGTTGCCGATAAGGTTAAGCGAAAGCAGATCGACAGAGAGATTGTTGACGCAAGTGAGGCCTTAGAAGAAGGCAATACCGAAGAGGAATCCGAGGAATCCGAAAATTTACCTGAGAGCAAGGTTTGGGAGCTGAAGCAAAAACGGGAGTTTGAGAATTTTGCGTGGTTTAAATTCGAAAGCGGGAGCCTCGGCGATCCCGCCCTTCAGCCGGAACAGGTCGAATTTTTGCCGGCCCGCGACAGCTTTGCCATTCCAGCACAGTCAGGGCAATGGAAGGCGAAAGCCGCTGGTGTCGAGATAAGAGCTGATTCCGATGGCCTGCACAAGATCGCGGCGGGACGGATCACCAAAATCCGCAGTGGCAACTACGATTCACCGGTGGTGACGGCTAACGGCAAGTGGGTGATAGCGACAAAATACGCGGATGAAGAAGGAGCGGTTCTCTATCGGATAAACCTGCTGACCAACAAAGAATACCCAGTACTATCGGAAGATTTTCCCGCCAGGCGTGCCGTCGCGTTTGTCCCGTCGGTAAATAAGGTGCTGACGACCGGTATGGCTTACGACGAATATGAAGATTACGAAGGGGCGGACAATTACGGTGGCAGCTACTATTGGCTGGATCCCGAAACTGGAAACGTGCAGCCGGCGGTTGGTGAGGTCAAGCCGCTAGCCCAGCAAAAGTTCCGTTCGCTTCAGCCGTCTCAGAATCCATTCGAGTTTTGGGCCGCCATCCACGACAGGAAAAATAATGAAACGAACGTTGGCGTGTATAGCTCAAAAACCTTCAGCTTCAAGCCAATGCTGAAGATACCGAAGATCCAATTTAATAGCATGGATATGTGGGTCGATACGACGGCGGGCAAGGTTTATTTCGTTTACAGCGGGCATCTGCTTGCTCTGCCGCTGACGCCGAAGAAATGATTGACGGCTTTTATTCTTTGTTTGTTCCTGCGGGATCGGCAAAAATGTTTTAGGTTTACGTCATAAAGAAAAGGCCCGCTGCATGCCGGCAACGAGCCTAATTATTCTTAATAGTTATACCTTGTATCGAGTCAAGAGCTTTGCGCCGACATGTCTCTCAAAAGTGTCCCTGAGAATCGTAATTCCTACTGCTACTTTCCGAGCCGGATTTCACAAGTTGGCAACCCACAGGCCGGGAGGTTACTATGTCTCCCTAGTTTTTACTAACACGCGTTAAGTACATTTAGATTAACCTATCCCTCGACATGTGTCAAACATTTTTTTTCAAATTTCTACCACAGGTTGCGGTGGAATAACGGAGAATTTGCATATCTCGTATGTTTTCAATTGTTTACTACCTCAATGACACTTAAAAATTTTGCCGCTATATGCGATAAAAGAGGATTCGATTTGGCAGTCTACGGGTAAGTCTGCTAAAAATGGCGTAGAAGCCGGACGCGCTACGCTCATTGTAGTTGGTAAAGCCAATTTTCGAGCGCGATGCTTGTGTCTAAACGGCGTGTTGGAATAGAATTGTTACAGCCAATAAATTTCAGTAAAAACGGGATAAATCACTAATGAGCACAGGAACAGAATCAACCGCCGCTACCGAAGGGCTTCGCGGAGTCGTCGCTGCACAGAGTGCGATCGGCGATGTTAACGGTATTGAAGGCAAGCTGATCTATCAGGGTTACGACATACACGATCTGGCTGAGAATTCGACTTTCGAGGAAGTCGTTTTTTTGCTTTGGAACGGACGCTTGCCGAATGCGGAAGAGTTGGCCGAGCATGAAGCACGGCTTCGCAGAAACTATGAGGCACCGGTGGAAGTTATCGCTTTGCTAAAGCAGTTTCCCAAGGACGCCGATCCGATGGACGTGCTGCGGACTGCGGTTTCGTCGCTTGATTTCTACGACAAGAACGGTCACGGCACCGACCGCGAGACGGCGACAAAGGCCGCTATCAGGATTACCGGACAGATCGGGACGATCGCTGCCGCCTGGGACCGCATCCGCAATGGCAAGGAAGTCATCGCACCGGATTCTTCGCTTGGGATCGCCGAGAATTTTCTTTATATGCTCCGCGGTGAACAGCCTGATGCCGACGAGGCCCACATGTTCGACGTCGCGTTGATATTGCACGCCGATCATGAACTGAACGCTTCGACATTTACCACACGTGTCGTCGCCGGAACGTTGGCCGGCATGTACGGAGCCGTCACGGCGGGAATCGCTGCCTTGGCTGGGCCACTCCATGGCGGTGCGAACACCAATGTGATGAAGATGTTGATCGAGATCGACGATCCCGCAAAGATCGACGCATGGGTAGACGACGCTTTGGAGCACAAGAAAAAGATCATGGGCATCGGACACGCCGTTTATAAGACGGAAGACCCGCGGGCGACATGGCTTCGGAAATATTCAAAGCATATGGCCGAGAAAACCGGTATCTCCAAGTGGTACGAAATGTCGCAGCGGATCGAAAAATTGATGCTCGAGAAAAAGGGAATGTACCCGAACGTCGATTTCTACTCCGCCTCAACGTACTATTTGATGAACATCCCGCTAGACCTCTATACACCGATCTTCGCGATCTCTAGAATCTCCGGTTGGACCGGCCACATTCTCGAACAATACGGCAATAACAAACTAATCCGCCCCCGTGCCGAATACATCGGCAAACGCGATCAGAAGTATGTGCCAATTAGTGAAAGATGACTATTGTAGGGTTATTAGTTACGAGGCAAAGCGGAATTCTTTCCACTTTGCCCTTTTTATCGTCTGCTTTCGATCCAAATGTTCCTATTAAGGGAATATTGGCCTGATCCATGTTCGACTGGGTGTGACGGCGATGGCCAGCGGGGAAACGCTGATTCCCGCTGTCACCTGAAAACCGACTCCGAGAATCTCAGGTACCCAGGGGCCGGTCAGGGCTGGTGGCCAAAGAGTTACCGGCGGGGCCGACATAAAAATCTGTCCGCCCACCGTCACCGGCCCGATTTCCACGTCCACTTCGAGGGCTATAATGTCGCCGGCCAGGACGGTCGGAGCAGCGTCAAACAAATACGCAAAGCTGTCGCCGGCCCCGAAACCGATATTGGTGATAACCCCGACTGAAACGGAACCGTACAATCCGATTTCACCACGCGGCCGCTTGTTCCAATAGTAAACCCCGCCGCCGAGACCCGCCGAGATGCCGGCGCTAACCTGGGCAACGTATCCGACGGCAATGGTGAAATCGGGGGTCCTGCGAATCCGTATTCTCGATACCGTGCCGACGATGCTTGCCACGGCCGGCGGCGAGGCCATTAGAGCAAGTAAACTTCTAATTCTTGTTGACGCAAGAGCGGCCGCTTCAAGAGCGGTTCTGAGTAACGTTTCTTCGATCGAGCTTGGAGCAGATCGCGGCGGCAGCTTGGCTCTTTGCGACCTCGGCAGGTTCAAGGCTACATTTTCATCCGTAAATCCTCTGAATGTGACTGTAATCTGTCCGGGCATTATTTCTCCTTGTTAATCATTTTGACATATACCAGTAGCGTTTCGTCAGGCTTCCGCAGCTGTTAAAGGACGCCTATTCCATAGAATTTTTGCCTAGCACTCGCAGTGTCGCAGAAATTGGGAAATTATTAAACACGGGTATCGTAAACCTCGAATTCAACAAGCACACTGAAGTCCAATCTGAAGTCTTTGTGCAAATCAAAACAAAAAGCTAGAATCTGACGTATAAATCGACAGAATCATTCCAAAAAACAGGAGCAGAGTTACAATGAAAGGATTGTTGTTAGTTCCGTCACTTCTCGCGGTTGCGATAGCGGGAAATGTTACTTTTGCGCAAACATCTATGAAACCACCCGTTGCCAAGAAGGAAGCCAAGGTGCTCAAGATCCACGGATACGAGATCACGGATAATTATGCGTGGCTTCGTGACCGCGAAACCAAGAAGAATCCCGAGATCATCAAATACCTCGATGAAGAAAATGCCTACACCGAAGCTCACATGGGAGAGCATAAGGCGTTCGCCGACAACCTTTACAAGGAAATGCTTGGGCGTATCAAGCAGACTGATTTGAGCGTTCCGGTTAAACGCGGCAACTATTGGTATTTCAACAAAACCGAAGAAGGAAAGCAGTATCCGACCTATCTTCGCAGCAAGGCGAAGGACGGCAAAGACGCCGAGGTCTTGATCGATCAAAACGAGATGGCAAAGGGCTTTAAGTATTTCGCGATCTCAAATTTCGAACCTAGCGACGATGGCAATCTGCTGGCGTTTGCGACCGATACGACCGGTTATCGCCAATACACGCTGCAGGTGAAAGACCTGCGGACGGGCAAGATGCTGCCTGAGAAAATCGACCGTGTGACGAGCGTGGAATGGTCGAATGACGGCAAGTATTTGTTTTACGGGCAGGAAGACGCGGTGTCGAAACGAAACGACAAGATTCTGCGGCACACGGTCGGCAGCACAGATGCAGACAAGTTGATCTTTGAGGAAAAGGACCTGCTGTTCGGCGCCGGGATCGGGCGTTCGCGTGACAAGAAGATGTTCGTTATCGCTTCGTTTGCGAAGACGAGCCGCGAAATGTGGTATCTGTCGTCGGACAATCCTACAGGCGAGTTCAAGGTCATTTCGAAACGGCGCCCGGGCCACGAGTATTCGGCGGATTTTAATAACGGCGAATTCTTTATCGTTACCAATAAGGATGCCGAGAATTTTAAGGTCGTTCGAGCCCCGTTGAACGATCCGGCGGAGAAAAACTGGATGGACTTCATTCCGTACAATCCTGCGGTGAAGGTCGAGGATATAAACTTCTTTAAGGATTACGCGGTTGTTTCCGAGTTAGAGAATGGTCTTGAATACGTTCGTGTGATGGACATGAAAACGAAACGTGCTGCGGCACGAATCGAAACTCCGGAGAGCGTTTACACAATGGCTTTGGGGAATAACCCGGAATATGAGACGCCGAATATTCGTTATACGTATTCGTCAATGATCACGCCGAGTTCGACATACGAATTCGATTTTCGTTCGCGGAAAAGTGAACTGATCAAGCAGCAGGAAATACCAAGCGGATACGACAAAACACAGTACGAAACAACACGGGTTTGGGCTCCGTCCCGCGACGGCGTCAAAGTCCCGGTTTCGATCGTTATGAAAAAAGGCACGAAGCTCGACGGCAAATCGCCCATGCTGCTTTATGCCTACGGTTCGTATGGTTATTCGATGACGCCGGACTTTTCGACATCGCGGTTGAGCCTGGTAGATCGCGGCATGATCTATGCGATCACGCACATCCGAGGCGGCAGTGAGCTTGGTGAAAAGTGGCGGCAGGATGGCCGCATGTACAAGAAAATGAACACGTTCAACGATTTTGTCGATTCGGCAAAATGGCTGGTCGGCAATAAATATACCTCGGCGGACCGTCTTGTCATCCAGGGCGGAAGCGCGGGCGGTCTGCTGATGGGAGCGGTGGTTAATCAGTCGCCCGAGACTTTCAAGGCGGCAATCGTGCAGGTGCCATTCGTCGATGTGATGAACACAATGCTCGACGCAAGCCTCCCTCTGACGACCGAAGAATGGATCGAATGGGGCAACCCGAATGAGAAGGAAGCTTGGGATTACATGATCACGTATTCACCCTACGAGAACATCAAAGCGCAGAATTATCCGAATATGCTGGTCGAAATTTCGTTGAACGACAGCCAGGTGCCGTATTGGGAAGGAGCGAAGTTTGCGGCAAAGGTTCGCGAGCTCAAGACGAACGACAGCACGCTGCTTTTGAAAACTAACATGGGAGCGGGACACGGCGGTTCGTCCGGCCGTTACGACCGGTTGAAAGAGGTCGCATTCGAATATGCGTACGCTCTGACGCAAGTAGGGATCACCAAATAGAAGCTGATCATCGGTTTTCAATGGATCGAATCGTAGCTGAACGCCGGCGCAAGAGATTGCGCCGGTGTTTTTTTTATTAGCGGCGTCGACACCAACGATCTCCAGAATCGCTACTACAAGCGACCTTGAACTGCGAACCTTCGTGTCAACAAAACCTAAAATAAATCCGAGAATTGACAGATTTTGTTGGATAAATAAACAGTTTTAACGTAAAGTAACAAGGGTTGTACGTTCTACAACCTCACATCTCAAATTTTTCTCGTCTGGACATCGGCAATTCTTCCGACATCTCGCTTTCGTTTTTCATGGAGAAAAAAGAACGCCTCGCAAATACGCATCTTTTGTTGCTGCTGCCTGCGGGCATACTGGCCGCGTCGTGGGCCATCTACGGTTTTCCCTATAGCAGGTTCGGCGTTGAACTAATCGCGCTAGCGGTTATCACCGTTTTTTTTAGCTCATATTTCCGCATTCAACTGCCGCGGACAAAGATCCATGTGACGATCTCGGACGCCATGATCATGCTTTCATTGCTGATCTACGGCGGCGAATTCGCGGTAATAGTTTCAATTCTGGAGACTGCATATACGTCTTTCAGCCTCCGTCGCAAAGGCCTTTCGATAAGTTTCAAAACAGCGCTTATTAATGTATTCACCGGAGCCATCGCCGTATTTGCTACGACACAAATCGTTCTAATGACCTTCGGCTCCCCTGTCGCTGTTTTCGAGAATGGAGACAAGGCGGCGCTTTTCTGGCTGCTTGCGGTGATGTGCGCGGCGTGGTTTCTCGTCGATTCCATAATCGTATCGGCGGTCGTGGCAACACGTTGCGGGAAATCGGTGATGAGCGTATGGAACGACAATTGTGTAAATGCCCTCGTGATCTACATCAGCGGTGCTGCTCTGGCCGGATTAGCCGCAATGGCCTTAAAGCAGGTCAATGTCATCTTATTCGTCACGGTGGCCGGTTTTTTTGCTTTGATATACATGATCTACCGACGCTATGTCGATGACATCAAGCAAACATCGGAGAAAGCGGAAAATTCCGAAAGGCAGCGGGCGGAGCAAGCGGAAAACTACGTCATGGAACTCGAACATTACGTCTCCCAGCTCGAAGCAACCGGAAGAGAGCTAAAGCAAAGCCGCGAGAAGTTTCGGCACGCGGCTTATCATGATGCCTTAACCGGCCTGCCAAACCGTAACTATTTTATCGACACGCTGCAAGGTCTCTTGGACAAGGCCAAGACAGATTCGACATGTAAATTCGCTGTCCTCTTTCTCGACCTGAACCGTTTCAGGACGATCAATGACAGCTTGGGACATTCAACCGGTGATCGGCTCATACGCCATGTTGCCAAGCGTTTATCCGAGATGACGGGTGAAGGCGATCTGGTCGGTCATTTCGGCGGCGATGAATTTGCATTTATCCTGACCGAAGCCGCGGAGATTGAAACCGCAACGCACTTTGCCGATCGGGTTGCGAAGAGAATTGCGGAATCCTTCCGCTTCAACGGCAGACAGGTATTCACGACGGTAAGCGTTGGAATCGCTTTTGGAAGTCAGGATTACCAAAAATCAGAAGATGTTCTCCGTGACGCCGATATCGCGATGTACTATGCCAAAGACAACGAAGAAAACTATGTGATCTTCGACAAAACTATGCACACGCGTGCGGTATCTCTTCAGCAGTTGGAAACGGATCTGCGTTACGCAATCGTGAGCGATGAACTCGAATTGTTCTACCAGCCGATAGTTGAGTTAAACACGGTTTCGCTGAGCGGATTCGAGGCTTTGGTGCGATGGAATCATCCAACGCGCGGGCTGATCGCGCCGAACGAATTTATTTCGGTAAGTGAGGATTCGGGCCTCGTAATTCCGATGACGCTCCAAATATTGCGAACTGCGTGCACACAGATGGTCGAATGGCAAAACCGGTCAGCCGATAACCGGTCGCTTAGCATCAGCGTCAATTTGTCCGGCAAACATTTCTCACAACCCGACCTCGTCGGCCAGGTCATGACGATAGTTAGCGAAACGAAAATAAATCCGAACTGCTTGAAACTCGAAATAACCGAAAGCGTAGTTATGGAAAACGCCGAAAACGCGATCTTCATGCTCAAGCAAATAAGAGACATCGGCGTTCGGCTGAGCGTCGACGACTTCGGAACCGGTTATTCAAGCCTCAGCTACCTGCATCGGTTCCCGATTGATACGTTGAAGATAGACCGTTCATTTGTCAGCAGCATGACGGACGGCGACGGCGAGAACGCTGAGATCGTCCATACAATAATCGCACTTGCCCGTGCCCTAAAATTGAGCGTCGTTGCGGAGGGAATTGAAACCGTCGAGCAGCTTGATCAACTGCGAACACTCGGTTGTGAATTTGGACAAGGGTATCTTCTCTCGCGTCCCGTTCCGGTTGCGCAGATAGAAAAATTGCTGGACGATAAATCACTCTGGGATAACCTTACGGCCAGTGCGGCCCATGCCGCCGCAGTACATAACTACGACCCTTCTCAGCTCGGAATCTCACATTAGGGCATTGTTTCGAATATAGAATTTTTATTCGCGAATACAAACTTTTTGCTGGAAACATAAAGTGTTTTAACATATACTGATAAAGGTTACCAATTGGTTAGACCATCGGCCGCCTGAATTACCCTCAACTTCAACGTCTTCGACTTGTTTCAATCTTTTTTGCATTCCCGTTAAATGCACAGTAACGAAAGCCTTCCCAACATATATTTCATAGCCTTAGTGCCGCCTGGCGTGATGGCAGCTTTGTGGGCGGTTTATCGCTTTCCGACACAAAGGATCAGTATCGGGTTGATCGCGCTGTCGGTTATCGCCGTTTTCTTTAGCTCGTACCTGAGAATTCAACTGCCGGGGACCAAGACCTACCTGACAATCTCCGACGCAATGATCATGCTTTCGATGCTGATCTACGGCGGGGAAGTAGCGATCCTACTTGCGATCCTGGAAACCGCTTATAATTCATACAGCTTGTATCGCAAAGGCACCGAAATAAAGCTAAAAACCGCGATTGCCAACATTTCAATTGGTGCCGCGTCGGTTTTTATCTCCACCGTCATTGTTCGGACCTTTTTCGGCGGCTCAATTGTTGCGGTGCTGGAGACTGGTGACACCTCGACTTACGTGCGGCTGCTGGCGTTGATGACCATATCGCTTTTTTTATCAAATTCGATTGGCATTGCGGCGGTCCTAGCCGCCAGGTCCAAACGGGAGTTCATAACCGTCTGGACGGAGCTTTGCGTTAGCGCCTTGGTGCTGTACGTGACAAGTGCCGTCCTTGCCGGATTCGCGGCGAAAGCTTTGTATCATGTTGACGTTTTCGCACTGGTCGTAGCAGCGGGGATTTTTGGCTTATTCTATTTCGGTTACCGCCGCTATATCGATGACATGATGCAATCGGTAGAGCGTGCCGAGCGGGCGGAGCGAGATCGGGCGGAAGAAGCCGAGAAACATGTACTGCAGCTAAAGCACTATATCGAGAAGCTGGAGAGCAGCGGTGAAGACCTGCAAAGGACACACGCAAATCTGCGCAAGGCCGCCTATTACGACACGTTGACGGGCATGCCGAACCGCAACTATTTTATCGACACAGTGAAGGGACTGCTTCAAAAGAGTCAAAGCCTCAACGAAGGCAATTTCGCCGTGCTTTTTCTCGACCTAAAGAATTTTAAGACGATAAACGACAGTTTGGGTCACTCGATGGGCGACCGTTTGATCAAAAACGTCGCAAAACGAATTTCCGGCACGATCCGGGAGCATGATATGGCCGGTCGTTTCAGCGGCGACAAGTTCGGTGTGATATTGAAGAACCTGCAAAACAAAGACGAGGCGACCGGTTTTGCGGAGCGTCTCGCCAGGCGATTGGCCGAGCAATACTCGGTAGATGCGCGGCAGATCTTCACAAGCGCAAAGATCGGCGTTGCCTTTGGCAGCCCGGAATACAAGGAAGCGGAGGACATTCTTCGCGACGCCGACATCGCGATGTATTACGCAAAGGACGTCGAGGAAGATTTCGTTGTTTTCGACGAGACGATGCGAACCCGGGCGGTTGCGCGGATGCGGCTTGAAACGGATCTTAGGTTTGCAGTCGAGCGAAACGAATTCGAGCTTTTTTATCAGCCGATAATTGGGCTTGACTGCGCTTCGCTAGAAGGTTTTGAAGCCCTTGTTCGATGGAATCACCCACAGCTTGGGCTCATCAATCCGAATGAGTTCATACCGTTAAGCGAAAAAACGGGCCTCATCATACCGATGACGGTTCAGATACTGCACTCGGCTTGCACACAGATAGTTAGATGGCAGGACGAATTGCACGATGGCAGGCCGCTTAGTATTTCTGTGAATCTGTCGGGTAAACATTTTGTCCATCCGGATCTGGTAGAGCAGATAAGGACGGTGATCGCGGAAACGGGAATTACTCCCGCATGCCTAAAACTCGAGCTTACGGAGAGCGCCTTGATGGAAAACGCCGAAACCGCAACGCTCATGCTGAAACAAATCAAGGAAACGGGCGTGAAGATCAGCGTTGACGATTTCGGCACGGGATACTCGAGCCTCAGTTACCTGCATCGTTTTCCAATTGACACGCTAAAAGTGGACAGGTCGTTCGTAAGCACGATGGAAGAAGGTTCGGAGAATGGCGAAATAGTGCGCACCGTTATCGCGCTGGCAAAGGCCTTAAATCTGGCCGTGGTAGCCGAAGGAATCGAAACGATCCACCAATTTCACCAACTGCGAATTCTCGGCTGTGAATACGGCCAGGGATACCTGTTTTCCAGGCCGCTGCCTGTCGGCGAAATCTCCAAACTCCTGAATGACCGAAATCATTGGCGCAATATTTTGCCCGAAAATGATTTTGGCGAGGTGGCAAGAAACCTGTCGTTTACGCAACTGCGGTTGCAGCAGCCGGCAGGGCTGCAGGGTGAAGCCCGGACGGATCTGCTGGACATTGGATAAATCATTCGGCAAATATAACGGGCCGTTTGCCGAGTGGAAATCGCTCTTCGTAAACGGAAGCAAGATTCAGCAAAGTTCCTTCGGACCAGAAATTTCCCGTCAATTGAAGCCCGATCGGCATGCCTTCGCTCGATAGGCCGCATGGAACGCTTATGCCCGGAATGCCAGCCAGATTTGCCGAAACGGTGTAAACATCGCTTAGATACATCGCCAGCGGATCATCCGATTTTTCGCCGATTTTGAAGGCGACCGATGGTGACGTAGGTGTTATTATCGCGTCGCAGACGGTAAATGCCTTCTGATAATCCTGTTTTACGAGCGCGCGAACCTTTTGCGCTTTTGAATAGTAGGCATCGTAATAACCACTAGAGAGAACGTATGTGCCAAGCATAATGCGGCGTTTTACCTCGGCGCCGAAACCTTCTTCGCGCGTCTTAAAATACATTTCACGAAGGGTGCTCGTATCTTCCGCACGAAAGCCGTAACGCACACCGTCGTAGCGGGCGAGATTTGACGAAGCTTCGGCAGTCGCGATTATGTAATAAACAGCGATGCCGTATTTTGAGTGCGGAAGCTCGACATCGACGATTTCGGCACCCATCTCGCGATATTTTTCTATCGCCTGTTCGACCTTTTCCCTAACCTCATCATCCAAGCCTTCGCCGAATAAGGCACGCGGAACGCCGATCGTTTTGCCCGATATGTCGGCGTCAATATTCACCAGATAATTCGGTACGGCGACGTCGGCTGATGTCGAGTCGAGTTCGTCACGTCCGGCGATTACGCCGAGAACGTCTGCAACGTCCTTCACGGTTTGTCCGAAAATTCCGATGTTATCGAGCGACGATGCGAACGCAACGAGACCGTATCGCGAAATCCTGCCATACGTCGGTTTGAAGCCCACAATGCCGCAGAGGGAAGCGGGCTGGCGGACCGATCCGCCGGTCTCAGATCCAAGCGCCGCACGAACAACTCCCGATGCGACGGCGACGGCCGAGCCGCCCGAACTCCCGCCAGGAACACGCGACGTGTCCCAGGGATTCTTCGCCGGGCCGAACGCGGAGCTTTCGTTTGACGAACCCATGGCGAATTCGTCCATGTTCGTCTTGCCGACGATTATCGCTCCGGCAGCATTGAGACGGTCGATTGCGGTTGCGTTGTATTGGGCCTTGTAATTGTGCAGAATGCGAGAGCCGCAGGAAGTGCGCATTCCTTTAGTGCAGATGTTGTCCTTCACCGCAACCGCTAACCCTTTCAGCGGCAGTTCGGCGTCGCTTGCGTCCAGTTCGGCAGCGCGCGCAGATGCGTGGTCGCGTTCGACGGAGAGGAACGAGTTTAGCTCATCGTTCAGCCGTTCGGCGTTCTCTAAGACCTTTTCTATGTTCGTCTTGATCATTCAACGGCGGAAGCACGAGCTGTAGCGAGCGTGTTTCCTCTTCTCCTTAATATCGAGCGCAAAATATTTCCCCTTCATTTTGTCGAAATTGTATCAACAAGCCACTTTTCATTTTGTTTTGCGGCCGTGACTTTGATTACTCTCTGCTCGCTTCGCGTATCGTCGCGCCAGAAAAGCAGAACCTGAAATTCGGTTTGTTCGGCTGATATCTCACGGCATTCACCAACGCGGAATGCCTTCGGGAAATCGCTGGTTCCAGTTGTGAACGGGTCGAAATCCTCTTGCATGGATTTCATCTTTTTTGAAAGATCAGGCGTTAAAAAACGCTCGCGGAGCTTCAGATTTTCCGGCGAAAACCTCATATCGTTCCCAAAATGGAACGAGTAAAATTCGCGGACCGATGTCCTTGAGTCGGTGCATGCCGGCGGTTCGAGATTCGGAATGCTGCATCCGGCAGCGAAAAGAAGAAATAACCACAGAGACACAGAGACACAGAGTGAAGCAAAGGAAAATGAACAATTGAAAATGGAGAATGCCAAACCGATTCTTCTATTTTCCATTTTCGATCGTCCATTTTCCATTTTTTTTGTCTCGGTGGTAAAACATCCTTACAAAACCTTTGGAACCTGAAAATGACCGGCGACACCGGACGGAGCCTCGCTCAATGCAGTTTCCTGGCCAAATGAGGACACTATCACGTCGTCGCGGATCGCCTGAGTCGCCTTACCCTCGTCGGTCAGCCCGCCAAGCATTGGCTCAATATTGTCCGTATCGAGTTCGTTAAGCTGCTCGATGTACTTTACGATATCCGCCATCTGCGGTGTGTACATTGCGACTTCATCGTCCGTTATCTCGAGATGCGCCAGTTTTGCCACTTGTCTTACGTCCATAAAATTTAGTTCCGGCGGGCACCGAGGATGTAACACACTTCCTACCGGTCGTGTTTCCGCCTCCGGGCCAAACTGCTTCCGGCTGCCATCAAAAAAACGCTGCGGAGAGATTCATCCTTGATCGATTCAGCAGCAATTTTAAGGCGATCCGTGACTTCATTTTTTGCCAACTCCGTCCATTCCGCATCCGCGATTTGCTCCGCTTCCGTCTTTCGCCGATGCTCGCGGACAATCTTCGCATCGATCCTGAATTCGACAAAAGAAACGAGTGATGATCCCAGCGCCGAATTCAACTTGAAGACTATTTGATCGGCCAAGTCGATAACTTGCTTTCGCCACGTTTCGCTCGCGACCGCAACGATCAATTTTTTTCTGATCAGCCGCGACGCGACGGCGTGTTCGCCCAAAGCTTCGCCGACGACATTCTTCCAGGCGGCCAGAACTATCGCCTCGTTGGCGGCATCATTTCCGTCAAACCCTTCGAATATTTTTGGTAATGAGCTGAGGATATCCCGCATTTGTCATCTGGTCTTTATCAACTATCATCTTAAACGAGATCATTTCTAAATGCTAAATCAAAGACACCAAATGGTTAATCTGCCACAAATAATCCTTGCTTCGGGCAGCCCGCGACGTTCGGAGATAATGGAATCAGTTGGTTGGAAATTCATCAAGGACGTTCCGGATATCGATGAAACTGAACTGCCGGGCGAATCGCCGGACGTTTATGTCCGCCGTTTGGCACTAACAAAAGCCGAGACAATTGCGGCACGGCATCCAGGCGAAATCGTTCTCGGGGCGGATACGACGGTAGTTATCGACGATCAAATCATCGGGAAGCCGGTCGATGCCGCCGACGCGACGCGAATGCTCAAGCTGCTTTCGGGAAATTGGCACCAGGTGCTAACTGGCATTGCGGTTGTGCAGAACGGAATTTCTCGCGTCGAGTTTCAAAGCACGCGTGTGAAGTTCGTTGAAATGAACGAGGCCGAGATTGATTTTCTGGTCGAACGTGGAGATCCCCTCGATAAGGCCGGGGCATATGCGGTTCAAGCACAGGCCGCTTTGTTTATCGAAGGTATCGAGGGCGATTATTGGAATGTTGTTGGATTGCCGATCAGTTTGGTTTACCGCTTGATAATAGAAAAAGGCAGATCCATCGTGGACCTGCCTCACAGAAATGCCTGAGTTTTGATCTTATAAAAGACTGTCGATCTTTTTCGAGATCGGGACGGTTATGTCGAATTTAGGATCGATACCGCCGAAGGCTTCGCCGGACTGGTTGCCATCCTTGTCCAATATGACAAATGACGGGACCTGATCGATCTTAAACTTCTTCAACACAGATTCTCCGTCCGAATCTCGGAGGATTGGCATTGCAAGCTTGTTTGCCGTCGTAAATTTTCGAACGGCTTCATCGGCCGCAAAGTTCTTTGATTTTGCGTTTGTCGAATCGGTCACGACAAAATAAATCGCTACATTTTTTCCGGCATATTTCTTTGCAAGCAGATTGGTGTATTCCGCTTGTTTATTCGAAAGCGGCAGCCAGCTTGCACCAACAGCCAGAATGACAACCTTGCCTTTCTGTGATTGAACGTCGACCGAGCCGCCGTCAAGCTTCATCAGCGACGTTTGGGCCGACGCAGCAAACGCTAATACAGCTACAATGGACAAAACCAAAGCGATCGATTTTAAGGTTCTCATAATTTTGCGAGGCTCTATAAGTAAAACCTCTGCCAATTAAGATGCAAGTTTGATGCCAGCTACTGTCTTCGGTTAAGGATTACGTTGTCGATCAGCCGAACCTTGCCAAATCGGACGGCTACAGCCACCAGAACTTCGCTATCTTCAATCTTATCAACTGGTTCCAGTGCGTCGTTATCGACCACGGCAACGTAATCTACACGAGCTAGCGGTTCGGAAGCGATCTTTGATTCGACAATTTGAGCGAGTACAGACCCATTTCGTTCACCATTTTTGAACGCGATTTTGGCGTCGCGCAGTGCTTGATAAATGATTGACGCCTTTTGCCGCTCTTCTACCGAGAGATAGGCATTGCGCGAAGACATTGCAAGGCCCGACTCTTCACGGACGGTCGGTACAACGACGATTTCTGTTTCGAAGCCAAGATCGCGAGCAATTTTTTTAACCACGCCCACCTGCTGTGCGTCTTTGCTCCCGAAAAATGCGAAGTCCGGGCGGACTGCGTTCAAAAGTATCGTAACGACCGTCGCTACACCACGAAAATGTCCGGGTCGCGAGGCTCCTTCAAGCGTTTCCGTCAAACCTTCAACATAAACGTAGGTCGAGAAGCCTTCGCCGTAGACCTCATCCGTGTCGGGAGCAAAGACGTAATCGACCTCATATTCGGCAAGCAGAGCGGCGTCTGCGGTAAGGTCCCGAGGGTATTTTTCGAAATCCTCTCCCGGCCCGAACTGGCTTGGGTTGACGAAGATCGAAACGATGACAATGTCCGACATCTGCCGGGCTTCCTTAACTAGGGTAAGATGGCCTTCATGCAACGAACCCATCGTCGGAACAAATCCGATGGTCTTGCTCTCTCGCCGCAGCTTGCGGGCGATTGATGACATTCGTTGTTTGCGGTTGATGATTTCCATTTTGCTAATCGTCGGAAGCTTCCAGGTATGAAGAATACTCTTCCAATATTACTTCGACCTGAGCACGCAGAGGGATCAACCGATTTGCAGCCGTCGCCCAAATAATTTCGAGGTCTACTCCGAAATAATGATGAATCAGCACATTCCTGAAAGCTATCATTCCAGTCCAATCTAGCGATGGGTAACGGATACGAAGTTCCCCGGACACCTTCGACGATGCCTCGCCTATAATCATAAATTTCTGCTGGACGGCACTTTGGAGAAGGTCGTTTGCCAAAAAGTCTTGCTTGCCTGTCTGATCGAGAAAGCTAACTATGGAATCAATGGCGATAATTATGTCACCCAGATACAGTTCGTCACTGCGCATATACAATTTCGGCTTCGGAAAGAACACGTTCTTTAATTCTAGCTTTCAGGCCTCTCTTGGACACCAAATCAACGTCTGTTCCCAAAACGTCCTCAAGAGCGATTTGAATTTCGGAGAATTGAAATAGGTCGATATCGGCCTCTGGGGCAAACTCGACCAAGAAATCAAAATCACTATTTTTGGAAAAATCGCCCCGCACTCTTGACCCAAACAGGCTTAACTCTTTGACCTTATATTTGCGGCACAATTCTTTAATCTTTTGTTTCGCTTCTGTCGATATTTGAGTTGTCATGCCTTCATCTCCTTTTTAGCGGCTTCCGGCATTCCGTAAGATTCTTCGGCATTCGGGTAATTTCCGCTACGAACGTCGCCCATCCAATTTGTGATCGCGCTCGAAATCACTTCGCTGACGTTCGCATATTGTCGAACGAAGCGTGGCTGGCGGCCGAATGTGAAACCGATAAGATCGTGCAGGACGAGCACCTGTATGTCGCAGGCTGCGCCGGCGCCGATGCCGACGGTCGAAATGGTAAGTTCTTTTGTAATTATCTCGGCGATCTCTCGTGGTATCAGCTCCAGAACTATGGCGAAGGCACCTGCTTCTTCAAGCATTTTTGCGTCTTCGATGAGTTTGTTTGCGTCAACGGCGGTTTTGCCCTGAACGCGATAGCCGCCGAGTTTGTGTACCGATTGCGGCGTCAGGCCGATGTGGGCCATGACTGGAATCTCTTCATCGACAAGGCGTTTGACGAGATCAACTCGGTTGCGTCCGCCTTCGAGCTTTACCGCTTCTGCTCCGCCGTTTTTCAAGAGCCGCATGGCGTTTCGGACCGCTTTGTTATCGCCCGTGTGAAATGTGCCGTAGGGCATATCCGATACGATAAGCGCGTGCGTCGAGCCGCGTTTTACGGCCTTTGTTGCCGAGAGCATCTCTTCCATCGTCACCGGTATCGTATTGCCGTAGCCGTGGATGACATTGCCCATACTGTCGCCGACGAGGATCATATCGACGCCGGCTTCGTCAACGATGCGTGCAGTCGGGTAATCGTAAGCCGTCAGGCAAACGAGCTTCTCGCCATTTTCCTTTGCCGCGCGTATCGCAGGCAAATAAACTTTGCCCTCTTTATCAGGTTGCAGATAAGCCATACAGTATTTGCAGAAGCCCACACAAAGTAAGGGCATCCTCAGAACACCATAAAGTCTAGCATACTAATCAGGGTCTTTACTTTTCGTGGGCTTCAGCAATGTCGGCATTCGGATTCCAGCGTTTAACGCTGCTAGTATCATCGCACTCTGAGAGAATATCAGCGATCTCTTTTTTAAGGACAGGATGAACAAAATTAGGAGCAATCTCAACAAGCGGACATAAGACAAATTTGCGAAGATGAAGCCGCGGATGCGGAAGCGTTAAAAATTCCGTATCCATTTGTTGATCGCCAAAGAAAAGAATGTCGAGGTCTGCCGTCCGAGGTTTTTTCATCGACTTGTCGCGACGTCCGAGCAAGTATTCGATCCGCAAAAGCCGCGATTACGTGCGAGAAGTATTTGAAGTGTGAGCCAGTGCGAACGCGGCCGATCCCAATTTCCGGC
>JANNST010000037.1:0-23489 GCA_031402865.1 Chloracidobacterium sp. | reverse complement strand
GATAATTGTGTGATACCACATCCATGCTTCGGGATTTATCGGCTCACCGACCGTGCCGAGCAATCGCAGACTCGACAAATCATGCTTTAGCGGATACTGTTCGCCCCATTTAATAAAAGCTCTGATTGCGGTCGGAGCCGTGTATAGAATATTGATCTTGTGGCGCTCGATGATCCGCCAGAATCTGTCGGGCTCCGGGTGGTTTGGGGCACCTTCGTACATGAAAACCGTAGCCCCGTTCGCCAGCGGCCCGTAAACTACGTAGGAATGTCCGGTAACCCAGCCGATATCTGCCGTACACCAATATGTGTCTTCGTCCTTAAGGTCCAAGACCCATTTTGAAGTGATGTACGTTACGGTCAGATAACCGCCCGTCGTGTGCAGAATGCCTTTCGGCTTGCCGGTTGTTCCCGATGTATAGAGAATGAAGAGCGGGTGCTCGGAATCCAATTCCTCTGCCGGACAAACGTCACTGACTGTTTCCATCAGTTCGTGCCACCAATGATCGCGGCCGATCTTGATCGTAACTTCTGACTCCGTCCGCCGGTAAACAATTACATTTTCAACTGTTGGACATGCTTCGACCGCCTTATCAACTGTGTCTTTAAGCTTTATTTCCGTTCCACGGCGATAGCCGCCATCGGCGGTAACAACTAATTTACACTGTCCGTCGTTAACGCGGTCCCGGATGGCGTCCGCCGAAAAACCGCCGAAAATTACGGTGTGCGTCGCTCCGATACGGGCGCATGCGAGCATCGCAATCGCCAATTCGGGAACAAGCGGCATATACAATGCAACTCTGTCACCGGTCTCGATCCCGAGTTTTTTCAAGACATTGGCAAATTTACAGACTTGCCGGTGCATTTGCTGATAGGTCAGCGTACGCGTTTCGCCCGGTTCACCTTCCCATATGATCGCCGCTTTATTTTTGCGATGCGTGTCCAGATGGCGGTCGAGGCAATTGTAGGAGGCGTTGATCTTCCCGCCCACAAACCATTCCGCGTGCGGCTCATCCCACTTTAGGACAGTGTCCCATTTTTTGAACCAATACAGATTTTCGGCCATCGAAGCCCAAAACGCTTCCGGATCGGCGGCCGCTCGGTCATAGATATCCTCATACTCTTCAAAACTTTTGATATGGGACACGGCAGCAAATTCCACAGGCGGCGGAAAAACGCGCTTTTCCTGTAAGGTCGATTCAATTGCGACATTTGAGTCGGACATTATCACTCTCCTAAAAATTCATTAGTCACACAAAATAGACACTTTAAAGTTATCTCGCTGCTATTAACTGATTTTATCTAGCGGTACTAATGTCCGCAATAGTCAATCACCAGTCGATTTAGACCGAACCGCGCCAACTTCTTCCCATATCTTCACATTTCTCGATTCGCGTAAAAGCAAAGAACCGACGACAAACGTGATCGACGCGACGATCATCGGATAGTAAAGTCCGGCATAAATGTTGCCCGTGGACGCGATGACGGACAAACCGATTAGCGGCAATAGTCCGCCAAAGATACCGTTGCCTATATGATACGGCAACGAAAGTGCGGTATATCTTATCTTAGCGGGAAAAGCTTCGACGAGGTAAGCTGCAATTGGACCGTAAACCATGGTAACCCAGATAACCTGCACAAAGACCAACAAGATCAACATCCATGCCGCGCTGTTGGACAATAATTCACCAAGCGTCGTGTAAGGCAAAACTTGTGGAGCGTCGATTAAGGCACCGTCCGGCCCCATTGATTTCGGAATTAGCTTGATCGCTCCCGTGACCTTATTTGCTTCGGAAGACGCGGTGACGACATTCGAACCGGCCGCGTACTGCATTGCCTTATAAATCGGGATATAAGTAAGCACGGCGAGTAATAAGCCAGCCATGATAATCCATTTCCGCCCGATCTTATCTGACAGGGCGCCGAAGACGACGAATAAAGGCATACCCAAAAGAAGTCCTATTGCGACAATGTAATTTGCCGAAGTCGCGTTAACGTTCAAAATCGATTGAAGATAAAACAGAGCGTAAAACTGTCCCGTATACCAGACCACGCCCTGACCGGCAGTTGCTCCAAAAAGCGATATCAGTACGATCTTCAAGTTCGACCATTTCGTAAAGGCTTCAACGAGAGGACTTGCCGATGTCATGCCTGAGCTTTTAACGTGCTGAAAGATTGGCGATTCCTTCATCCGCAGGCGAATATAAAGCGAGATACCAACGAGAAAGATCGAGATTAGAAAAGGAATTCGCCAACCGGCGATGCCGCTTTCAGCTTTCCCGGCAAATTGGTCGGCACTCATCGTATTTTGCACTGTTAGAATTACGGCAAGCGACAAAAATAGACCCAACGTGGCAGTGATTTGGATGAACGAAGTATAGAACCCTCGTTTGTTATCCGGAACATGCTCGGCAACGTAAACTGCGGCTCCGCCATACTCACCGCCAAGCGCGAGCCCTTGCAGAACACGAATGATTAGTAAAATTATCGGAGCCGCTATTCCGATTTGGGCGTAGGTGGGCAAAAAACCGATAACAGCCGTCGCACCACCCATTATCAAGAGAGTTACGAGGAACGCATACTTGCGTCCGACGATGTCGCCGATCCTGCCGAAAAACAACGCTCCGAACGGACGCACTAAAAAGCCGACCGCAAAAGTCGCAAGATATGCGATATATGCGAAGGTATCGTTACCTGGCGGATAAAAGAGTGGTGAAATCACTGCCGCAAGCGAACCGAATATATAAAAGTCGTACCACTCGATCATGGTGCCGACACTGGACGCTCCGATTACCTGCCATATTTTGGCGGTGCTGATGCTGTCTGCGTACAGTGCATCCAGATCCTTCGCTTCCGTCGCCATGTTTTGTTTCTCCTAGAAATTCTTGAAAATTTAAACCGAAAGATCCGTCGATGCATCACAATGCCGAGCGATTTTGTCGTCGCTCCGCTCTGACAACCGACATCCGAAGCAAAAGCTACATCGTAACCGTAATGCAGATAAGCCGTAAACCCCGTGACTCGTGATTTTGGATGAAGGTCGAAAGTGCGAGAGAGTGAAATGGCAAAGTTGATGAAATTCGCCGAGACAGCGAACCGGCAAAAGCAGGCTTATGCTAGTGCTTAATACGTTGTTTATTGATCTAGCGGGATTACATGGACGGCTGCATCTTTTACTTCTCTCAGGAATCGATTGATGATCGAGCCCTTCCATATAATCTCCCAACGCGACCGGGCCGATTGACCGAAGATGACGTGAGTTATCTTGTTCTCGCGGGCGTAATTTAGAAGAGCGTCTGCGACGTTATTTGATTTAAGTTTCACCACCTGAGCACCAAGCGATTTTGCGAAGCGGATATTTTCCTCGAGCGTTGCATAAACTTCCGGGTCTATTCGCCCGGCCTCCTCGTCGGGAGTTTCCACGTAGGCGGCATACCAATCGTCGTTCGCCAATCGGCCCGCGATCCGGGCTCCAGTTCTTAGCAGCTTTTTTGCACTTCCCCTGGAGGCCATGCAAACCATTACTTTTTCCGGGATTACCGCTTGTTCCAGTCCTTCGCGTTCACGGTATTTATGGTCCTGTTCGGCTTGCTGTTGGGCAACCTGCCTTAAAGCCAGTTCGCGTAGTGTGGCGAGATTTCCCTTACGAAAAAAATTGTTGAGCGCCTGTTCGATTTTCTCGACCGAATATATCTTGCCTTGCCGCAGACGGCTGCGGAGCGTGTCAACCGAAATGTCTACGTCGATCACTTCGTCCGCCCGCTTGAAGAAATGGTCCGGCACAGTCTCTCGTACCTGAACTCCGGTTGTGCGTGCGATTACGTCGTTAAGCGATTCTATATGTTGAATGTTCAGAGCGGAGATTACCGAGATGCCATTCTCAAGCAGGTCATGTACGTCCTCGTACCGTTTTTTGTTTTTTGCCCCATGGATATTTGTGTGTGCAAGTTCATCAACTATCGCCACAGCCGGCTTACGTGCGATAACCGCCACCAGATCCATTTCAGCAAATGAACTTCCTTTATACTCGATAACGTTCAGCGGAATGACTTCGAGATCCTTAACCATTTCGGTGGTTTCGACCCGACCGTGAGTCTCTACAACGGCAATAACGACATCAATTCCCTGCTCGCGAAGCTGATGAGCATCCTCAAGCATCTGATACGTCTTGCCAACACCCGCCGCAGCTCCGATGTAAATCCTAAGTTTCGCCCGCTCATTCTCCTCGACCATTTTTAACAATGACTCAGGTGAACGGCGTAGTCCTTCTCGATTCGGACTCTCAGTAATTTCGGTATCTACGAACATTTAGTTCAGAATTTACGCTTTAAGGCGTCATTTTTCCGTTCATTTTATCCAGATCTAAATTCAGGAGCAACACGTTCACACGCGGTTCGCCGAGAAAGCCAAACTGCCGTGCCTCGGTAAATTTGTTCACGATACCCCTCAATTCCGCCTCCGCGATCCCGCGTTCCTTAGCAACGCGCCGAATCTGAAATTCGGCGGCGGCCGGCGAAATGTGCGGATCGAGGCCTGATCCGCTCGTCGTAACAAGGTCGGCGGGAATCGGAACACCGGCGTTTTCGGACGCGAGGGTCTCGGCGTCAGTCGTCACCCGGTCGATAAGCTTTTGGCTCGTCGGGCCGAGGTTCGAACCGCTTGAGGCACCTGCGTCATATCCATTCCCGGCGGCCGACGGCCGCGAGTGGAAATAGCCCGGCGATGTAAACGTCTGCCCGATCAGTTCCGATCCGACGACGTTACCGCCAACCTCTATCAGCGAACCGTTTGCTTGATGGGGAAAGATAACTTGCGAGACGCCCCAGACGGCCAACGGGTACACTACGCCAAGTCCCAACGTTAGAACCAAAATCATTAATGCAGATGTAATTAAATCCTTCATATATTTGAAGTACCGCGTTCGCACGGCCTCTTTCGTCACCGGAAACACCGCCTAAAGGCGGAACTCCCAACCTAAGCCAAGCCGATAGCTGTAATTATCACGTCGATTAACTTTATCCCAACGAAGGGTGCTATCAATCCTCCGAGGCCGTATATGAGCAGATTTCTCTGAAGCAGCGATGACGCCGACATTGCCCGGTATTTCACTCCTCGTAGCGCCAGTGGAACGAGCGTAATAATGACCAGGGCATTAAAAATAACCGCCGACAGAATCGCCGATTGCGGAGTCGCCAGCCCCATTATGTTCAGGGCCTTAAGCACGGGAAAGGTAGCAGCGAACATAGCCGGAATAATCGCAAAATACTTTGCCACATCGTTCGCGATTGAAAATGTGGTTAAAGCTCCACGCGTCATCAGCAACTGTTTACCTATCTCCACAACCTCGATCAATTTCGTCGGATCACTGTCCAAATCGACCATATTTCCGGCTTCTTTTGCTGCCTGCGTGCCGGTATTCATCGCAACGCCAACATCAGCTTGGGCGAGCGCAGGTGCGTCGTTAGTACCGTCGCCAGTCATCGCCACCAACTTCCCTTCCGCCTGCTCGCGTTTGATCAGCGCCATTTTGTCTTCTGGTGTGGCTTCTGCCAGAAAATCGTCCACGCCTGCTTCTTCGGCGATCGAGGCCGCTGTCAGCGGATTGTCTCCAGTGATCATTACGGTCTTGATGCCCATTTTCCTGAGCTGATTAAACCGGTCGCGCATACCACCCTTGACGATGTCCTTAAGATAGATAACGCCCAGCGGCACATAGTTATCGGCGACGACGAGCGGTGTTCCACCCGCCTTCGCAATTCTTTCGACAACCTCACGGAGCTCGGCGGAAGATTGATGCCCGTTCCCAGAGGTATACTCTTCAATCGCTTCAACCGCCCCTTTGCGTATCTCGCGGCCATCAAGATTGACACCTGACATTCTGGTTTGCGCCGTAAAGGGAATGAATTCTGCCTGGCCTGCAGAAAGCTCACCGATTTCGCGTCCACGAAGCCCATACTTTTCCTTTGCCAGGACAACAATTGATCGACCTTCCGGTGTTTCATCGGCGAGCGACGAAAGCTGAGCCGCATCGGCAAAAACTTTTTCGTCTACTCCCTTAAGAGCGATGAATTCGGTAGCCTGACGATTTCCCAGAGTGATCGTCCCGGTCTTATCCAACAGAAGCGTATTAACGTCGCCCGCCGCCTCAACCGCCCTTCCGGACATGGCAAGCACATTATGCTGCACCAAACGGTCCATACCGGCGATGCCGATGGCCGAGAGCAGTCCGCCGATCGTTGTTGGAATGAGGCACACGAGCAGAGAGACAAGAACAAAAATGGTCTGCGGCGCGTTCGAGTAAATTGCGAACGGTTGCAGCGTAACTACTGCAAGCAGGAAGATTATTGTCAGTCCTGCTAGTAATATATTCAATGCAATCTCGTTAGGAGTTTTTTGGCGCGACGCTCCCTCGACAAGAGCGATCATGCGATCGATAAAGGTTTCGCCCGGATTGGAAGTAATTCGCACCTTGATCCAATCCGAAAGGACTTTCGTGCCTCCTGTTACCGCCGACCGGTCGCCGCCGGATTCGCGTATTACCGGGGCTGATTCGCCCGTGATAGCGGATTCGTCTACCGATGCCACGCCTTCGATGACTTCACCATCGCCCGGGACAAACTCGCCAGCTGATACAAACACGATATTGTCTTTACGCAAATCCGTGGCATTTACAACATTCGTCGTTCCGTCAGAATTGACAAGCTTCGCCGTCGTTTCCGTTTTGGCCTTGCGGAGAGTGTCGGCCTGAGCTTTTCCACGGCCCTCGGCCATTGCCTCCGCAAAATTTGCAAACAGTACCGTGAACCAAAGCCAGAGTGTGATTTGCAGCTCAAAAGGAAAATTGCTGTCAGCCGAAGTCCCGAATAGATTTGCTATGAGCTTGATCGTCAGGAACGCCGCTCCAACCTCGACCACAAACATCACCGGATTCTTGATCATCTTTGCCGGATTCAGCTTTACAACCGCACCCGTCAAAGCTTGAGTAATGATTTTCTGATCCCAAATTGAAATTTCTTTTTTCATGATATGTTTCACCGCAAAGGCACGGTGGCTCGATGCCTCGGTGATTAAAATGTTTGTCCTGCACTCATCTGAAAGTGTTCCAGTATGGGCGACAGGCTCAGAACCGGAAAGAACGTTAAAGCGCCGACGATTATGATCACGCTGACTAGCAAAACGCTGAACAATACCGTATTTACAGGAAATGTTCCTAAACTCGGAGGGATAGCTTTTTTGCGAGCCAGATTACCGGCGATTGCGAGCATCGGTATTATCATTAAAAAGCGGCCCGCCAGCATCGCCACGCCAAGCGTTGTGTTGTACCAATATGTGTTTGCATTGAGCCCGCCAAAAGCAGAGCCGTTATTTCCCGTTCCGGAAGTAAATGCGTAGAGAATTTCGGAAAGTCCGTGAGCTCCCTGATTAGTCAGTGAAGTCAGACCGAACTCGGATGAGACCGATGAAATCGCCGTGAATCCCAAAATGATCAGCGGAAAGATCAGTATGTAAAGAGTAGCCATTTGCACATCGTAAGCCTCGATCTTTTTCCCGAGATATTCAGGCGTTCTGCCGACCATCAATCCGGCGATAAAGACTGTCAAAATCACCATGATGAGAATTCCATACATTCCTGCGCCGACACCGCCGAAGATCACCTCGCCAAGCATTATATTCACTAGCGGGACCATGCCGCCGATTGGCGTAAACGAATCATGCATCGAGTTGACTGCACCACACGATGCACCGGTCGTTACCGCAGCGAACAGTGCGGAATTCACTACGCCGAAACGCACTTCTTTGCCTTCGAAGTTGCCTCCAACAGCCATTTGATTGACGGATTCGGGATACAACGGATTGCCGCGAGATTCGGAGTGATAGGCCACAAACGTCCCGACCAGAAACAACAGCGACATGGCTCCGAAAACAGCCCACCCATGCCCTTGTGACTTCGTCATTCGTCCAAGCGTGTAGGTAAAGCCGGCCGGAATAAGAAATATCAAGAGCATCTGAACTAAGTTTGAAAACGGAGTGGGATTCTCGAAAGGATGAGCGGAGTTTGCGTTAAAAAACCCGCCGCCGTTGGTGCCGAGCATCTTGATTGCGAGCTGCGATGCCGCCGGTCCCTGGGCGATCGTTTGCGTTTCGATCGTCTTGTCTTCCTTTACATTTTCGCCGGCTGCGTCCGTTTCCACATTGCCGTCAGCGTCTTTTTTATCAACCCGAACGACGAAAGAGTCCGTTAGTTGGGCAGTATCGTAAGGCTTGAAATTTTGCACCACGCCCTGAGATACAAAGAAAATAGCTGCTAAAAACGAAAGAGGTAATAATACGTAAAGCGAGCCACGAACCAGATCCACCCAAAAGTTCCCCAGATTTTCGGTTTGGAATCGAGCTATGCCGCGAATAAAAACAATCGCGAGAGCCATGCCGACGGCGGCAGAGAGGAAATTCTGTAGAGCCAATCCCGTCATTTGGGTAAAATAGCTCATCGTCGTCTCACCACCGTAAGACTGCCAGTTCGTATTCGTGACGAAGGAAACGGCGGTATTAAAGGACAGTTCAGGCGAAGGGCCGGCAAGATCTTGCGGATTCAAAGGCAAGACTCCCTGCAGCCGCTGCACCGCGTACAAAGCCAGCGTCGAAAACATGCTAAAGACGAGCATTGCCACGCCGTACTGCTTCCAGTTCATCTCATGCGTCACATCAACACGCGTTACTGCGTAAATGAAGCGCTCCAGAGGCCTGAAAATAAAATCGAGAAAGGTTTTTTCTCCGTTATAAACGCGGGTCAGGTAGATTCCGACCGGCTTCGTCAAAGCCACAATTACCGCAAAAAAGACCAAAATTTGTAAGATGCCGTTGAATGTCATAACTAGTATCGCCGCCATTACGCCGACGCCTTATACAAAACTGAGTGGCCACAGTCTGCCGCCACTTAGACAGGTTAAAGCCGCATTCAGCTAAAATTTTTCTGGGCGCAAAAGTGCGTAAACCAGATAGATCATTAATAGGACCGAACTTGCGGCCGCTAAAATAGATTCCAAACTCATTCGTTTTTACTCCTGTTACTGAGGGCGTCGCAGCCCGCCAAATAGGCCATCGCCAAGAGAAAAAAAACTCTTATGATAGCTAAGTAAATAAGATCTGCCATGATCGCTTCTCCGCTAATTCAAGTTGATGCCGATCGCGGCATACACGAAATGATTTCCACCGCTAACATTGGTATTTCCGATTGAATAACCTACGTATCCGGTCACCTTCGGGTGCGGCTTAAATGCAACACCTGGAGTGAAATAGCCCGCGGCGTGTTTGCCCGTGTACCAATCTGTATTTATGTTTAGATATTTATTTACCGTCTGCTCAAAGCCGAATTGACCTCCGGCCCGGTCGGCATTTGCCGCTACCACGTTTTTCGTAAAATGATATCCGCCAGCCGTCAGACGTGTTCCGCTTTTGAACGATTTGCTAACCTGGGCGTAGGCGTAATTCCCGACGTTGTAGGACTTGTTCCTGACCGGAATGAAAACGTTATCTCCGACGACAACCGACCAGCCGTTGTCCGCATTGCTATACGGTCGCAATTTTATAGCCGGGACAAGCGTCGTGGTGTCCGGTCCGGGCTGGATGTTTCCTGTAAGGTTGAATCCGATCTCAACATTGCCACCGGTTCCGACCACAACTCGCGGAACGAACGAAGAGAATTTGCCGACCGAGTCACCGTCATTTGGCTTGAATGTCGCATCAAGCTCAAAGTAAACCTTACCTTTGTCCAAAATGTCGGAGGAAGGTACGTTAAAGATCGTCTGTTGTGCATTTGCTCTTACCGCGAGCAAAATCGTGAAAGTAAGAATGAATACGAAAAAGTATGTAATAATTTTTTTCATTGTAATTTACCGGTATCTTGTCGCTCGGTGGAGGCTAGCAGTCCTCATCCTTCAAGCCGTGTCTTCGGCAATAGTCGAGGCGAAGCGCTTTTTCAGCTTCGCGAATCTTGTCTAGACTATGTGCGGCAAGCATGAGAAGCGGGAAAAATGCGACGACGAGAATCGTGCCCAGTTCGGCGACGCCCTTTGTCGCGTCATTGAAAAACCACGTCACGCTGCTAAACAAGAGTCCGGCAAGTCCGGCCGCAACCCCCAATACCGCGCTGACCAAAAGAACCGCGATCCATCGGCTGCGGAGATTGTCCAACCCGGTTACTTTATCTTGCTCCGCGAAAAATGAGTTTGTAGATAAGGCCATTTCCTTCATGTTTTTGGTAGCGTCGGTGCGTTAAACAACGCCGAACGCGTTCTCCATAAACAGATTACGAAGGAAACCGTAAAGAGCGGGTAAAGGATTTATAAAAAGTTCGTAAAGATGCTAATCGAAGGGATGAAAGCGGTAGCCGACCCACGGTTCGGTCAGTATATACCGTGGCTTGGCCGGATTCGGCTCTATCTTCTTGCGGAGGTTGCCGAGAAAAACACGCAAGTATTCGGTCTGTTCGGTGAAGTTCGGACCCCAGATCGCGGCGAGAAGCGTTCTGTGGGTGAGCACACGGTCGTGGTTCTTTACAAGGTAAACAAGGAGCTCGAATTCTTTCGGCGTCAGGTGTATCTCTTCCCCGCCGACAAAAGCCAAATGCTTCTCAAGATCGACCGAGAAATTCCCTGCTGCGATCTGTGATTCTTCTTTTTCAGCCGGAGCACGACGCAGGCCAGCGCGCACTCGAGCAAGCAGTTCGTCCATGCCGAAAGGCTTTGTAACATAATCGTCCGCACCGGCATCGAGGGCAGCGACTTTGGACTTCTCTTCGCCCTTTACCGAAAGAACGATAATCGGAACCTGCGATATTTTGCGCAACTCAATGCACAGGTTCAAACCGTCCATATCCGGCATCGACAGATCGGTAATTACCAGGTCCGGATGAAAGTCGTGAAAAGATTCGAGAGCGCTCTGGCCGTCACCAGCCGTCCGCACATCATACCGATGCGCGCCGAAGCTTCGCCTCAGTACCCGCGTGATCTGCGGCTCATCGTCAACTATCAGAATGCGTTTGGGCTCCATATTTACTGAAAGGCGGTTTCAGCGTCTTCGTCATCTCCGATCGGAATCTTAAATGTCACGCGTGTCACATACCCGTCGCGACCATCGGTGATCCAGATACTGCCGCCCTGAGTTTCGATAATACCGCGTGCGATAGCAAGCCCAAGGCCCAACCCTCCTGCGGTCGAGTGAGTGTCATTCTCGGCCGCCCGAAAAAACTTGTCGAAAACTCGTTCACGGATTGAGATATCAATTCCGGGCCCGTGATCTTCGACCGAGAATTCTATCATTTCTTCTGCGACCCGTTTTACCGCCACGCGAATACTCGCGTTTTCGGGCGAGTATTTCGCCGCGTTATCTATAATCGAAAACAGGACTTCGGTAATCGAGTCGGCATCGGCGAAAACAGCGGGCGATTCCTCCTCAATGTCGAGGATCAAACGAACCGCCGAAAAGCGCCGTCCGAAACGATCTACCGCATTTCGCACGATGTCATCGACCGGCGTCCATGATTTTCGTAGATGCAGATCCCCAGCCTGGATCCGGGCAAGATTGACCATTCCGCCGATGAAATTGTTCAGTCGGTCAGTTTCTTCGTTAATGATTTCGAGGAATTCTGTGCGGGCTTCGGAATCAAGCTGTAAATTCTCAGTGCCTAACTTCCCTTCTTCAAGCAAAGTTGTCACAGACGCCTTTATGGAGGTTAGAGGCGTTCGCAAGTCGTGCGTGACGGCGTCCAACAGGGCTGATTTCAACTGCTCGCTTTGCCGGAGAGCTTCTGTTTTACTGGCTTCGGCGAACGCCCCCTGCAATTCGTCATACAGCCGTGCAATCTCGATACGGCGACTCTCCGATTCCTCCGCTCTTCGTTTAGCGTAGGCGGATAACTGTCCGGCAACCATCGCGGTCACCATAAACGCGATCAAAGCAACCCAATTTTGGGAATCGGCAATCGTTAAAGTGTAGAGAGGCGGGAGAAAAAAGAAGTTTAAGCACAAAACGGCGACGAACGACGCAACGAGCGCCGGACCGCTCTCGAACGCTGCTGCAGCGAGCAGAATGACCAGCAGAAGAACGAGCGCGACGGTTGTCGAATTGATTTGACCTGCGAACGGAGCCATGACGCCCGTAACCACGCCGACTGCCAAGATAGCCAAGGCATATTGAGCCGCCCGCGACTGTATCGAATGTACATGGCCTGATTCCGGCATATCTTTGCGTAACAGAGTCTCGGACATAATAGCACGCCAACTTTGACACCTAGGGGTAGAACGGGTATCATTACCGTTTTGTTATCTATCGCGGATTCCAATTATTAGACCCTTAGAAGGAGTTAGAAAAACTTGAGTAACGGAAATTTTTTATTCACGTCCGAATCGGTCACTGAAGGCCATCCGGACAAAATTGCTGACCAAATCTCAGACGCGGTTCTGGATGCGATCCTTGAACAGGATCCGACCGCCCGCGTTGCTTGCGAAACCCTCGTCACCACTGGGTTAGCGGTCATTGCCGGTGAAATTACGACAACAGCGACGATCAACTACAAACAGATCGTCCGCGACACCATTCACGAGATCGGCTATTACGACGCCACCTTTGGATACGACGCAAATACCTGCAGCGTGATCGACGCCGTCGGCACGCAATCGCCTGACATTGCGCAAGGCGTAGACACGGGTGGGGCGGGCGATCAGGGCCTGATGTTCGGCTTTGCGTGCAATGAGACACCTGAATTGATGCCGCTGCCAATCCAATTGGCGCATAATCTTACCAGGAAGCTTTCCGATGTACGCCGCAGCGGTGATCTCGATTATCTCCGGCCCGACGGAAAGTCGCAGGTGACGATTGAATACCGCGACGGATTGCCTTTTCGTGTCGAAGCCGTTGTTGTTTCGACGCAGCATTCGGACGACGTAACCACCGAACAGCTTCGAAAGGATATTCTGGAAAAGGTAATCAAATCAACAGTTCCGGCCGATTTGCTCGACGAGAACACGAAGTTTCACATCAACCCTACCGGCCGTTTTGTTATCGGCGGGCCGATGGGCGATGCGGGTTTAACGGGTCGCAAGATTATCGTCGATACTTATGGCGGATATGCTCCGCATGGCGGTGGTGCCTTCTCGGGTAAAGATCCAACTAAGGTTGACCGCTCGGCCGCGTATATGGCCCGGTATATCGCAAAGAATATTGTCGCCGCTGGACTCGCCGATAAGTGTACTGTTCAGTTAGCTTACGCCATCGGTGTTGCGGAACCGGTTTCGGTTTATATCGACACTCACGGCACTGGCAAAGTTGACGAAGTTAAGCTGGCCGAAGCCGTTCGCAAAAATTTCGCGTTGACGCCGAAAGGTATTATCGAAGCCCTCGACCTTCGCCGTCCGATCTTTAAGCAGACAGCGAGATTCGGCCACTTCGGCCGCACAACAGACGAATTTACATGGGAAAGGACCGACAAGGCTGATGCCCTGCTCGGAGCGCTGAGCAACGGCGCGGCAGTTTAGCCATGATTTCAGAAAAACACTGCCTAAATTTATGAAGTATTTTCAAAAGCTTCTTTTATTGGTCGCAGTGCTTTCCGTGATTGGTCTGTCATGTAATTTGTCAGATCAACGATCGAAAACGCAGAGCAAGAAACCAGAAAGAAAGGCTGACTTCACTCTTTCATCAGCGGTGCTTTCGAGACGTGTAGGAAACGACTTTGAAGATGCTTTCAGAGGAATGAACGGAAGAACTCTGGCGGTATATGGAAGATTGTTGGAAGTTGCCACTGAAAATGGCCGAGCAACGTTCCACCTTGAAGGTGACGGAGTGTACAAAGACATCAAATGTGTTACGGACCAATCAATATCATCAGTTGCGAAATCAACCGGGCAGCCATCAGTAATTGGTAAATTGGACATTAGAACGTCTGTTTTTGGTGGAAAGACAATTATCGATTCAGTGTACGTAACATTAACAGACTGTGAGTTAGTTAAGCTCGATTAACGGGTGAAAATTTTATGGCAAAAGAAGGAATATCAATGCAGCACGACATTAAAGACATTAACCTTGCACCTCAGGGCAAACAGCGGATCGAATGGTCCGACCGTGAAATGCCGGTTTTACGGCTGATTCGCGAACGTTTCGAGAGGGAAAAACCGCTCGAAGGCGTCCGGCTCGTAGCTTGCGCGCATATCACAACCGAGACCGCGAATCTTGCCCGAACCTTGCAGGCCGGCGGTGCCGAGTCTCTGCTGATCGCGTCAAACCCGCTGTCAACGCAGGACGATGTTGCGGCCTCGCTCGTCGCTGACTGGGGAATCCCGGTTATGGCGATCAAGGGCGAATCCATCGAAACATATGTCAGCCACGTTCGAGCGGCACTCGACACAAATCCGAACCTAATTATTGATGACGGTTCTGATGTTGTGGCGACTATGTTGAAGGAAAAGAAGGAGTTAGCCGAGACGCTAATCGGGACGACCGAGGAGACGACGACGGGAATTGTCCGCCTTCAGGCGATGCAGAAAGCCGGTGTACTCAATTTCCCGTCGATTGCCGTCAACGACGCTCAGACCAAACATTTCTTCGATAACCGTTATGGCACAGGCCAATCGACGCTTGACGGCATCATCCGCGCGACGAATATATTGCTTGCGGGCAAGGCGCTGGTCGTTGTCGGCTACGGCTGGTGCGGTAAAGGTGTTGCGATGCGTGCACGCGGAATGGGCGCGAATGTAATCGTCACCGAGATCGATCCGATCAAGGCAATCGAGGCTGTCATGGACGGCATGCGTGTTCTTCCGATGAAGGAAGCGGCAAAGGTCGGCGACTTCTTTGTTACCGTTACCGGTAACCGCCATGTTATTGATAAAGAACACTTTGAGGTGATGAAGGACGGGGCTATTGTCTGCAACAGCGGCCATTTTGACCTTGAATTGAACCTTGATTCGCTTCGAGAAATGTCGGAACCGGCTGTCAAACGCCGACCGTTTGTTGAGGAATATATCGGCAAGAATGGCGGAAAGAGCGTGATTGTTCTCGGCGAAGGCCGCTTGATCAACCTTGCCGCCGCCGAAGGCCATCCGGCTTCGGTGATGGATATGTCCTTCGCGAACCAGGCATTGTCGGCGGAGTATTTGGTCAAGCAGAAAGGTAAACTCGGCCCCGGCGTTCACGTGCTCCCGACCGAAGTCGATCAGGAGATTGCGAGCCTTAAGCTTCACGCGATGGGCGTTCGAATGGATGTCCTGACCCCCGAGATGCTAGAATACATGTCATCGTGGGAGATGGGAACCTAGTTCTCCTCAAAATTTAACGGATCTGATAAGAGAGAATAGCTTAGGTTATTCTCTCTCTTTTTGCGTGTCGATGCGGCGATATCTGTAAGAATGTAAACTCGACTTCAGAATATGACCACAAATGTGCGATAACGCACTGAAATTCGTAATTGCGGACTGTTAAAGTCTAAATAGATTATTTCGGTGATGGCAATTAAAACGAATGACCACCAACCTCTTACTCGCGGCACTTCCGGCCAGCGAATATGAACGCATTCTCCCGCAATTGGAAGAGATTCCTTTGACATACGGCAGTACGATTTTGCCGCTCGGCGATCCGACTCCAAGGGTCTTTTTCCCGAATAGCGGCATTATATCTTTGCTCGCATCGGCCGAAAAAGAATCTAAGGTTATAACCTGCGTCATCGGCCGCGAAGGCGTTGCCGGAGGCTTATGTTTATTTCTAGGAGCAGAAGCCGCTCCAGTCCGGGCTATTGTTCAGGGAAACGGCACGGCGATGCGAATGAAGGCGACGGATTTCGTGAAGGAATGCAGCAATGGCGGAGCTCTCTCCGGCATGGTTATGCGCTTTACCTATTCGCTCCTCGTACAGCTTTTGCAGTCAAGCGCGTGCTATCGCCATCATCCTCCCGAAAAGCGTCTCGCCCGCTGGCTGCTGATGACCAGCGACCGTATGCAAACCAGCAGTTTTCAGATGACACAGGATTTCCTTGCAAATTTGGTCGGTGTGCGGCGCGAAGCTGTAGTTAGCGCCGCAAGAGTTTTGAGAAAAAAGGAATTGATCACGTATAGCCGCGGCCAGCTCGAAATAACGGACCGTCCTGGCCTGGAAGCCGCCGCGTGCGGCTGCTACGCAGTTGAACGTAGTCAGGAAGGTTCGAACTGCTCCGAGATCTCGAATTAATGGACGCGGAACAACCTGCTCCTTCAAATGGTTAGAGATTTCATCACAAAAGAAAACTCGCCTCTAAACCCTGATAATATCGTGTCAAAGCATCCCGAACCTTCGTCAGAAATATTGTAGTGAATAGCGTGCCATCGCCCTTTGACGCAGTCACTGACAATACGATGGAAAACCATCCACGCGGCCTCGGACGCCTAACCACAAACGTCGATATAACGAGTCTTCGTATCACTCAAAATCGCAGTGACAGGCAGCTTAATCCGCCGTCCATTTTTTGAAATTCGGACATCTCCAGTTCGATGATGTTGTATCCGAGAGCTTCGAGCTTTTCGCGCAGCTTCGGAAAGCCCGCAGCGAATATCACATAGTCGTTCACCCGAATGCAGTTCGCAGCGTACTCTTCGCCTTCGGGAACTAAAACTCTCTCGAATCCCTCAAACTCCTTCTCACCGGCTAGTGAGTCCGTTATCAAAACGCGATTTTTGCCCAGGTAGCTGACACCGCTTTTCAGGTGGAGAAGGCCATCGATCCTACGAATATCACCATGACTTGAAGTAAACCCGGTCGCCTCGAGATATTTCGATAACTGGCGTGCTCCCTCTTCATTCGTGCGGTCCGAAATGCCGATAAGGAAGTGGTCCTCGATCTGGCAAACGTCGCCGCCGTCGATGGTGCCCGGCCCCTCCACCCGGTCGAGTTTGTCGTAATACTGCGCGAGAGTCCCGGCCATGCTGACGATCTCACCGCCCCGGCTCGCCGCGCCGGGCCGCGTGATCACCGCACACTTTGCTGTCAAAATTGCGGTGTCCTCGACAAAGGTCGAGTCGGGATATCTCGCGTCCGGTTCAAGTTCTATAAGGCTCAGGCCGCATCGAACCAACGCCTCGCAATACGCCCGATGCTGCACAAGTGCGGACTTAAAATCCGGCACACCAAGATCGACGCTGGTCAAACCATCGGCGAAGTTTTCACTTGGTGCTCGAACAATTGCCTTGCTAAACATTCGATTACCTAATCCCATATAATTTTTTGCGGCTCGATCTATGGAGAAAAAGCATTGCCCCGTCGTATTTTATCGATTCCTCAAAAATTTTATAGTGAAGAACGACATAAGCTCAGGCAGTTTGATGAGGGCCGCCTTTCTTTCGGCAGGAACTTCGTCGAGATAAGCGTTTACGTTTCTAGCAGTGCTTTGCATCATTCAAGAATCCTAGCGCGCGGACCGCAACAATACCAAAAATAATGATCGATTGCCTGTATGACGCAACGAAAGTGAGCCTGTAGCCCTCGGGAGTATTGTTTCAAAACAACCAACGCGCCTCTTTTCGCCGCCGACCCCTGTAGATCAATGAGCTACGAGAGATCCAATAGGAGGCGGATAAAAGCATCTTGCCAATACTTGGCCTTTTTGTTACCGTTGGACTGAATTAAAGGCTAAGAGAGCAGGTCGTCCCCGAGCTTCTGCAGTGATTATCGTTGGTTGGATGTACAAGGCTTCGCTCAAGAATGGGCGGAGCTTTTTCTCTACAAACAATGGCGAAATTAGACGAAAAAATAGAATTGTCGAAGACGGTATTTGAAAACCTTAGATCTCTTATCTCGCATGCTGACGGTAAAGCTGGTATCGCCCTTGGTTTGCAGACATTTTTTGCCACGAGCGTTTTGGGATCGACAGTGGTATCCGAGTTCTTAAAACATATAAGTGTCCTAGATTGGAGAGGCCGTGCGTTTTATTATGTGCTCCTTGCCTCATTCGTTGCCGTATCAATCTTGGGAATTGTTTTCTGTATTTCGGTTTTCACTCCGCGACCTCCGCAAGAAGAATCGGAGAAGAAAAGGGCTGGATTAACCTATTTTGGACATATAAAGAGCTATGAGAGTTCGAAAGAGTATTTGACGGCCATTACGAATTCCACGGATTCAGATGTAATAACCGATATTGTATGTCAGAATTATACACTCGCGTGGATAGTGGACCACAAGATGCGATTTTCTAGATATTCAGTACGAAGTCTTTTATTGAGTATTTTCTTAGGCATTCTATTGCTCTTCTTTGCCTTGATGACAAAATAGTTATGGCGGAAATTGATGATCTAGATGCTTTAGTAAAAGACTACATGTCGGGCAACTACACAACAGTCGCCACCAAGAAGATTCCATCCACGGAAGAAGTACCATTCGGTAAGACGTTATATACAACACAACTGACGGCATTTTGTATTGACCTGCGTAAATCGACAGAATTGCTTTGGAGGCATGATGGAGAAACATGCTGCAAGATTCACAAATCTTTCCTAACAATTGCGACGCGGGTTATTTCAAGGAACGGCGGCCAGTTGCGGAGTTTCAACGGTGATAGTGTATTGGCGTTTTGGCCGGGGCAATATAAACAAGACGTGGACAAAGCTGTGAAAGCTGCGTTCCAGCTTAAATGGGCGCTTTCCACGAGATTGTCGAAGCATTTTGATAAATATACATCGCTGGATTTTGGTATTGGCATCGATTGGGGAAAGGTGTCTATTGTGAAGGCCGGCCTACCTCGAAACGATAACAATAATGACCTTGTCTTTCTCGGAACCTGTGTAAATTATGCTTGCGAAATAGCAAGTCAGGCGTATGGGCCAAATCATGTAGAGGTTTCGACAGACGTTTATTCTAATCTAACGGATGCTTGGATCTACGGTACTAGCACTGGCGTAAAACAGAACATGTGGAAACCAGGATCACTTCAATGGAAAGGAAAAACATGGAGTACCAAGCTGACGCACTGGCACGCGAGTTTCTAAGTTTAGGAGTACATAAGAATGGTCCAGAAAAGAGCAATCGCAGCCAAGTATGTATTTTTAGACGTCGTAAAATTCACGCAGATGGCCGACATCGAGGCGCAAAGCCACGTAATTCGCTCCCTAAATGAGATCGTTAAAGAAAGTCTAAATATTCACAAAATAGCGACTACCAAACGAATACTTCTACCGACCGGGGATGGTATTTGCATTGCCTTACTAAACGTTCTGCAACCGCACGATATTCACCTCAGCATCTCATTGTCAATCTTGGAACTCGTTTCAAAACATAATGAACTGGCCAATGACACAAATCGCTATCATATAAGAGTCGGGATAAATTCCGCGACCGACGCTCGTGTTATCGATGTTAATGGTCGCCGGAACGTTGCGGGTCGAGGGATTAATATGGCAGCCCGAATAATGTCAGTTGCGAACGAAGGTCAGATATTCGTAGGACGTGCTGTTTATGAGGATTTGGTAGGTTGGCGGAAATACAGGGACGCATTTAAGCCTCAAAGAGTGCAAGTAAAACACAATATCTGGCTGGACGTTTATCGACTCGTCTCACCGGGGCACCCGGGCCTGACATCCCGATCGCGGAGGTCGAAGCAAGCAGCAGTAGTATTGTCGAACCAAAAAAGCTACCGCTATTGATTGCGATCTACTTCGCGCGTGCTTTAGAAAACAAAAATCTGTTCTTGGAAAGAATCGAAAACAAGAACAGCTATGAAGGGAAAATCCTTCTTTGGTTTCTCGCCAACGAATCGTTGCAATTTAAGAATGCTTCGGTTCCGGAGCAACGGTACTTAGAAGAGCACGTACCAAAATTCTCCTCGTTGAAGGATCGATATGAGCATATTGAAAAACAAGATTTTCTTCTTCAACGACTCGCTACTCGAACCATTGACTCAGAACTATTTCCTTACGCAGAATATTTTGAGGATTACGATTCTTTTATCTTTTTGAAACCAGCGGGAGAATCACGTCTCGAAAAAGATTGGCCCGAAATGTTCGCCGATTTAAAGCGAACAGTTGAATAAGTCGTTCACATAATGATCGTGACGAGATTATCGTTGCAACAACGATGCATCTATGATACAGTTGTTTCGTTTGGAGAAATGGGCATTCTATGGAAATTGAATGGACTATATTGCCGAGGGGAGATGTGGCGCCGCATTGGTCGGGGTTGTATGTGACGATGAATCGGCTGGGTTCGATCGTGATAAGCCGCGTAACGCATGAGCGGTTGGGGTCGCCGGAGACGGTTTTTATTATGTTGGACCGGTTCAACCACCGGCTGGGTATGAAACCCGCTAAGATTGGAGAGCGGAATGCCTATCCGGTGAGAAATTACGGGCGGCGCGGGGCAAGGATCGTACGTGCGTTTCGGATCGTGACTGAGTTTGGGATAAGGCCGCCGGACACTGTCGAGTTTCAGGAGCCGAAGATCGACCTCGACGGGCATTTGATATTGGATCTTCGCGCGATAAGGATCTCGCCGAAGGCCCATTCGCAATGCAGGCGTTCTCCAAGTTAGAAGGAGCCCTTACTCACGTGCGGGCTACTGACACGAACCCTCGTCTCTCGTCTCTTGTCTCTTGTCTTCACTATCGGTTGCAAAAATGCGTGATTTGGAACATATTGTGGCTATGAGAAATCTTTTCGTGCTAGTGTTCGTTTTGTTTGCGGCGCCCGCTTTCGGGCAGGATGTGAAAAGCAGCGACGCGAAGACGGAAAATTTCGCGACGCAAAATTGGACGAAGCTCGGACCGGCAACCGATGGGCCGCGCGGATTTACGCTCTATAGCAGGGATATACGGCTGAATTCGTCGGGGCAGTACGAGCTTTGGGTGAAGATCATCCCGGCTAAAACGGAGACGTTCAACAGGCGTTACGATCTGCCGAAGAATACGGCTTTTGTGCTGCAATACGCGACTGTCGATTGTGGAAAGCGGCTGCTGTTATTTGAGAAAACGGCTCTTTACGATGCAGGAAGCTCTGTAGTCGAAGGCCGCGTGAACGCTCTGGTGTCGGCCACGAAGCGCGACTCGGTAAAGCCCGGTTCGATCGGTGAATCCGTTTTTAAGAACGTCTGTGTGGACCCTACAACTTTGCCGAAAAGCGAGCAGTAACGGCCAGTCCAACTAGGTTTTAACCTTTGAAAGAAGGTAAATTCCAAGCATCGAAAACAGCATCAACGGGCTCCATACCGCCATCGCCGCGGGCAGCGATCCGCTCAGGCCAACCTGTTCGAATGTGCTGGTTACGCCCATGAACAATAACCAAAGCCCGACCGCGTAACCAATAGTCGCCACCTTCCCTTTCCGGCTTAAACTCAGTGCGAACGGGGCCGTGAAGAGGGCAATAATAAACGGAAGGAACGGCGACGTGTACTTTTTCTCCAAAGCGACCGCGAAACTCCTCTTCTCGACATCGGATTCGCTGTTCGCGATCTGAAGCTTTGTTTCTTCCGCATTCAAATGACTCGGTTTCTTACGAGCTTCGGCGAACGGATTCGATCTTTCTGCCAATTCGCCGCCTTGCTGTACCGACTTAGTGATCTTCCCTTCCGCTAAGTCAATCTTCTCGGCCTCGCTCTTAAAAACTATCCGGTCGCGCTCCCAACCGGCACGGGAAACGCGGTACACGGATTGCAATCTTGCCCTATCAGCCGCAAATTCATAGATAGTTAGGTTTTTTACCGCGCACTCACCTACACACAGAGCGACTGCGGATTCGTTATCAGACGCATCATTATCTATGTCAAAAGAAAAAATACGCCGGTCGTTCGCGACCCAAAGTTTGCCGGAACGGTTTTGCATAATCCCGCGGCTTCGGATTCGGGTACGCAGTTCGTCCTGTATCTGATTGGCCCGGGGAAAAATGCGCTCCTGAAGCTGCCAGTTGAACACTCCGAGCAGGATCATGAACAACATGCAGGGTAAAAGGAGCCGGTAAACACTCTGTCCAGCCGATGTCCATGTAACGATCTCATTCTGCCGCGATTTGATGACATAGGTCGCCAGTGTCGCGATCATTGCTGACGACGGAGCGAGTTGGAGATAGATAAACGGCATTAGATAGAACAGATACTGAAGCAGCAGAACGATGCCGTTGTCGATGGTGCCGGCAAATTTCCAAAGCTCGAAAGCTGTGAATATCAGAAATACTGCCGTCAAGAATCCGAGCGATAGAAAATAGAACTTGAGCAGATTGATGATGACGTCAAAATCGCGAAGGCCTGTCGTCAGATCTATAAAGAAATTGCCGAATCTGAATCGTTTTGTGTCGATCTTAACGGAAGCGAAGATGTCACGAACCCTTTCCGCAATCCGGCCCAGAAAATCGATCCTGCCAGCCGCGTTGAACCACAATATAGCGAAAAAGCTGAACACGATCGGTATCAAACTTCCCGTCAAAACGCTGATCTTTTCAGTCCTGGCAAGCTGCTCGCCAAGAAATGCGAGAAGGTAGTAGACGATCAGGCTAATCAAAGCCGCGAAAATCGCGAATCCCCTCCCCTTTCGGCTAAATCGCAGGATTAGAGCGGTGCCGAAGAGGCAAAATACCAGAGGTGTGATCGATAAGATGATCCGACGTTGCCACAGGATCTGGGCTTCGATCCTCTCTTTGCCGTCCTTGCTTTGGGCGTATTCCGAAAGCTGTGAAAGGCCCAGTTCTTCCGGTGTTAGCTCGGTACTGCTTAGCTTTTCGATCAATTCGCCGCGTTTGGTTTTGACGGCATATCGAACCTCGCCGATACGTTCTGAGAAGAACTTCTCTGTCCCGTCAGCTTTCGTAAAAGTCGATCCAATGGCGTTCTCCAGCACAAGTTCGGACTGCTCGTTTGAGTAGTCGATGCGCCCGCTCGATGACGTTATCAGACGCGTTGTTTTTGTTTTCTCATCCTCGTTATAGATGAAAATGTTCTTCCAGGTGCCGTTTGTGATATCGCCGTCTTTGACGTAGATCGTATAACCGGCCACCTCGGTGTTGAATACGCCGGGTTCGATCGGAGATTCAAGTTTGTAGAGGGCCGTTTGCAGAGCGACCTGACGAACAATACCGGCAGCAATCGGCACACCTTTCAAATTGATAAAGAAGGCAAAGATGGATAGCAAAATGCCAAGCAGAATAATCGGTACGGTGATCTGAAAATTCCCTACACCGGCCGCCCTAATGGCGACAAGTTCGCTGTCGCCCTGCATTTTCGTCAGGCCGATGATCACACCCACCAAAACGGCCATCGGGCATGTAAATGCGATCACGTTTGGAACGAGTGCAAATGTGAGCTGCCAGACAAGGCTTGTCGGAATGTTTACGCTGAAAAAGATGTCGGAAAAACGGCTCGCCTGCTGGACGAACAGAATTACGCTAAGCAGCAGCCACGAAAAGATAAAGTACGGCAAAACCGCACCTATAAGGTACCTGGAAATTGTCCAGCTAAATCGCATTTCCCTGCCAAGAGTTTACCGCTAACGTCCGTTCA
>JANNST010000036.1:0-45953 GCA_031402865.1 Chloracidobacterium sp. | reverse complement strand
ACTTCGTTCTCGACACCGGCTCGGGCATTTCGGTGATCTCGGATAAAACTGCAAAGCGGCTGAAGATCGATCCGATCACAAAGGGCGGTTTTGCCAAGGGCATCGGCGGCAACGGCCGGTTTGAGATCGTTTATGGGTTTTTGCGGCAGGTAGATATCGGCGATGTGGAAGTCCGAAATGTGCCTGTCTATATCCGAAAATTTCATAACGACGCGAACAATATTGACGGCTACATCGGTCTTTCGCTAATCTCTAAATTTCTGACCACGATCGACTACGGGAACCTTACCTTTTCGCTTACCAAGTCACCGGACGCAAAAGAATCGGTTGATTCCGCCAACGGACTCTCGTTGCCGCTCCGGTTGACGTCGAGCGGGTTCTTGAGCGGCGAGGTACAGCTCGAAGGCGTCGAAGCGCCCTTAAACTTTATTGTCGATACGGGCGCGAGCGTATCGGTTATTTCCGCTGAAGTTGCCAGTTTGGAGGCGATTATTCCGTTTGCCAACATCGAGAAAATGCGGGTCATCGGTTCCGCCGGTATAACAGATGGCGTTACGTCGTTTCTGCTTCCGCGTGTAAGCTTCGGCGCACATTCGAGAAAAAGCATTACCGCTATCGCACTCGATCTGGATATGATAAATGAGGCATCCGGGTTTGAGCAGGCTGGCATTCTTGGCGGCAACTTTTTGCGGAATTACCGGATGACATTCGATTTTAAGAATTCGAAGGTCACGTTTGTACCGATAGCGGCGGAGCCTTAGTTTTAGAAATCGGATTGAAAGGCTCTAAGAAGCGGGTGCAGAGCAACCCTTCCCGACCTGCAATCCGTGTGAACTCTTTCCGTTCCGCTTTAGCTTGAGTCAAGTCAGATTTCGGAAAACAAGCCAAAATACTTTGCAGGTCGGGGAAGGTCGGCTCTGCCACCGCTCTTAAGAACTGTCCTGAAAGCAGATAGCAATGAAACTAAGCCTGTATCTCGAAACATCGGTCATCGGCGCATATCTCGATAATGGCGACCCGTTTCGCCGCGATCTGACCATACGCTGGTTCGAACACGAACTGTCGGAGTATCAGGTTTACAGCTCGATACTTGTTCAGCGTGAATTGGAACGCATCGACGAGCCGCACCGTACCGGCTACCTAAAAATTATCAAAGATCTCGACCGTCTGGATCTGGCTGAGGAAGTAGCTATCCTCGCCGAAGGATATATTTCACGCGGCATTTTTCATCGAAAATTTATTGCCGATGCTGTCCATATGGCTCTCGCCTCATTTCACAAGGTCGATTATCTTGTTACTTGGAATTTCGGCCACCTCGCCAATGTCCGCAAACAAGCCCGCGTCCGTCTATTTAACGCCGCCGCCGGATTTTTCTCGCCCGTCATCGTCACGCCTGAGTTTCTCGTGCATAGTTAACATTGTCGACGTGAACCATTGGGTCTATTTATTGCCAACTATTGCTATTAAATGGTAGCTTATTGGCAAGAGGTAAAATACATGGCAATTGCTACACTAAACATTTCGCTTCCGGACAATATGAAGGCCGAGGTAGAGAAAGTAGTTGCTACCGAGGGATATGGCAACACAAGTGAATTTTTTCGCGACCTTGTTCGCGACTATTTAAAGGAGCGGCAGGAACGAAAGCTCGAGGCGTTGATCCTTGAGGGAATCAACAGCGGTGAGCCGACACCCTTTAAGAAATCCGATTTTGAGGCCATCCGTGAACGTGGTATCAGGCGTATAAAGCAGCGTCTTCAGAAATGACGCGTTCGATCCTGAAAAGACCGCAAGCGGAACGGGACATCGAAGAGTGTTTTGTTTATATTGGCAGCGGCAATCTCGACGCCGCTTTACGGTTTCTGGATGCGATTGAAGATAGCCTCGAAACGATATCCGAAAATCCACTTATCGGATCACCTCGTGAATTTTACAATATCGGTGATAAGAATTTAAGAATGTGGCTCGTCACCGGCTTTGAAAATTATGAGATATTCTATCTAGTGGAAGATGAGATAATCGATGTTGTTAGAGTCCTCCACTCCGCCCGCGATCTCGAAGGTATTTTTGGAGATTAGTTTCGGCAAGAGATGTAACTTACGCGGACGACGAGATCTGTCAAAACAAAATGTACCGCCGCCCAAAATTTCTGGAAGTCCTGATCGAGATCCGCCAGGAGATGGCCCGCGAGGCGGATTATGACGTCGATCTTTTCGCGGAGATCGTGCGCTCCGGTGAGCGTTTGCGAAACAAGGCACGCCACTCGATTCTGGACTTGCATACCGACTCAAGCGACCGCGTTCCGCCGAAAAAGACCCGTCCCAAGAAAGCCGATCGTATATGAGACTTCTACGGCTACCGGTTTGCCCGGCTTGTAGATCGTTTCTGAAATTGATCTAATAGCGCCGACGGCATTGCCGTTTCATCACCCATTTTCCGATGTATCGATACCTACTTTCCTGCGCGTTTATTGCCGCAATAATTCTTGCGTCGGGCACATATTTTTTTCGCACATACTGGGAGCATCGCTACGATGACCTGATAGAACGCCAGGCGCGCATTTACCGGGTTGACCAACGGCTTGTCTGGAGCGTGATCTACGAGGAGACGTGGTTTCAGGCGTGGAAGATCGGTGCCGACGAAGAGGTCGGACTGATGCAGGTGACACCGCTGGTTGCACGCGAATGGGCGAGGGAAACGGGCTTGAAGGAATTTGAGAGGCAGACGGCTGACAATGTGGTCGAGTTTCTAAGCGATCCGGAACGAAACATACAGATCGGCTGCTGGTATTTGGAAAAGATCCGCGAACGTTACCGCGGCCGTCCAGCCGAAACCGCGATGACGCTTGCGGCCTACAATGCCGGCCCGAGCCGCGTCGAAGAATGGACAAAGGACTCCGATGCGCAGCAGATGTCTGAAACGGAGTTTGTCTCGCGAATCGGCATCGCTTCGACTAAGGCTTACGTTTCATCGATCCTTGAACGATATCGTAGCGATGACGGAAGGAAAACCTAACTTTCGTCAACTCTCACATGAAGATCCTTTCCGCAGATTATGTTTTGCCGATATCCACCGTGCCGATCAATGATGGGGCGGTTGCGATTGACGGCAGCAAGATAGTTGCGGTAGGAGCCAAAGACGAGATCATTCGGCAATATCCGGACGCGACCCATGAGAATTTTGGCAAGGCCGCCATCCTTCCCGGTTTTGTAAACTGCCATTCACATCTCGAGATCACGTCGATGCGCGGTGCTCTGGATGATGTTGAGCACGATTTTTCGGCGTGGCTGTTAAAGCTCAATGCACTCCGAGCCGAGCTGTCGGATGACGATATCCGGGCGGCGGCGGTAGCGGGAGCAGTTGAAGGTGCTCAAGCCGGGGTCACCTGCTTTGGGGACATAGGCCGGATGGGACACGCCGGGTTGCATGCTCTAAAGACGGTTGGCCTGCGCGGGATCGTTTTTCAGGAGACCGAATTTTCGGCTGACAATCGGACGGCTGATGATGATTTCCTAAAGCTTGCGACAAAGTACGAGGTGCTAAAGGGCGAGGAAACAGAACTTGTCCGCGTCGGCCTGTCGCCGCATTCGCCATACACGGTGAGCTCGCGGCTGCTTGAGCTGATAGCTCAATACGCGATTCTCAACCGCGTGCCGCTGACGATCCACGCCGCCGAATCCGCCGACGAACATGAACTGCTGACGCAAGGCACCGGATTTTTTACCAGAGTTTATGAAAAATACGGCGTCGAATGGGAAAGCCCTCATTGCACTCCAATCGAGTACCTCGAACGCCTCGGCGTCCTCTCGACCCAGCCGCTGCTCGCCCATTGCGTAAAGGTCTCAGACAGCGACATCGCAAAGATCGCGGCTAACAGAGCAAAGATCGCCCATTGCCCGAAATCAAACGCCAAATTCGGTCACGGCTACGCGCCGTTCGGTGCGTTCCTCGACGCCGGCATCGCCACGGGGATCGGCAGCGATTCGGTAGCGAGCAATAACGTGTGCGACATGCTCGAAGAATCGCGTTTCGCATCGCTTGTCGCTCGAAACCGCGAGGGCAGCAGGCGGTTTATCACCGCAAAACAAATGCTCGAAACCGCCACCCTCGGCGGAGCAAAAGCCCTCGGGCTCGACGCAATAATAGGAACACTCGAACCCGGCAAACAAGCCGACATCGCCATCGTCTCACTCACCCACACCGCCCAACAGCCTGTCAATGACATTCACACCGCTCTCGTTTTTGCTTCGAACGCGAGAGACGTTGCAATGACAATGGTCGCCGGAAAGACTGTTTTTGGTGAGTAATTTACTCAAGCCGTTTGCGCCAATAACCCGGCTGGCGGCTATCGTGCATTACGGCAATGATGACGATCAATTGTTCGAGTTCAAGGTAGACGATCGAATATGGAAAAGTATGCGTAACCCGCCGCCGAACGTCATCATCCACGATTGGACACATTTTTGGAGCAGAGCAAATGCTTTCGATAGTCGATTCGATACAATCTGCAAAGCGTTCATCCAGACCGATCTCTTTCAGCCCATAATATTCGGAAGCATCCTCGTACTCGGCTAGAGCCTCGTCGTTCCAAAGAAATCTCATTTTCTAAGAGATTCGCGAACACGGGCAAGTCCCTCAGATCCATCGATGAGCTTAGCCTTGCCTGACCTAACTTCTTTGACCCGGCGCCGGATCTCTGCAATCCACGCATCGCTGATATAGTTCTGATCGTTCCCGGGTTCTAGACTATCCAGCAGTCGGTCGGCAAGAGTAGCCCGGTCGCTACTTGGTAGAGACAATGCAGCTTCAGTAATGTCTTCGAGAACAACACTCATAATTGAAGAATACGTGGATTTCGCTCAGCTTTCAATATCTATTTTGGCAGTGCGATCTCATATTCCGGTTTGGCCAAGCCCAACAGCCATTTATCGAACCAGCCGACGATATGCTGCAGCCTTTCGATGCGGTGCCAGGGCTGGCCGGAGCGTGAGAGTTCGTGGCCTTCGTTGGGGAAACGCACCATTACAGTTGGTATTTTGCGATATTTGAGCGCACGAAAAAGCTCTTCGCCGCCCGCCATGGGCGGTGTTCGCCAATCGGCTTCGCCTAATATGAACATCATAGGCGTTTTTATTTTCGCGACATGCGTTATCGCCGAACGCTGCCGAAATCCTTCGACATCCTCGAATGGTGCGCCTTTGAACCACGCGGGTTGAAACTGCGTGAAATCGGCCGTATACCACCAGTTTGCCCAATCGGAAATGTCGCGTTGCGAGACCGCCGCGGCAAAACGATCGGTTTTCGTCACAGCCCAGTTCGTCAATACCCCTCCGCCCGAGCCGCCTGTGATGCCGAGTTTCTTTTCGTCGACATAGCCTCGTTTGATCACTTCGTCCACCGCAAGCATCAGGTCCTGATGATCGTCGCCGGGATAGTTGTGTTGGATGATGTTGCCGAAATCCTGCCCGTAGCTCGTCGAGCCACGCGGATTTGGATAAATTACGACGTAACCTTTCGCAGCCATCCATTGGAACTCGTGCGAGAATGTATATCCGTATGCCGCGTGCGGGCCGCCGTGGATGTTCAGGATCACCGGGTACTTTTTCTTCGGATCGAAATCGGGGGGCTTCTGCACCCAAGTCTGAATTCGCTTGCCGTCAAAACTGGTGTACCAAACGTCGTCCGGTTCAGTGAGGTTGAGTTTCGAGAGCAAGGCGTCATTGACGCGGGTGAGTTGTTTCGCGTTCGCTCCGTTTCGGTCGGCGATGTAAAGATCGGTTATTCGCGTCGGAGTCGAAACGGTATAGAGCAGCTTGTTTCGATCGGCGGTTGCCCTATAACTCAAGACGCCCTGATCGCCTTTGGTGATCTCGGTCGTCCGGCCGTTTTCCGCATCGAATGACGCGAGATTTGCACGTCCTTCTCTTGCATAACTGACAACGATGCCGCGGCCGTCCGCCGACCAGACAGGGGCGTTTCCGCCACCGGCCCGCGGCGGTGCCTGATCGCCCGTCAATCCTCCGCCGATGTCGAAATCAAAACCCGTCGTCAGATTTTTTGGCTGTGCATTCTGTGCGATATCGAGTACCCACAGATCTGGCTGAGTGTAAGACTGAACCGGCTTTTTCGTTGCCGAAGCAGTGAACGCAAAACGTTTGCCGTCGGGGCTCAAGCTGAGTGCTCCGGTACCCATTTCGTACTTGGTAAGCAGCGTTGGCTGTCCGCCGTTTGGCGAAACGGAATAAATTTCAGTGTTCGGATAATCGTAATATGGTTCCGGGTCGCGGTTTGTTGTGTAGTAGATTTGCGAATTGTCCTTTGACCAAACGACATTTCCTTCGGAAAACTGGCCGCTCGTAAGTTGCCTTGGTGTCGGCTTTTCGCCGGATGAATTCGGCGCTCCGATGACCCACAGATGATTCGGCCGCGTAGGGTCGAGATAACCGCCGCCGTCCGAACGGTAAACGGCACGCGTGATTACACGAACGTCCGATTCGCGTTCGCCCGGTGTCGGCGGTTTACCCTGATTTGCGATGTCTTCGGGATTGGCACTGCTGCCGAATGCGATCAATTTGCCGTCCGGCGACCATACCGGGCCGCTCGTTCCGCGTGGAACATTCGTCAACTGAAATGCCTCGCCGCCCGCCATAGGCAAGAGAAACAATTGCGACGCGTTGGCCGGGCCTGGCGTCTCGTTTCCACGCACGAACGCGAGATAACGTCCGTCTGGCGACCAACGCGGTGACGTGTCTCGCGTTCCGCCAGTCAACCTAACCGGCTCCGAATTGCCGCTCGTCGCAACCGACCATATTGAGGTGTCGTAATTCGATTTCGCGCCATTGACGATTACTTTTACAAACGCGACGGTCAATCCATTGGGAGAAACCTGCGGGTCGCCAACCCATGCGAAGTCAAAAAGATCTTTCTCCGTGATACTCCGTTTCTGGGCGGATGCAGCTACGGCGAATAAAAGGGTAATTACAGATAGACGAACCAAAAGATTTCGCATACTTTCTCCAAATTTTAAATTTCGATCCGGGTTACAAGGCTCTCTCTCGTGTCTGACTTTAGTTGCTTGTTTGCAGGTGAGTAAAAATTCTCCGCAATAATAGCTTGGGTAATTCTTTTTAAAATATGCCGATTAAGCTAAATGGCTTTTTCCGTCAATGGAAATGGTGCTGGAGCACCGCGTAGCAAACCTTCCGTGCTTAGATCTTCATCAACATCTTCCCAACGGATTCCGTATCCTCCTCCGCTTATCCGCCAGTTTTTTCTTTGTTCTTCGGTAGCCTTCAGAAGGCGCGGATACCAAACTAAAGGAACACTTATCGTCCTCCCGTCCATCAATCGAACGCACAGTTCATCCTCGGTTGTTTTCACTTCGGCGATCCTCTTATCGGCCGCCAACGCTAAAATACTCATTCCAGTCCTCCGATATTGATCGGTTCGTGGCTGTAAAAATATATGCGATACGCTTCATATCTCAATACCGTCGGCATATTTCGTAGTATAACCTAGTTTGCTTTCGCTGCATTCAATTCCCTTAGTAAATCGTCCGTCGTCCACTCGTTCCCTGCAAAGATCTTTCTGACCGTACCGTCCGGGCCGATGACCGCGGTGCGGAGTGAGTGGTTAAACTGCGTCTTGTCGGTCTGATCGACCTCGTAGCGGAGGCCGAAAAAATCAGCGATGGCACGCACTTCCTTGTCAGCTCCGACAGCCAATTGCCATATCGTGAAGTCTGCTTTTGCGTCTTTTCCAAGATAGCCGAGGCCGTACTGCTTCAGCTTTTCCGGCGTGTCGCGTTCGGGGTCGAAAGAAATACTGAGCAGGCGTATCTTTTTTTGAGCTTCGGCGTCGTCATGGAGCTGATTCGCGAGATCACTGAATTGCTGCGACATCTTTATGCAGTAATCCGCCAGCGGGCACTCGCGATAGATGAATGTAACCGCGAGGGACTTACCGCGATAATCTTTGAATGTTAGCAGCTTGCCGTTCTGGTCGGTAAGTTTAAAATCCGGCACGCTCTTACCGATCTGGGCGAATTTTTCGTTGACTGGAATCGCGGGTTGGTTCGGATTCGGCAAGGCGACGATTCCGATCTTTTCAAGCCAGTAAGGCTCACTCGCGGCGTTATCGACTACGAGTTCCGCATGAACCTCGGCGCCGGGCGTCAGGTTGTCCCATACCCAATCTTCCTTGATCGAAAAGTCCATCGTCATCGCTTCCATAAAGCCCGGAATTGCCTCGTGGTCGATCTTAGCTTTCTTCTTTTCCTTGTCGACGGAGACGATCTTGCCTTTGAACGGGTAGCGTTTTGCCTCAGAAGACGCAGGTGTGGTTTCAGGCTTCTGGCAGGCTGTGAAAATTAAAATAAGAGATAAAAATAAAACAAAATGTCGCATAAAACTTATAAGCATCCTGTCTTCTTTTGCGTTCTTTGCGTCTTTGCGGGAGAAAAAGGTTCCCGCAACGACGCAAAGCTGAAAAGAAGAAGGTCACGCAAAACCCATTATTAAAGACGTTACTCAGGCTTCTGCAGTTCTAATTTCTCATTATAGAACATCTGATAGACGCGATAGTTCGCCATCACTTTATAAACATAATCCTTCGATTGAGAGAAGGCAATTTCAGGCACGTAGCGGTCGGCGATGTCCGATTTCGAACGCTTCATCCAACGTTTCATATTGTCCTCGCCGCCGTTGTAGCTTGCGGCGACGGCTTGCGGCTGTTTTGGGAACAGCTTGAAAAGATTCAACGTGTATTGCGAACCAAATAAAATTGCCGTCGCGGGATTATACAGTTCATCCTGCTGAAAATCGCTACGGCCAAGTTCGCCGCCTATTTTCGAAGATGTTGTCGAGATGAACTGCATCAACCCGCGTGCGGCCGCGTAGGACTTGATGTTTGGCTGATACCGCGACTCCTGACGGACGATAGAGAGCAGAAAACGTGGATCGACGTTTCGGGGAACGGCATATTTCGCAAACGAGTCGGCATACGGCGCAGGATAAAGCAATTCGAGATCTTCACGCGGAATAAGATCTATTTGATAGTCAGCCGGTACGTTTCGCCACAGCGGCTCGGCAAATGCGACAGTTCGATACGCCATGTCGCCGCGTTTGTAATAGACCGCAAGAGTATATCCAAGATCGTTACTAGCTGCACCGCTGCTAGCTTTACGGCTTGCGTCAAATTCCGGTGCGGCCTCATCATATAATCCCAAGAACAAAAGTTCGTCGGCAATTGCCTTATGCACGTCTTGCCTATCGGCAGCGGATTCCTGTTTGCGAATCTGCTTTCGCCCGACTTCGATCAGCTTGAACGAAGGAATTTTCTTGTACGCTGGCAGCGCCGAATATGTCTTTCGCAATGACTCCAAAAGCGGCTCTCGCTTCTGGCCGTTGTCCGTCAAACGAAGCGCGGCTTGCAGATTTTTCCGGTGCGTTTCCTGGTCCTTAGGCTGCGGCGATGCGGTTAGGGAATTTAACTTTGCGTCGATTAGCTGCGAAGCGGTTGCATCATCAGAAAGTATCAATAGGCGTTCAGTCGCACGTCCGCCATAATACTCGGCTCGTCCGTCCGGGATCGAAAGGTATGCGTCGATTGCCTCAGGATATTTTTGCATTTGTTCGAGGACAAACCCGCGCAGAAAAGTGATCTCGGAGCTGCTTGTGCCTCCGGGAACCGCCGCCCCGCCAAGTTCGGGCAGCGTCAGTAATTTTTCAAGGCCGGGCAGAGCGGCGGCCCAGTCGTTTCTCGCGATATGAATCCTCGTTTCCGCAAAAAGAGCAATTGCTTCGGGAACCTTTCCCTTGAAAACTTCCTGCACCTTCGCGGCCCATTTCTGCGCCTCGATCTCTTCACCTTCGTCTCTTAGAATGTCGATGATATTAAGGTAGGCGCGGTCAATCCGCTCATCGCCTGGATACTTGTCGATGTACTCCTGATAGCGTTTTACGGACTCTTTGAACTTTCCAACTCGTGAATATGCCGAACCGAGCTGAAGCGTCGCATCTTTGCAAACCGGATGATCGGGAAACTGTTGAAGCGCGCGTTCAAACCATTTAATGGCTTCAGAAAAGTTCGCTTCCTGCACGTGTCCACGCCCAACCTGATAGATAGCGTCAGGAACAGTGCCGCTCGCCGGGTGATTATTTATGATCGCTGAATAATGAAGCCGGGCATCCGCAAAATCGCGGTTGAACTGATAGATCGACGCCCGCCGCAGATGTTCATAATCGGTCAGAAGCGGCGCCGATTTACCCAGTTTGCCCGGTTCGACATCTAAAGTATCGAGACCTTTTGCCGCCGCGAGGGCGAAATCGTCCGGTTGAGCGGGGTTGGAAAGCGTCGTAAGCAATCTAGTGAAATGCTCGCGTGCGGCGGTTGAGTTTCCAGTCCTAAGATAAGATTGTGCAAGAAGCAGCCGGTTCTCGCGGGCTACCGGATTTTCCACCTCACGTTTACCAACCGGGGCTTTCGGCACCATCGCCAATAATGATTCAAGTGCCCTGATTGCGAGGTCGTAATTTCCACTCTCGTACCAACTTCGGGCGGTTCGGATCGCCGAGGTATCGGAAAGCAAACTCGTTGGCGAAAACGCCGTAAGCTCTTGCAGATACGCTCGTTCAAGCACCAGGTTACCGGAAGAGCGGGCAATATTGGCCAGATGAAAAAGAGCGTATTCCTTCAAAACCGAATTCCTTTTCGCCACTGCCTGATAGCGGCCCATCGCCGTCGCCGCGTCGCCGTTCCTTTCGCTAAGCCGGGCAAACAGGTAGTCGTAATTGTTCAAAACGAATATCTGGGGCTGGTCCGTCTCAAGCGTGCGCAGTTCGTTCAACGCGTCGGTATAGCGACGGCTATCAACGGCGGCACGGATCTTTGAATGTGGTTCTTCTACGGTTTGGGAAAAAAGGGCGGAAGCGAACAGCAGGATCAGCAATATGCCCGCGAGCGTTTTCATTAGCTAATCTTAACCCGACACACGGCAAAAAAAAAGAGAAGCCCAAAGAGCCTCTCTATCCAGTCGCGCGAAAGTAAGAACTTTTATTGAAGCCCGGCAATGCTTTGCTTCGCCATTGTCGAGCTAAGCGGAATGTCAGTTTCGTTTCCAAATTTATAGGTTAAAAGCCGCGGCGTTGACGTTTCGTAAATGTACCATGTGCCCGAGCGATAAACTGCAAAGTCGATTTTGCCGTCGTTATCGTAGTCGCCCGGAACGGGCCGCGCATCAGCAAAGCCGAATTCGAACGGCTCTGTCTCGCCAGTTTCGCTGCTCAGCACAAACCATGTGCCGCGTCGATAAACCGCAATGTCGGCTTTGCCGTCGCCCGTGTAATCAGTCGGTACCAACAGGTCTGTTCCCGCGATTCCAAAATCCTCCGTGCGTGTTTCTCCGGTCTTGCTCAGGCGTATGTACCACCGATTTTCCGACGGGCGAAAAACAGCCAGATCGGCTTTCGAATCGCCATCATAATCGGCCTGGATCGGCACATCGCCCGCAACCCCAAAATGCAGTACTGCCGCATCCGTCCGGTCGTGATTTTTTGATGAGTACAGGATGTGCCAATCGCCCGTCACCTGACGCCAGAAGGCGATGTCAGCTCGTCCGTCGCCGTCAAAATCTGCCGGAACCGGAACGTCCTGGTGGAAAGCCCACTTTGTCCTGTTTGTTTTGCCCCAGGTCAGTACGGTCCGCGCATTATCGCTGCTTCGCTGTATCTGCCAAGTACCAGAAGATGGATTCCACGTTCCGAGATCGGTCTTGCCGTCGCCGTCATAATCTGCCGGTACGAGAACGGTTGATGACGAGACGGCGTCGAAGAATTCCGCAGCCGCTCTTGCAGCCGTTTTGTTTGATTGCAGGAAACCAACATTAGTCCTGAAAACGGACAGCACCGGTTTGCCTTTCTGCGCACCGTAAGCGATCGCCGCTGAGCTGCCGATAGCTAGAATTGCCAGCAGGCCGAACGCTATACGCATCGACCATAAAGTTAGATTGCTTCGGTACATTGAATCAGCCACTGTTCGTTTTCGATATGAGATAATTTGTATTTGCATCGGGATTGTGGGATCCCATCAACGAATTGACGGAAGCATCTTATCGTTTTGCCGATTGTTTCCGGCTTTCTGCCATACAAGACTGACAATCGGGCGGCACTTCCTGTAAAATCAAGTCAAATCAATTTATGACAGCACGACTTTTAAGCGGCAAAACGTTCGCGGAGGCGATAAAAACAGAGGTTGCCGCGGAGATCAAGCAGCTCGAAACTGCTCATGGATTCCGCCCATGCCTTGTGGTGGTCAGGGTCGGCGACGATCCGGCGTCGGCGGTTTACGTCGGCAGCAAGGTAAAAACGTCAGAGGAACTCGGGATAATTTCCGAGCACCGGCACTTGCCGTCTGACACGCCACACGATGAGCTGCTTGCTATAGTACGAGACCTAAACGAACGCGACGAGGTCGATGGAATCCTCGTCCAGTTGCCGCTGCCGCCCCAGATACGGGCGGGTGAGATACTCGAAGCTATTAACCCGCTTAAGGATGTTGACGGATTTCATCCGGTAAATGTCGGGCGGCTGGCACAGGGCGAGAAAGCTTTGGTTCCGTGCACCCCAGCGGGCGTGATCGAGATACTGAGGCGTTCGGATATACAGATCGCAGGCCGACATGCGGTCATAGTCGGCCGAAGTAATATCGTCGGCAAACCGATGGCGATGCTTCTGCTTCAGGAGAACGCGACGGTCACAATATGTCATTCGCGGACAACAGACCTGCCCTCTATAACGCAACAAGGCGATATTCTCGTAGCGGCGATCGGCCGGCCCGGCTTTGTAAAGGCGGAGCACATGCGAGAAGGTGCGACTGTTATCGATGTCGGCATAAATAATGTGTCGGATGCCGATTTTGCCGCCGAACTGTTTGCCGGCGAAGAGCTGGAAAAGCGGCTGAGAACCATCGAGAATCGCGGTTTTACGTTGGTTGGAGATGTGAATCCAAAGGATGCTATGGCGATCGCATCGAACTTCACCCCGGTTCCCGGCGGTGTCGGCCTTTTGACCGTTGCGATGCTGATGAAAAACACCGTCGAAGCGGCGAAGATGCGCAGACATTTTTAAACAGGATAATCAGAATATGCAGGATTAAGAAAACTTTATCCGGAAATCCTGTCCATCCTGTTAAGAACTTAAAAAAATATGAACTTTGAAGAATACCAATCAGAAGCGAGCCAAACGGCTCTTTACCCGCGGCGAATGAAAAATCTCGAGTACCCGACGCTCGGCCTTGCCGGCGAAGCGGGTGAGGTTGCCAATATCGTCAAGAAAATTCAACGCGATCACGACGGCGTTATTACCGATGAAACCCGCGGAAAGCTTCGCGACGAACTCGGTGACGTGCTCTGGTACATCTCGGCCTGTGCCGACGAACTGGGGATGACCCTTGACGAGATCGCCGCGTTCAACGTCAACAAGCTGGCAAAACGCCACGGACGATAGAATCATTAACGGCCGTTGAAAATAATCAACGATTCGTTTAGAAGCGGGCTTGCCCGCCTGTCTTCATCCGATGAGACTTTTCAAATCAAAAGGGCGAAACACGTTTCATTACGTTACGACCGTAACCTACAACCGCGTCAAGATTTTCGATGATGAAACCGCTTGCCAGATCTTCATTAACTGTTTAGTGGAACTTCGCCGGATACATCCATTCAAACTGATCGGCTACGTCATAATGCCCGATCACGTCCATCTGATCCTCAATCCGTTAGAATGCGATATCAGTCTGATAATGCGAAAACTAAAGGGAAAGAGTGCAAAATTGATTCTTGATTATTTGCGCGACCAGAATCAACCGTTAGATTCTCTGGAACTGAATATCCAGGACCGGACCCACGCGGTGTGGCTTAAGGATTTTTCTTCCATCGATCTCTCGAGTCATAAATTCATAAGGCAAAAACTTGGTTATATACATATGAATCCAGTCCGTGCTGGGTTTTGTGATCATCCCGCAAAGTGGAAATGGTCGAGTTATCGAGCGTATCTGCCCCATAAGCCAGATGAAGTTCCGATTGAAATGGATTTGAGAGGTTACTGGACTGACAACGAGTTTCCGGAAAGTAAAGGCGCGGAATGATCGCCTAGCGCAATCGTTTAGAGCGGAGCTTGCCCGCAAGGGTCGGGGCGGGCAAGCCCGCCTCTAAACGGTCCGTTTGGAATTATGCTGAAAGTTGGCTTGACAGGCTCTATTGCCGTGGGTAAATCATTCGTTTGCGATGTCTTTCGCGAGCTGGGTTGTCACGTCATCGATGCGGACCAAACGGCGCGTGACGTAGTAAAAGCCGGCACGCCGGGGCTTGAGCGGATTGCTGTCGAGTTCGGGCAAACGGTGATAACACCAGACGGCGAGCTTGACCGTGCACAGATGGCCGACATCGTTTTTGCGGATGAGCAAAAGCGTCTTTTACTCAATTCAATCATCCATCCGCTTGTTTTCGAAGCGCAAAATAAGTGGCTTACTGAACGCGAAGCAGAAGACCCACATGGTATAGCGATAGTCGATGCTGCACTCTTGATCGAGTCGGGAGGTTACAAGCGATTTAACAAGTTAATTGTCGTCTGGTGTGAACCTGCGATACAATTACGACGATTACGGTTACGCGACGATCTACCCGAAACTGACGCGAAAAAACGAATGGCGGCCCAGATGCCGCAAGATGAAAAAAAGCAGTATGCTGATTTTTTGATCGATACATCAACTGGGTTTGAAGATACGCGACGGCAAGTTCGCGAGGTTTACGAAAAACTGAAAGTCGTTGACAACTAGTCGTTTTGTAGATCGGATAGGAAGTTTGTGATCGGATGACACGAGACAGCAGCGAAAATAAAAGTGAAAAGGCCGGGGTTCTATATAGCCGCCGTTGGATCAGATTCGCCGCTGTGTTTTGCCTGTTAAACCTTTTCTTTTTGTCAGCTTGCACCGAGCTTGAAAAACCAACCGCAGAGCCGTTTTTCGCACAAACAAATCCGCCCAAAAAACAGGAATTCCGCTGGAGCAACGGTAAGCTTCCAAAGAGCTTTGATCCCGCGATTGCCTCCGCTCCGCCCGAAACCGATGTTGTCCGGGCCATTTACGAAGGGTTGACAGAGACCGACCCGAAAACTTTGGACGAAGTTGCGGGTGTCGCGGAAAGCTGGTCGGCAACGGATAATAACAAGGTCTGGACGTTTAAGCTTCGCAAGGACGCGAAATGGACGAACGGCAAACCGGTGACGGCCGATGATTTTGTCCGTTCGTGGAAACGCCTGATCGCGATGGGGAAAAAGGCGGCACACAGCAGTTTGCTCGGTAATATTGCCGGCGTTCCGGCCGACTCGGGAGTTACGCAGGTCTCTTCGACCGACGCGGCCGACCTTTTATTAAATTCTTCGCCAACGCCCGGACTGCCGATCCTGCCGACCCAGCAGCTATCACGGCCCATAGACGCTAACGCCAATTCGACGCGACCCACCTCGAATTCGAATTCGCAAACCCCGAAACAGGACCTTTCGGAAGGCGAGCCGCTTGGAATCGTCGCCGAAAGTGATCATCTTCTAAAAGTTACACTGATCTCGCCTGACAAGGATTTCCCGAAACTGGTAGCAAACCCAATCTTTCGACCGGTTTACGGAGACGGCGAGGAGTTTGAAGGAAAAGAGTTGAACGCGTCAATTGTGACGAACGGCGCGTTCAAGATTTCATCTATTGATCCATCGGGCATCGTACTCGACCGTTCGGAAAATTACTGGAACCGCGACAAGGTAAAGCTCGAACGGGTCTATTTCGTATCGATGGAGAACTCCGAAAAAGCTCTCGCCGCATATCGATCCGGAGAACTTGATGCGGTTACCAATGCCGATTTTGCACCGCTCGTCTTAAAGCTTCTGTCGCCGTACGACGATTTTCGCCGTACAACGCACGCTGCACTAAATTTCTACGAAGTTAATTCGTTAAAAGCTCCGTTTTCGGACCGCCGCGTGCGGCAGGCGTTGTCCAACGCGATCGAGCGCGAGAAACTGACCGAAGGCGAAATGGAAGGCGTCACCCGACCGGCCTTGAGCTTTCTGCCGTTCGGGACAAAAACGAAACTAAACCTATCGCAGGACAAAGAAAAGGCCCGGGAACTGCTCGACGAGGCCGGATTTCCGGGCGGAAAAGGTTTTCCGGTCGTCAAGCTGCTTGTAAATCGAAACGACACCCAGCAGCGAATTGCCCGCTCGATCGCGCGAATGTGGAAACAAAATCTGAATATCGAAACGGAGATTGTAGTAAAGGATGCGGTCGAGCTTGAAATGGCGCGCAATACAGGCGAATTCGATCTGATTCGTCGCGGCGTTGTTTTGCCGACATCGGACGAAAGCGCGAATTTTTTGGCGATATTCGATACAAAGCAAACCCCGAAATCAGACTCTGTAAAGAGCCCAGGGCAATCCAATGACCGGCAAACCACCGATAAGCAGCCTGCTGACGCTCCAGCCAATTCTCCGGAATCCGGCACCGGCAATAAGCCTATCAGCGTCAATGCTTCGGAATCGATCCTGACAGAGGAAGACGCGATGTACGAACTTCGGGCAATACCGCTGTATTTCCCAACGTCTTTTTCGCTCGTCAGGCCATATGTTTTTGGATTCGAAATGAACAGCCTGGACGCTCTCACACTCTCAAATGTGATGATCGATAATGATTGGCAGCCGAAGAATGCGAACGGCGAGTCAAAATAACTGCCTTCCGTCTGCGGGGCAAGCCCCGCTCTAAACGAACCACATTCTACTGAATGAGCGATAGCGGAACAATTCTCTCGGTCAACAACCTCAAGACGTATTTTCAAACCGACGACGGTGTGGTCAAGGCGGTTGATGGCGTTTCGTTTGCTCTGAAGAGGGGCGAGACGCTCGGTATTGTCGGCGAATCGGGCAGCGGCAAATCGGTGACGAGTCTTTCGGTCATGCGCTTGATATCCGAACCAGGAAAAATAGTCGGTGGCGAGATCGTTTTTGACGGCATCGATGTTACATCGCTTTCGATAGATGATGTCAGAAAGCTTCGCGGCAAGCGGATCGCGATGATCTTCCAGGACCCGATGACGTCGCTCAACCCGTTCTTGAAGATCTCAACTCAGTTGACAGAAATTACGCGCCTTCATCTTGGGCATTCGAATCGGCAGGCATACGATCACGCCGTCAGGATGCTAAAAACGGTTGGAATTTCGGATGCCGAAGAGCGAATGGGCAGCTACCCGCACGAATTCTCCGGCGGCATGCGTCAGCGTGTGATGATCGCAATGGCACTATCGTGCGACCCTGAACTGCTCATAGCAGACGAGCCGACGACAGCTCTTGATGTGACGATCCAGGCGCAGATTCTTGAACTCATAAAAGATCTAAGAAAGCGCATGGGCACAAGTGTTATTCTGATCACGCACGACCTCGGTGTCGTCGCCGGGATGACCGACAAAGTTATCGTCATGTACGCCGGAAAAATTTTTGAACAGGCACCGACACGCGAGCTTTTTGCGACACCGGCGAACCCGTACACTACAGGATTGCTAAGGAGCGTTCCCGATCCGGCACACGAGCGGGGAACTGACCTCTACCAAATTCCCGGCCTGCCGCCCGATGTTGCGAATCTGCCGCCGGGCTGTCCATTTGCCGAGCGCTGCGACCGAGTCGAGGACATCTGCCGGAACGAGTTTCCGCCGTTGGTTGAGATAAATGACAATCACCACTCGCTCTGCCATTTTGCGAAAGAGGTTTACGCCGATTCGCTTGCCGGGATCAAGTGACAAAGACAAGTAACAACAATTACAGTTCAGGAAGGGCGGCTAGCCCGTACTTTTGGGCTCCGATGTAAAAACTATGAAACGAGATTTATTCATTCCGCTTCTTGTCCTTATCGCCGTTACTCTCGGATGCTCGACGATCCGCGACCTGGCTTCAAAAGGAAGCCGACCTTCCAGTTCGAATTCGAACACCGGCACGTCCAACAGCAGCGGATCAAAAAGCTCGACGACCGTGAGTGCTGATCCGAAACAGGACATAATAAACGCTTCGACAAAGTTCATCGAGCTGCCGTTCTTCTCCGCCAAAATGGAAGGCACAGGCGGAAGCGATCTTCATATGCAGATCGATTATGCTGCGCCTGATAAGTACCGAATTCTCTATCTCGCCGGCACGGCCGCCGGGATGGAAACGATAATAATCGGAAAGCAGATGTATATGAAAGCCGGCGGCAAATGGATTAAAACATCCGGTAATGGAGACACGATCCCGAACCTTCGAGATTCTTTTACCGAAGAAGGTTTGAAAACGATGAAGGACGTAAAATTCGACGGCGAGGATAATGTCGATGGCAAAGCCGCCCTCATTTACAGCTACAAGAATGTAACTCCGAAAGGAGATTTTCCGTTTACTTCAAAGATATGGATCGGAAAAGAGACCGGCCTCCCCATGAAGATAGAGGTTAACTACGAAAACGGAACTCTTAAACAGATGAACGTCGCCTACGACACCGAAACGCCGGTCACGATCGAGCCGCCGATTAATTAGCGGTAGTGTTTATATCTTTGCGTCTTTTGCGACTTTGCGGGAGGCAAATCCATTTCCCGCAAAGTCGCAAAGACGCAAAGGAAGACGAGACGTTAATGGAAACCAACGGAAATAATCTAATCTCAATCAAAGACCTGCAAGTCCATTACCGCAGTGCGGGGCTTTTTAGTGCGACTAGAACCGTAAAGGCCGTTGACGGTCTTTCGCTCGACATCAAAAAAGGCGAAACGTTGGGACTTGTCGGCGAGTCAGGCTGTGGCAAATCGACGCTGGGCAAAGCCATTCTTCGTCTTACCGAACCGACCGGTGGACAGGTTTTCTATAACGGCAAAGATCTTTCTGATCTACCGCCATCTGCCATGCGAGAGCAGCGAAAGCATCTGCAAATGATCTTTCAGGACCCGTATGCTTCGCTAAATCCGCGAATGACTGCCGGAAGTATCATCGGTGAGCCGATCCGGGCATTCGGCCTTGCCCACAGAGGTTCGATCGACGCGAAGGTGCGGGATCTGATGGAAACGGTCGGACTCAGCCGACGCTTTATTAAACGCTACCCGCACGAATTCTCCGGCGGCCAGCGACAGCGCATCGGCATCGCCCGTGCATTGGCAGTTGACCCCGAATTCATCGTCGCCGACGAGCCGATCTCGGCCCTCGACGTATCCATTCAGGCCCAGATAATGAACCTATTGGAGCATTTGCAGGCGGAAAAGAAACTGACGTACCTATTCATCTCGCACGACCTGCGGGCCGTCCGCCATCTCGCCGACCGCGTCGCCGTCATGTACCTCGGCCGCATCGTCGAGCTCGCAGCCGGAAAAGACATTTACGCCGACCCGCTTATGCCATACACAAAAGCGTTGATCTCCGCCGTGCCCGTTCCCGACCCCGAGATCGAAGCGACCCGGGAGCGAATAATCCTAAAAGGCGATGTCCCGTCGGCGATCAATCCGCCAAGCGGCTGTCATTTCCATACGCGGTGCTCATACGCTATCGATGCATGTGAAACTGTTGTGCCAAGTCTGGTAGAAATCAAGCCAGGCCACCAAGCGGCGTGCATTCGTATAAGTGCCGAGCATCCAAATGTTGCGGAGAACGCCGCCAGCAATCTCCGTTCGATTGGGGCATAGGTCAGAACCGGGAGCGGTTCGCGAGAGGATTCCCAAAGTTTTTAGTGAGTAGGAAGAAAGGCACCTGTATAACCTCAGTATGAAAATGCGAAGTTATGATAAAATCGCTGGTGAAACAAGGAAGGCCTATGCAGACAGAAACTACCCAAACCATCTTTCAAAAAGTTCCGATGCTTTCCGAGGATGACCAAAAGAAGGTTCTCGAAACCGTCGAAAGCCTTTTGGACGAAAAAACCTTAAATGATGTCAGACCTATTTCGGCAATTTTTGAAGAATTGAGCAATCAAATTCCGCTCGCAGAATGGGAGGAATCGCCAAACGACGGAGCAGAAAACCACGACTTTTATCTATACGGTGCACCTAAGAAAAACGGGTAGATTTTTATGAATGAGATCTTTGCTGACGCATTTTATTGGATCGCGTTGGCTAATCCCGCCGACCAGTGGCACACCGCCGCACAGGACTTTGACGGAAATCACACGGATGCTTTTTTGGTGACCACGGAAGAGGTTCTAACTGAATTTCTTAATTACTTCGCCGAAGCCGGAGAGCACAAACGCACGATTGCCGGCCAAATGTGCCTTCAAGTTTGTAATCACCCAAGCATATTGGTTCTGCCTCAATCCAGCAATTCATTTGCACGTGGATTTGAACTTTATCAAAACCGGCTTGATAAAGGTTACAGCCTGACCGATTGCATTTCGATGAGTGTCTGTCGTACGCGCGGGATAGGCCAGATTCTTACGCATGACGGACATTTCGGACAGGAAGGATTTCTAATTCTATTTTAATAACGAAATCGGATCTCATTGCCCACGGTAATTCCGGTGTGGTTTCGGTCATTCGAGGGGTATTCATTAACAAAAAAATTTTCTTATGCGCAAAAAAAGACCCGCATTACACGGGCCTTTCATCCACAACCAAGTTATCGGAGCTATGAAGAGGATTAATTAATAACTTGTGGTGGCCGAAGTGGTCTTCTCACCGTTCGTAATATCGCGCAAGGCCTTGATACGGTCGTGTGCCGCCTGTATAGACGTGTATTGCGTTTGGACCGTGTCCAAAACATGTGCCGGGAGAAAATTATCGAGAGCTTCCTTGTAAGCATTCTTGGCCACATCCTCTCCGCGTTCGCATTCGTTCAGGATCGAGCCTTCGTCCTTTCCGGTTACGACCGATTTAATATTGATCCAGCCGCGATGGAGCGAAGCGGCAAGGGTGCCGGTACTCTCGGGGTCGCCGCCCAAAGTTTGAACAAGAGTTTGCAACTCGCCCGCAAATTGCGACCGTTGCTGACCAAATTCGTAAAAAAGAGTTTTAAGATCCGATCTTTCAACACCTTCAGCGGCGGTCTTAAATCCGTCTTGGCCATCCTTGCAAGTTTCAATCAGGCCGTTGAGCGTCGAGATAACCTCGTCGTTCGAGAGGTGGGTTGATGGGTTGGTCGATACCGATCCGTCTTCCGTAATAGGCTTTGTAGCTTCGTAATCGTTGATCATAAATAAAAACCTCCGTGAATTTTCGAAAAATAATGATGCTGTCCCTATGACTGCTATTTTACGTATACAATACCTGTGCCAATCGCTAAACATTGTAAATGCCGTGTTTTAATAAAGTTGGAAGTGCGATGCCGTGCAATCGTTCAAGACACGTGCGTATTAAAGCGATACGAAATACGGCTAATATTTTTTGATCTAGGTTCATTTCAGACGAAAACCGATTCTGTGTAATAATTGAATAATATAAACAATTTGATCGAGCTTTTTTCGTGAAAATGCTTGATGATTGAATCTATTAAGCAAGTGTGCAAAAGCCGCCGAACTGTAAGCTGAATGCTGAACGATTTATTCACACGGACTTTTTTGCCGGTATCGAATGATTTCAAGCCCCACAAAAAAAGAGAAGTTTCTTGACCGGCTCGCCGAAGAAAACGGCGTCGCGATAGTGGTTGTTAACGAGGACTGCAACGAAGTTTCGGTCTCTAACAACAATTCGATGTGCCGCAGCTTGTCTGCATCTGCCGAGTTTGCCCCGCAATGCGCTAAATTTTGCGGTAGAGCCTTTGCGGCGGCTGAGGAAGCCGGTAAAACGATCGAATATGAGTGTTACGCCGGTTTGACGTGCAAGGCCGTTCCGGTCTGGGACGGCGGCAAGCCATTTGTCGCGATAATTGGGCGAACTTTCCTGAAAGCCGAAAACTATCGGGTTGCGACCGAACGAGCCATAACGGGCGAATGGCGGCAGTTCCGCCCTACCGAATTCTTCGAAAACGTACTGATATCCGGTTCGGATCAGAGCCTTGACAGAGTTGCCGCTCGGCTGGAAAAATTTTCGTATCGCGAACGTAATGACATCCTCGAAGTTGACAGGCTAAGGCTCGAAACACGCGAGGCACTTGAACCGGTTCAGGCCGATGAGGCAGAACCGGCAAAGCCCGATCCTAGTGAGATCACGAACCTGATCAATAAATTCAAAGCGGAAACTGAAAAGGCCGACGGCGAGTTGCGGCAGGCCGCCACGGTAGATCTCGAGATTGATCCTAAGGCGGCCGGTGAATGGCGTTCGCTCTTCGGGTCCTTGATGAATCTTGAGTATCGAGATGCCTGCAAATCGATTCTCTCGTATCTGAAGCAGCGATATTCGCTTGGCTCGCTAGTATGGCTGGAACGCCGCGAAGACAAGCTCGAAGTTCTGGTTGGGCTCGGACGCCTTGCTGACAAATCCGTAAAGATCGGCATTGCTGCCGATAACGCACGCTTGGTTGATGCGGTCCGCCGCGAGATTCCCCTTGAATTTCGGGAGCGTAAGAAGGAAGGCGGTGTCGATACCGAGCAAACTCTTTCGCTTTTTCCCGTGACCATCGGCGACGACATTCGCGGTGCGATCGGCATCGATTCCCGAATTGAAAACCAGGAGCAAGGGCGCGTGATATCGCGATTTGCACAGACATTATCGTCACAGCTTGAGATCCTCCGGCTCCGCGATGAGGTTTCGCAACGCGATTGGCTTTCGCGAGCCGTCATCCGTTTCAACGAAAGCCTCCGAAAGATAGACGCTGACGATTTCTGGCAAAAGATCACGCAGATCTCCGCTGAGCTCGTTAATGCAGAACGCGCCTCGATCCTCATCCACAACGAAAAATCGAACAGCCTTCATGCAAAGGCGGCGATCGGTTCGCGTATAAATCTGCTTTCCGAATCGAGTGTCGGCAGCCGCGTTGCTGGACGCATTTTGGAGATCGGCGACCCGGTTATCGTGTCGGATATGAAAGGTGTCGGTATCGAATCCGCGCCGAGCGAATGGAGCTACAAAACATCGTCGTTCATCAGCTACCCGATTTTGATAGGCGAACGCAAGATCGGCATTCTGAACTTTACGGACAAGGCCGGCGGCGACGCTTTCACACCGCACGACCTTGAACTGCTGCGGGCCATCGCACCGCAGATAGCCGTCGCCATCGACCGCACGACATTAAAAGACAAAGCCGGTGAATTCGAACAGCTTTCGGTTACCGATCCGCTGACCGGGCTTTTGAACCGCCGTTATCTCGAAGAGCGTCTGGCCGAGGAAATTACGCGGTCAAAGCGGCACAGATTTTCGATGAGCCTGATGATGTTGGATGTCGATAATTTCAAATCGTATAATGACAGCTTTGGCCACCCGGCCGGCGACAGCGCGTTGACAATGGTCGCCGAGATTTTGAAGGAAACCTTGCGCGGAGCGGACGTTGCCGCACGTTACGGCGGCGAAGAATTTGCCATCCTGCTGCCGCAGACCTCGACCGAAGAGGCGGCTCAGATCGGCGAACGCATCCGCAAACGTATTGAGCGGACCGAATTTGCAAAACGCCAGGTGACAGTGAGCATCGGGATCGCCAGTTGTTCTAGCGAGATCGATACGCCAAAGGACCTGATCTCTGCAGCTGATGTCGCCCTGTACGCGGCGAAGAATCACGGCCGAAATAATGTACAGATTTTCAACGCAATGGGCGATTCGATCACCGAAAACATTCACTAATGTCCGATCAAAAAAAAATTCTCGCTGAATGTCTGGCCGAAGACTTCGTGGGTAGGTCTGAAGAGTTGGACTGGATTCTGCACCACGCTAAAGGCTCGGGGCCGCTGACTCTCATCGGTGCGCCCGGCGTAGGTGTCTCGGAACTTTTAAAACAAGCCTACGACAAGCTTTTTCAGGAGCAAACCCGAGTCATCCCGTTCTATTTCGAGTTGGACAAAGCGGACGAAACCGCTCACAAAACAGCCCAGCGTTTTTTGCATCAATTTCTTCTGCAAACCGTTGCGTTTCGCCGCGGTGACGAATCGATACTTAGTTGGTATCCCGATATTTGCGAGCTTTCAGAACTTGCCGTTCCCGCCGACGGGCATTGGATCGATCGGCTGGTCGTCGCGTACAGCCACGACTGCGCGGTAAATGACGATGAAACGTTTCTGCAAACGTGCTTCAGCGCACCGGTACGAGCGGCGGCAGGCGGCGCTCGTGTGATCGTGATGATCGACGACTGCCACGCCGCAACGAATTCCGCCGAGACGGCAAAAGTTTTCAAAGCTCTAAAGGGCATTTACGGCGGCAGCTCCGTCGCGCACGTCCTGGCCGGACGCCGCAGATTTAACTTTGACGTTGCAAATAGCGAGCGGCTAATTCTAGAACATCTGACATTTTCGGACGCAACCCGGATCGTCGAGAAAAACGCAGCCCGTTATGACGTCGCGATCAACGACGAAACGCGCGACCTGCTTGCCAATCAGTTCCACGGAAATGCTCTGTTCATTAAGTTTATGTTCCAGGCAGCGGCCGAAAAATATGACCATCTCGAGAGCTTTCTGAACGTTCAAAAGCACTATACACAGGAGATCTTCGGCGGACGGATACGGCGGTATTACGACGCCGTTGTAAAAAATATAGCCCCGACCGAAGACATCGAAAAAGGCATCTTGAGCCTGCTGGACGTATCGCTGACCCTCGGGAAAAAGCAGCTATCGGTCGAATCGTGGCTTAAGCGACTCGCGCTCGGCGAACCCGCATTCACCAAAATGCTTGACCTGTTGAACATCGAAGAGATGATTCGGCTGACCGGCAATCGTGTCGAAGCAATGGACGGCAACGAGGTTTTGACCGACTACATAGCGGCCCGTTTCCGCTTAGATGTGAGCGGCGAAAACCGTGCGGCTCTGTTTGGCGAATCCGTCTCCTCTTATCTCAAACGGGCGCCGCGGCTGATGGCCCAATTTTACCGGCATAACGCGTCGCTCGGTCTTCGTGTCTTGCTTGGGTCGTTTTCGCTGCAGGAAGTCCCGCTTGCGGTTCTCGATTACGGGGCGTTCGCCGATCAGTATAAAGGCCTCGAAAATGACGACGTAATGGCCGGCCTTCGCGCCGATCTGGTACCGATCCATCTGCCGCAGATCGTCTACACGGCCAACGCCGCCGATCTTTACAAGCCAATCGGTGAGCTGACCGACAAGGAACGCTCGGTCGTTGCCATCGGATTTCAGGAAGGCCGCTACGTCGATGAAGACGAGATCGTCTGGGTTGCGGCCGAGATCGATTCAAAACTCGAAGCGCCGAAAGACGTGGCCGAATTCTGGTGCGACCGCCTCGAGATGGTCGCCATGATGTGCAATTTTCACAATTACAAGGTCTGGCTAATTGCCCCCGAAGGATTTTCGACGGACGCGATGGATTTGCTGCGTCAGCGGAACGCATACGGTTCCAGCCGCCGCCAGGTCGAGTTTCTTAAGCAGTTTCTCGCCTCCGAACCCGCCGAATCGCGGCAGGTTATCGACGAATACGAAGTGACCGTTCCGATGGATGGCGAAAACGAAATGATCGCCGCTCACACGCTAGAAGAGATTGCCCGTCGCCACAACTATTCGCCAAAAGCGATCAACCAGATAAAAACGGCCCTGCTCGAAGCCTCGATAAACGCCTCCGAGCACAGCCTTAGCCCCGACCGTCGTATTCACCAAAAATTCTCGGTCGAGGACGACCGCATCGTCATCACGATCTCAAACCGAGGCCTCCGCCTGGCCGACCGCCGGACGACGCAAGGCGAACCCGAATCCGAACGCCGCGGCTGGGGACTTAAACTGATCGAAAAGCTGATGGACGAAGTAAAAATCCATCAATCCGACGACGGCACCAGCATCTCAATGACCAAATATCTCCAAAAAGAAGTCCTCGCATAGCTCCACTCCTGTCTTAGGAGGGGTTGGATGCCGCTTTGGCAAGATTGGGTGACCGTTTAGAGGCGGGCTTGCCCGCCCGATAATGAACTGCGGAGCAAGCCCCGTTCTAAACGTTCGCGTGCAATAAATTCAACCTCGTTTAGAGGCGGGCTTGCCCGCCCGATATGAATTGCGGGGCAAGCCCCGCTCCAAACGATCGCGTACGATAAATTTGAATCTCGTTTAGAGGCGGTCGTGACCGTTTTTTCCAGCGAAACCTACACCACCTTTTTGACGTGCGCCCGACTTTATTTTATATTTCAAAACAGATATGAAAGAAGAAACTACACTCGATACCGCCGACAGATTCCGGAGACAAAAGATGATGAAACCGATGCTTTTGACGTTTGCAGTTGTTCTTGGAATATCGTCGCTCACGTTCGGGCAATATAAAAAAGGCAGCGTTGAGGACAAGTTGATCCAGTTGGACAAGGCGTGGACCTTTGCCGAATTGAAAGGCGATAAAAAGGCCGCCGGGGCTCTGGTCGCCGATGATTACATCGGCACGACGCAACAAGGCGAAACAGAGAATAAAACTCAGTATCTCGCGTCGGTCGTGCCTAACGCCGATATGGTCAAGTCTGACGATTACCAGATCAGGATCTTCGGCAATACGGCGATAATGACCCATCGCGGAACGGTCGAGGGCGTCCGAAACATAAAATTCCGCAGCACGCATATCTGGATGAAACGCGGCGGAAAATGGCTGATCGTCGCCCACCACGGCAGCCGCGTAATACCGCCCGAAGAATAACTCCGGCATCATCCCCCGATTCAGCAAATATCCGTGGCCATAAACGCGTCAACAGGCTGGTTGTTTCGATCGCGAGACAGCATCACGCTTAGAAAGGCGAACATTGAATTTGTTCCAGCATGGTTAAGTTGTTCCACGCGTGGTAGTACGGACCAGGGAAATTTTGCGATTTTTGTTGTTTTATCCGCCCTGTTGTGATAGAAATTTAACTTAACTTCGCTTCTCGAAAGGCAATCTTAATTATAACAGGGATAAACAGTTACTCTTTTTATGGAGATACAATCCGGACACGTCGCCTCGACGGACGATAAAACTGCGGTCGTTTTTGCAGGCGACTATCTGAACAAACTGACAGGTGAGAAAATCGAACGCGAGTGCAGGCAGCGGCTTGACGAAGGCTGTACCGAGCTTGTGGTCAACTTTTCACGGACCGAGATCGTCAACAGCATCGGCGTTTCGATCCTGCTCGGCGTTATCGATTCTGCCTCAAACGCTGGTGCGCGTGTAGTTTTTTCGGATGTAAACGAAGATACCGTCGAGCTTTTTGATATGCTTGGGGTAAGCAAACACGCGGTTGTGAATCGTGAAATCGTCAATCGTGAATCGTAAATTGAAAGAAGATGCGGCCTCATCGAAACTTAGACGCTTGGATTAAGTCGGTGGAGTTCGTTGTTGCGATTTATGAATTAACGAAGGCGTTTCCGCAGGAAGAGAGGTTTGGGCTTACTTCGCAGATTCGACGGGCATCGGTTTCGATCTCGTCAAATATCGCGGAGGGTGCAGGACGGAAATCGGATCGCGAATTTTTACAGTTTCTGTCACATTCTCAAGGATCGGCCAGCGAGGTCGACACGCAGCTCTTTATAGCCTTTAGGCTCAAATTTATTAACGAAGCCGATTACCAGTCTCTTGAACAATCGCTCGATGATATCGGAAGAATGATTACCGGCCTTTCGAATCATCTAAAACGAAAAATCGTATAATAGTAGTCGATTCACGATTTGACGATTCACGATTCACGAAATTGAAGATACAGGATTTCCGACAACCAAATCTCAGAGAGATGTCTGAGAACAAGAACAAGATCGTCCATACCTTTGGTGCGCTCGCGGAGCTGGGTTACGAGGTAGCAAATAAGGGGAATTTTCTCGAGACTATCCGGACCTCGCTGCATCTTGTGCTAGGTTCGCTCGGAATAATGCGCGGCGGTGTTGCCAGGTATTCGCGGTTCGAGCACGAGCTGAATATGCTTGCTGTACGCGGCCTCGGCGACGATTTTCCGCTTAGTTTATCGCTTTGCTACGAAGACGAACGCCAATTCCTGACAAACGGCCTGCATCCGATAGACATTTCTAAGGCGATGGTTCTGCCATTCTTTCAGGTGTATGACCGGACTTTTGAAAGTACGAGATTGCAACTGCTGCTGCCGCTCGTGATTCGCGATGAAACGGTCGGTGTTGTTTTTCTTGGCGAAAAGGCGACGGGCGAACCATATACGAGCTACGACAAAGAAATAATTTGCGCGATGGGCCGCCACATCGGCGGGGCGATCGCCCAGCGGAATCTGCTTGCGGAGCTTGAGCGTCAGTCCAGCGAGAACCGCAAGTTATACGAAGATCTGCGGATGACGTACAGCGATACGGTCAAAGCGTTCGCAGCCGCCATCGACTGCAAGGACAAGTATACCGAGGGGCATTCGGTCCGCGTCGGTAAATACTCGGAAATTATTGGACGCGAACTAGGTTGGGGCGAAGATGAAATCGAAGGTGCTGCGGTCGCGGGTTATCTGCACGATGTCGGCAAACTGACGGTCGAACGGAAAATCATTAATGCTCCCTACCGCATAAATGCGAAGGAATCAGCCGAATTGAATAAGCATCCGGGCGTCGGGTTCGAGATCCTGTCGCCGATCCATCATCCGTACACGGATGTACCGCTAGCGGCTAAATACCACCACGAACGCCTCGATGGGCATGGTTATCCCGACGGCCTATACGACCGCCAAATTCCTTATATCGCAAAGGTCGTTAATCTTGCTGATTCGTTCGACGCGATGACCACCGATCGTCCGTACCGCCGCCGCCGGCCCGCGAACGAGGTTTTTGAAGACTTACAGCGAAACTCCGGCAAACAATTTGCGCCCGAGATCGTTACGGCGTTTTTCCGCGGGATATTAAAAGAATTGAATGGCGAGACGAAGGAAAAGCAATTCCGAAAGCTCCTCGGCCGCGAATATATGGAGACGGAAGGCCTGTCAATTTTGTTGAAAAATGCCCTCAATGCAATGACGCCTACGTCTAACCTGACGATGATCGGTTCGGGTTAGATCAACGCAGGCGTGTCCGCATTTTCAAGTAACTGCACTAATTTCTTAGCGGCTAACGACAGCGACCTGTCACTGCGGTAGATCACTCCGACCGGCCTGACCCATTCCTTTTCAGCTAGCTTAATGACCGCCAGTTGGCCCGATGTCTCTTCATACGTTACGGACGGCAGCGGCAATATTGCAAGCCCGAATCCGACTTGCACCGCCCGCTTGATGGTCTCGATATTATCGAATTCGGCCACCTTTTTTACTTCGACGCCGTAGTTTTTCAGGATGCGGTCAGTTGCTTTGCGGGTTGGGGTGTCGCGTTCGAACAGCACGAAGTCGAGCCCATTCAAATCTTTGGTTTTGATCTGCGATTTTTTAGCGAATTTGTGATCCGGCGGACAGATCAGCACCAACCGGTTTGCGGGCATTTGTCCGACGGTCAAGCCGCGACGCGGTTCCGGGAACGCTAATACGCCCAATTCGACTGTGCCGTTCAGCACGTCACGGACCACTTTCGTGGTGCGCGAATATTCCAGATCTATTTTGGCAGATGGAAACTTTGTCATGAATTCACCGACTTTCGATGGAAGCTCATGCAGCCCTACGCTGTAAACCGTCGCCACCTTAACGGTGCCGCCGATCTTGCCAACCAATCCGCGTAAATTTTCGTTTAGCTGCTCATAAGCGCCGAGAACATTTTTGGATTCGCGGTAAAAAACCTCTCCCGCGGACGTGAGCTTTACCTCGCGACGCCCGCGTACACGTTCAAGCAGCCGGCGTTTAAACTTTTCCTCCAATGTGCGGATCTGTTGGCTGACAGCCGACTGAGTAATAAAATTCCGTTCGGCAGCCAGGGAAAAGCTTTGAAGATCGACCAGGTCGCAAAAAACTTTCAGCGTCTCGATATGCATAACTTAAAATCTATTATAAGTAATTCTGAACAATCGGTACAAGCGAATTCATTTTATCTTATTAAATGAAGGGAATAGACTAACTATCAAGCTACGCAAATTGTAGAATTAGGATTTAGGTTCTAGAATTTCCTTTAATTCGAAAAGGTTGTAAAAGCTAAACGAATGGCTATAAAACTTAGCAACACATTTCTTCTGCGAAAGCTGCATCAGATAACGGGCATCGTACCTTTGGGCCTCTTTTTTTTCGTACATATGTTCACGAACTCAAAGGCGATGAACGGCGAAGCGTCTTTTGAAAAAGCGGTTCAGGAGATCCACGACATCCCGTACCTCCTGTTCCTTGAGATCTTCGGGATATTTTTGCCGCTGATCTTTCATTCCGTATACGGTGTTATCATCTCGACCGAGGCCCGCTCAAACGTTTTTACTTATAATTACGGACGTAATTGGTTTTATTTTTTCCAACGTGCGACCGGTATTTTCCTTTTCTTTTTTATATTTTTTCACATTTTGAACTTTAGGTTCGGTCTGATTCCAGGCCTGAATCTTACCCCGATCGCCGGCAATGCGGCTTTGTCTTTTAACATTGTCTCGGCGGAGTTCGCTATTCCGTGGGTAATGGCGTTTTACATTGTCGGAATTGCCGCGACGGCGTGGCATCTGGCCTATGGATTTTGGTTGTTTGCTGTCGATTGGGGAATCATCATAGGCGAAAATGCTCAAAAGTATGCCTTATACGGGTCCGTCGTGTTAGCTCTCGGTATGTTTGCCGTCGGGACGAATGCCGCAGTTTCTTTCGTTCGGCCGTGCGGACTGCTTCCCGCGGCACTGTGCGAAAACCCTTCGGCGAATAAGAAGGTCGAAGGGCCGACGAAATTTTAGGATTTTACGGTTAGAGATTATGGCATCAAGCGGATCAAAATTTGCGATTGTCGGCGGTGGCCTTGCCGGCTTGGCGGCGGCGATGAAGCTAGCTGAGGCAGGGCACGAGGTTGATATTATTTCGGTCGTTCCGGTAAAACGGTCGCATTCGGTGTGCGCGCAGGGCGGCATAAATGGCGCGGTGAATACAAAAGGTGAAGGCGATTCGCCGGCCAAGCATCTCGATGACACTGTTTACGGGGGCGATTTTCTCGCCAACCAACCGCCGGTCAAACGAATGACCGACATGGCGCCCCAAATAATTTATTTGTTCGATCGGATGGGAGTGCCGTTTTCGCGGACGAAAGAAGGATTGATGGATTTCCGTCGTTTTGGCGGTACGCTCCATCACCGGACGGCATTTGCCGGAGCTTCGACGGGTCAGCAGTTGCTTTATGCGCTTGATGAGCAAGTACGGCGCTACGAAACTACAGGCAAAGTGAATAAGTACGAAGGCTGGGAGATGCTTTCGCTAATCCTGGACGACCATCAGGTTTGCCGGGGACTGATCGCTATGAATCTGCAAACGCTGGAACTGAAGGCCTTTACCGCCGACGCAGTGATAATGGCAACGGGCGGGCCTGGGCTGGTTTTCGGTAAATCGACCAATTCACAGACGTGTACGGGCAGTGCAGTCTCCGCCTGTTATCAGCAGGGAGCATATTACGCCAACGGCGAGTTCATTCAAGTTCACCCGACGTCGATTCCCGGTGAAGATAAGCTGCGGCTGATGAGCGAGTCGGCTCGTGGCGAAGGCGGCCGCGTCTGGGTTCCGAAGAATGAAGGCGAAACACGCGATCCGAAGAGTATCCCGGAAGCCGAACGCCGGTACTTTCTCGAAGAAAAGTATCCTGCATATGGGAACCTTGTTCCGCGAGACATAGCAACCCGCGAGATTTTCCAGATTTGTCTGGAAGGCCACGGAGTTGGCGGCGAAAACCAGGTATATCTCGACCTCACGCATATTCCGGCGGAAACTCTGACACGCAAGTTGGGTGCAATACTCGAAATATACGAGATGTTCGTCGGCGACGACCCGCGGCATGTTCCGATGCGTATATTCCCGGGCGTTCATTATTCGATGGGCGGACTTTGGGTTGATTTCGAGCAACGCACAAATATTCCCGGACTGTTTGCGGCCGGCGAGTGCGATTATTCAATCCATGGGGCAAACCGCCTGGGTGCTAATTCGCTCTTATCGTGTGTTTATGGCGGTTTTGTCGCTGCTCCGTCTGCTATCGATTACGCAAAGAATGTCGAGCGCGGAAACACGGAAACGAATGGGATTCACGCCGCGGAATTGAAAAAGCAGCAGGAGATAAACGACCAGATCGTAAAGAACGAGGGCGGCGAAAACCAGTATAAGCTGCACGAAGAAATGGGCAAAGTGATGACGGACAATGTTACCGTCGTGCGTTACAACGACCGGCTCAAAGCGACCGACGAAAAGCTGTTCGAACTTCAAGATCGCTTTAAAAACATTTCGATCAACGATTCGAATCTGTGGGCGACGCAAGCCGTTCCCCATGCTCGGCAATTCTGGAATATGCTGCAGCTCGCCCGCGTGATAACGCTCGGCGCATTGAACCGCAACGAATCGCGCGGTGCGCATTACAAACCCGAATTCCCGGATCGCGACGACGAGCACTTCATGAAAACGACCATTGCCGAATATTCGGACGAGGCACCGGTGCTATCTTACCAACCGGTTGATGTTTCGGTGGTCGAGCCACGCAAGCGCGATTACTCGTCCGGCAAAAAAGCGCCGCAAGTTCCTCAGCCAGGTAGTGAGCTGAAGCCAAAAAGCCGCGAGGAAACAATGCCTCGGAATCGTGAGAACAAAGAAGAATACGAGGCCACGAAAGAATCAGTATGAAAGTCACGAAGAAAAAGACGGCCTGATAAATTTCTTTCTGATGCTCCAACGATGTGGCAAACTGTGTTTTGAGGCAATTATGACAATAAAAATCGACAAATTTAGACAACGCATTCAAAACGTCTGCCGCGACTTGGAGCTAAAGAGTTTGGATCTCGTTGGTTCCGCTGCTCGCGAAGATTTTGCGGCCGATAGCGACGTGGATGTTTTGGTGAATTTTGGCAACGATAGAGGACTCTTTGGGCGTTATTTTGATCTCAAGGAACGCTTAGAAGAGATATTCGAACGACCTGTTGACGTTATCGAGGAACGAGCGGTAAAGAATCCGTATTTCAAACGAGCCGTTGAAAGAGATCGAATAAAGATCTATGGAACGTGATGTTAATACACATCTTTTCGATGTCATCGAGAATTGCAGACGCATTCATGAATTTGTCGGAAAGACGAATTTTGAAGCCTATTCTCTAAATGAATTAGTAAAGTCAGCGGTTGAGCGCCAGTTTATCAATATTGGAGAATCGTTAAGCCGCCTTAAGCAAACCGAGTCAAATGTATTCACACAGATTGCCAACGCTCAACGGATAATCGGATTTAGAAATGTCCTAGTTCACGGTTACGAGTCCATTTCGGACCGCATGGTTTGGGGCATAATTGAAGAAAACTTACCCGAACTTCAGGCAACGTGCGAAAAATTGTTGAAATGATCTGTCTATGACTGAAAACTCGCACATCGAAAAAAAGCGTCTTGAGAATCCGCCTGCGAATTTCAAGTTGAAGATTCAGCGGCGGGAGAAGGAAGGTGCGACGGCGTATTGGGAGACTTTTGAGCTGCAATACCGCCGCAATTTGAACGTCATTTCGGCGCTGATGGATATCCGTAAGAATCCGGTGACTATCGAAGGCAAGCAAACCACGCCGCCGGTTTGGGACATGAGTTGTCTCGAACAGGTGTGCGGCATTTGTACGATGGTCATCGACGGTCGTGTGCGGCAGTCTTGCTCAGCATTGATTGACGATCTTTTGCTTGCGTCGGGCGGTGACACGGTCACGCTTGAGCCAATGTCGAAGTTTCCAAATGTTCGTGATTTGAAAGTCGATCGATCAAAGATGTTCGATCATCTCAAACAGGTAAACGCTTGGATCGAATTGGACGGTAGTTACGATTTGGGCCCGGGCCCGCATATCTCGAACGAGGTCGCTCAGGAACGATATGCATATTCAAGGTGTATGACCTGCGGATGCTGTCTCGAAGCTTGTCCGCAGTACGGCGATGACAATTACATCGGCCCGCAGGCCATCGCTCAGGCCCGCCTTTTCAATATGCATCCGACGGGCAAGAACAACGTCGAAGATCGTTTGAACGGATTACTGGGTGATGACGGGATAGCGAATTGCGGGAATGCTCAAAATTGCGTGCAGGTCTGCCCGATGTCTATCCCTCTGACGAAGGCGATATACGAAACGAATCGCGATGTGACTGTCAATGCGTTGTTCGGCTGGCTTAAAAAGTGAGCGGGTGCGGGTTCTATTGTAGCGTTGCGTGGATCGGCAGGTCGTCGAAAGGAATTTGCAGAATGTCCGTGTCCTCATAACCGGTCAGGAAGTCGCGAATTTCGGCGGAATTCATTGGCTTAGCAAGTAAAAATCCCTGTCCGCCATCGCAGCCCAACTTTTTCAGAGCATCCATTTGCGCTTCGCTTTCGATACCCTCGGCCACGGTCTTCAATCCCAAATTTTTAGCTAAAGCGAGCACGGTCTGGACGATTTCGGTATTTGCGCCGTCCTCGTCGATCGGGCTTACAAATGACCTGTCGATTTTGAGCGTCGATATAGGAAGCCGGATAAGATAGCTTAGATTTGAATAGCCTGTACCGAAATCGTCTATGTCGATCTCGATTCCAAGATCCCGAATCTGGTTGAGCATTTCGATGGCGTTTTCCTGATACTCGAAGAATATAGACTCCGTTATTTCAAGCTTTAGCCTTCTCGGGGAAAAGAGTGTTTCGTCCAATATGCTCTTGAATCTATTTACCAAAGCCGGCTGGCCAAACTGTTTACACGACAGATTTACGCTTAAGGTGATACCGTTTCCGGTTGGTAACGCCTCAAAAATCGGCCCAATTTCCAGACAGGCCGTCCGCAGGATATATTCCCCGAGCGGGCCTATGAAGCCAATCTCTTCGGCCAACGCAATAAATTTTGCAGGCGGGACCTTTCCGATCTCCGGATGTATCCATCGAGTTAGTGCTTCGATTCCTTGAATCTGGCCCGTTGTTAAGGAGAATATCGGTTGATAGACAATAAAAATCTCGTTGTTTTCGATAGCACGGCGTAAATCGGTTTCAAGCCGCAAGGTCTCTTTCGCGGCGAGATGCATTTTCTCGTCAAACACTTCGTGCCTTGCCTTGCCGGCCCGCTTCGCCTGGTACATTGCCGTGTCCGCATCGCGCATCATGTCTTCGGAAGCGAGATGTTTTTCCGACGCATGTAGGATGCCGATGCTCGCAGAGCTGTAAACTTCGTGGCCGCCGAGGTCAAAAGGTAAGCTGAATTTCTGCTGAATCCGCTCGGCAATGCGAATCACCTCGCTGACATCGTATCGACCTTCGACCAATATCGTAAACTCGTCGCCGCCTAGCCGGGCAACAATGTCTGATGGCCGCATGCACTCCCGAAGCCGCTCTGAAATTTCTATCAGAAGCTGATCGCCTCTTAAATGTCCTAAACTGTCGTTCACATATTTAAAGCGGTCAAGATCGATAAACAAAACGCTCACCTTATAGGAAGTGTTATGTTGAAATTTGATCAGGGCGTTCGCAAGCCGATGCATAAATAACGATCGGTTAGGCAGCCCCGTCAACGTGTCATGTGTGGCTTCATGCTGGAGCTTTTCTTCGGCCAGCTTCTTACCTGTGATGTCTTGGATCTGAAAGATCAGATTCGGAACGTTTGATTTTGAGTCGTTCGCGGCGGATACGCTCCAGGAGGCCCAAACCGTCCGTCCCTCCTTATGGAGGTAACGCTGCTCCATCTGGCAATTTGCCGTCTTTCCCGATAGCAATTCGTGAATTTTGACCAACGTGTCGCCGAGATCTTCGGAGAAAATTATCGACTGAAAATCCATCGACAGGAACTCTTCTTCGGTGTAGCCAAGGATATTGCTCAATGCGTGATTTACCTTCAGCCAATTTCCATTCGACGAAACCAGTGCGATACCGATTGGCGCATAGTTGAACGCGCTGCGAAAACGCTCCTCAGATTCGCGAAGAGCAGCGGATTGATCTTCAAGTATTTTTGCGTATTGCCCGGCCTGCTCGGCCTGCTGTATCGAAATGTCGATATTCTTCAGATACATCCGGTACGTCAGGAAAACGAAGAATATTACAGGGAAGGAAGCGATTATGACTCCGAAGCCGATTGAGTCTGTCAACAGATCGAGAATACCGGCACTTGCCGCGCCGACGGAATAGGTGATAAAGCTCCAGACGTATTTGTTCTTCCAGGTCTCCCATAACGGCAGAGCGTTCTTCATCGAATCGTGTATCGATGCGAGAGCGGTGTTGACAAAGAATTGTGTAAGAGCAATGACCGAAAGTGCGACGATAAAATTCTGGAGCTGTTCGCCTTGCCCGTGAACGTGGTCGGTGGAATATAGTCCGGAAAGCTTGAGGACCACAACGACGCAAGTGGTTGAAATGGCTACCGCGGCGGAGTTAAAGAATATAGTCAGTTTCTTATTACAAAAGCGCCACGATGAAAAGAATGCCTCGACGGCACTGAGAATAATTGCGAACTCGCCGCCATACATAAGCAACGCCAGAAAAATAAAAGTATCCGATACGGCGATGTGAGACTTGAACTTGGGAATCTGAACGGTGACGCGCGACCCTACGCCTATCGTAAAGCAGAATAAAACAAGAAAATTGACGTCGATCGCCTGCACCGGCAGCCTTATGAGAGCCGCCAACAGACAGACTAACCCGCAAATAATCACGGCAACCATGTAGCGGTTAGTCAGTTTCTGATAGAACATACGTGAGCCAAAGAGAAGTCGGGGTGAGTTCGTTCGGTTGAGCCGAACGATTCGCTTGAGAGCAGGATGGATTTATCGAACTCTGGTTTATGAAACAAAAAAGGGTGAGGCTGGTAATCGCCTCACCTTATTATGAACATTGCTAACGCGTTTGTCTACTGTTTTCTTAAGTTAAACAAATAAGATGGTGCAGGAGTCCGTGTTTTTATATCCGGCTTTGTGGAAGCTTTTATGAGCATTTGTGAAGTCGACATTGCTCAAAAGACAGATATTCTCGACACGGCTGAGGAGATCCAGGCTAAGTTGGGACAGACAGCCCGAACCGATGCCTTTCTTGCGATGTTCAGGTGCGACGTAAATTCCTTCAAGATAGATCACGTTCGTTGTCTCCGCGATAATGTCAGCCTTGAAAACCAGCTTGTCAGCCTCTAACCGTGTTAAATCAATTTGAATGACCGCCTCGGTCAGATGAACGGATGGTGGAACTCGGACGAGAACAAAAAAAGACCAGGCATTTTAAGCCTGGCCGAGGAGGAGAAAAGCATTTACTCGAAATCTACGGTGCGGGAAGCATACTGGCGGTGTTGTCGCCCAACCATGAAGACAACGCATTTGCGTTTCCGTCTCCGATCAACACACCGTCACCAATCAAAACACCGTCACCGATTTGCACTCCGTCGCCGATCAGAACGCCCTGCCCGTTGAGAAAAGGGGCAAACGTGCCAGCCATTGCGTTCGAGCTAAGGAAAAGCGTGCCGTCACCGACGAGTACGCCGTTGTTTCGGATCGCTCCCTGATAGAGCAATAACGTTCCGCTAGTCAAGGTCGTCGAGCGGGCGATCGCGGTGCCGGAAAAGGGTGTGCCGTCTCCGATAAGAACACCATTCTTATACATGCCCTGGAACTTGGTCATCAGGTCGTTGCCTTGAAGGAAGCCATAGTTCGTAATGACGCCTTTACCCCAGGAAACTGTTTCTCCGGCGATGACGCTCGACTGCGAAGCCGGGAGAGCCGCCGAAAGCATTGCCGTCCCGTTGGTGGTCGGCAAAGTGGTTTTGACGAGCTGGGCAAGTCTGGCCGCGCCGTCGGCGTTCAGATTGCCGGCACCTTGTTCGAAAGTATTGGCCCCGTTGATCGGCTGGGCCGAATACATAAGGATCGCCTTGACGAGACTCGGCGTCAGATTTGGCCGGATTTGCAGCATCAGCGCGACTGTGCCGGAAACGGTCGGAGCCGCCATCGATGTGCCGCTCAGATACTGATAGCCTTTCCGGTTTACACCGGCGCCCGAATCGACATACCCCGTAACCTGAATCGACGGATAATCGGTGACCAGCTTGTTCTTGTAATAGACCCAACCGGTCAAAGGATCGGCGGTGCCGGTGCCCACGGCTGCTGCCGCGATGAGTTTATTGCCGGGAGCGACGAGATCCGGTTTGATGCGGTTGTCGTATTTTCTGACGCCGCTGACCGTTTTGTAGCCGCGTGTCGGTCCGCGTGAGCTGAACGTCGCGACGGTGTCGTCGCTGCGGATGTCGGTTCCGTATGTATTCACCGCGCCGACGGTTATGACCGACGGCTCGATGCCGGGCGAGCCGATGCCGCCATAAACTTTATTACCGGCTGCGTCTTTGCCGCTGTTACCGGCGGAAGCAACCACGACGATTCCGGCATTGAACGCTCGTCGGGCTGCCAGGCACAGAGGATCGGTTGTGTAGGAATCTTTAGCTCCCGTGCCGAGGCTGAGGTTCATGACGCGAATGTTGTAAGCCGCTTTATTGGCAATCGACCAATCGATCGCGGCGATAACGTTGCTGACGGTTCCCCGGCCCGTGTCGTCTAAAACTTTGAGGTTGAGCAGATTTGCACTCGGAGCCGTACCGTTGTAGTAGCCGGAGTTGTTGTTGCTAAAAATATCTGTTCCGGCGGCGAGACCGGCAACGTGTGTGCCGTGGCCGTATTTATCGGATGTGTCGGTATTTCCGGTAATAAAAGATTTGTGATAAACGACGCGCGAAGTGACCATCGGTTTGAAATCCGCATGGTTGCCTTCGACGCCGCTGTCGAGGATGGCAATGCCGATGCCGTTGCCGCCGATCGTCGTATTAGGTATCAAAGCTCGAACGATGGACGCACCGGTAGTCGTTTCGACGTGGCCGTTGGCTTCAGTTTCACGGTCAGGCGAGATATAGGCAACATTTTCATCCTGAATCAGTTCACGCACTTTTGAAAGCGGTAGGTCGGCGCTTACCAAACCAAGATTTGTAAAAGACTTTTTGAGCCGGCCGTTCATGCCCGCCAGCTTTGACTTTACCGACGCAGCCCGCGATCTGTTGGCCTGTACCTCTTCGGCTGCCATTTCTTCTTTTAGGTCCTGTCTGATTTCGTCGCTGAGAAAGTCATTGATCCTTGTGGCTGTTTTGAGCTGAATGATAACCGGTTGAGTTTCATCGATTCTTGAACCTCTCGACAAGTCGTCAACGCTTTCCTCCAAATCCGGAGCGATTTTGGTTTGCGGCGTCGGATCTATCTGATTTTCCGTAGCGTGGTCCTGCACTTCTTCCAGCTTGACCGCTCTGGTCCTGTCATCTTTCGATGACTGACCAAAAATGCTAAGTGGGAGCATTTGCATTGAAATCGCGAGAAGAATCAATTTGGCAAAAGTCTGTTTGAAGTTAAGTTTGTTATACATTTTAGTTACCTTTACAATTTGCTAACCGCATCGGCCAGTCAACATAGTTATGGCAAGGTTCGTGCCATAGTCGTAAATGATGCAAGGAAAGTAGTTGGCTATGGAATGCTGAAAATCTAATTGATTAAATAATCATTATGAATGACCGATTCGGTCAGAGTGAACGGTCATCGGCATCCAGGACGGTAACGTCTCTAATTATCACGATCAAGAACAAGATTGAGACACTAACCACAGCCATTTCTAACGGGCAAAAAAGAAAATGTCGGAATGCTAACAAACATAAAAGGCCAGGCTTTTTTGGCCTGACCTAATGTAGGAGAAACGTTTGTCCGAACTCTATGGAGCCGGAAGCATACAGGCTGTATTGTCGCCCAATAGTGTCTGGAACCCGAATGCTCTGCCGTCGCCGACGAGTACTCCGTCCCCTACGAGCACGCCGTCGCCTACCAGTACGCCGTCGCCAACCAGAACTCCCTGTCCGTTGACCCAGGGCGCGAAGGTTCCGGCCATCGCGTTAGAGCTGAGGAACAGGGTTCCATCGCCGACGAGGACGCCGTTATTCTTGATCGCTCCCTGATAGAGGGTCAGCGCGCCGGATGTTTTGGTGGACGATTTTGTCAGCGTCGTTCCCGAAAATGGTGTTCCGTCGCCGACCAGCACTCCGTTAGCATACATCCCCTGCCATTTGATCATCAGGTCATTGCCGTAGAGAAAGCCGTGATTCGTCATCACGCCTTTGCCCCAGTAGACGGTCGTGCCCCAGAAGTCGCTTGACTGCGAGGATGGCAATGTGCCGTTAAGCAGGGCCGCGCCATTGGTTGTCGGCAGCGTCGGCTTGATGAGCCGGGCAATTCTGACGGCACCGTCGATGTTGAGAAGGCCGGCACCCTGTTCAACCGAGCTGGCACCTGACAACGGCTGAGCCGAATACATCAGGATTGCCTTTACGAGGTTTGGCGTCAGGTTCGGATTTGTCTGGATTAACAAGGTTGCCGCACCAGCGACGATCGGGGCGGCCATCGATGTTCCCGAAAGATACATGACCTTGTCGGAGTTGGCCGTGGCCGTGCCGGTACGTAGGGTTGTAAAGGTCCGCGATAGTAAATTTTCCGTACCGTTGTGGTAAGCGCGGGCACCGATCAGCTTGTTGCCGGGGGCAATCAGGTCAGGCTTGATCAGATTGTCGTACTTGCGAACACCGCCGGTAACCGTCTTGTAGCCGCGCGTCGGGCCCTTTGAACTATACGTGGCAACCGTGTCATCGCCACGATATTCGGTCCCGAAGGTATTTGCCGCGCCGACCGTGATGACGGAAGGCTCGATTCCGGGTGAACCGATCGTGCCGTAGAGTTTATTTCCCAGCGGATCTTTGCCGTAGTTTCCGGCCGATGCAACAACCACGATTCCCGCGTTTACCGCACGGCGGGCCGCTAAGCAAAGAGGGTCGTTTGTATAGCTGTCTCTCGCCGCGGTGCCGACGCTCATATTGATGACGCGGATGTTCCACGCAGTTTTGTTGGCAACCGTCCAGTCAAGGGCCGCGATCAGGCCACTCGATGTTCCCAATCCCGTGCCTTTCAGAACGCGAAGGTTGATAAGGTTCGATGCACTTGCGACGCCCTGATAGGCACTGTTGTTAAGCGACGGGTCGCCGGCAAACATCGACGCCACGTGCGAACCGTGTCCGTAAGGGTCGCCGGTAATGTTCTCTCCGGTAAAATCTTTGCTGTATTTAACTTTTGAAACGGTCGAGCCATATCTCCAATTCAACAGGTTGTGCGAAGCGTCGATTCCGCTGTCAATGACGGCGATATGTCCGGCACCACCCGCCAACCAAGTGTTTGGGTCGCTGTCGCCCTTGTCGCTTATGCCGGGGATGTAATAGCCGGTTGTCGTCCCAATATGCTGGAAAGACTGAATCTCGCGATCGGGAGATATGTATTCAATATAGTCCGAATTCGCCAAGTCCCGAATTTGCGAAAGTGGCAATTCCGCACTCACCAGGCCCAGATTGTTGTATGTTTTGTTGACCCTTCCACCTGCTGCCGTCAGTCCGGCAATTATGATGCCGCCTCTATTCCTGTTGGCTTTGACTTCGCTGGCAAACATTTCGTCACGCTCACTAGTGCTCAGGTCGCCGAGGCTTTCGTTAAGGCGTGTTTCGGATTTAAGCTGAATGATCACCCGCTGCACTTTGTCGGCCCGCATCCTGTGAAACACTTCTTCAGTCTTTTCTTCCAGATCGGGAGCGATCTTCCGTTTCGGCGTCAAATCCGTTTGGTTATCTTCCTTCACGTCATAAACTTCGACGGATCTTTCAGCCTTTCGCGATTGTGCTTTTGCGTCGAAAGCAAGCACCTGTAAGCAAAACGCAAAAAGCATGAATGCGGCGAATGTTTGTTTTAGGATATGGTTGTTCATCGTATCGTTTCCTCGATCTGAAAGTGTCGTGCCTTCCCGCACGAGTTGGCGGGATTGTATTGGCAACGGTCGTGCCAAAGCGTTACATGCTGTATTTAATACACTTAGCGATATTTCGGGTGTCCATGTTCAGGTGAAGCCGTCAACGTGAATGACCGATTCGGTCAGATTGAACTAGTCGCGATGAAACGTGGAGAAGAAAAAAAGCGGACCATAGAGGCCCGCCTTCGTTTCGGTTTGTTCGAATCCCTGTCGGATCAAACGAACAGAGTAGTGCATTGATCCGAGTGCTTATAGCCGGCCTTTGCGAAGCTCCTGTGAGCGTATTCGAAGTCCACGTTGCTTAGCATGCAGATGTTCTCGACGCGTTCGACGAGCTCAAGGCTGAGGGCTGCAAGACACCGTGATCCGATACCCTGACCGCGGTATTCGTGGCCGGTGTAGATGCCTTCGAGGTAGATCACATTGTCGGTTTCGGCAATGATGTCAGCTTTGAAGACAAGCTTGTCGCCGTCGAATACTACGAAGACACGGCCCTGTTCTATGCGTCGCATAACCCGCTTGAGGAAGCCTTCACGGTCTTTCTGCATTGGGTTGACGCCGCATTCGATCTCGGCAACTTCGGCCTGGGCTTCGGCAACCTGCATCAATTCTTCCGGTTTTGCCAACCTTACGTTCCATTCACATTTCTGTACCTGGAAGGGAAAGCTGAGTTCAAACAGAAGTTCCGTGCAAGTGAGCCTCGGCTCGGTTAATCCATTCGTGTAGCGGTTCCAGAAGGTCTGGGCCGCGTCTCCGCTGGACATGATCAGGTGAATCGGTGTCTCGGCCGTGCGTGCTGTGATGGCGAGTGCCGTCAAAGCAGCTTCGGTACGAGCCTCGACAAGAGTTGAGTGACCGATGAGAGCGACGCCTTCGAGCGAACCGTCCGTTCCACGATAGCCGTAGAACTTGCCACGGTTTAGCGAGCTTTCGATGCCGTTGTCGACAATGAAGCTTGCCATCACCACCGTGTGAACGGGACGCATGTTGAGGAACGCCAAGACTTCCTGCGTAGCGGCTGCTTTTAACTCCACCACTCTTGCGAGGTCCGGAGCAATAGTAGGCTGCAGTTGTTCCATCGCGTATCTCATTCCTGAATTTTGTGTCGTGTTGAGTGTCAGCATTTGATTTCTCATTTTTTTTATCTCCTTATATTTGAAATCAATTACTGCATGCCGGGAGTGTTATCTCCCAACAAAACACTATCGCCAATAAGAACGCCGTCACCGATAAGGACGCCGTCGCCGATTAGAACGCCGTCGCCTATAAGCACGCCGTCACCAATCAGAACACCGTCGCCAACGAGAACACCGTCGCCAATTAGAACACCGTCGCCGACAAGAACGCCGTAAGACGCGATCACTGTACCGGTGCCTAGAGCTCCACCGTTACTGCGTACCGAAGTACGGTTTAGGGTTAGCCCGGTCGTGAAGAACGTCGTTGTGTTTAGGGTGGCTGTTGAGCCGCTGATCGTCAAACCTGAGTTCACGATGTTCTCACGCTTGTAGACGAGCTGGAATTGCGAGATCAGGTTCTGACCCGTTAAGAACGAAGAGCTTCCGAACGTGAGCTGCGACCATGTGAATGTGTTGCCGCCGATCGTCGTGCTCGCCGTCGGGGCGACCCAACCGGTCGGAACCATCGTCGTGCCTTTCGTCAGTGTCTGGAAGTCGACATCGGTGCGGAGCGATCTTGCCAGCCTTACAGCACCTTCGACGTTCAGCTGTCCGGCACCCTGCTCGTACATATCGGCACCCGATATCGGCCTTGCCGTGTACTGCAGGATCATCTTGACCATGTTCGGCGTCAGGTTCGGGTTGACCTGTAGCAACAGGGCAGCCGCACCCGCGACCACCGGAGCCGACATCGACGTGCCGCTCATGTACATGACCTTTTCCGCCTCTGCAGTCAAAAGGTCGTCCGCCAGGTTGAGCGTCGCATTCTGCAACGCCATCAAATTGGCCGGAGCTTTGTGCGAGATAACCCGGTTGCCCGGAGCAACCATGTCAGGCTTCATTAGGTTGTCATAAACCCGAGTGCCCGCCGACGTTACATACGAAGTTCTCGTCGGACCGCGCGAGCTGAAGCTGGTCACTGTATCGTCAGCCATCGAAGGCGTGCCGAGACTGTTGCTTGCTCCAACCGTGATCACGTACGGACTGTTACCCGGCGATTTAATACTGCCGTAAACCTTACTGCCTGTTGCTGACCGTCCAAGATTTCCGGCCGCGGCGATGACAACGATGCCCGCGGCGGCAAGTTCTTTTACCTTTAAGCAAACAGGATCATTTGTGTAGGTATCGACCGCCCTCGCGCCGAGGCTGAGGTTTACTACGCGGATGTTGTGAGTTGTCCGGTTCTGAAGAACCCAGTCCAAACCGTTTAGCAGCCACGAGCTATTACCAACGCCCTGGTCGTTGAGGACCTTGACGCTGATGATGTTCGCTTTCGAAGCCATGCCTTTGTAAGCACTGGTGCCCAGCGTCGAGCTTCCCGCGGCGAGGCCCGCGACGTGCGTACCGTGTCCGTAACCATCGGTGGTCGCGGTCAATGTCGAGGTCGTGAAATTTACGTTGGCAACGACGCGCGAGGCCGAGCCGTTCTTGAACCCGTTGTGTGCCGAATAAATGCCCGAATCCAGAACGGCGACGCCGATACCGGCTCCGTCAAGCGTATAAGCCGCACGCGAGCCGAGTGCCGGCTGCGAACGCATCAGAGTAACACCCGTGGTTTCTTCGACGTGGCCGGTCGCGCTCGTCGGACGGTCCGGCGAAACGTAATCTATCAGGCCGCTTTGCGAAAGCGAGCTGACGGTGCTCAGCGGAAGGCTGACGACGAGAGTGTCGCTGCCGCCGATGCGGTCCTGAATTCGTGCCTGGCCGCTTGCGAGCAGCGAGCGGAGAGCTGCATTATCGGCATCTTTCGCTTGAAGAATAACTTCAACCCGTTTATTGCCCGACGGATCTTCCGCCATCATTTCACGCAGATCGGATGAAACGTTGTCGCCGCGATAACCATCGTCACCGGTTAAAGAATTTTCGGCTGTAATCGAATTTAAGTTGCTGCCCGTAATAAGAATGCTTTCAAACAGGGAAGCATTCTCTGTGTTTTCGATCTTTGCACTAAACGCGGCCTTTGAGCTGCCGCCGATGATCCTGAGCTTTCCTTTGCTGATATTCTCGATCAGCTTTGCACCTGCATTGCCGGCTTCGAGCACGTTCGTCAGCTCATCGACGAAAAGGATCGTCTTCGCGTTCGAGGCGACAACTTCGTCGATAACTGATTCGATCCGGTCAGAAGCGTCGGACACTGAATTTGAATTGGAGAAGAGCGTCGCCGTTTCGAGCTTTAGAATAGAGACACCCGACAAATCGCTGTTAACACTGCCGTTCGCGATACGCATCGCAAGCTGCTCGACAACAAAATCCTGGTTCTCGCCTTTTTCATCCACGATGATCGGCTGACGCTGACCACCACCGGCTAACACCTTTATGAGACGAAGCGTGTCGTTCTCAAGGCTTAGGTTTTCACGCAATCTTCCGTCACGGCCAAGCTGCGTCAAATCGGTAGTAAATCTTGTGGTAGCAGATGTGATGGACGAGGATTCGGTTTTGCTGGCGGCGAAAGTCCCTACGGCAACGATATTCGCCAAGATAAACGAATAAAGAAGCGTGAGCGAGATCGCCTTGCTTAATATCGAATGGTTCGTAAACAGTTTCATTATTCCGGCTCCTTCTAAACAGTAAAAAGAACGGCCTTTGCCATCATTACTCTATGTCAAGGAGTGTGCCAAAACCTTAAATGTGGTCAACACGAGGGTTAACGACATTCATGAATACAGAACTCATCTTATTGAATCAGTTTGAATGACCTAATCGGTCAGATTGAATGACGCGATAAACCATAAAGAGGGTGCCTAAAGGGCTTTTCACCGAGCGCAAGCAGCACTGCAATTCCTAAACCAATTCCGTCCTTATTCAAACAAAGAAAGGCTGTATGAAAACCGCGGTTTCCATACAGCCTT